>NZ_JBFADC010000153.1:0-1001 GCF_040641195.1 Glycomyces sp. NPDC021274 | reverse complement strand
CTACAAGGGCCTGCAGGGTCTGGTCGCCTCCCGCAAGGTGACCTACATCGAGGGCGAGGGCCGGCTGTCCTCCCCGACCTCCGTCGACGTGGGTGGCCAGCGCGTCCAGGGCCGCCACGTCCTGCTGGCGACCGGCTCCGTGCCGAAGTCCCTGCCGGGCCTGGAGATCGACGGCAACCGCATCATCTCCTCGGACCACGCGCTCACGCTCGACCGCGTCCCGAAGTCGGCGATCATCCTGGGCGGCGGCGTGATCGGCGTCGAGTTCGCCTCGGCGTGGAAGTCCTTCGGCACCGACGTCACCGTCATCGAGGGCCTCAAGCACCTCGTCCCGGTCGAGGACGAGAACAGCTCCAAGCTGCTGGAGCGGGCCTTCCGCAAGCGGGGCATCAAGTTCAACCTCGGCACCTTCTTCGACAAGGCCGAGTACACCGCCGACGGCGTCAAGGTCACCCTCGCCGACGGCAAGACCTTCGAGGCCGAGGTGCTGCTGGTCGCCATCGGCCGCGGCCCGGTCTCCGCCGGTCTGGGCTACGAGGAGCAGGGCGTCGCGATGGACCGCGGCTACGTCCTGGTCGACGAGTACATGCAGACCAACGTCCCGACCATCTCGGCCGTCGGTGACCTCGTCCCGACCCTCCAGCTCGCGCACGTCGGCTTCGCCGAGGGCATGCTGGTGGCGGAGCGACTGGCCGGCCAGAAGGTCGTCCCGATCGACTACGACGGCGTCCCGCGCGTCACGTACTGCCACCCCGAGGTCGCCTCGGTGGGCATCACCGAGGCCAAGGCCAAGGAGCTGTACGGCGCGGACAAGGTCGTGGCCCTGAAGTACAACCTTGCGGGCAACGGCAAGAGCAAGATCCTCAAGACCGCGGGCGAGATCAAGCTCGTCCAGGTCAAGGACGGTGCCGTGGTCGGCGTCCACATGGTCGGTGACCGTATGGGCGAGCAGGTCGGCGAGGCCCAGCTGGTCTACAACTGGGAAGCCCTGCCGGCCGAGG
>NZ_JBFADC010000152.1:0-1001 GCF_040641195.1 Glycomyces sp. NPDC021274 | reverse complement strand
AACTTGGCGCCGACGGCCTGGAACTTCGCCGGCTCCTGGAGGAACTCCTTGATCTCGTGGAGCTCCTCGACGGCCTCATCGGCACCCGCGACGTCCGCGAAGGTCGTCTTGGGGGTGTCCTTGGTGATCAGCTTCGCCTTCGACTTGCCGAAGTTCATCACCCTGGACCCGCCGCCCTGCATCTGGTTCATCAGGATCAGGAAGATGACCGGGATGAGGATGAAGGGGAGCAGCGTGATGATCACGCTGACGAACGGGTTCTGCTTCGACGGGGAGACGGTGTAGCCGTCCTTGATCTCGCCCGTCTGGTACTTGGCCTGCAGGTTCTTCGCCAGGTCAACGCCCTGGTCGCCGATGTAGCTGGCCTGAATCTTGTTGGAGCCGGCGATCTTGTTGTCGCCAGACAGCTCGATCTTGATCTTGTTCTCGTCGCCGGTGGTCAGCTCGGCGGACTTCACCTTGTTGTCAGCGATCGCCTTGACGACCTGACCGGTGTCCACCGTCTTATAGCCGCCGGACGAGCCGACGACCTGCATCAACACGACCACGGCGAGGACGGCCAGCACGATCCACATGACCGGCCCACGGAAGTATCGCTTCACGTCCATCCACACGGAGCCACCTAAGGCCCCGTCCCTCCTGCCACAGTGAGGCACAACGCCCTCTGGAGGGCTGGTCGTGCGTACGGTGTGTATTACTGGCCCGAAAACCGACTGCCTTCGGACGGTACCCCAGCATTGTCACCCGGCGCCCGTGCCGGTGCGGAACAATGAAGCCCGGGATTCCCCTCTTCCTGCTCCAACGGCGGGAATCCCCGAAGGGTTCCCGACGCTCGCCACGGGCCATCCGGGTCCCCGTCCGACGCGGCGGCCGGGAGACGCGGGGTTGCTCTCAGCCGCCGTACACGTGGGGCGAGAGAGTACCGACGAACGGCAGATTGCGGTACTTCTCCGCAAAGTCCAGGCCGTAACCCACGACGAATTCGTTGGGGATGTCGAAGC
>NZ_JBFADC010000151.1:0-1001 GCF_040641195.1 Glycomyces sp. NPDC021274 | reverse complement strand
GAACGGGTCCCGCCGCAGGACCTCGACGCCGAGCAGTCCGTGCTCGGCGGCATGCTGCTGTCCAAGGACGCCATCGCGGACGTCGTCGAGGTCCTCAAGGGCGAGGACTTCTACCGTCCCGCCCACGAGCTGGTCTTCCAGGCGATCCTCGACCTCTACGCCAAGGGCGAGCCGGCCGACCCGATCACCATCGCGGCTGAGCTCACCAAGCGCGGTGAGATCGCCCGAGTCGGCGGCGCCTCGTATCTGCACACCCTGGTCCAGTCCGTACCGACGGCGGCCAACGCCGAGTACTACGCCGAGATCGTCCACGAGCGGGCCGTGCTCCGCCGCCTCGTCGAGGCCGGCACCCGGATCACGCAGATGGGATACGCCGCCGACGGCGACGTCGACGAGATCGTCAACAAGGCCCAGGCGGAGATCTACGCCGTCACCGAGCAGCGGACCAGCGAGGACTATCTGCCGCTCGGCGACATCATGGAGGGCGCGCTCGACGAGATCGAGGCGATCGGCTCGCGGCAGGGCCAGATGACGGGCGTGCCGACCGGGTTCACCGATCTCGACGCGCTGACCAACGGTCTGCATCCGGGCCAGATGATCGTGATCGCGGCCCGTCCGGCCATGGGTAAGTCGACGCTCGCGCTGGACTTCGCGCGGGCCTGCTCGATCAAGAACAACCTGCCGAGCGTGATCTTCTCGCTCGAAATGGGGCGCAACGAGATCGCGATGCGTCTGCTGTCCGCGGAGGCGCGGGTGGCGCTGCACCACATGCGTTCCGGCAGCATGACCGACGACGACTGGACGCGGCTGGCGCGCCGCATGCCGGACGTCTCGGCGGCCCCGCTCTACATCGACGATTCGCCGAACCTCTCGATGATGGAGATCCGCGCCAAATGCCGGCGGCTGAAGCAGCGGAACGAGCTGAAGCTGGTCGTCATCGACTACCTCCAGCTGATGCAGTCCGGCGGCTCCAAGCGCGCCGAGAGCCGTCAGCAGGAGGT
>NZ_JBFADC010000150.1:0-1008 GCF_040641195.1 Glycomyces sp. NPDC021274 | reverse complement strand
CCCCTTCACGCACATCGCTCGCGGGCGGCGGCCTACGGCTCGAACTTGTAGCCCAGACCGCGGACCGTCACCAGATAGCGCGGGGCGCCCGGGTCGGGCTCGATCTTGGCGCGCAGTCGCTTCACGTGGACGTCGAGGGTCTTGGTGTCGCCCACGTAGTCGGCACCCCAGACGCGGTCGATCAGCTGCATCCGGGTCAGCACCCGGCCGGCGTTGCGCAGCAGCATCTCCAGCAGGTCGAACTCCTTGAGCGGCAGGTCCACCTTGCCGCCGGAGACCGTGACGACGTGGCGGTCCACGTCCATCCGGACCGGGCCGGCCTCCAGGGCCTGCGGGGCGACCTCCTCCGGCTCACCGCGGCGGCGGAGCACGGCGCGGATCCGGGCGACCAGTTCCCGGGAGGAGAAGGGCTTGGTGACGTAGTCGTCGGCCCCTATTTCGAGACCGACGACCTTGTCGATCTCACTGTCCTTGGCGGTCACCATGATGACGGGGACGTTGGAGCGGCCGCGCAGCTGGCGGCAGACCTCGGTGCCGGGCAGGCCCGGCAGCATCAGGTCCAGCAGGACGAGGTCGGCGCCGTTGCGCTCGAACTCGTCCAGGCCGTCGGGGCCGGTGGCCGCCACGGCGACCTCGAAGCCCTCCTTGCGAAGCATGTACGACAGTGCGTCGCTGAACGATTCCTCGTCCTCGACGACAAGCACTCGGGTCACGGAAGGACCTCCGGGGCTGGGTGAGCTGGGAGCGGATCGTTGAAGGTCTCGTACGGGCGGTCCTCGTCGTCGAGGCCCTCCGCAGTCAGGTCCGAGGGCCGCTCGCGGTCGCGGACGGCCCCGGCTTCCGGGAGACGCAAGGTGAAGGTGGAGCCCTGTCCCTCAGCGCTCCACACCGTGACCTCCCCGCCGTGCGAGGCGGCCACGTGTTTGACGATGGCGAGGCCGAGGCCGGTCCCGCCGGTGGCGCGCGAGCGCGCCGGGTCCACGCGGTAGAACCGCTCGAAGATGCGGT
>NZ_JBFADC010000149.1:0-1009 GCF_040641195.1 Glycomyces sp. NPDC021274 | reverse complement strand
GCTGGCCATCGTGGAGGCGGTGGTGGCCGCGCACGGCGGGACGGTCGCGGTGGCGAGCGGGCCGGGGCGGACGGTGTTCACGGTGACGCTGCCGGTGGCGGGGCGCCGGTAGCCGGGGCGGGCACGGGGGGCCGGGTCCGCCCGCCTGTACCGACTCACAGGCGGCCCACAGCTTCACCACACGGCCGTGACAGGCCGGTTGGCGAACGTCGTGGGCATGACGACGCCTCCGCCGACCCCGACCTCGACGCCGCTGGGTTCCCTGCCACCACGTGAGCATCTGCGCCTCGGCCAGATCGAGACCGTCCTCGATGTCGTGATCCCCGTCTACAACGAGGAGAAGGACCTGGAGTCCTGTGTGCGTCGGCTGCACGACCACCTGACCCGCACCTTCCCCTACGGGTTCCGGATCACCATCGCGGACAACGCGAGCACCGACGACACGCCCCGGATCGCCGCCCGGCTGGACGACGGGATGGACCATGTCACCGCCGTGCGGCTGGAGCAGAAGGGGCGCGGGCGGGCGCTGCGCACGGTGTGGTCGCTGTCCGAGGCGCCGGTGCTGGCCTATATGGACGTCGATCTGTCCACTGACCTCAATGCGCTGTTGCCGCTGGTGGCGCCCCTGATCTCCGGGCATTCGGACCTGGCGATCGGGTCTCGGCTCAGCCGGAGCGCCCGGGTGGTCCGCGGGCCCAAGCGCGAGTTCATCTCCCGAAGCTACAACCTCATCCTGCGGGGCTCGCTCGCCGCGCGCTTCTCCGACGCGCAGTGCGGCTTCAAGGCGATCCGCGGCGATGTCGCGAGCCGGTTGCTGCCGCTGATCGAGGACACCGGCTGGTTCTTCGACACCGAGATGCTGGTGCTGGCCGAGCGCGCCGGACTGCGCATCCACGAGGTGCCGGTGGACTGGGTGGACGACCCCGACAGCACCGTGCACCTGGTGCGGACCGCGACCGACGACCTCAAGGGCGTCTGGCGGGTGGGGCGGGCGCTGGCGACCGGCGCG
>NZ_JBFADC010000148.1:0-1012 GCF_040641195.1 Glycomyces sp. NPDC021274 | reverse complement strand
CGACCGCAACGCGTAAGCGCCCTACCGGCAGGCTCGTGCTCTGACGCACAACACGCGGCATACGAAAAGGAGATACATGCACACCATCGAGTACGAAGCGAAGGTGCTGGGGATCGATCCGGATGCCATGGCCGAGCGCATCAAGGTGGCTGGCGGAAGCTTCCAGGGCGAGCGACTTATGCGCCGCTACGTGTACGACACGGTCCCCGCGGTGAGCGGGCGCTGGGTGCGCCTGCGGGACTCCGGCGGCGCAGTGACCCTGTGCGTGAAGACGATCAGCTCGGACGCGATCGACGGCACCCGGGAGACCGAGACAACGGTCGGCTCGTTCGAGGACACGCACGCGCTGCTCGGGCTCATGGGGCTCACGCACCGCAGCTACCAGGAGAACCGGCGCTCGTCCTGGCTGTTGGACGGTGGGCGGCTGGAGATCGACGAATGGCCGCGTATCCCGCCCTATCTGGAGATCGAGGGCGACACCGAGGAACAGGTGTGGGCGACCGCCGAATGCCTCTCCATCCCTCGATCCGACCTGACCAGCGAGAACACGACGAAGGTGTTCGCGCGGTACGGAATCGACCTCGACTCGATCAGCGAACTCCGATTCGCCTAGACCTCTCTACTGCACGTCGGCGGGGTCACCAGGCCCCGCCGGCTAGGAGGCGGCTATGACCGACACTGACACGAACGCCTTACCGATCACGGTAGTGCCGGACCGGACCCTGCGCGTCAAGATCATTGATGCCTGCGGACTCGCCTGCACCTTCTGTCACAACGAAGGCACCCCGGTCACGACGGACAACCTCGGCCGCGAGGCCGCCCAGTTCAGCGGGACGGCCGGCCGCTCCGGTCGGGTCTCGATCTACCTCTCAACGAACAGTGCAAGCTTCCTGCCGGAGCGGATCAAGGCCGATTCCGACTTTGCCTTGGCCCTGGCGGCAGTGCGCGGCAGCCTCCCGACGACCGAGGTTCACTTCACGGGCGGGGAGCCAACTCTGCACCCGGAGTTGCC
>NZ_JBFADC010000147.1:0-1012 GCF_040641195.1 Glycomyces sp. NPDC021274 | reverse complement strand
CACGGGCTCAAGCGGCGCAAGCGGCGGGCCTGGGTGGCGGCGGTGGCGCTGCTGCCGGTGGGGATCGCCGCCCAGGTGGTGTACCGGCACTCGATCTTCGGGGCCGTGCTGTCGTTGTTGCTGCTGGGGTTCCTGATCCGGCACCGGCGGGAGTTCGCGGCGCTGCCGGACCCGCGCAGCCGCTGGCGGGCGGTGGCCAACTTCGTCGTCCTCGGTGGGGTCAGCTTCGCCCTCGGGATGGTGATCGTCAGCTCCCACCCGCACAAGATCGTCGGCTCGCCGTCGTTCGGTGCGCGCGCCGAGCACGTGCTGTGGGGGCTCTTCGGCTTCGAGGGGCCGGTCGCCTACACCCACGGCGTGGACTACACCGTGGGCTACTCGCTCGGTGCGCTGGGCCTGCTGACCGTGGCCACCACCGCGTACCTCGCCTTCCGGCCCGAGCACCCCGCGGCCCGGCTGACGGACGAGGACGAGCAGCGGCTGCGGGAGCTGCTGGCCAAGCACGGCGGGCGGGACTCGCTGGGCTACTTCGCGCTGCGCCGGGACAAGGGCGCGGTGTTCTCGCCGTCCGGCAAGGCCGCGGTCTGCTACCGGGTGATCTCCGGGGTGATGCTCGCCAGCGGCGACCCGATAGGGGACGTCGAGGCGTGGCCGGGCGCCATCGAGCGCTTCATGGAGGAGGCGCGGGCGCACTCCTGGACCCCCGCGGTGCACGGTTGCAGCGAGACCGGCGGCCAGGTTTGGACCCGGGAGACCGGGATGGACGCGCTGGAGCTGGGCGACGAGGCGATCGTGGACGTCGCCGACTTCACCCTGTCCGGCCGGTCGATGCGCAACGTGCGGCAGATGGTCAAGCGCATCGAGCGCAACGGGTACACCACTCGGGTGCGCCGGGTGCGCGACCTGGAGCCGGAGGAGCTGGAGCGGGTACAGAAGGCCGCCGACGCCTGGCGCGACACCGACGACGAGCGCGGCTTCTCCATGGCGCTCGGCCGCATCGACGCGGACAAGG
>NZ_JBFADC010000146.1:0-1017 GCF_040641195.1 Glycomyces sp. NPDC021274 | reverse complement strand
CCCTGGACGACCGCGGCCCGGATGATCGCCCGGTCCGCGCCCATCCGCACCAGCGGCGCGTCCGAGGAGACCCGGTGACTGCCGAGCGTGGCGAGATAGCCGACCGCCTCGACCAGATTCGTCTTGCCCTGCCCGTTGGGGCCCACGAACGCCGTGACGCCCGGATCGAGCGCGACCTCGACCCGGGCGTACGAGCGGAAGTCGGCAAGCGACAGATGCGATACGTGCATGACTACGCGCCGACCTCCCCCGGCTGCTGAACTGGTTTGTGCTTACTTCTTGGTCTCGACCGCGTGGCCACCGAACTGGTTGCGGAGCGCGGCGATCATCTTCATCTGCGGGGAGTCGTCCTGGCGGGACGCGAAGCGCGCGAAGAGCGACGCCGTGATCGCCGGCAGCGGCACGGCGTTGTCGATCGCGGCCTCGACCGTCCAGCGGCCCTCGCCGGAGTCCTCGGCGTAACCGCGCAGCTTGTTCAGGTGCTCGTCCTCGTCGAGGGCGTTGACCGCGAGGTCCAGCAGCCAGGAGCGGATGACCGTGCCCTCCTGCCAGGAGCGGAAGACCTCGCGGACGTTCTCCACGGAGTCGACCTTCTCCAGCAGCTCCCAGCCCTCGGCGTACGCCTGCATCATCGCGTACTCGATGCCGTTGTGGACCATCTTCGCGAAGTGGCCCGCGCCCACCTTGCCGGCGTGCACGGAGCCGAACTCGCCCTCGGGCTTGAGGGCGTCGAAGATCGGCTGCACCTTGGCGACGTGCTCCTTGTCGCCGCCGTACATCAGGGCGTAGCCGTTCTCCAGGCCCCAGACGCCACCGGAGACGCCGCAGTCGACGAAGCCGATGCCCTTGGCGGCCAGTTCCTCGGCGTGCTTCTCGTCCTCGGTCCAGCGGGAGTTGCCGCCGTCCACGACGAGGTCACCGGGCGAGAGCAGCTCGGCCAGCTCGTCGATCGTCGACTGGGTGGCGGCACCGGCCGGAACCATGACCCAGACCACTCGCGGACCCTGGAGCCTGTCC
>NZ_JBFADC010000145.1:0-1019 GCF_040641195.1 Glycomyces sp. NPDC021274 | reverse complement strand
GCGGGTGACGGGAATCGAACCCGCGCTCTGAGCTTGGGAATCAACAGGGTCTTAGGGGGGGCAACGGCGCTCTGAACTGCGACTATTTGGGTGCGGGGCCTTGTTGGAGGCGGTCAGTTTCGACCGCTGTTGACCCTGGTGTACCGCGCTAAAGGGCTGGGATGGGGCTGGCCCCCGATGGCGTGGAGGTTGAGGTGACTTGTGCGGGCTTGGCTCGGGTGCGGAGAGGTGCAGTGGGTCGGTGCCGGCGGTGAGGTGTGCACGCGCGAATGCGGCGGGCTGCTGGATTGAAAGTCCCGACGGACACGTGACCGACGGTCCTACGCAGTCGGTCACAGTCCACTCATGCCAGGCCGGAGGACAACTGGCCGACGTCGGGTCCACCGCCGGCCAGTCCGTGCCACGTCGTCCGCTCACGCATCGCTCACGCATGGCGGACGGCTGACCAGCCGTTTGAGGCGGTTGCCCGCGAATAGGCATCGCACGTCGGCAGCGGCGGCCACTCGATCCGTGTTGCCAACGGCCCCGGCGTATACGCGCCGGGGTCGCCCTTTCAGGTCGTTGCACGTGAGAGTGCGCGGACCCGCCTCTCATGCCATGCGTGAGGCGCTTTTACGGCATAAGGGCGATTACGTGGCAATGGGGTGGCTCGGCTTCCGGAAGCGGCCTTCGTGTCGCGTCAGCCCCGTTCCTCCTCTTCGGCTTCCAGGAGCCGGATTCCCTGGTGCGTCAGCGTGACCATCACGGGGGTGTTTCCCTGTGCCCAGTCGACGGTGACCAGCCCTTCGCCCACCAGGTATGCGCAGGCGGCGGCCAGGTCCTGCTCGGGGATCTGAAGATCGTCGCGCAGGTTCGCCCCGGTGACGCCGAGGAATCGATTGCCTTCCGTGGTCTCGTACAGAGCCTTCATGATCGTCTCGCGGTAGTGCTTCCGCTCGTGCAGTGTTGCCATGATTGCCGCTCACTCGTGCCAGGCACCGACTCGGTGCCTGTGGGCCAGGGCGGTGGTACGCCTGCCC
>NZ_JBFADC010000144.1:0-1021 GCF_040641195.1 Glycomyces sp. NPDC021274 | reverse complement strand
GAGCCGTAGGACATCGCGCCGGTGGAGAACCGCTTGACGATCTCGGAGGCCGGCTCGACCTCGTCCAGGGGGATCGACGGGCGGTCCGCGGCGAAGGAGAACAGACCGCGCAGCGTCATCAGCCGCTCCGCCTGCCCATTCACCCGTTCGGTGTACTGCTTGAAGATGTCGTAGCGCCGCGCCCGGGTGGAGTGCTGGAGCCGGAAGACGGTCTCCGGGTCGAAGAGGTGCGGCTCGCCCTCGCGGCGCCACTGGTACTCGCCGCCGATCTCCAGCGCGCGGTGGGTGGCGGCGATGCCGGACGCCGGGTACGCCTTGGCGTGCCGGGCCGCGACCTCCTTGGCGACGACGTCCAGGCCGGCGCCGCCGATCTTGGTGGCGGTGCCCTGGAAGTACTTCGCGACGAACGCGTCGTCCAGGCCGACGGCCTCGAAGACCTGCGCGCCGCGGTAGGAGGCGACGGTGGAGATGCCCATCTTGGACATCACCTTCAGGACGCCCTTGCCGAGCGCCTTGATCAGGTTCTTGATGGCGGTGTCGGCCTCCACGCCGGGCAGGAAGGTGCCGGCGCGGACGAGGTCCTCGACGGACTCCATCGCCAGGTACGGGTTGACCGCGGCGGCGCCGTAGCCGATCAGCAGCGCGACGTGGTGCACCTCGCGGACGTCGCCGGCCTCGACCAGCAGCCCGACCTGGGTACGGGTCTGGGTGGCGATGAGGTGGTGGTGGACCGCGGCGGTCAGCAGCAGCGACGGGATCGGCGCGTGCTCGGCGTCCGAGTGCCGGTCGGAGAGCACGATCAGCCGGGCGCCGTCGGCGATGGCGGCGTCGGCCTCGGCGCAGATCTCCTCGATCCGAGCGGCCAGCGACTCGCCGCCGCCGGAGACCCGGTAGAGGCCGGCGAGGGTCACGGCCTTCATGCCGGGCATGTCGCCGTCGGCGTTGATGTGGACGAGCTTGGCCAGCTCGTCGTTGTCGATGACCGGGAACGGCAGGGTCACGCTGCGGCAGGAGGCCGCGG
>NZ_JBFADC010000143.1:0-1023 GCF_040641195.1 Glycomyces sp. NPDC021274 | reverse complement strand
TCCGATCTAGCGGACGCTCGTAGCGCTTGAGCGCGGAGGCGTCGAAGAGACCGGCGAAGCCGCCGAGACCGCCGACGACCTCGGGGCGGGTGGCCTTGGCCACCCACTTCTTCATGAGGTCCACGGCGCGGTCGCCGGCTTCGATGTCGACACCCGCGCTCGCGTAGCTGGCACCGGTTGATTCAGCGGACATGGCTGAGAACTTTCGTTTGGGTGGGTACAAGCTCTACGGGCGACGCAGTGCGTCAGCGCCGCCGACCCCCGCAGTGAGCGTCCGGACGCCGTCCACGTCGGACGCGGCCGGGGCCTTGGTCTCGGACTCCAGAAGGTGCTTCCCCAGCAGCTCCGGGTCCGGCAGCTCCATCGGGTACTCGCCGTCGAAGCAGGCGCGGCACAGCTTCGGCTTGTCGATCGTGGTCGCCTCGATCATGCCGTCGATGGAGATGTACGCCAGCGAATCGGCGCCCAGCGACTTGCCGATCTCCTCGACGCTCAGCCCGTTGGCGATCAGCTCCGCGCGGGTGGCGAAGTCGATGCCGAAGAAGCACGGCCACTTGATCGGCGGGGACGAGATCCGGATGTGGACCTCGGCGGCGCCGGCCTCGCGCAGCATCCGGACCAGCGCGCGCTGGGTGTTGCCGCGGACGATCGAGTCGTCGACGACCACCAGGCGCTTGCCGCGGATGACTTCCTTGAGCGGGTTGAGCTTGAGGCGGATGCCCAGCTGGCGGATGGTCTGCGAGGGCTGGATGAAGGTCCGGCCGACGTAGGAGTTCTTGACCAGGCCGGAGCCGTAGGGGATGCCGCTGGCCTCGGCGTACCCGACGGCGGCCGGGGTGCCGGACTCCGGGGTCGCTATCACCAGGTCCGCGTCGGCGGGCGCCTCGGCGGCCAGCTTGCGGCCCATCTCGACCCGGGAGAGATAGACGTTGCGGCCGGCGATGTCGGTGTCCGGGCGGGCGAGGTAGACGTACTCGAAGACGCAGCCCTTGGGGCGGGCCTCGGCGAAGCGCGAGCTGCGCA
>NZ_JBFADC010000142.1:0-1027 GCF_040641195.1 Glycomyces sp. NPDC021274 | reverse complement strand
GGGAGATGGCGGCCTGGGTCTTCGGCTTCAGCTGGAGCCGCAGCGCCTCCAGGTCCTTGGCCTCGGCGAGCTTGCGGCGGCCCGCGGCGGAGCCGCTCTTGGATGCAGCGTCGTACACCCGGAAGGTGATCTTCAGGTGGTCCGGGACCTTGCTGAGGTCGAAGTCCGCGGCCTCCACCGGTACCCCCACCATCCGCTGCAGCCCGGCGGCCAGCGACGTCGTCAGGGCGCCCTGGAGGGGGACGGTGGTGTCCAGGAAACGGGCGGCGAAGTTCGGCGCCGGGACGTAGTTGCGGCGGATCGGCTTGGGCAGTGAACGGATCAGCTCGGTCACCAACTGCTCCCGCAGGCCCGGGATCTGCCAGTCGAAGCCCTCGGAGGCGACCTGGTTGAGGACCTGGAGCGGGATGTGGACGGTCACGCCGTCCGCGTCCGCGCCCGGCTCGAACTGGTAGGTGACCTTGAACTTCAGCTTCCCCTGCCGCCAAGAGTCCGGGTAGTCGTCCTTGGTGACGGCCTCGGCGGACTCGTTGATGAGCATCGAGTGCTCGAAGTTCAGCAGGTCCGGGTCTTCCCGGTGCTGCTTCTTCCACCAGGAGTCGAAGTGCGCTCCGGAGACCACGTCCGCCGGGATCCGCTGGTCGTAGAAGTCGAAGAGCGTCTCGTCGTCGACGAGGATGTCGCGGCGCCGGGCGCGGTGCTCCAACTCCTCGACTTCGCCGAGGAGTTTGCGGTTGTCATGGAAGAACTGGTGGTGGGTGCGCCAGTCGCCCTCCACCAGGGCGTTCCGGATGAACAGGTCACGGGAGACCTCGGGGTCGATCCGCCCGTAGTTGACCTTGCGCTGGGCCACGATCGGGACGCCGTAGAGCGTCACTCGCTCGTACGCCATCACCGCGGCCATCTTCTGCTCCCAGTGCGGCTCGCTGTAGTTCCGCTTCACCAGATGCTGGGCCAGCGGCTCGATCCACTCCGGTTCGATCCGGGCGTTCACCCGCGCCCATAGCCGGGAGGTCTCGACCAGCTC
>NZ_JBFADC010000141.1:0-1028 GCF_040641195.1 Glycomyces sp. NPDC021274 | reverse complement strand
GTCAGCAGCCCCGCAGTTGCCGCGAGGGTCCCCGTACGCCGGAGGGCCCGGCCGACGCCCCGCACGGCTCCCGTGCCGGTCGCGGCGCCCGTGGCATCGCTCGCAGCTTCGCTTGCGGCTTTGCGGGTGGCTTTGCTTGTGGCTTCGTCAGTGGCTTCCTTGAAGCCCGTTGTGTTGGCTTTCACGAATTCCATTGCTTCCCCCCGTTGGATGCGTTGGATGTGAGCGCACCCCTTTGCACGCGGGGAGGGTGAAGTGTGGTTCCGAAAGGTGCAGGGATTGGCCGGAAGTGTCCCGAGAACCGTCAGTTCCGTTCATTCTGATTGTCCGTCACTTCCGCTACCTCAGCGCTCCCTTCGTTCCTCCCGTTCCCTTCATGCCGTGCCGCCGTGCCGCCGTGCCGCCGTGCCGCCGTGCCGCCGTGCTGTCGTGCTGTCGTGCTGTCGTCCGGTCGGGTGGTTCAGCGGGATGCGCCCGGGGTGCTTTGCGGGGCGTTCTCTGGGGTGCTTTCCGGGGCGTTCTTTGGGGCGGCTCCTTGCGCTGTCCTGCGCAGTTCCTGTTCCAGGTCCTCCAGCGCCAGGCCCTTCGTCTCCGGGGCGTACTGCTTGCAGAAGATCAGCGAGAGCACGCACATCGCGCTGAAGAGCCAGAACGTGACCCCGGCGCCGACCGCGTCGAGCAGCGCCGGAAAGACCAGCGCGACCGCGAAGTTGACCAGCCACATCACGAACACCGCCGCGCCCATGGCCAGTCCACGCACCTTCAGCGGGAACATCTCGGCGAGCAGCAGCCAGACGCCGGTGTTGAGGGTCGCCTGCATGAAGCCCATGTACAGGACCATCAGGCCGAGGACCAGGTAGCTGACGGCGGTGGAGTGCGGCAGATGGAACGCCGCCCCCAGCAGGACCAGCGACACCGTCATCCCGGACAGTCCCCACAGGAGCATGGGGCGCCGGCCCACCCGGTCGATCAGGGACATGCCGATCGCGGTGGCAACGACCGAGACGGCGCCGACCGCGATGGTGGCG
>NZ_JBFADC010000140.1:0-1030 GCF_040641195.1 Glycomyces sp. NPDC021274 | reverse complement strand
AGTCGTTACGCCATTCGTGCAGGTCGGAACTTACCCGACAAGGAATTTCGCTACCTTAGGATGGTTATAGTTACCACCGCCGTTTACTGGCGCTTCAATTCACCACTGCAGCCTTACGGCTTGATGGATCCTCTTAACGTTCCAGCACCGGGCAGGCGTCAGTCCATATACCTCACCTCACGGCTTCGCATGGACCTGTGTTTTTAGTAAACAGTCGCTTCCCCCTGGCCTCTGCAACCCCCTCCAGCTTCCGTGCGCATGCACCACCAGAAAGGGCCCTCCTTCTCCCGAAGTTACGGAGGCAATTTGCCGAGTTCCTTAACCACACATCACTCGAACGCCTCAGTATACTCTACCTGACCACCAGTGTCGGTTTAGGGTACTGGCCGACTACCACTCGCTAGAAGCTTTTCTCGACAGCACGGGATCACCGAATTCACTCAAAAGAGCTATGCTTCAGCGCTCACCCTCCAGACCTAACTGGGCACCCCCGGATTTACCTGGGAATGCGGGCTACCACCTTACCCCGCCTAATCCACCAGACGGTACAGCTACCCCACTGCGTCACTCCATCACTACGCTACACACGGAAAGGACCCCAACCACTCACTGACGAGTACCGACCCGAAGGTCAGCGCCCGCCGGCTTGCAGCCGGTTAGCACAACCGCTATCACTCATACGCGGTACTCGGGTACCGGAATATCAACCGGTTATCCATCGACTACGCCTCTCGGCCTCGCCTTAGGCCCAGACTAACCCAGGGCGGAACAGCCGTCCCCTGGAACCCTTAGTCAATCGGCGCACAGGATTCTCACCTGTGTTTCGCTACTCATGCCTGCATTCTCACTCGTACAAAGTCCACCCCATGGGTTACCCCGGAGCTTCACCCCATGTACGACGCTCCCCTACCCAACCCCAGCAGTCGTAACTGCTGGGCATTGCTACGGCTTCGGCGGTGCACTTCAGCCCCGCTACATTATCGGCGCAAAACCACTCGACCAGTGAGCTATTACGCACTCTTTCAAGGGT
>NZ_JBFADC010000139.1:0-1031 GCF_040641195.1 Glycomyces sp. NPDC021274 | reverse complement strand
GCCCTGGATGTCTGCGCCCAGGTCCACCTTCTCGCCGCGGACGGTGAGCCGTCCCCTGTTGGTATCGGGAATGGTCGGGTTCGCCAGCGTCCACTTCCCCGGGTGGTAGGTGATCCCATGGGGATTCTCCCGAGTCGCTTCCGTCCGTCTCCTCCCTGGGGGGAAGATACGGAACCAGTGGGCAGGCTCCCATCGTCATGGCATGCACGAGCCAGAGTACGCGCAGCGGTAGGGATCGAGGGGCGGATCGCAATGGCGGAGACGAAGGGCGTATTACTGCCGGCTTATGTGCTGGCGGATGAGTCGGGGTCGATGGGCCCCTACCGGCAGGATCTGTCTGAGGGTCTGGTGTCGTTATGTGAGGGGCTGCGGGCCCAGCCGATGATCGCGGCGAAGTTGCGGCTGGCCGTGCTGGGGTTCTCCGACGACGTGCAGGTGCGCCTCGCGGTGGCCGACATGCGCACCGAGACCAGCCTGCCCCAGGTCGCCATCCGGGGTCTGACCAACTACGAAGCGGTCTTCGACGACCTGCTGGGCCGGATCCCGTCCGACGTGCAGTGGCTGCGCGGCGAGGGCTACAAGGTCCACCGCCCGGTGGTGTTCTTCCTCAGCGACGGCCAGCCCACCGACGGCGGAGCCTGGCGCCGCCCACACGTCCAGCTCACCGACAAAACGCAGACGCCGACCGCGCCGAACATCGTCGCCTGCGGGATCGGCGACGCCCAGGCCGCCACCATGGTCGAAGTGGCAACGCGCAAGGAATTCGCCTTCGTTGCCAAGCCGGGGATCGACATCGGTCAGGCGGTCGCCGAGTTCTTCCACGCGCTCACCGCGAGCCTGGTCGCATCGAGCCACGCCCTCGGCACGGGCAGCCCCACGCTGGTGATCAACAAGCCGGATCAGTTCACCATGGCGATCGACGAGGTCGGACAGTGACCTCACCGAGCGGCGACGGCGCTGCCACAGCGCCGATCGTGCCTGCCGCCGAGCCGGGGCCCGTGCCGTGGCAACGGGTCACGGTGGGTGTGCCG
>NZ_JBFADC010000138.1:0-1035 GCF_040641195.1 Glycomyces sp. NPDC021274 | reverse complement strand
GACGCGCTGCAAAGACTTTTCCTGTTCACCCGGGCCGACACGATCTATGGCGGCTCGGACGAGATCCAGCGCAACATCATCGCCGAGCGGGTGCTCGGCCTGCCCAGAGTGGAGCGGGGAATGCCCAGAGTGGAGCGGGGAATGCCCGGAGTGGAGCGGGAATGAAGGGCGTCATATTCGACGGTGAGCAGGCCCGGGTCGTGGACGATCTCCAGGTGCGGGATCCGGGGCCGGGCGAGGTGCTGGTGGGGATCCGGGCGGCCGGGTTGTGCCACAGCGATCTGTCGGTGATCGACGGGACGATTCCGTTTCCGGTGCCGGTGGTGCTGGGGCACGAGGGCGCGGGGGTGGTCGAGGCCGTCGGGGCGGGAGTGAGCCATGTGGTGCCCGGTGACCACGTGGCGCTGTCGACGCTGGCGAACTGCGGGGCGTGCGCGGAGTGCGACCGGGGTCGGCCGACGATGTGCCGCAAGGCGATCGGGATGCCGGCGAAGCCGTTCCGGCGCGGTGGCACGGAGCTGTTCAACTTCGCCTCGAACTCGGCGTTCGCGGAGCGTACGGTCGTCAAGGCGGTGCAGGCGGTCAAGATCCCGAAGGAGATCCCGCTGACCTCGGCCGCGCTGATCGGGTGCGGGGTGCTGACCGGTGTGGGCGCGGTGCTGAACCGCGCCCGGGTGGACCGCGGCGACTCGGTGGTGGTGATCGGGGCCGGCGGGATCGGCCTCAACGTGCTCCAGGGCGCACGGATCGCGGGGGCGTCGGTGATCGTGGCGGTGGACGCCAATCCCGCGAAGGAGGCGGCGGCGCGGCAGTTCGGGGCCACCCACTTCGTGGACGCGTCGGCGGTGCCGGACACCGTCAAGGCGGTGAAGGAGATCCTGCCGACCGGCGCCGACCACACCTTCGAGTGCGTGGGCAGCACCCGGCTGATCCGGCAGGCGATCGACCTGCTGGACCGGCACGGCCAGGCGGTGCTGCTCGGGGTGCCGCCGGCCACCGCCGAGGCGTCCTTCCTCGTCTCCTCGCTGTATCTGG
>NZ_JBFADC010000137.1:0-1043 GCF_040641195.1 Glycomyces sp. NPDC021274 | reverse complement strand
CGACGGGCCGGGCAGCCCGTTCTCGGAGGTACCTGTCCGTGTCGCACCGTGCCGCCGGCCCGGTCGACCGTGGCGAGCGTGCCGCCGGCGGAGGGCGCCCGGAGGAGCAGGGCCGCGAGCCGGGTGACGGTCGCGCGCAAGGCCGGACCGAGCTGCTGCCAGAGCGCGTGGCTGCGTGCGGCCCCCACGGAATCGTTCCCGGACAGCTCCTCGGACGACAGCTCGGCGGAGTCCACATTCCTGCTGAGGAACCAAGCCAGGCACCGCGGGCAGCCGCCGTCGCGCTCGTGTGCCAGGTCGTAGACCAGGACGTGGACGCTGCCGCACCAGAACAACACCGCCAGGCCGCGCCCCGACCCGCTTCCGTCGGCGTGTACCCGGGTGGGGTCGGTCAGCGGCCCCAGGAGCACCTCCGCCGGCTCCGGTGCGCCGGCGTCGGCAGACAGGGCGGAGATCAGGTCGGCAGCCGGTGGGGTGGCCTGCTGCTGGGCACTCATATGACCTCCACCAGTCGGACCTTGCCGCGCGCGAAGGGAACCGCTCGCGGGGTGACCTCGGCACACTCCGGTCGGGCGATGTGCCGCCACACCTCGGGCCAGGTGAGGAAGTGCGGGTTGAGCGGAACCAGGGCGCCGTCGTCGTTGACCAGCCTGAGCAGCGCCATGGAGACCGCTTCCGCGTAACAGACGCCCGCGCCCTGCACGACCGGCTGGCCGGCGGTACGACCGGTGACCCGGTGGATGCCGTTCGGCAGCCGGGTACCGGTCCACTCCCATGGCTCCCCACCGCGGCTGCGGACGACCGTCCGCTGGATGTACCGGCTGAATCCGGCGCACTCGCCGTGCCCCAGGTCGTCGTCGGACAGGTGCACCCAGGCGGAAGGGTCCGGAGGCTGTGCCATCGACCACTTCAGCAGGGCGCGGTAGACCGCCTCGTCCAGCGACCATCCGGCGCCCACCGCGGGTGGCGCGAACATCTCCAGTGCGTTGAGCGCCGCCTGATAGATCGCTTCCCGGGGCGACAAGGTGGCGGTGGTGAGCTCA
>NZ_JBFADC010000136.1:0-1047 GCF_040641195.1 Glycomyces sp. NPDC021274 | reverse complement strand
ATCGATGCCTCATAGCGCGTGACGCGTGACGTCAGGCCCCGCTTTCCGTACGGAGAGCGGGGCCTGACGCGTTCATAACAGGGCCGCCAGGCGCGCTGTCGGCGGCCTGCACTACAGTCCCCTGCGAGGTCCGTAGAGGAGATCAAAGGGGGAGCCTCACGTGCGCAGCACACGTATAGCCGCCGCTGTCGCGGCGGGAGTTGTCATGATGGCCGGTCTGACCGCCTGCAACAGCGGTGGAGACAAGAGCAACGGCACCGGCGGTGGCAGCGCCAGCGGTGGCAGCAACGACGCGGCGGGGGCGAAGTCCCCGCTGGACGCCGCGCTGGCCTCGCTGAAGACGGCGTCGCAGCAGACGGGCGACAAGAAGTCCGCGCAGATCGACGGCACGCAGAAGATGGGTCCGACCACGCGCACGATGAAGGGCGCGATGGACTGGTCGAACGGGACCAACATGACCCTCGACATCACCACGACCGGTGGGCCGTTGGCGACCGGCAAGCCCATGAAGGCGCTGTACACGCCCCAGGCGATGTACGTGAACATGGGCATGCCGATGGGCGGCAAGAGCTGGATCAAGTACGACTACGCAGCCCTGGCCAAGCAGGGTGCCGCCGGCGCCCTGATGAAGGACGCCCTGCAGAACAACGACCCGGTCAAGTCGGTGAACCTGCTCATCGCCTCCGGCAAGGTCCAGGAGGCCGGCAAGGAGGACGTCCGCGGCGTTCAGGCGACCCACTACACCGGCAAGGTCGCCGTGGCCGAGATGGCCAAGATGCAGTCCAAGAGCCTCAGCGAGGCCGACCTGAAGGCGCTGGAGGTGCAGCTCAAGAAGGTCGGGGCGACGACGGAGACCATCGACCTGTGGATCGGCCCGGACAACACGCTCGTGAAGAAGCGTGAGCAGATGGACGGCCAGCAGCCCCAGGACTCCACCGTCTTTTACTCGAACTACGGCACCAAGGTCACCGTGACCCCGCCGCCGGCCAGCGAGACCATGGCCGCTCCCGGCACCTGAGGCGCCCGGCCGCGGCGGGGTGTCCCGGA
>NZ_JBFADC010000135.1:0-1052 GCF_040641195.1 Glycomyces sp. NPDC021274 | reverse complement strand
CCGAAGTGCGGTACGCCAAGCGGAGGTTGTTGCCGTCGCTTGCGGAGGCCGCGGAGGACGCCGTGCCGCATGTCGTCGGCAGCGGGGAGCGGGCCGATCAGCTGGGGCAGCGGTATTTCGGGGATCCGGGGCAGTGGTGGCGGATCGCGGATGCCAATCCGGTGCTGGAACCCCGGGAGTTGACAGCGGAGCCCGGGGTGGAGATTGCCGTGCCGTTGCCGGGCGGGTTCGCCGGGGGTGTCGGCGGCGGGCCGGGGGTGCGGCATGGCTGAGGGGGACGAGCCGGTCGGGCGGGGGCCCATTCACGTCTCGCTGTACATGGGGCCGAAGTCGGCGCGGTTGGTCCCGCAGGAGGTGGTGGAGGCGCTGTTGTCCGCGCAGATCACCAGTACGGCCGGTGAACGGAGCGGGTTTCAGCTGGCGTTCGACCTGACGAAGAAGGGGGCGATCGTCGAGCGGTTGCTGCCGGAGGGGTTCTTCGATCCGAAGACCCGGGTCATCGTCACCGTTGCCCTCAAGGGGACGCCGGTGGTGTTGCTGGACGGCGTGATCGTGCGGCAGGAGGTGGGGAGCAGCAATCATCCCGGGCAGAGCACGCTGACGGTGACGGGTGAGGACCTGACGCTGTTGATGGATCTGGAGGAGCGGACGGACCGCTATCCGAATCTGGCGCCCTCGCAGCGAGTCGAGCGGATCCTGTCCAAGTACGCCGATTACGGGATCGATGCGCGGATCATCAGGGAGCAGATTCCGCAGCCGCCGCGGGAGCAGGTGCGGGTCGACTACCAGACGGGGACGGATCTGCAGTATGTGAACGAGCTGGCGCGGGCCAACGGGTACACGTTCTATCTGGAGCCGGGTCCCGTGCCGGGGCGGTCGACGGCCTTCTGGGGGCCGGAGCAGCGGCTCGGGCAGCGGCAGCACGCACTGAACGTGAACATGGACGCGAACTCGACCGTCGATCAGCTCACGTTCGCCTATGACGGGACGGCGCGGGAAGAGCCGCAGGCCCGGGTGCAGGACCCCGTGACGCGGCAGGCGCCGTTGTTGGC
>NZ_JBFADC010000134.1:0-1056 GCF_040641195.1 Glycomyces sp. NPDC021274 | reverse complement strand
TCGGCGACATGTACGGCCGGAAGGGCGTCTTCCTGACGTCCATCGTGATCTTCCTGATCGGCTCCGCGCTGTCCGGCATGGCCCAGGACATGGGCCAGCTGATCGGCTTCCGCGCCGTGCAGGGCCTGGGCGCGGGCGGTCTGATGGTGGGCGTCATGGCCATCATCGGCGACCTGGTCCCGCCGCGGGAGCGCGGCAAGTTCCAGGGCATGATGGCCGGCGTCATGGCCGTCGCGATGATCGGCGGACCGCTGGTCGGCGGCACCATCACCGACCACCTCGGCTGGCGTTGGAGCTTCTACATCAACCTGCCGCTCGGCGCGATCGCCCTGATCATGGTCACCGCGGTGCTGCACCTGCCGAAGAAGCGGTCGCAGACCCGGATCGACTACGCGGGCGCGGCCCTGCTGACCATCGGCATCACCTCGCTGGTGCTGCTGACCACCTGGGGCGGCACCGAGTACGACTGGCTGTCGAAGCAGATCGTGGGCCTGGGCATCCTGGCCGTCGTCGCGCTGGTCGCCTTCGTCCTCGTCGAGCGCAAGGTCAGCGACCCGGTCATCCCGCTCCGGATCTTCCGGAACGCCAACTTCTCGCTCGTCACGGTCGTCGGTTTCCTGGTCGGCTTCGTGATGTTCGGCGCGATGACCTTCCTGCCGCTGTTCCAGCAGACCGTGCAGGGCGCCTCGGCGACCAACTCCGGCCTGCTGCTCCTGCCGATGCTGCTGGCGATGATGGTGGTGTCGCTGATCGCGGGCCGGGTCACCACCCAGTCCGGCAGGTACAAGATCTTCGTCACCGGCGGCGGCGCCCTGATCACCATCGGCCTGGGCCTGCTGGCCCTGATGGACGTCGGCACCACGCGCCTCACCTCGGGCCTCTACATGGCGGTGCTCGGCGCCGGCATGGGCTTCCTGATGCAGACCACGATGCTGATCGCGCAGAACAGCGTCGAGATGAAGGACATGGGCGTCGGCTCCTCGTCCGCGACCCTGTTCCGGACGATCGGCGGCTCGTTCGGCGTCGCGATCATGGGTGCGGTCTTCACCAACCAGG
>NZ_JBFADC010000133.1:0-1057 GCF_040641195.1 Glycomyces sp. NPDC021274 | reverse complement strand
TACAGCCGGCGGTACCGTTGCACCGGCAGCGGCTTTTAAGAGCTTTAAGCGCTCGTGCACACCGGGGAGTTGAGGGCTAGTGGGCGCTCGGGAACCGAACCGGCACCTCGAACGGCTTTACCGGCAGACCGGCTGGACGCTGCGGCAGTTCGTCCAGGCCGTGAACCGCGTCGGGACCGAGAAAGGAACCCCGCTCAAGTACCGCGAGCCATCGGCTCATCAGTGGCGTCAGGGGCACCTGCCGAAGGAGGAGGTCAGGCCGCTGATCCTGGAGGCCCTGGCCCGGAGGCTGGGACGCCCGGTCACCCATGCCGAGGCTGGGTTCCCAGCCCCTGCCGGCGCTTCGGACGCCGCTGCGGGCACGGTCGAAGGGCTGGTCGACCTCGGTCGGGGGGATGTGGATCCCTCGCGCCGCAGCGTCCTCGGCATGAGTCTCTTCTCCGTCGCGCTGACCGTGCCCAATTGGCCCGATGTGGTGGGCCGGATGGAAGAAGTCCAATTCGGCCGGACTCAGCGCATCGGCATGCCCGAGGTCGACATGGTCATCGCCATGACCGAGCGGGTGTCGGAACTGGACGACCAGTTCGGCGGACGCCACGCACGCCCAATGGCCGCGGCCTTCTTGGTCAATACCGTGGCCCCCTATCTACGGGCCACGGCCCCCGAGCCGGTACGCAAGGCGATGATGTCGGCTGCCGCGGATTTGTGCTACCTGACCGGGTATATGGCCGTGGATGAAGGTGTTCACGGCCTTGCGCAACAGTATTACCTCAAGGCGTTGGAACTCGCCGGAGCAGCCGAGGACCACCTGACGTACTGCACAACGCTGCGGGGGATGAGCGTTCAGGCCGTTGATCTACGGCACGGCAGACAGGCGAAGCGGCTCGCTGACGCCGCCTCTGCCGCATCTCCGCAAGCCGGCCCACGCATGCGGGCCTTCCTCGCCGGACAGCAGGCACATGCGTCCGCGCAGATCGGCGACCGTAGCAATGCACTGATGCACCTGCGAGAGGCCGAGGTGGCCATGGAAAAGGCGGAGTCGAGAGGGAAAGCGTTC
>NZ_JBFADC010000132.1:0-1058 GCF_040641195.1 Glycomyces sp. NPDC021274 | reverse complement strand
GGAGTTGCCGGGGATCGGCCCGTTGGTCTCCCAGACGATGACCGACTCGGGGTGGTCGATCAGGTTCTCCCCGACGCCCGGCAGGTCGAGGACGCACTCGATGCCCAGCGCCTCCAGGTCCGCCTTCGGGCCGATGCCGGAGTGCATCAGCAGCCGCGGGGTGTCCACCGCGCCGGCGCACACCAGCACCTCGCGGGCGGCCTCGACGTAGACCTGCTCGCCGTCCTTGGTGCGGACGTGGACGCCCTTGGCGTTGGTGCCGTCCAGCTCCAGCTTGTGCGCCCAGGTCTCCAGCATCAGCGTGAGGTTGGGGCGGTCGCCGGCCTCCATGTGGGGGTGGAGGTAGGCGACGGAGGCGGAGGACCGCTTGTTGTTCTCCGGGTGGTAGGAGAGGTCGAAGAAGCCGACGCCCTCCTCGAAGGGCCCGTCGTTGAAGCCGACGACCTCAGGGACGCCGAGCGCCGTCTTGGTGGCCTCGATCCAGTCCGTGGCGATCTGGTTCTGGTCCTTCTTGGCCACCCGCACGATGTTGTTGCGCAGCTTGCCGTAGTAGGGGTCCATCTGCTCGGCGCCCCAACCGGTGGCGCCGGCCGCCTCCCACTCGTCCCAGTCGGACGGCAGCGGCTTGAAGGAGATCAGGGTGTTGTGGGACGAGCAGCCGCCGAGGACCTTGGCGCGGCTGTGCAGGATGTGCGAGTTGCCGCGGGGCTGCTCGGTGGTCGTGTACTCGTAGTCCAGATCACCGCCGAGCAGGCCGAGCCACTTGCGCAGCGTCAGGACGTCCTCGCGGTCGATGTCGGAGGGGCCGCCCTCGATGACGGCGACGGTGATGTCGGGGTCCTCTGCGAGGCGGGAGGCGATGACGGAACCTGCGGTTCCACCACCGACGACGACGTAGTCGTACACGGGCATGAGGGGTGCTCCTTACTGCGAAGTGCGCTGGGGCCCGGGGCCTGGACCCCGGGCCGGAGGCGTGACGGGTGGGTACCGGTCAGCCGGCGAACCAGCGGACGGGCTGGGGCCGCAGGTTCTCGTAGATGTGCTTGCTCTCCCGGTAC
>NZ_JBFADC010000131.1:0-1072 GCF_040641195.1 Glycomyces sp. NPDC021274 | reverse complement strand
CTCCGGGGGACGGCGCTCCGCGCCGAATTTCCCCTCGTGCCGGGTCTTTTCCCGCACATTTCCGTCCCGTCCGGTTCCGTCCTGCGGCAACTCCCGCACACACGTCCGGTAAACGGAGCAGCGGCCGCGCTTTACCGAAACTTGGTAAACGCGGCCGCTGTTACTTGGAGTAAGAGCAGACGGCCAATTTGCCGGATTCTGTTCAGAATTGCCCCTTGTTTGGGCGTCATCAGGGACGACGCTGGGTGCCCAGGTGATCTCCGTGCGTCGCGGCGTAGTTATCGGCCCGTTACCCGCAAGTAACGAGGGCCTTGTGCGCCGGGCGGGAATGGACGACGATCGGCCACGCTCGGTCCATTCCCGCAGCCCGGCATCCGGTCGGAGCCGCGGGGTACTTGGGTCCCCACCGAGTGGGTCGGCGGCAGTGGCGCCGACCGCGGACAGGGGGGTCTCTGCCCTTGGGCAGGGCCTGTCCGGTGAGGTTGCGCGAGAGCGTGGCCAGTGGTTGTCGCTCGGGGGTGATCGCCGGTATTCGGATACACGCTGTGCCTCCGAGACGGGCGCTCTCCTTCCCGAGGACGTAGCACTTCTCCCATCCCAGGTATGGCTGCCTTCAACGGAGGCGGCGCGTACTGGAGATGTACGTCCGAGAAGGAGGAAAGTCATGGAGTCCCTGACTCGTGGCGGGACCAGATGGAAGCGGTTCGCCGTCGTCATGGTGCCGAGTGTCGCGGCCACCGCCGCGATCGGCGTCGCCCTCTCGCAGGGTGCCCTGGCGGCGTCGTTCAGCGTGTCCGGCCAGCAGTTCAAGGTCAGCACGGACCGGTTGGACGGCACCGGCTTCGTGCAGTATGGGGCGGTCGACGCCCAGAAGAACGGCACGAACGTCCCGGTGGCGGTCTCGGCGTTCAGCACCGCCAAGATCCGTAACCTGTGCCAGTCCGTCGTCGTACCCGTCCCGCTCTTCGGCGACGTGTCGATGAAGCTCCAGGCCGGCGGTGGCAAGGACCCGGTGGAGGCCAAGAACCTCTACATCGACCTGGACCAGCTGAACGCGGACGCGACCTTCAAC
>NZ_JBFADC010000130.1:0-1072 GCF_040641195.1 Glycomyces sp. NPDC021274 | reverse complement strand
CGTCGAAGGTCTCGGAGGCCAGCACCGAAACGCCGCCGATGCCGTCGCCGCCGGTCCGGGCACCGTAGAGGATGACCTTGTTGCCGGCGCCGGACGCCTTCGCCAGGTGGATGTCCTCGTGCTTCATCACGCCCACGCAGAGGGCGTTGACCAGCGGGTTGCCCTGGTAGCAGGGGTCGAAGACGACCTCGCCGCCGATGTTGGGCAGGCCCAGGCAGTTGCCGTAGCCGCCGATGCCCGCGACCACGCCCGGCAGGACGCGCTTGGTGTCGGGGTGGTCGGCGGCGCCGAACCGCAGCGGGTCCATCACGGCGACCGGCCGGGCGCCCATCGCCAGGATGTCGCGGACGATGCCGCCGACGCCGGTGGCCGCGCCCTGGTAGGGCTCGATGTACGAGGGGTGGTTGTGCGACTCGACCTTGAAGGTGACCGCATAGCCCTGGCCGACGTCCACGACGCCGGCGTTCTCCCCGATGCCGACGAGCAGCGCGTCGTTCTCGGGGGCCTTCTCGCCGAACTGCTTCAGGTGGACCTTGCTGCTCTTGTAGGAGCAGTGCTCGGACCACATCACCGAGTACATGGCCAGCTCGGCGCCGGTCGGACGCCGGCCGAGGATCTCCCGGATCCGCGCGTACTCGTCCTGCTTGAGGCCGAGTTCGGCCCAGGGCTGGTCGGTTTCCGGGGTCTCGGCTGCGTGCTTGACGGTGTCGAGGCTCATGCGTTGACCAGCTTCTTCAGGATCGAGGTGAAGAACCCGAGGCCGTCGGTGCGGCCGGTGCCGATGAGCGGCTCGACGGCGTGCTCGGGGTGCGGCATCAGGCCGACGACATTGCCCGCCTCATTGGTGATGCCGGCGATGTCGCGGAGCGAACCGTTGGGGTTTCCGTACCCGTCGGCGGTCGGGCCGTCGGTGAGGTAGCGGAAGGCCACCCGGCCCTCGGCCTCCAGCATGTCCAGCGTCCGCTCGTCGGCGACATAACGGCCGTCGATGTTCTTCAGCGGAATGCTGATCTCCTGGCCCTGCGCGTAGTCGCTGGTCCAGGCGGTCGTGGCGTTCTCCACCCGCAGCTTC
>NZ_JBFADC010000129.1:0-1074 GCF_040641195.1 Glycomyces sp. NPDC021274 | reverse complement strand
GCCTGCCGAGAACCCGGCCGCCGCTCTAGAGCGGCAGCATCATGCTCGGGCCGAAGCGCGGCGCGAGGTGGGTGATCATGCGCGGATCACTGGCCGAGTCGTCCACGAAGACCGGCTCACCGGCGAGGAGTTGCTCGGCCACCGGGCTCTCCCGCGGGATCTGGGTCCCCATGATCCCGGTCGGGTCGTCGGCCGACACCGCGACGATCTCCAGCCCGCCGTCCTCGTCCGGCAGCAGCACGATGCCGGCCGCCGAATCCGCCAGCTTCTTCGCCTGCTCCGCGACCACCGCGAGCGCGTCGTCGACATCGCTGCCAGCGAGCAGTTCGGTGGTCACCGCCACCGACCCGTCGATCCAGCGCTCCCGCTGCCGGGTCGCCGCGTACAGCCGGGCGTTGCCGATCGCGATACCGGCCTCGGTGGCCAGCACCCGCACCATGTGCAGGTCCTCTTCGCTGAACTCGCCGCCGCGTTTCTCGGTCAGATAGAGATTCCCGAAGATCTCGCCCTGGACCCGGATCGGTACCCCGAGGAACGACCGCATCGGCGGGTGGCCCGGCGGGAAGCCGGCCGAGCGCGGATCCTTGGCCAGGTTGGCCAGCCGCACCGGCTTCGGGTCGTGGATCAGCGCGCCGAGCAGGCCCTTGTGGCCGTCGGGCAGCGCACCGATGCGCTCGTGCTGCTCCCCGGTCACGCCGTAGGTCACGAAGTCCGACAGCCCCTCCCGGGCGTCGTCGATGATCCCGATCGCGGCGTAGCGCGCATTGGCGAGCTCGGCGGCGGTCTCCACGATCCGGTCCAGCGTGATGTGCAGGTCCAGCCCGGCGCCGACCGTGCGCATCGCCTCCAGCAGCTGCGGCACCCGCGCGGTCAGCTCGGACGACAGCCCCCGGAGACTACGGGTGGCCTCGGTGGCGGCGTCCATGGGGTCCGGGCGTCCGATATCCCTCCCGATGTCCGGGGGGTCCGGGCGCGATCCTGCCGTGGCTGCCATGCCCCGAGCCTAATAAGGGCCCATTTCCGAGGAAAGTGCAGTTATCCGGCGAGGCCCTGCCACAGGGAGACGGCCAGGTG
>NZ_JBFADC010000128.1:0-1074 GCF_040641195.1 Glycomyces sp. NPDC021274 | reverse complement strand
CGGGCGGCCCGAAGACGTCGATGCTGCCGCCGATGAACCCGGACGACGGGGGCTACGGCTACGAGGAGCGCGGCGACCGGCGGCGGGGCGGCGGCAAGAAGAGCAACGTCTCCACGATCCTGCTGGCGCTGGCCGCGGTCCTGGTCCTGGTCGGTGCGATCTTCATCGGCAAGGCGATGTTCAGCGGGAACAAGAGCAACTCCATCACGGTGCCCAACCTTGAGGGCAAGTCGCTGGCGGAGGCGAAGTCCTACGGCGACAACAGCTCCTTCAAGGTCGTCAAGGACGGCAGCAAGGAGTGCGACAACGCCCAGAAGGGCCAGGTCACCGCGCAGGACCCGGCGGCCGACACCAAGATCGACAAGGGCGCCACGGTCCACGTGACGATGTGCTCGGGTGCGGTGAAGGTGGCCGTGCCGGACGTGCAGGGCATGCCGTTCGACGACGCTGTGAACCAGCTCAAGAAAAAGGGCTTCCAGAACGTCACCAAGGCGGAAGAGGTGTCCGACCGGACGCCTAACATCGTCACGAAGCAGAGCCCCGACGCGCAGTCCCAGGCGACCAAGGACGTCCAGATCACGCTGACGGTGGCCAAGGCGGCGCCGAAGGCGACCGTGCCGGACGTCACCGGCCAGGACTTCAACGCGGCGAAGAAGCAGTTGGAGGACCTGGGCTTCACGGTCAACCGCACCGATCAGAACGTGCCCGACCCGGCGCAGAACGGCAAGGTCATCTCGCAGTCCCCGACCGGGAATCAGCAAGTGGCGCAGAAGTCCACGGTCACGCTGACGGTCGGCAAGGCCGCGCAGGCGCAGGTCCCGGAGGTGCGGGGCAAGAAGGTCAAGGAGGCCAAGCAGATCCTCCAGCAGGCCGGCTACAACAACATCCAGTTCCCCAACGGCAGTTCGCAGGACGACAACGCCGTGGTCACGAACCAGGACCCGCAGCCGGGGACGCAGGGTGACCCCGCGTCGACCACCGTGAACCTGACCACCGCGGGCGGCGACAACGGGAACAACAACGACGGCGGCATCTTCGGCGGACCGTTCGGCTGGGGGAAGAAGCACTAGCCCC
>NZ_JBFADC010000127.1:0-1077 GCF_040641195.1 Glycomyces sp. NPDC021274 | reverse complement strand
ACCGCCATGCCGAGCTGTTCGGCGGCACCAGCGAACCGTCTCCGGTGACCCGCACCAGGCGCGGCGCGGACACCACGCCTTCGCGGACGGCCAGTTGCGGTTCGCCGGTCGCCAGCGCCGCAGCAACCACCTGGTACGAGGCGTCGTGCTCGTCCAGGTCCAGCGCCACCAACCGGTCCGGATTCTCCAGCTGCGCGGACCGGACCAGGCCCCACAGCGGGGCATGCACGAGGTCCGACACGTCCTGCGACTCTCCGGCCGCGACGGCACCCCTGGTGACCAGCACCAACCGCGACTCCGCGAACCGCTCGTCCGCCAACCACGCCTGGACGATTCCCAGTGCGACGCCCGTGGCCCCGCGCACCTCCGCGGACGACAGAGCGGCGCCGTGGCTCGGCGGGAAGGTCACGAACACCAGCTCCGGCACGGCATCCAGCGCACCGAGGACGGCCAGGTCCGGGTAGGCGTCGAGTTCGACACCCGCGGTGGCCAGCTCTGCCTGAAGCTTGAGCTCGTCCGCACCGATCAACGCCCAACGGCCGTGCCCGGCCTCCGGGCTCACCGGACTCGCCGGGACAGCCGGGTTCTCCGCGACCGGGATGTCCGACCAGTCCAACCGGAACAGCGAGTCGTGCGTAGCGGCATCGGCCACTGCCAACTGCTCCTCGGTCACCGGACGCAGCACCAATGACGCCACCGACGCCACCGGTTCGCCGCTGCTGTCGGCGACCGCGAGCGCCACCGCGTCCTGGCCGGCCCGGGACACCTTGACCCTCAACGTGGCCGCACCAGCCGCGTGCAGATGCACCCCGCTCCAGGCGAACGGAAGGTAGCCGTGCTCGGCGTTCGGCAGGAAGTCACCGAGACCGACCGCCTGAACCGCGGCGTCCAACAGGGCGGGATGCAGCCCGAACCGGGCCGCGCCGTCCTGCTGCTCCGGCGCCAGGGCGACTTCGGCGAAGACCTCGTCGCCGCGCCGCCAGGCCGCACGCAGACCCTGGAACGTCGGGCCGTAGTCATAGCCCTGTGCGGCCAGGGGCCGGCGAAGCGGACTGAGGAAGCCGGTACGACCGTGCG
>NZ_JBFADC010000126.1:0-1079 GCF_040641195.1 Glycomyces sp. NPDC021274 | reverse complement strand
GCGGTCAGCACGTCGAACTCCCAGGGCTCCAGGCCGACCTCGGCGAACGCGAGACGGCGGGCCCGGTCGAGGTGCCTGGCCAGCCTGGAGACGCGACTGAGGACCTCCAGCGGCTCCACGTCGAGGTCCGGGCGCTCGCGGCGCCATGCTGCGACCAGTCGATCGACCTCGTCCTCCATGGCGATCAGTGTAAAGGGTCTGTCGATGTAAAGTCTCTTGATGGCAAGTATCTCGATGTCGAGATATATTTTGCTGGACTACTGGGCATCGTGGCCGCGAGCTCGGAATCCATCCGAGATGGCCAGAACTCGATCGAACAACGTTCGGATCGATGTGCCGCAAACCCGTGCCGGCCCTGTACGAGCAAAGGGGTTATCGAACATGCACGACGTACCGACCTGGGATCCGCAGCAGTATCTCCACCACTCCGGTCACCGCACCCGGCCCTTCCACGACCTCCTCGCCCGGATACCACAACTTCCCCGCCCCGGCCGCCCCGCCCGGATCGCCGATCTCGGCTGCGGCCCCGGCAATGTCACCGTCCAGCTCGCCGGCCGCTGGCCGGACGCGCACATCACCGGCTTCGACAACTCTCCCGAAATGCTCAAGGAAGCCGAGTCCTACGCCGGCCCGACCCCCGGCGGCGGCCACCTCGACTTCGCCCCCGCCGACGCCGCCACCTGGACCCCCGAAGAGCCCTACGACCTGATCGTCTCCAACGCGGCCCTGCAATGGGTCCCCAACCACCCTGATTCCTTCGCCCGCTGGACCGACGCCCTCACCCCCGGCGGCACCTTCGCCTTCCAGGTCCCGGGCAATTTCACCTCGCCCAGCCACGCCCTCCTGGGCGAACTGTGCGACGCGCCCCAGTGGCGCGACCGGCTGGACCGGCACGGCCGCCGCTTCGTCCACATCCTCGAACCCGCCGACTACCTGCAGCGCCTGACCGACCTCGGCTGCTCCACCGACGTGTGGGAGACCACCTACGTCCAACTGCTCCAGGGCGACGACCCGGTCCTCGACTGGGTCAAGGGCACGGCCCTCCGCCCCGTCCTCACCGCCCTCGAAGACGATCCGGA
>NZ_JBFADC010000125.1:0-1080 GCF_040641195.1 Glycomyces sp. NPDC021274 | reverse complement strand
GTCCTGGACCGCTTCGAAGCGGACTACACCCGCCCGAACTTCGTCCAGATCATCGAAGACTCCCCCTGGCCGGCCTGACCCCCCACACCCGGGCGCAGGGGCGTTTCCGCAGGTCAGAGCGGGTGCGGCTATCGGATTTCACCTAACGGCGCAGGTCATGTAATGTTGTTCCCGCAACGCCGACCGGCAAGAAAAACCGCCGGAAAGCCAAGCGCTCGTAGCTTAACGGATAGAGCATCTGACTACGGATCAGAAGGTTGCAGGTTCGAATCCTGCCGAGCGCACAGCAGGTCAAAGCCCCCGCCGGAATTTCCCGGAGGGGGCTTTGTCGTGCCGTACAGCAGTGAAGTACAGCAACCGGGTCAGCCGGCGCCGCCCATGGCTCCGGACAGCATCGCCAGGGCTTCGCGCACCGCTGCGTCATCCGCTTCGGCGTAGACCTCCATCGTCATCGCGATCTGCGAGTGCCGAAGGATGCGCTGAGCCACCCTGGGGTGGACCTTCAGGAGCACCAGCAGCGCGGCGCAGGTGTGCCGAGTGTTCCGCAGCGGGATGACCCGGAGCCCGGCGCGACGCGCCCGCAACGCGAACATGCGGGTGAGGTTCCCCGGCTCGATCGGGGTGCCGTACTTCGTCGTGAAGATCAGATCGTGGCTGTCCTGCCAGAGGTCTCCGACTACCTTCCGGTCCCCGGTCTGCTGAGCACGACGAACCCGGAGCGCCTTGAGGCAGAGCGCCGGCAGCGGCAGGAAGTCGTCCGACTCCTCGGTCTTCGTCTCCCGGTGGAGAATCTGACGACCCGCCCGCTGGATCTGGTGGTCCACGTACAGCTCGCCCGCTTCGAAGTCGACGGACTTCCAGGTCAGTCCTAGCACTTCGCCACGGCGGAGCCCCAGACACAGGACGAGCACCCAGGCCGCGAAGAGCGGGTCCTCACGGGCCACCGCGTCGGCAAGGAACCGACTCGCCTCAGCCGCGGACCAGGGCTTGATGCGACGGCGGCGCGGCTTGGGGACCTTGACCAGGGCGGCGACGTTCTTGCCGATCTCCTCTTCGGTGACCGCGTGGGTGAGCGCGGCG
>NZ_JBFADC010000124.1:0-1080 GCF_040641195.1 Glycomyces sp. NPDC021274 | reverse complement strand
TGGGCGGGGACATTTAATTCAACGACCTTTTTTCGCAACTTATTTTGGGGGCCGGCCGCCACGTCGTCAAGGGCGAGCAGGCGCTGGCGTTCGTCCGGACCCGGCACGCGGTGGGCACCGGCAGCGATCTGAGCCGGATTCAGCTCCAGCAGCAGTTCATCGGGTCGCTGATCCGCAAGCTGAAGTCCAGCGCGTTCGGCAGCCCGAGCAAGCTGCTGGACGTCGCGCAGGCGGCGACCAAGGCGCTGACGGTGGACACCGGTATCGGCACCGCGAGCAAGCTGCTGGACTTCGGCAACGACCTGAAGAAGGTCGATCTCAACAAGATCACCTTCGCCACCGTCCCGGTGTTGGACAACCCGCGGGACAAGGCCACCGTCGTCCTGGACACGGCCAAGGCCGACCCGCTGTTCAAGATGGTGCAGCAGGACCACACGCTGGCCAAGGGCGCCGGCAAGGACAAGGGCGGCAAGAGCGCGCCAGTCAAAAAGGCCCCGCCGGAGCTGGTCCGGGTCGATGTCACCAACGGGGGCGGGCCGTTCGGCGCGGCCCAGGAGACCGTCGACTGGCTGCAGAACACCAAGGGAGCCCGGCTGTCCACGAACGCCGGCAACGCCCCGGAGAAGCTGTCCGCGACCCGGCTGGAGTACGCGCCCAACCAGGCTGACCAGGCCGCCACGTTGGCCGAGTGGATGGGCCTGCCCAAGAGCGCGTTGAAGAAGACCGGCGCGGACGCCGGTCCGCGGGTCCCGATGAAGCTGGTGCTCGGCAAGGACTTCACCGCACCGGGTTCACCGATCGAGGCGCCGACCGAAACCCCGGAGGGGGTTCAGCACGTCAATGCAGATGACAAGAACATCTGCGCGAAGTAACCCGGCGGGCCGCTCAACAGGGAACGCCAGCAGGCACAACGCCAACGGGGCACGCCAACAGGGGCGTCAACAGGGGCGCCAACAGAGGCGCGGCGTCAGCCGCTCCAGTGGAGCCGGTGCTTGCACCGGGCGCCGAGCGCACCGGAACGGACACAGGGGGATTGCCGAATGCCGCAGAGCGGTGTGCGCGGTGACGGGCAGCGCCAGG
>NZ_JBFADC010000123.1:0-1082 GCF_040641195.1 Glycomyces sp. NPDC021274 | reverse complement strand
CGAGACGGACGAGCAGTACGAAGGATGCCTGAGCTTCTTCGATGTCCGCGGCCTCGTCCCCCGTCCCCTGAAAATCACGGTGGAGTCCACGGACCTGGCCGGCGAAACCGTGATCACCGCTTACGAACGTGGCCTCGCCCGCCTCATCCACCACGAGGTCGACCACCTCGACGGGCTGCTGTACACCGCCCGGATGCGAACGGGAGTCGACCCGATTCCCGTGGGTGAATACCGGCAGACCGGCCGGGCCTGGGCGTACGAGTAGGCCACCAGTGGCCCGGTTCGCGTGCAGTGTCCCGCTGTATCGGCGACAGACCCGCGGCTGTCCACGCGGTGACGCGCGATCTCGGCCGCCGAGCGATAGACAGGAAGGGTGGCGGACAGCAACGAGCCGGACGACGGCGCCAAGGACGAGGCCCAGACCGCGCTGTGCGATCTGTGCGGCACCGTGATCTCGGACAGTACCGAGTGGTATGCCGTGGTCCCGGATTCGTCGTCGATCCACGCCGTCGACGCGAAGTCCGACGGTAAGCGTGTGGTCGTCGGGTGTACGAAGGAGCACCTGGCCGAGCTGGTCGAGCAGTACGAACACCGGCCGTTCGTTCAGAGCGAGCTGTGGGCCGGGAAGATCGCCAGGGCTGTGGAGAAGCACAGGGGGCGGATCAGCAAGGAGGTCCTGGTCGAGGAGACTGGGCTGACCCCGGAGCAAATCGCGGAAGGGGTGGCGTGGGAGAACCTGGACTACCTGCGCTGGCGCCAGCAGTTCGGCGATGACGGCCCGGAGCCGACCTGGTAGGCAGGCGCAAGCCTGTCGGTGTTGCTACCACAGGACATCAGCATCGTCTGCCCAGTGCCAGGGAAGCCGAGACGCCCGGTCCCCGCCGCCCGGAATGCGGACGCTGGCGGCTCCGGGCACTTCCCTGCGGTCTGCGGTCAGTCTCCGAGGCCGGCTTCCTCCAGGTCGAGGGCGCGTTGGAGGCGGCGCCGGGTGCTGTTACTGATCTTGTTGGCCTCGTAGAGCTGCTGGAGTTCGGCAGTCTCCACCGCGATCAGCGATCGGCGGATCTCTCGGTAGGCGTCGT
>NZ_JBFADC010000122.1:0-1084 GCF_040641195.1 Glycomyces sp. NPDC021274 | reverse complement strand
GATTTCGGACGATCCGGACCGCCGTTAGGCGGTCGGACCGCCGAAGATGTCGATACGGTCGCCCTCGGCGAGGGTCACGATGGCGCGCTTGGTGTTGGCACGCTTCCCGAAACCGGTGCGGGTGCGCTTGCGCTTACCCTGCCGGTTGATCGTGTTGACCCCGGTGACCTTGACCGAGAAGACCGCCTGGACGGCCTGCTTGATCTGGGTCTTGTTGGCGCGCGGGTCGACGATGAACGTGTACTTGTTCTCGTCCAGCAGCGCGTAGCTCTTCTCGGAAACAACCGGCTTGACGAGGACGTCGCGCGGGTCCGTGAAGGTCTTGCTGGTGACGACGGCCTCAGTCATCAGGCGTCGCTCCCTTCGGTCTCAACGGCCTTGGGGCCAGACACGAAGGACTCGAAGGCGGCCTTGGTGAAGACCACGTCGTCCGAGACGAGCACGTCGTACGTGTTCAGCTGGCCCGGCTCCAGGATGTGGACCTGGGGCAGGTTACGGGCGGACAGCCACGCGGCCTCGTCGGAGCGCTCGACGACCAGGAGCAGGTTCTTCCGCTCGCTGATCTTGCCGAACAGGCCCTTGGCGGCCTTGGTGGACACCGCGCCCTCGACCACGCCGGAGACGACGTGGATGCGGCTGTGGCGGGCCCGGTCGGAGAGGGCACCGCGCAGCGCGGCGGCCTTCATCTTCTTGGGCGTCCGCTGCGAGTAGTCACGCGGCTGCGGGCCGTGGACAACGCCACCGCCGGCGAACTGCGGCGCACGGGTCGAACCCTGGCGCGCACGGCCGGTGCCCTTCTGGCGGTACGGCTTCTTGCCACCGCCACGGACCTCGCCGCGGGTCTTGGTCTTGTGCGTGCCCTGACGGGCAGCGGCCAGCTGCGCGACGACGACCTGGTGGATCAGCGGAATGCTGACCTTGGCGTCGAAGATCTCCGTGGGGAGCTCGACGGTCCCGGCCTTGTCGCCTGCCGGCGAAAGGATGTCAATGGTGCTCATCGGTTACCTCAGGCCCCCTTGGCCGCGGTACGGACCAGGACGAGGCCGCCGTTCGGACCAGGAACTGCGCCCTTGATGAGCAGCAG
>NZ_JBFADC010000121.1:0-1086 GCF_040641195.1 Glycomyces sp. NPDC021274 | reverse complement strand
TCTCGCAGGTGTTGGACGCCTTCAGGCCCATCTTGTGCTCGACGTTGGTGGCGTAGACGCCGTTGCGCTCGCCCAGCTCGCCGGTCTCGAAGTCGAACTCGTACTTCGGCACGAGGAAGAGGGAGAGGCCCTTGGTGCCGGGGCCGTGGCCCTCGGGGCGGGCGAGGACGTAGTGGAGGATGTTCTCCGCCATGTCGTGCTCACCGGAGGTGATGAAGCGCTTCACGCCCTCGATGTGCCAGGAGCCGTCCTCCTGCTTGACCGCCTTGGTGCGGCCGGCGCCGACGTCCGAGCCGGCGTCGGGCTCGGTCAGCACCATGGTGGAGCCCCAGCCCTTCTCCGTGGCGACCTTGGCGATGTGCTTCTGCTGCTCGGTGCCCTCCTCGAAGAGCACGCCCGCGAAGGCCGGACCGGAGGCGTACATCCACACGGCGGGGTTCGAGCCAAGGATGGACTCGGCGAAGGCCCACAGCAGGGAACGCGGCGTCGTGGTGCCGCCGATCTCCTCCGGGACACCCAGGCGCCACCATTCGGCGTCCATGTACGCCTGGTAGCTCTTCTTGAAGGTGTCCGGCACCGGCGCGGTGTTGGTGTCCGGGTCGAAGACCGGGGGGTTCCGGTCGGCGTCGGCGTACGAATCGGCCAGCTCGTTCTCCGAGAGTCGAGCGATCTCGGACAGCACGCTCTTGGCGGTGTCGACGTCCATCTCCGCGAACGGTCCGGTGCCGTACACGCTGTCACGGCCGAACACCTCGAAGAGGTTGAACTCGATGTCGCGGAGATTCGACTTGTAGTGCCCCATGGGTACGGCTCCGTAAGGGTTCGGGAGGGCCTCTGTACGAGGAAGACCTCGACGCGAGGAAGGGACCTCGATACGCAATACCAGCAAGTAGCTACGATGATGCTACCCATCAGTAATAAGAAGCAACCCCTAACGGCCGATCTGTGACGAGCGTCCCCCGCGCCACCCCGAATCAGTACGCTGTGGCGCATGTACGGCTACGACCAGAACGCGGGTGCCGGGCAGCAGTACGGAGCGCCGCCCCCGCCGCAGCAACCGGCCCCCGGGGGCTACGGCGAGCAGCC
>NZ_JBFADC010000120.1:0-1089 GCF_040641195.1 Glycomyces sp. NPDC021274 | reverse complement strand
GTGACCTCGGCCTCGATGAGGTTGGAGGTGCCCAGGAAGTTGGCGACGAAGGTGGTGGCGGGGTTCTCGTACAACTCGGCGGGGGCGCCGAGCTGTTCGACCCGGCCGCCGTTCATCACGGCCACGGTGTCGGCCATCGTCATGGCCTCCTCCTGGTCGTGGGTGACGTGCACGAAGGTGATGCCGACCTCGGTCTGGATGCGCTTGAGCTCCAGTTGCATCTGGCGGCGCAGCTTGAGGTCGAGGGCGCCCAGCGGTTCGTCCAGCAGCAGGACCTCGGGGTGGTTGATCAGCGCGCGGGCGACCGCGACCCGCTGCTGCTGGCCGCCGGAGAGCTGCTGCGGCTTGCGGCGCGCCATCGGGCCGAGCTGGACCAGGTCGAGCATCTCCTCGACCTGCTTCTTGACGGACTTGATGCCGCGGCGGCGCAGTCCGAAGGCGACGTTCTCGTAGATGTCCAGGTGCGGGAAGAGCGCGTAGTTCTGGAAGACGGTGTTGACCTGGCGCTTGTAGGGCGGCAGGGCGGTGACGTCCTGGCCGGCGAGTTCGACCGTCCCGGTGGTGGGCTCCTCCAGGCCGGCGATCATGCGCAGGGTGGTGGTCTTGCCGCAGCCGGAGGCGCCCAGCAGCGCGAAGAAGGACCCGGCGGGGATGGTGAGGTCGAGCGGGTGGACGGCGGTGAAGGAGCCGTAGGTTTTGCTGATCCGGTGCAGGCGGACGTCGCCGCCGCTGCTCTGGGGGGTCGAGGTAGTGGTCATATGGGTCGTCCCGTGGGTCGTAAGGGGGCAGAACGGCTCGGGCGGGCCGGTGTGCGGCCGGGCGCCGTCGGGACCGGCTCAGGCACCGGTGAGGTCGGAGAACTTCTGGTTGAACACCCTGTTCTCCTGAGGGTTCAGGGCGCGGAAGGAGTGGGACCGGGCGGTCATCTCCTCGTCCGGCAGGATCAGCGGGTTCTCCGCCAACTCCCGGTCGATCCGGGCGAGTTCCGCGCGCACCCCGTCGACGGGGCAGGCGTAGTTGATGTACGCGGCGAGCCGGGCCGCCACCTTAGGCTCGTAGTAGTAGTCGATGAGCCGTTCGGCGTTCCCC
>NZ_JBFADC010000119.1:0-1103 GCF_040641195.1 Glycomyces sp. NPDC021274 | reverse complement strand
GAAGGAACACGGCGTCGACCTGGACAAGTGGAAGAACGGGGAGTGGAAGAACTGGGACAAGGACAAGTGGCTTCGCGAAGCCGGCGAGTTCATCAACCCGGTCATCAAGAACTTCTGGGACCCGGACAAGATCAATAAGGTCAAGCCGCCCCAGGACCCGAGCAAGCCCTCGGACATCACCGAGGACCAGGGCAAGACCGACCCCGAGCCGACTGCGGTCCCCGCGCGCTCGGTGAAGACGCCCTACACCTCCACCGCGCCCGGCGTGGGCCTGCTGCTGTTCAGCACGCCCAAGGGCGAGTCGCGCTGCTCCGCCACCGTCGTCAAGGACCCGGCGCACCCGGGCAAGTCCAACCTCGTCTGGACCGCGGCGCACTGCGTGCACGCCGGCAAGGACGGCGGCTGGTACCGCAACATGATGTTCGTGCCGAACTTCAACCGGACCGGCGCGTCGGCCGCCCAGATGAAGACCACCCCGTTCGAGGACCGCGTCCCGTCCGGCAAGTGGTGGGCGGACGACATGGCGACGACCAAGGAGTGGATCGCCGACGGCGGCGCCGTCCCGGGCGTGCCGATGGCGCCGTACGACTTCGCGCTGATGCACGTGAAGCCGGAGGAGAGCACCGGCGGCAAGTCGCTGGAGGAGATGGCCGGCAGCGCCTACGCGGTGGACTTCGGCGCCCCGGCGATGACGAAGATCTCCAGCCTGACGGCGCAGGGCTACCCGGCCGAGCCGCCGTTCGACGGCGCGACGCAGCAGTCCTGCACCGACAAGCCGACCCGGCTGACGCTGGACGCCAAGAAGCCGACCATGTACCGGATCGGCTGCACCATGACCGGTGGTTCGTCCGGTGGCCCCTGGTTCATCAAGGGCGCGGACGGCAAGCCGGTGCTGGTCTCCAACACGTCGATGGGGCCGCGTCCGGCCCAGTGGCTGGCCGGCCCGCACCTGGGCACCGAGGCCAAGTCCATCTTCGACGCGATGAGCAAGAAGTGGGCGAACCAGTAGCAACGACGTGAGCGGGCGGGCGCCGGGCGACGGCGCCGCCCGCCCGTGACAGCACCCACGACAACGGCGAAGGCCCGCCCCCGGGAAACCGGGG
>NZ_JBFADC010000118.1:0-1103 GCF_040641195.1 Glycomyces sp. NPDC021274 | reverse complement strand
GCAGCACGCACACGTTGGGGCGGTCACGGTAGAGCTCGATCCCGTCCGGCACGTCCTCGTCGCGGATGAACTCGCGGTACGCCTCGTCCAGCACCACCAGCACGTCGTTCGGCACCCGGTCCAGGAAGGACTCCAGCTCCGCACGGCGCACGACGGTGCCGGTGGGGTTGTTGGGATTGCAGACGAAGATCAGCCGGGTCCGGTCGGTGATCGCCGCCAGCATCGCCTCCAGGTCGTGCACCTCATCGGAGGTCAGCGGCACCTGAACGGACGTCGCGCCGGAGACCTGGGTGACGATCGGGTACGCCTCGAACGACCGCCAGGCGTAGATCACTTCGTCGCCGGGCCCGGCCGTCGACTGGACCAGCTGCTGGGCCACCCCGACCGACCCGGTGCCGGTCGCCAGGTGCTCCACCGGCACCGAGAACCGGTCGGCCAGCTCCGCCATCAGCCCTGTACATGCCATGTCGGGGTAGCGGTTGAACGATCCGGCAGCCGCCACCGCGCTCTCCAGGACGCCCGGCAGCGGCGGATAGGGGTTCTCGTTGGAGGACAGCTTGTAGGCGACCGGGCCGCCGACCGCCGCCGGTCGCCCCGGCTTGTAGGTGGGGATGCCGTCCAGCGCAGCACGCAGCCTCGGGGTCTTCTCGCTCACCGCAGGTCCTCCTCAACCATCCAATCGACTCCAATACTGCACACCTTATGAGGATTGCCCCGTCCGGCGTCAGGCCCGCGACGGACAGCCTTTCCGCGGGCACCCGCCGTAGTGGGCGCCGGGCGCGCACTACGAGGGGAGCGCTATGCGGGACACCGCGCGCCGGTGGCTCGCTCCGTGGCGCGCATCCCTCGTCAAGGTGACTTGAGACCTGTTCGAGACCTGGGCGGATCGCCAGGCGGAGCGGCTACCCCTCCCCTTGAACAATCCAAGAGGGCAACAACACCCTTACATTTGAAGGTAATTGAGGGTTAGCTGCCATGCAGAAACGTACCTTCTCAACGCCGTCGTGGGTCCACCGCGAATGGCCGTACCGAGCCCTACTATCGGCTCGCCATGACAGCAGCAGGGAAGCACCAGGTGGGCCGGTCGACCGGTCGCCGACTGG
>NZ_JBFADC010000117.1:0-1106 GCF_040641195.1 Glycomyces sp. NPDC021274 | reverse complement strand
CCTTCTTCGCCGCGATCTCGGCGGGGCTCTCGACCAGCTTGCCCTGGGCGCGCAGCCGCTCCTGGCGGTCGGTGAACGCCTTGCTGCCCGGGGTGGGGTTGCGGCGGATGACGTACATCTGCTGGCCCATGGTCCACACGTTGGTGGTCAGCCAGTAGACGAGGACACCGACGGGGAAGTTGATGCCGAAGACGGCGAACATGACCGGGAAGACGTACATCAGCATCTTCTGCTGCTGCATGAACGGCGTCTTCACCGTCAGGTCGACGTTCTTCGTCATCAGCTGGCGCTGGGTGTAGAACTGCGACGCCGACATCAGGATGATCATGATGACCGTGACCACGCGGACGTCGGTCACCGAAGCACCCAGGGCCTCGATCTTCGAGGGGGTGTCCATGAACTTCGCCGCGAGCGGCGCACCGAAGATGTGCGCCTTCTGCGCGCTCGCCAGCAGCGTCGGGTCGATGAAGCCGACGGTCTTGTTCTGCGCGATGTGGCTGAGGACCTGGTACAGGGAGATGAAGAAGGGAGACTGCGCCAGGATCGGGAGACAGCTCGAGAGCGGGTTGGTGCCCGACTCCTTGTAGAGCTTCATCATCTCTTCGGACTGGCGCTGCTTGTCGCTCTTGTAGCGCTCCTGGATCGCCTTCATCTTCGGCTGGAGCGCCTGCATGTTCCGCGTCGACTTGATCTGCTTCACGAAGAGCGGGATCAGGCAGATACGGATCAGCACCACCAGCGAGACGATGGACAGACCCCACGCAGCTCCACTGTTCGCATTGAAAATCAAACTGTAGAACGAGTGGAACTGGACGATGATCCAGGAAACTGCGTAATAAAGAGGACTGAGGATCGTGTCCACGAATCAGGCTCCTTGGGCGTTGGGCTGAGTCTCGGGCTGGGCGACAGGCTCAGGGACGGTGGGCCCGCCCAGACGGCTCCTCAGCCGCTGATGCCAAACCGGACGCTTCCGGGGAGGGACGTGGTCGACGCCACCGAGCGACCACGGGTTGCACCGCAGAATGCGCCAGGCGGTCAGCGCAGTCCCCTTCACCGCGCCGTGCCGGTCGATGGCTGTGTAGCCATAGTGCGAACACGACGGGTAG
>NZ_JBFADC010000116.1:0-1110 GCF_040641195.1 Glycomyces sp. NPDC021274 | reverse complement strand
ACCAGGACGAGGCCGCCGTTCGGACCAGGAACTGCGCCCTTGATGAGCAGCAGACCCTTCTCCGCGTCAACGGCGTGGACGGTCAGGTTCTGGGTGGTGACCCGCTCATTGCCCATACGGCCGGCCATCCGCATGCCCTTGAACACGCGGCCCGGGGTGGCGCAGCCACCGATGGAGCCCGGCTTGCGGTGCACGCGGTGGGCACCGTGCGAAGCCTTGCCACCGCCGAAGCCGTGACGCTTCATGACACCGGCGAAGCCCTTGCCCTTGCTCTTGCCGGTCACGTCCACCTTCACGCCCGCCTCGAAGACGTCGGCGCTGAGCTCCTGGCCGAGGCTGTACTCGCTCGCGTCGGCGGTACGGACCTCGACGAGGTGGCGACGGGGGGTGACGTCGGCCTTCGCGAAGTGGCCCTTGAGGGGCTTGTTCACCTTGCGCGGGTCGATCTCGCCGAAGGCGATCTGGACGGAGTCGTAGCCGTCCTGGTCATTGGTGCGCACCTGGGTAACGACGCAGGGGCCGGCCTTCACCACGGTCACCGGGACGACACGGTTGTTCTCGTCCCAGACCTGGGTCATGCCGAGCTTCTCGCCCAGGAGCCCCTTGATCTGCTTAGCCATCTCTTCCGCGCCTCTCAGAGCTTGATCTCGATGTCAACGCCGGCCGGAAGGTCCAGGCGCATCAGCGAGTCAACGGTCTTGGGCGTCGGGTCGAGGATGTCGATCAGGCGCTTGTGCGTGCGCATCTCGAAGTGCTCGCGCGAGTCCTTGTACTTGTGCGGCGACTTGATGACGCAGTACACGTTCTTCTCAGTGGGCAGCGGCACCGGGCCCGCGACCGACGCACCAGTGCGAGTCACCGTCTCGACGATCTTCTTCGCCGAGGAGTCGATGACCTCGTGGTCGTAGGCCTTGAGCCGAATGCGGATCTTCTGTCCCGCCATGGCTACTTCGTAGTCCTGTCTCTCGTAACGCTCTGGGACCCGGGAGGTCACCGTTCTTCTCCGACCCACGCGGTCGGGCGTGTCGCACCCCTTCTCGTAAATCTCCACATGGAAGATCCCTCGAGGAGGAGAACGTGGGGGAAGAACACCCACCGGGCGCCTGGAAG
>NZ_JBFADC010000115.1:0-1112 GCF_040641195.1 Glycomyces sp. NPDC021274 | reverse complement strand
GGCGAGATCGTCATCGGCTCGGCGGGTTTCACCGAGTCGAAGGTGCTCGCCGAGATCTATTCGCGGGTCCTCGCCGATGCCGGTTACCGCCCGCGGGTTCAGACGCTGACCAATCGTGAGCTGTATGAACCGGCCCTTGAGAAGGGCCAGATCGATGTCGTTCCGGAATATGCCTCCACGCTTGCGGAATTCCTCAACGCGAAGAAGAACGGCGCCAAGGCGAAGCCGGTGGCGTCCAGCGACATCGGCAAGACGGTGGCGGAGCTGAAGAAGCTGGCCGAGCCGCGCGGACTGAAGGTGCTGCCGGCGGGCGCGGCCACCGACCAGAACGCGTTCGCGGTGACCAAGGAATTCGCCGCCCAGCACACGCTCAAGACGCTCTCCGACCTGGGCCGTTCCCAGCAGAAGATCAAACTCGCCGCGGGGGAGGAGTGCGAGACCCGGGTCTTCTGCAAGCCCGGCCTGGAGAAGACCTACGGCATCACCGTCGAGGGCATCGACCCCAAGGGCGTGGGGACCCCCCAGGCCAAGCAGGCCGTGAAGGACGGCACCGATCAGCTTGTGCTCACCACGACCACGGACGCCACCCTCGACAACTTCGGTCTGGTGCTTCTGCAGGACGACAAGAAGCTGCAGAACGCCGACAACGTCCTGCCGGTACTGAATACCAAGAGCGCCGGTGCCAAGGAGATCGAGACCGCCCTCAACAAGATCACGAACGTGCTCACCACCGAGGACTTGATCAACTTGAACCGCAAGGTCGACGCCGAGCGTTTGAAGCCCGCCGATGTCGCGCAGGCGTATTTGGAGTCCAAGGGGTTGGTCAAGAAGTAACCAGCGGGGAACGGATCCGTATGTGAGGCCCCATAGGTCTCGAACGCACGGTAAGTTTCTGGCCATGCCACGAGGACGCCACCGCCATTCCCCACCCCTCCACCGGCTGCTTCCTCCATCGACGGTCGCCGGTGCGTCAATTGCCTGCGCCACGGGAGCCTGGTTCGTCGGCGACGACCTCGTGCAACGGGTGCTCGCCGCCGGTGCCGCGGCCGCCGCGGTCACCGGTGCGGTCCTGTTGCGCTCATGGGACCGCAAGGCCGGTAAGCGGGTCGCCG
>NZ_JBFADC010000114.1:0-1117 GCF_040641195.1 Glycomyces sp. NPDC021274 | reverse complement strand
GTTACGACGTGGCGCTGGACGTCCGCTCAGCGGTCGCCGGGGGCGCGGACGCGGCCACCTTCCGCTCCCAGACGACGATCCGCTTCCGGTGCGCCGAACCCGGCGCGACGAGCTTCGCGGACCTCCTGGCGCCGTCGGTCGGCGCGGTCACCCTCAACGGCCGCGCGCTGGACCCGGCCGAGGTCTTCGACGGCACCCGGATCGCGCTGGCCGACCTGGCCGCCGAGAACACCCTCGTCGTCGACGCGCAGTGCGCCTACAGCCGCACCGGCGAGGGCCTGCACCGCTTCGTCGACCCCGAGGACGGCGAGGTCTACCTCTACACCCAGTACGAGCCCGCCGACTCCCGCCGGGTCTTCGCCAACTTCGAACAGCCCGACCTGAAGGCCCCGTTCACCTTCGAGGTCACCGCGCCCGAGGGCTGGCTGGTGCTCAGCAACGGCGCCCAGGAGGGCCCCGCCGAGGCAGGCAGGCACCGCTTCGCCACCACCCAACCGATCTCCACGTACATCACCGCCGTGGTCGCCGGGCCGTACCACTACGTCACCGACACCTACCGCCGCGCCTTCCAGGACGGCAGCAAGCTGGAGATCCCGCTCGGCGCGCTGTGCCGCAAGGGGCTGGCCCGGCACTTCGACGCGGACGACATCTTCACCGTCACCAAGCAGGGCCTGGACTTCTTCCACGACCACTTCGACTTCCCCTACCCGTTCGGGAAGTACGACCAGGCGTTCGTGCCGGAGTACAACCTCGGCGCGATGGAGAACCCCGGCTGCGTCACCTTCCGCGAGGAGTTCATCTTCCGCGGCAAGGTCACCGAGGCGTCCTACGAGCGCCGGGCCAACGTCATCCTGCACGAGCTGGCGCACATGTGGTTCGGCGACCTGGTCACCATGCACTGGTGGGACGACCTGTGGCTCAAGGAGTCCTACGCCGACTTCATGGGCAGCTTCGCGCAGGTCGGCGCGACCCGCTTCACGGACGGCTGGATCACCTTCGCCAACCGCCGCAAGTCCTGGGCGTACCGGGCCGACCAACTTCCCTCCACCCACCCGATCACCGCCGACATCGGCGACCTGGAGGACGCCAAGCTCAACTTCGACGGCATCACCTACGC
>NZ_JBFADC010000113.1:0-1123 GCF_040641195.1 Glycomyces sp. NPDC021274 | reverse complement strand
GCCTGCACGAACGCGATGAAATCCAGAATCGGCGTGTCCTTCACCGGCGCCTCGGCCGCCGACATCTCCGCCTTCGACTTCCCGATCACCCGGTTCACATACGCCACGACCTTGGCGTGCTCCGCCCGCAGCATCCCCGTGATCCGCGGATCCTCCGCCACCGCATTGGAATTCAGCACCTTCGACGCCACCGACGCCACCGCCCAACGCCCCCGACGCCACTCCACCTCCACGTCGAAGCACGTCAACCGTTGCCCCCACTTCAACGGCTCCGACAACACCACCTCCCGGCCGGTCGCCTTGTTCACCACCCGCCGCTCCGGGATCTCCACATGCGCATGCCCCACCAAAATCGCATCGATCCCCGGCACCTGCTCCGCCACCAACGCCGCCGCGTTCTCCACATACGGCAACTGATCCCCGTACGACGACGTGCCGCTGGCCCCCGAATGCGCCGCCACGATCACCACATCGGCACCCATCGACCGCAACTTCGGCACCCACTTCGCGGCCTGCTCCTCAAGCCCCGGAAACGCCAGCTTCCCCTGCACATTCGCCTTGTCCCAGATCGCGATCCCCGGATTCGTCAGACCCAGCACCGCCACCCGCACATCCCGCCCCCGCGGCGTCCGCAAGCGCTTGATCACATACGGCCGGAACGCCGGCCGCAGCGTCCTGGCATCCACCGCATTCGCCCCCAGCAGCGGAAAACGGCAGCTCTCCTCGAACTTCCGCAGCACCGGAATCCCGTAATTGAACTCGTGATTCCCCAGCGCCGCCGCGTCATAGCCCATCGCGTTCATCGCCCGGGCCATCGGATGCACCGGACCATGCGGACCGGTGATCGGATCCACCTTCGCGTAGTAATACGCCAGCTGCGTCCCCTGAATGGTGTCACCCGCGTCGATCAGCAGGGTGTTCTCCCGCCCCTTCGCCCGGCGGACGTCATTCACCAGCGTGGAAATCTTCGCCAGCCCCACATCGTTGTGGTCCTTGTCGTCGAACTCGGCGTTCGTGGCGTAATCCCAGTTGAAGACGTTCCCGTGCAGATCCGTCGTCCCCATCACCGTGAACGCGTACCGCCCCCGGCCCGCACCGCCCTCCTGCCGGACCGGCCCCCCCG
>NZ_JBFADC010000112.1:0-1128 GCF_040641195.1 Glycomyces sp. NPDC021274 | reverse complement strand
GGGCCGACCTCCCCAACCGGCCGCTCGAAGACCAACTCGCCGAGATCGCACAAGAGGTCGGCCTCCGTGGCGAAGCCGCGGAACGTAAACGCCTTGCAGACCAGCAAGACAGAGAGGCACAGCAAAGGCGCTGGGAATCCGCCATGCAGGAAGCCCGCGCCGCATACGCCGACGCCTATCGCGTCGAACACCTCGAAGAACAGGCAAACGCCTGGCACCAGGCCAGCCGCCTGACCGAATACGTCACAGCAGTACGCGACCACGCCACATCACTGCCGCCGGGGCAGGAGCGGACCGATATCGAGGCGTGGCTCGCGTTCGCGGACGCGCACCTCCAACACCTCACCGAGTCCGCCTCAATGCCAAGGCTGCCCACGCCGCCGAAGCCCAGCGGCGACGACCTCAAGCCTTTCCTCGGATACTGGAGCCCCTACGGACCCCGCTCCTACTGACCCTTGACTCCGTCCGCGACCCACGGACTTGTCGTCCGGCAGGACCCCGATCTCCCCGCCGCAACATAGCGGCGGATTCCCGGTTACCGAAACCGAGGATCCGCCGAATACTTGTAGATCCACCGCCACGCCCTGGCCGCCCGCCGAAAGGCAGCAAAGCGACGATCAGCACCTCACCTGTGAATTTCGCCTGACCCTATCGAGCACTGCCCTGTCGCACCGTGGACAGGGGAAGTCAGACCGCCACGAGCCGGACCCGATCGCCGCAGAGCTTGACCATGTCGTCGATATCGGAGGTCAACATGACCACGGGGCGGTGCTGGCGGAGCGCGGCCTCAGCGACCGCCGCATCGATCGCGTACTTGTGCCCATGCAAACCTGCATCCATCAGCAGCTTCGAGGCCGCTCTCGCCTCCTCGTCGCCCACCGGGACGACCCGAAGCCCGGAGAGCACCCAGTTCAGGCGAGACTTGTTCGTACGCGAGTGGACGGCCTCGATGATGGTGAGCGCACTGATCACGACCTCCATGCCGCGCGAGCGCGCTTCGGCAATCAGAGCCACCACCTGCTCGTCGTCAGCGAGTAGCTTCGAGAGCCCCTCACTGTCGAGGATCAGCGTCCCCTCGTGACTCAGCCTGCGGCGGGCCACTCGGCCTCCTCGGCGAACACCTCGTCG
>NZ_JBFADC010000111.1:0-1131 GCF_040641195.1 Glycomyces sp. NPDC021274 | reverse complement strand
CGCCGAGACCGGGCTGACCGGCGACCAGTTCAGGCTCTATGAGCTGATCTGGAAGCGGACCGTCGCCTCCCAGATGAAGGACGCGACCGGCGACTCCGTCACCGTCAAGATCGGCGGCCGGGCCGCGGACGGTCGGGACACCGAGTTCAGCGCGTCCGGCAAGACCATCACCTTCCACGGCTTCCTCAAGGCATACGTGGAGGGCGCCGACGACCCGAACGCCGAGCTGGACGACCGCGAGCGGCGGCTGCCGCAGGTCGCCGAGGGCGACGCGCTCACCGCCCAGGAGATCACCGCCGACGGCCACGCCACCAAGCCGCCCGCCCGCTACACCGAGGCCACCCTGGTCAAGGAGCTGGAGGAGCGGGAGATCGGCCGTCCGTCGACGTACGCGTCGATCATCGGCACGATCCTGGACCGCGGCTATGTCTTCAAGAAGGGCACCGCGCTCGTCCCGTCGTTCCTCTCCTTCGCCGTGGTCAACCTCCTGGAGAAGCACTTCGGCCGGCTCGTCGACTACGACTTCACCGCCAAGATGGAGGACGACCTCGACCGCATCGCCCGCGGCGAGGCGCAGGCCGTGCCGTGGCTGCGGCGCTTCTACTTCGGCGAGGGCGCTGGTGCCAGCGAGAGCGGTGCGGCGGACGCCGGCAACGGCGACGGCGACCACCTCGGCGGCCTGAAGGAGCTGGTCACCGACCTCGGCGCGATCGACGCCCGGGAGATCTCGTCGTTCCCGGTGGGCAACGGCGTCACGCTGCGGGTCGGCCGCTACGGCCCGTACGTCGAGCGCGGCGAGAAGGACGAAGAGGGCCACCAGCGGGCCGACGTCCCCGACGACCTGGCGCCCGACGAGCTGACCGTGGAGTACGCCGAGGAGCTGCTGGCGAAGCCGAGCGGTGACTACGAGCTGGGCATGGACCCCGAGTCCGGCCACCAGATCGTGGCGAAGGACGGCCGCTACGGCCCGTACGTCACCGAGGTGCTGCCCGAGGGCACCCCGAAGACCGGCAAGAACGCGGTCAAGCCGCGCACCGCCTCGCTCTTCAAGTCGATGTCCCTGGACACCGTGACGCTGGCGGACGCGCTCAAGCTGATGTCGCTGCCGCGCGTGGTCGGCACCGACGCCGA
>NZ_JBFADC010000110.1:0-1133 GCF_040641195.1 Glycomyces sp. NPDC021274 | reverse complement strand
GTCATTTTCAACAAACATGGAAATGATTGTCAACAAAGTGCGTGCCAGGTCACAGGGTGAAGACAACCGGCCGGAAGCTATCCGGAATCGATTTGGTCCGGGGGGTACGCCCGCCGCTACCCTGAACTATTCGCCCAGCCGTCTCGCGATCACCACACCGCATCGAGGCGCATCGCGCCCCCCTATCCACTGTCCGACGTCGTACTGAAGAGAGCACCGTGGCCGCCGACAAGATCGATACCATCGTCAGCCTGAGCAAGCGCCGTGGCTTCGTCTACCCCTGCAGTGAGATCTACGGCGGCTCCCGCGCTGCCTGGGACTACGGTCCCCTCGGCGTCGAGCTCAAGGAGAACATCAAGCGCCAGTGGTGGCGTGCCATGGTCACCTCCCGCGAGGACGTGGTCGGCATCGACTCGTCGGTGATCCTGGCTCCCGAGGTGTGGCAGGCGTCCGGCCACGTCGCCACCTTCACCGACCCGCTCACCGAGTGCACCTCCTGCCACAAGCGCTTCCGCGCCGACCACCTGGAGGAGGCGTACGAGGCCAAGCACGGCAAGCTCCCCGAGAACGGCCTCGCCGACGTCAACTGCCCGCACTGCGGCAACAAGGGCGGCTTCACCGAGCCCAAGCAGTTCTCCGGTCTGCTCTCCACCCACCTCGGCCCGTCGCAGGACACCGCCTCCGTCGCCTACCTGCGCCCCGAGACGGCCCAGGGCATCTTCACCAACTTCGCGCAGGTCCAGCAGACCTCCCGGAAGAAGCCGCCGTTCGGCATCGCCCAGATGGGCAAGTCCTTCCGGAACGAGATCACCCCGGGCAACTTCATCTTCCGGACCCGCGAGTTCGAGCAGATGGAGATGGAGTTCTTCGTCAAGCCGGGCGAGGACGAGCAGTGGCACGAGTACTGGATGGAGCAGCGCTGGAACTGGTACCGCGACCTCGGTCTCCGCGAGGAGAACGTCCGCTGGTACGAGCACCCCAAGGAGAAGCTCTCCCACTACTCCAAGCGCACCGCCGACATCGAGTACCGCTTCCAGTTCGGCGGCTCGGAGTGGGGCGAGCTTGAGGGCGTCGCCAACCGCACCGACTACGACCTCAACGCGCACTCGAAGGCGTCCGGCCAGGACCTCTCC
>NZ_JBFADC010000109.1:0-1136 GCF_040641195.1 Glycomyces sp. NPDC021274 | reverse complement strand
CCGCCGTAGAGGCCGAAGAGGAGCATCGGCAGGAACTGGAGCGCGGTGGTGATGCCGACCGCGCCGGACGAGCCGGTGAGGCTGAGCACCAGCCAGTCCTGGGCGATGCGCTGCATCCAGGTGCCGGTGTTGGAGACCACCTGGCCGGTGGCAAAGAGGCGGTAGTTGCGTATGCGGAGGGAGCTGAACGTGCCCGTGCGCGGTGTGGCGGCGTGGCCGGTGGCGACACCGGGGGCCTCGGTGGGGCCCGGGGTGGTCGCGGTCGCGTCGTCGGTGACCGTGTCGTTGTGGGAGTTCGGTGCGGGTGCGGAGGGTGCTCCGTTTCCCGTACTCAAAGTGGGTTCGCCTCCTTAAGCCTGGGGTCTACAGCTGCGCGAGTTTCTCCAGTACGGGCGCGGCGTCCCGCAGCTTGGCCCACTCGTCCTCGTCCAGCCCGGAGGCCAGTTCGGCGAGCCAGGCGTTGCGCTTGCGGCGGCTCTCCTCGAGCATCGCCTCGGCCTGTTCGGTCTGGGTGACCACCTTCTGCCGGCGGTCGTCGGGGTGCGCCTCCAGCCGGACCAGCCCCTTGGCCTCCAGCATCGCCACGATCCGGGTCATCGACGGCGGCTGGACGTGCTCCTTGCGGGCCAGCTCGCCGGGGGTGGCGCGACCGCACCGGGCGAGGGTGCCGAGCACCGACATTTCGGTGGGGCTCAGCGACTCGTCGACCCGCTGGTGTTTCAGACGGCGCGACAGCCGCATCACGGCGGACCGCAGCGCGTTCACGGCATCAGCGTCGACGCCGTTGGACAGTTCCGGCATGGTCTTTAGCATAGCTCATTAGCCTTTCTAAGGAAAGCAGCGGTCCGGGGCCCTCCGGGGAGCACCCCGGGATCACCCGTATGAGTGAGGACGTCGCGGAAAGCGACACACCTGACCGCGCCGTGCAGGGACCGTGTCGGTATGGGATCGAGAGTGCTCAGCCTGCGCGTGGACGGGGAGCTGCTGGAGCGCCTTGGGCAGCACGCCGCAAAACGCGGAATGAGCGTCCAGGACTATGTGGTCCGGACGCTCATCCGCGAGGACTTCGATGAACGGTTGTCGAGCTCGGTCGACGCGACCGAGCAACTGCACGGCTGGGGGCCGGCGCCCGGACC
>NZ_JBFADC010000108.1:0-1139 GCF_040641195.1 Glycomyces sp. NPDC021274 | reverse complement strand
GGAAGCGGTGGTGGCCGGCGCCCGGACCGCCCTCGGGCGTGCCACGGAGGCGAGCGGGGTGCTCGTACACGCCGTCAGGGCCAGGGCGGCCAGCACGGCCAGGACGATGAGGGCGACCGGGTGCGGTGGACCCGGGGTGATCGGGCGGGGAGGGTGGAGCGACAAAAAGAACTCCCGTCGTCGGGGCCATCATGACGGGTGCGCGGTACCCTCCGGCACCCACCCGGGCCTTCCGCACGGCCGCGGATGAGGGAGAATGAAGGCTCTGCCAGGGTGGGTTGTCCGAGTTGGGCCAGTTTGGCGATCGATGGAGAATCGAGGCCGCCAACTCGGCTGGAATGCAGAGGGGATTCAGTGGGCGACGAGGTCGAGATGGACGGCAAGGAGGGCAGGCTCCTCGCCGGCCGTTACCGGCTCGCCGATGTTCTCGGCCGAGGCGGTATGGGCACCGTCTGGCGGGCCGGCGACGAGGTCCTGGGGCGCACGGTCGCGGTCAAGGAACTGCGCTTTCCCGGCGGGATCGAGGAGGACGAGAAGCGTCGTCTGATCACCCGCACGCTGCGCGAGGCCAAGGCGATCGCCCGGATCCGCAACAACGCCGCGGTGACGGTCTACGACGTGGTCGACGAGGACGACCGGCCGTGGATCGTGATGGAGCTGGTCGAGGGCCGCTCGCTGGCCGAGGTCATCCGCGACGACGGTCCGCTCACCCCGCGCCGCGCCGCCGAGGTCGGCTACGCGGTGCTCGACGTCCTGCGCGCCGCCCACGGCCAGGGCATCCTGCACCGCGACGTGAAGCCGTCGAACGTGCTGATCTCCGACGACGGCCGGGTCGTGCTCACCGACTTCGGCATCGCCCAGGTCGAGGGCGACCCGTCGGTGACCTCGACCGGCATGCTCGTCGGCGCGCCCTCGTACATCTCGCCGGAGCGGGCCCGCGGCCAGAAGCCGGGCCCGCCCGCCGACCTGTGGTCGCTGGGCGGTCTGCTGTACGCCTGTGTCGAGGGCGTGCCCCCGTACGACAAGGGCTCGGCGATCGCCACCCTCACCGCCGTGATGACCGAGCCGGTCGAGCCGCCCAAGAGCGCCGGGCCGCTGGAGGACGTCATCTACGGCCTGTTGGTGAAGGACCCGGAGGG
>NZ_JBFADC010000107.1:0-1144 GCF_040641195.1 Glycomyces sp. NPDC021274 | reverse complement strand
CCGCTGCTGGCGAACATTGCTCTGTCGGCGCTCGATGAGCACCTGCACGAGTCGTGGGAGCCGGGCGGGACGATGTCCACCGAAGGTAAACGCGCCTACCGGCGCCGCAAGGGTCGTCCGACGTGGCGGGTTGTCCGCTACGCGGACGACTTCGTCGTCCTGGTGCACGGCACCGAGGCCGACACCGCGGCACTGCGCGAGGAAGTCGCTGACGTGCTCGAACCTCTTGGCCTGCGACTGTCGCAGGCCAAGACCCGGATCGCGCACATGAGTGACGGGTTCGACTTCCTGGGCTTCCGCATCCAGTGGAAACGCAAAGGAGGCACGAACAAATGGCACGTCTACACCTTCATCGCAGACCGGCCCATCCGGTCTTTGAAGGCGAAGGTCCGTGCCCTGACAGGCAGGACATCGCAGCAGGATCTTGCCGCCGTGCTGATCAGACTCACTCAGATCATGCGCGGTTGGGCCAACTACTTCAAGCACGCTGTCGCCAAGCATGTCTTCACGAAGCTTGACGCCTTCGTGTGGTGGCGTCTGATCCGCATGCTGCGGGAACGTCACCACTGGAGTTGGGGCGACGTCCGCCGCCGGTTCACCACGCCCACCGGGCGGTGGCTACCGATCGCAGCGGACGGGATCGAACTGTTCCAGATCGCATCGGTGACGGTCAGCCGTTACCGATACCGGGCCAGCACGATCCCCAACCCGTGGCAACCTGCGAACCCCGTCTGACGGCAGAAACCGTGGAGAGCCCGTTGCGCTGAGAGGCGCACGGCGGGTTCGGCGAGAGGTCCGGAGAAACGGACTGGGAGCAATCCCGGCACCGCGCTCCGGACCTACTCAGCGGAGCTGCACTGTGCGCGTTCGTGGCCGCGTCGGACCAACGCTCTGACCTACCTGTTCTCCGCATTCGCCGACTCGATGTCCCGTCGCAAAAGATCTGGTCCGCGGTGAGGTTTGTGGCCTGCGGCGACCAGAAGGACTGAGATTCCGAGTCTGTGGAAATCTCAGTTCACCTGGTCCCGCGGGTGTGGATGCCGACTGTCGTCACAGTTGCTCTGGTCCGGAAACGGCGTGTCGAACTGATATCGATCCTGCACCGCGCTTGGCGGCCGGGATCAGTGAGGTCGGTCTGCGCTGT
>NZ_JBFADC010000106.1:0-1153 GCF_040641195.1 Glycomyces sp. NPDC021274 | reverse complement strand
GCTGGCCCCGGCCGCCGACACCGACGGCGAGCAGGCGATGAGCAATCTCAACCGGGTCTACAAGGCGTCGCGCGCGGTCTTCGACTCCGACGAGGAGTTCAAGGAGCGGGCCCGCAAGCGGGTCGTCGCCCTGCAGTCCGGCGACCGGCAGACGCTGGACCTGTGGCAGCGGTTCGTGGACGAGTCGAAGATCTACTTCTACTCGGTCTTCGAGAAGCTGGACATGGAGATCCGCGACGAGGAGATCGTCGGCGAGTCCGCGTACAACGACTTGATGGCCGAGACGGCCCGGATGCTGGAGGAGTCGGGCGTCGCCGTCCGCTCCGAGGGCGCGCTGGTGGTCTTCTTCGACGACATCAAGGGCAAGGACGACAAGCCCGTTCCGCTGATCGTACAGAAGGCGGACGGCGGCTTCGGCTACGCGGCGTCCGACCTGTCCGCGATCCGCAACCGCGTCTTCGACCTGCGGGCGACGACGCTGCTCTACGTCGTCGACGTCCGCCAGTCGCTGCACTTCCGGATGGTCTTCGAGACGGCCCGCCGGGCCGGCTGGCTCAACGACGAGGTCAAGGCCCACAACATGGGCTACGGCACGGTGCTCGGCGCGGACGGCAAGCCGTTCAAGACGCGTGCGGGCGAGACGGTGCGCCTGGAGGACCTCCTCGACGAGGCGGTGCAGCGCGCCGCCGAGGTGGTGCGGGAGAAGGCGCAGGACCTCACCGAGGACGAGATCCAGGAGCGGGCCGCGCAGGTCGGCATCGGCGCGGTGAAGTACGCCGACCTGTCGACGTCGCCGAGCCGGGACTACAAGTTCGACCTGGACCAGATGGTCTCGCTCAACGGCGACACCTCCGTCTACCTCCAGTACGCCTACGCCCGGATCCAGTCGATCCTGCGCAAGGCCGGCGCGACCGAGCCGACCGCCCACCTTGAGCTCGAACTCGCCCCGGCGGAGCGGGCGCTGGGCCTGCACCTGGACGCGTTCGGCGACACGGTCGCCGAGGCCGCGGCGGAGTACGCACCGCACAAGCTGGCCGCGTACCTCTACCAGCTGGCGTCGCTCTACACGACGTTCTACGACCAGTGCCCGGTCCTGAAGGCGGACACCCCGCAGCAGGTGGAGAACCGCCTCTTCCTGTGCGACCTGACCGCC
>NZ_JBFADC010000105.1:0-1165 GCF_040641195.1 Glycomyces sp. NPDC021274 | reverse complement strand
CCTCGACGTCGTCCCAGACCTGGTTGAGCCGGAAGATCGCGCGGGCCGCGGTGTGCGCCCGGACGACCTCCTCCAGCGACGCCCCGGTCTCCTCCCGCATCCGGTGCAGGAAGCTCGTACCGCCGGTGTTGACGGTGTCGTTGACCATCACCGTGGTGACGATCTCGCGACGCAGCGCGTGCCCGTCGACCTGCTCGGTGAACTTCTCCCGCAGCGCGGTCGGGAAGTAGGCGTGCAGCAGGTGCTGGAGGTAGGGGTCGTCCGGCAGTGCCGTCTGGATCAGCTCGTCGGCCACCGTGATCTTGGTGTAGGCGAGCAGGACCGCGGTCTCCGGCTGGGTCAGGCCGCGCCCGGCGCTCAGCCGCTCCCGGATCTGCCGGTCGGTGGGCAGGAACTCCAGCGCCCGGTCCAGGTGTCCGTCGCGCACCAGGCGGCGCATGAAGCGCTGCTGGGCGTGGAGCATGCTGGAGGACTGGGCGAGGGCCAGCGCCAGCGCGGTGTTCTGCGCGTAGTTGTTGCGCAGCACCAGCGAGCCGACCTCGTCGGTCATCTGCGCCAGCAGCTTGTTGCGCTGCTTGACCGTCATGTCGCCGTTGGCGACGACGGAGTTGAGCAGGATCTTGATGTTGACCTCGTGGTCGGAGGTGTCCACACCGGCGCTGTTGTCGATCGCGTCGGTGTTGATCTTCCCGCCTGCCGAGGCGAACTCGATCCGGCCCAGCTGGGTCAGGCCGAGGTTGCCGCCCTCGCCGACGACCTTGACCCGCAGGTCCTCGCCGTTGACCCGGATCGCGTCGTTGGACTTGTCGCCCACGTCGGCGTGCGACTCCGTCGACGCCTTCACGTACGTGCCGATGCCGCCGTTCCACAGCAGGTCCACGGGGGCCTTGAGGATGGTCTGCATCAGGTCGGCCGGCGTCATCTTCTTCACGCCGGCCTCGATGCCGAGCGCGGCCCGCACCTGGGCGTTGATCGGGATGGACTTGGCCGACCGCGGGTGGATGCCGCCGCCCTGCGAGAGCAGTTCGGTGTTGTAGTCCGCCCACGAGGAGCGCGGCAGCTCGAACAGCCGGCGGCGCTCGGCGTACGAGGTCGCCGCGTCCGGCTTATTCGGTTTCGACGGCACCGACGGCGTCGAGGAGCGGCTCGCGATGATCACGGCCGG
>NZ_JBFADC010000104.1:0-1170 GCF_040641195.1 Glycomyces sp. NPDC021274 | reverse complement strand
CCGAGCGGATCCTGTTCTACACCGGTGTTTCGTACAAGATCGGTGAGGTCCACGACGGCGCTGCCACGATGGACTGGATGGAGCAGGAGCAGGAGCGCGGCATCACGATCACGTCTGCCGCGACGACCTGCCACTGGCCGCTGGACAACGTCGACAACACCATCAACATCATCGACACCCCGGGCCACGTCGACTTCACCGTCGAGGTGGAGCGTTCGCTGCGCGTGCTCGACGGTGCGGTGACGGTGTTCGACGGCGTTGCCGGTGTTGAGCCCCAGTCCGAGACCGTTTGGCGTCAGGCGGACCGCTACGGCGTTCCGCGTATCTGCTTCGTCAACAAGCTCGACCGTACGGGTGCCGAGTTCCACCGCTGCGTCGACATGATCTCGGATCGCCTGGGTGCGACCCCGATCGTGATGCAGCTGCCGATCGGCACCGAGATGGACTTCAAGGGCGTCGTCGACCTCGTGACGATGAAGGCCCTGGTCTGGTCGGCCGAGGCCGCCAAGGGCGAGATGTACGACACCGTCGACATCCCGGACACGCACATCGAGGCTGCCGACGAATGGCGCGGCAAGCTCCTCGAGACCGTGGCCGAGAACGACGAAGAGGTCATGGAGCTGTACCTGGAGGGCCAGGAGCCCACCGTGGAGCAGCTCTACGCCGCGATCCGTCGTATCACCATCGCCTCCGGCAAGGCTGACGTCGTCACCGTCACCCCGGTGTTCTGCGGTACCGCGTTCAAGAACAAGGGCGTGCAGCCCCTGCTCGACGCGGTCGTGCGCTACCTCCCCTCCCCGCTGGACGTCGAGGCCATCGAGGGCCACGCGGTCAACGACCCGGAGGAGATCGTCAAGCGCAAGCCGTCCGAGGACGAGCCGCTGGCCGCCCTTGCGTTCAAGATTGCGAGCGACCCCCACCTGGGCAAGCTCACCTTCATCCGGGTGTACTCGGGCCGCCTTGAGGCCGGCACGCAGGTGCAGAACTCGGTGAAGGGCAAGAAGGAGCGCATCGGCAAGATCTACCGGATGCACGCGAACAAGCGTGAGGAGATCGACGCGGTGGGTGCCGGCGACATCGTCGCCGTCATGGGTCTGAAGCAGACCACCACCGGCGAGACCCTCTGCGACGCGGGCTCCCCGGTGATCCTGGAGTCGATGGAGTTCCCGG
>NZ_JBFADC010000103.1:0-1172 GCF_040641195.1 Glycomyces sp. NPDC021274 | reverse complement strand
GCCGATGGTGTCGGTGCCGGCCGCGCTGGACGCGGTGCGGGCCGGCGAGGCCGCGGCGGCGCTGGTGCCGATCGAGAACTCCGTCGAGGGCGGGGTGACCACCACCCTCGACGAACTGGCCTCCGGCGAACCGCTGATGATCTATCGCGAGGTGCTGCTGCCGATCGCCTTCGCGCTCCTGGTGCGCCCGGGCACGGAGCTGACCGACGTGAAGACGGTGACCGGGCACCCGGTCGCCCAGCCCCAGGTCCGCAAGTGGCTGGCCACCCAACTCCCGGACGCAGTCTGGGAGTCGGCGGCCTCCAACGCCGACGGTGCGCGGCTGGTCCAGGAGGGCCGCTACGACGGCGCCTTCGCCGGTGAGTTCGCGGCGACGACGTACGGCCTCGCCCCGCTGGTCACCGACATCCACGACGCGCAGAACGCCGCCACCCGCTTCGTCCTGGTCGGCCGCCCGGCCCGGCCCGCGGCGCCCACCGGCGCGGACAAGACCTCGGTGGTGCTGTGGCTGGCCGCCGACCACCCCGGTGCGCTGCTGGAGCTGCTCCAGGAGTACGCGGTCCGCGGGGTCAACATGATGCGGATCGAGTCCCGGCCGACGGGCGAGGGCATCGGCCGCTACTGCTTCTCGGTGGACTGCGAGGGCCATGTCACCGATCGCCGGGTGGGCGAGGTGCTGATGGGCCTCAAGCGGGTCTGCCGCGATGTGCGGTTCCTCGGCTCGTATCCGCGGGCGGACGAGGTGAGCGCGAACGTGCGGCCGCAGGTGACCGACGCGGCGTTCACCGGCGCCTCGGACTGGCTGGCCCGCTGCCTGGACGGGCGGGGCTGAGCACACCACCGCCCGCTCCTCTTGGGTTACAGGCTGTGACCTGCGCCTTCGGCGGGGCCGGAGGGGCCGGTCCGCGGCGCCGCCCGACTGCCGCTCCGGTTGTCCACAAAGTTATCCACAGGCTCGCTTCTCGACCTGTGGGTAAGTCGACATGCGAGTCGGACAGAGTCGACATATCCCTCTAGTGACCCCACACCCATCCACAGTCCCACACAGGGGATCACCCCGGACCTCGTCAGCACAATTCCAGCAATCAATCCTTTAGAGCGAGGTAATCCCACACGAAAGAGTGCGTGAACAAGGTTTAGTGACCTTTCACGCGCGGCACTCGTTACTCCTT
>NZ_JBFADC010000102.1:0-1173 GCF_040641195.1 Glycomyces sp. NPDC021274 | reverse complement strand
AACGTCGCGCGGGGGCCGCTGGTGGACGAGGAGGCGCTGGTCGCGGCGTTGATGAAGCGGGCCCGGCGCGGCATCAGCGCGAACGCCGCGGCCCCGAACATCCCCCGGGTCTCCTCCGTCAGGGGCGCCGCGCAGACCACCCAATCGGCATGCGGTAACAGCCCGTTCAGGGCCCCGGCGGCGTGCACCCGGCCGAATTCCGGATCGCCGTCCCGCTCCCGACGGCCGACCAGATCGACCTCGACACCCAGTGCCAGCAGGGTGCCTCCGACGGCCCGGCCGATCGGCCCCGCGCCCACCACCACCGCGCGGGTCCCGGCCAGCCGCAGCGTCTCCCGGTGCTGCCAGCGCCGCTGCCGCTGGAGCTCCCAACTTCCGTAGAAGTCCTTGGCCATGGCGATCACCAGTCCGGCGACGTACTCGGCGATCGGCTGCTCGAAGACCCCGCGGGCGTTGGTGACGACGGTGTCGTCGGCGATCAGCGCCGGGCACAGCAGCCGGTCCACGCCGGCGCTCGCGGTGTGCACCCAGCGGGGCCGCGGGCCGCGCCCGGGCCAGCTCTCCCGGATCGCGTCGGAGGTGAAGTCCCAGGCCAACAGCACATCGGCGGTGGGGAGTAGGCCGGCCAGGGTCTTCTCGTCGGCGAAGACCACCTCGGCCCGGCCGGTGAGCCGGTCCAGCCGCGGGAGCGGATCGGAACCCAACACGAGGACGATGCTGACGGGGCTGACCGGACTGACGGTGCTGCCAGTGCTTCCGGTGTCGTCGGTGCTTCCGGTGTTTCCGGTGCGATCGGACATAGGCCAGAGAAACCGTTCTGAAACGAGTGCCCCGTATCACGAAACAGGGCGCCGACAGATGCCTGAGATGCGAGGATTGACCACGCTAAGAAGTCGTATCTACCGTGTCAACAACGGCTCTGTCCCGACGTCCCGGCTTGTCCGGCTGCATCACCTCCCCCCGGCCACTGGCCTTGCCATTCCAGCCCTTCGTGCCTTCTAGGGGCCTTCATGGACGTCTCTTTCCTGGGTGGCCCACAGCCCCAGCTCGGCGTGGGCGTCGTCGCGCCCTTCGACTTCGCGCTCGACCGCGAGCTGTGGCGCTGGGTCCCCGACGACGTGTCCCTCCACCTGACCCGAACTCCCTTCGTACCCGTCGAGGTCAGCCTCGACC
>NZ_JBFADC010000101.1:0-1178 GCF_040641195.1 Glycomyces sp. NPDC021274 | reverse complement strand
CCAGCCAGGCCAGGGCGCGCTGCTCGCCGACGACCTGTTTGCCGGGCAGCAGCCAGCTGCTCAAGTAGAGGGTGCCGCCGGCCGAGAGCAGCAGGGCGACGCCGATGCCGATGCCGCCCCAGAAGACGTTGCCGGTGACCGCGGTGATCATCATTCCGGTCGTGGTGGGCACCGAGAAGCGCAGCAGCCGCCGGCCCGTCTGGCGGTAGAGGAGCCGCGGCGGGGCGTCGGCGAGTCCCAGCGCGCTCGCGTCGATGTTGCGGGTGACGAACGGCAGGCTCCGGGAGCGGCGGACCAGGACCGCGACCGCCTGGCACACGAAGTGGGTGCCGTAGAAGGCGAGCAGGGTGATGGTGAGGGGGGCCTGCTCCTCCAGGGGGTTGATGCCGTCGATGTGCAGCAGGCCGACCAACATCAGTATGTCCCGCAGCAGCTGACGTACCGTCACATCGAAGCGGATCCGGCCGAGCAGGGCGAGCAGGGCCGGCTGCTGGTGCTGGAGGACCAGGTCAAGCCCCAGGTTGACCACTGACGCTGCGATGAACAGCGGAATGACGGGCAGCAGCGCGCCGATCAGCTGGGCGGTGAACGCGACCATCATCGCGAAGAGCGCCGCGAGCTGGACGGCTCGTCTGGGGGCGATTCCGGCGGAAGGCACGGGAGAGAGCTCCTGGCAGCAGAAAGGTCATGGGGGGAGGCCGGGGACGGCGGCCGGTCCCGCGCTGCGACGCCGCCGAGGCGACGAAACGGGACCGATGGACACCCGACCGTATGACCTCGTTGGCCTTGGTGCCAATCTGATGTGGCTCTCTTCACCGCGAAACGGACCAATCGAACGCAACCTTCGAGCGCCAATATCCGTCTTAATTTTTTCAGCCTCGACTCGAAATGCACGGATCCCGGTGTCCGCGGGGGCGTCCGCCAGGCGATATGGCGAGGCGTCCGCAGGGGGTGCTGCCGTAGATTGCCGCTGTACGGATTCCGTACGGCTAAATGCATCGGCTGCTACAGCCGAACACGGACGAGCACGGGCGAACACAGGGGTATGCAGGTGGCAGGGCACAGGCAGGACGTGGAAGACGCCCGCCGGATCGTGGTGAAGGTCGGCTCGTCCTCGCTGACCACGGCCACCGGGGGACTGGACGCGGACCGGGTCGACGCCCTGGTGGACGTCCTCG
>NZ_JBFADC010000100.1:0-1185 GCF_040641195.1 Glycomyces sp. NPDC021274 | reverse complement strand
TGGCGGCATTCTGATCGCGGTTGTTGCGCCCGACACCGCTCCACAGGGCAGCGCGGGTGATGATGCCGGCCAGCACCCCGAGGAACGACGCGATGGTCATCACCGCGACATCGCGATGGGCGACGTGCGACAGCTCGTGGGCCAGCACGCCCTCCAGTTCCTCCGGCTCCAGCCGCCTGAGCAGCCCGGTCGTCGCGCAGACCATGGAGTTCTGCTGGTTACGGCCGGTGGCGAAGGCATTCGGTACATCGGATTCGGCGATCGCGACCCTCGGCTTGGGCATATCGGCCAGGGCACAGAGCCGGTCCACGGCACCGTGCAGCTCGGGCGCCTGTTCCGGCGTGACCTCGTGCGCCCCCATGCTGTAGGCCGCGATCCGGTCGCTGAACCAGAACTGTGCGACGAACATGCCCCCCGCGATCAGCAGCACCACCACCCAGGCGCCCTTGAGCAGTACCACCAGCGCGCTGACGACCACGACGTACAGCAGCCCGATGAAGAACATCGTCATGACCATGCGCGAGGTCAGCCCGCGGTCCGGGGCGAATCGGGTCTGTGCCATGGCTCCTCCACAACGCACCGCATTTCGCACAGTGCGCCGGCCCGGTCACGCAGTCGTCTCCGCGCGCCGGGTCCCGCACACTGCACCGCTGCCCCAATTCTCCCTCTTGCCGGCTATATACCGGGTAAAGCCCCGGCCGGGATACCGGGGTGAATCGGGATGTACGGCCTGAAGTCGAGGCTGGGTGGCTAGGGCGTGTCCACAAAGTCCCGTCGTTCGCCCGGGGGGCGGGACTTTGCGGACACGGCCTAGGCGCCGAGCTGCGCCAGCCCCTCGGTGGCAATCCGCTCGAAGACCGCCGGGTCGGCCGCGAAGACCGAATCCGCGATCGGCCAGTGGATGACCAGTTCCTCGATGCCCAGCTCGGCGTGGCGCCCGGCGAAGTCCACGAAGGCATCCACGGAGTCCAGCGGCTGGTCCGGGGTGAAGCCGGTCAGCATGATCTTGTGGAGCTCGGCGAAGTCCCGGCCCTGGTCGGCGCACGCCTTGGCCAGCCCCTCGACCTGCCTGCGAATGGCCTCCCGCGACTCGGCCGGGGTGCCGCCCGCGTTCGACACCTTGGGGTCACCGGTGGTCACCCACGCCTGCCCGTAGCGGGCCGCCAGCTTCAGCCCGCGCGGGCC
>NZ_JBFADC010000099.1:0-1190 GCF_040641195.1 Glycomyces sp. NPDC021274 | reverse complement strand
AGTTCGCCGAGTGCTTCCTCATGGGCGGCGGCGAACTCCTCGCCGCACACCCGCTCAGCTGAAACCCACACGCCACGGGCCGCCACAGCAGACCAGGCCCTACGGGGAGATCCCCGAGGGCCTGGAGGAGAGCCCCGAGGACCTAGATGACGGTCCCCACGCCGCCCTTGCCGTCCGACACCGGATGCCCGGCCGCCTCCCACGCCTGCATACCGCCCGCGACATTCACCGCGTCGATGCCCTGCTGGATCAAATACTGCGCGACCTGAGCCGACCGCCCACCGACCCGGCACATCACATAGACCTTGCCGCTGTCCGGCGCCGCCTCCGTCAACTCCCCGTAACGGGCGACGAATTCGCTCATCGGAATGTGCAGCGCGCCCTCGGCGTGCCCGGCCGCCCACTCGTCGTCCTCACGGACGTCCAGGAGGAAGTCCTCGGGCGTGAGGACATCGACACCGACCGTGGGCACAGAACCAAAATGCATACTCCCGACGCTACCCGACCAGCTGGGCGAGATACGCCTCGCGTTCCCGGACGTCGGCCATCAGCTTCTCGGCGATCTCGTCCAGCAGCGCATCCGGATCGTCCGGCGCCATCCTGATCATCGAGCCGATCGCGCTGGCCTCCAGCTCCGCGACGACCGAAGCCAGCAGCTCCTTGCGCTCGGCCAGCCACTCCAGCCGGGCATAGAGCTCCTCGTTCTCGCTCGGCCGACGCTCGGCGGGCGCCGGACCGGCCTCCCACTCCCGCACCAGCTCCCGCAGCAACGCCTCGTCGCCCCGCCCGTACGCAGCGTTGACCCGCGCGATGAACCCGTCCCGACTGGCCCGCTCCGCGTCGTCCCGCGCCAGGTCCGGATGCGCCCGGCGCACCAGGTCGCGGTAGAGCTTGCGGGCCTCCTCGCCGGGCCGCACCTTCGGCGGCGGCTGAACCGGCTGATCCGTGAGCATCGCCTGCGCCTCGGGGAACAGCCCCTCCGACCCCAGCCAGCCGTGGAACAGCTCCTCCACCTGCGGCATCGGCAACACCGACGCACGTGCCTCGCGGGCTTTACGGATGTCCTCGGGGTCGCCGGAGCGCGCCGCCACGGCCTCCGCGATCTGCGCGTCCAGCTCGTCCAGCCACGCGTACATGGGGCCGAGCCGCTGGTGGTGCAGCCGGGAGAAGTTCTCCACCTCCACCCGGAA
>NZ_JBFADC010000098.1:0-1197 GCF_040641195.1 Glycomyces sp. NPDC021274 | reverse complement strand
CGCTTCGGCCCCGGCCGCCGCGACGGACGTCGAGGCGCCCAAGGCCCCCATGACCCGGGTCGAGGCCCGCCGGGCGCAGCGCGCCGCCAAGGACAGCCCCGGCCTGATCGCCAGCCGCGCACTGGGCGAAGTGTTCATCACCCTCGGCGTGCTGATGCTGCTGTTCGTCACCTATCAGCTGTGGTGGACCAACGTGATGGCCGACGAGGAGGCGGGCGGCGCCGCCAACAACCTTCAGCACCAGTGGGAGCAGGGCGGCGGCGAGAAGAAGAACCTCGCGGACGGCGAGCGCTTCGGCATCATGTACATCCCCAAGCTCGACGTGAAGGCCCCGATCGCCCAGGGCATCGACAAGCACTCCGTTCTCGACCACGGCATGATCGGCCACTACGACGCCGCCAGCGGTATCAAGACCGCGATGCCCTGGGACAAGGCCGGCAACTTCGCCGTCGCCGCCCACCGCAACACCCATGGCGAGCCGTTCCGTTACATCAACCGCCTCACCAAGGGCGACAAGATCGTCGTCGAGACGCAGAGCGCCTACTACACCTACGAGATGGAGAGCGTCCTCCCGCAGACCTCTCCCAGCAACACCAGCGTGATCGGCCCGGTCCCGCCCGGCTCGGGATTCACCGGCCCGGGGCGGTACCTCACCCTGACCACATGCACCCCGGAGTTCACCAGTACCTATCGATTGATCGTCTGGGGCAAGATGGTGGACGAGCGGCCACGGAGCAAGGGCAAACCGGAAGCGCTCGCCGGCTGAGCGGACAACTGAAGGGGAGCTAACCGGTGACTGCCAGCGGAATCGACGAGGACCGCGACGGGTCCGCGACGTCACCGGAGCCACGCCGGGGGTGGCGCACCTTCGCCTCCGTCGTCAGCGTCATCGGTGAACTCCTCATCACGGCCGGGCTGATCCTGGGCCTGTTCGTCGTCTACTCGCTGTGGTGGACCAACGTCCTCGCCGACCGCGAATCCCACAAGCAGAGCGACCAGGTCCGCAAGCACTGGGCCGCCGCGCCACCGGGCCCCAAGGGGCCGGGAGCGCTGGACACCAAGGACGGCATCGGCTTCCTCCACGTACCGGCGATGGACAACGGCGAGGTGCTGGTCAAGAAGGGCACCGACAACGACATCCTCAACGAAGGAGTCGCCGGCTACTACACCAAGCCCGTCAAGTCCGCCCTCCCGCAG
>NZ_JBFADC010000097.1:0-1201 GCF_040641195.1 Glycomyces sp. NPDC021274 | reverse complement strand
CCGAGGAGCCGAAGAAGAAGCGCGGGCAGTGGCGTGGTCAGACCATCGTGCGGATGCTGACCAATCCCGCTCTGCTGGGCTGGAAGATGCACAAGGACAAGCCCGTCCGTGACGACCAGGGCAACCCCGTCATGGCGACTGAAACGCCGATCGTGACCCGGGAGGAGTTCGACCAGATCGGCGCACTGCTGGCACCGAAGCCCACGGCGGAGAAGGCACCGACGCGTAAGGACTCGGCGGCGCTGCTGCTGCGCGTGATCCACTGCACCGGATGCGGCAGCCGCATGTACCTGAACAAGTCGCTGGGCTACTACGGCTGTGCGTCCTACAAGAACGGAGCGCACTGCCCCGCCCCGGTCACCGTCCGCGGAACGTGGGTGGACGAGTACGTGACCGCCGAGTTCCTGCGCCTGGTCGGCTCGGTGCAGTTCACGCGCGTCACGGAGATACCCGGGTACGACCCACAGCCCGAAATCGACGCCACCACGGCCGAGTTCGCCGAACACCAGCAGCAGAAGGGGCGCCAGAAGTCCAAGGCAGCGCAAGCCGAGTGGCAGCGCCGTGCGGACGCCCTGGACGCACGCTTGGCAGAGCTGGAGACGCGGGAGAAGACCGAGCCCCGGCGCGAGATCATCCCCACCGGTCGCACGTTCGCCGACGAATGGCACGCAGCCGACACGGCAGGCAAACGCGCCATGCTCATCGAGGCAGGGGCACGCCTGGACGTGAAGCGCGGAACCAAGGGCGGATGGCGGACGCTCGATCTGCGCCGGGTGGAGTTCGCCATCACCGGGGACCTTGACCCGTGCATCGAGGAAGCTGCGACCGTGACCGATCACCTCGCGGCGGAAGACAACCCGAACCACGCGCCCGCACCCGGGGCGAACGCACACCGGAACTTGTCTCCGCGAGGGCTCGCAACCGCCGCATAACCAGTCACCACAGCCCCGAACAGCCCCGGCTGCCCCCACGGGTCGCCGGGGCTTTCGCATACCCGCAGACGGGCGTACAGGTGCTCTGTGGGGCCTGGTGCGCTCCGAGGTCGGGTCGGGGCTGCCCTACAGCGGAGAGGAATGGTGTTGGAGTGACGGTTTACAACACAACCCAGATATACCTAGAAAAACCTAAGGGATACCGAGCCGGTGCTTCATTCCGGCACTTTGACACTTCCCTGGTCCGGGGAAGGCTCCGCACTGTGCTG
>NZ_JBFADC010000096.1:0-1206 GCF_040641195.1 Glycomyces sp. NPDC021274 | reverse complement strand
GGACGGCGCGGCGTCGTCGTCGCGGACGTTGTCGGAGGCGTTGGGGAAGTTGGGGGTGGACCCGCGGAGTTCGAAGCGGAAGTACGTCAAGGAGCGGATGAGGAGGCTGGGGGTGGATACGTCGCACTTCGAGCGGGAGGGGGTGAAGTGGACGAAGGAGACCCTTGAGCCCGTGGTCGCCTTGTCCACGAGCGTCAACGAGGTCGTACGCCGGCTAGGGCTTGAGTGCGTAGGTGGCCACCAAACCAACATCGCCCGACGCATCAAGGCGTACGGAATCGACACCTCGCACTTCTCAACGGTGGTCCGTACGGAGAACATGAGGTACAACCAACGTCGCCGGACGGCCAAGGAGATCCTCGTCGAGGCCACGTCGGCGCACGCCACGCGCATTCCGAATAGCCGGCTCAAAAGGGCGATGTGCGAGCTGGGCGTAGAGGAGCACTGCGCCCTGTGCGGAATCGAACCGGTCTGACAGGGGGAGCCGCTCCCTCTGGAAGTCGACCACATCGACGGCAACTGGCGCGACAACCGGATCGAGAACCTTCGATTCCTCTGCCCCAACTGCCACGCGACGACAGACAATTACCGCGGTCGGGGCAAGGCCCGCACCAGGGGCGAGGCGGTATGAGCCACGGAGTGCAGTACACCCACGAGCGGTTGGTCGAAGCCGCCACGCAATGCTCCGACGTCGACGAGGTCATCGCGTTCTTCGGCACCCGGCCGTACGGCAAGCTCCGCCGGCATCTCTGCCGGCGGTTCGACCACATCGGGATCGACGTCTCGCACATGCGACGCCGGGTGCGGGCCGATGGGGCGCACTCGAAACCGGCCACCGAGGAGCTGCGCCACGCAGTCGAGGGGTCGACTTCCATCGCCGGCGCCCTGCGCGCACTCGGGAAGGAACCCTATAGCGGCCGGTTCCGCGCTCTGTTCCGCACGTGGGTGGCCCAGGACGGCCTCGACACTTCCCACTTCCTCGGGCAGGCACATCAGCGCGGCAAGCCGGGCCCGGTGCGCATCAAGTGCCCCGCAGACATCCTGGTCCGGCACGAAGGCCAGCGCCGAACGCGAACCCATCTTCTCCGTCGCGCGCTCCGCGACGTCGGAGTGCCAGAGGAGTGCGCCGAGTGCGGCGTCGACCCCGAATGGCTCGGCAAGCCCATGACGCTGGAGGTCGATCACATCAGCGGGGACTGGAGCGAC
>NZ_JBFADC010000095.1:0-1219 GCF_040641195.1 Glycomyces sp. NPDC021274 | reverse complement strand
GCCAGGTACAGGGCCGTGGCCCCCCGGCCGTTGGGCGCCTCGGAGCCGTCCAGGAGGGTGGAGAGCACGGGCGCCAGATAGGACAGCGACTTGCCGGAGGCGGTGCCGGTGGCGACCACGACCGATTCGCCGCGCAGTGCGTGTTCGGACGTGCGTGCCTGGTGGGCCCAGGGGCGATCGATTCCGGCCGAACGGATGGCGTCGATCACTTCCGGCCGGATCTGTGCCGGCCAGTCGGCATGGGTGCCGATGCGCGGGGGCAAGTGCTCCGTATGAGTGATGCGCGCAGCGCGGGTCGCGCCCCGGGCCAGACGGTCGAGAATCATGCCTGGGGAAGTGTGCGCGCCAGGATCCGGCGGGAGTCGATTGGAGGCCATCGGCACCGAGTGTGTCACCGGTGTGACGGACAATGCTCACAAGGCGTCGTGCACGCCTGCTGGTAAGTGATTGAATGCCATGGCGGCTGCCGATCCGCCCCTACCTCGGTGGGGAGGCCCCAGGGGGGCGACCGCTCGATAGCAAGGTGCTGGAGGATCCGTGGACCTGTCCCTGTCGACCCGGACCGTTGGCGACCGTACGGTCGTCGAGGTCGGTGGCGAGATTGATGTATACACCGCGCCCAAGCTGCGGGAGCAGCTGGTCGAGCTTGTGAACGACGGAAGCTACCACCTCGTGGTGGACATGGAGCGTGTCGACTTCCTGGACTCCACAGGGCTCGGCGTCCTGGTGGGCGGACTGAAGCGGGTGCGTGCCCATGAGGGCTCGCTGCGCCTGGTCTGCAATCAGGAGCGCATTCTCAAGATCTTCCGAATCACCGGTCTGACCAAGGTGTTCCCGATCCACACCTCGGTCGACGAAGCCGTCGCAGCCACTGACTGACGGTTTGCCGGTCCCCCGCGCCCCGGGCGCGGGGGTGGAAGGAGTGGGGGGTACCGGACGCACCCGTCCGGCCCCCTGCGTTGCACGCCCGCATCACGAGGGGGATGGCATGGCCACCGTCGAACTTCGCTTCAGCGCCCTTCCCGAGCACGTCCGGACCGCGCGTCTGGTCGCGGCTGCCGTGGCACGGCGTGCGGGGGTGGACGAGGCCGTGCTGGACGAGGTGCGGCTCGCCGTGGGCGAGGCGTGCAGCCGGGCCGTGGGGCTGCACGAGATCCACGGCATCACGGCGCCGGTGCGGGTGGTGCTGGTCGAGGACGAGAAGCAGTTCTCGATCGAG
>NZ_JBFADC010000094.1:0-1219 GCF_040641195.1 Glycomyces sp. NPDC021274 | reverse complement strand
GCCAGTTCGTCGGCGGTGCGGCGGGCGTCGGTCGAGATCCGCCAGTGCTCGACGATCTCGTCACCGTCGAACAGGCCCAACACGGTGTGGGTGTTGCCCACGTCGATGGTCAGCAGCATGGCGATCAGAGGCTCTCGTCGTCGCTCTCGCGCAGGTCCAGGCCGATGTCGAGGACCCGGGCGGAGTGGGTGAGCGCGCCCACGGCCAGGTAGTCGATGCCGGTCTCCGCGTACGAGCGGGCGTTGTCCAGGGTGAGGCGGCCCGAGGACTCCAGGATCGCGCGGCCGGCGACCAGTTCCACGGCCTCCCGGGTCTGCTCGGGCGTGAAGTTGTCCAGCAGGATCAGGTCAGCGCCCTCGGCGAGGATCGGCGGGATCTGGTCGAGCCGGTCGACCTCCACCTCGATCGGCACTCCGGGGAACTCGCGCCGCACGGCCGTGAACGCCTCCGCGACACCGCCCGCCGCCACGACGTGGTTGTCCTTGATGAGCGCCGCGTCGGACAGCGACATCCGGTGGTTGACCCCACCGCCGCAGCGCACCGCGTACTTCTCCAGGGCGCGCAGGCCCGGCGTCGTCTTACGGGTGTCGCGGACCTTGGCCTCGGTGCCTTCGAGGACATCCGCCCAGGCGCGGGTCAGGGTGGCGATCCCGGACAGCCGGCCCAGGAGGTTCAGCGCGCTGCGCTCGGCGGTGAGCAGGTCGCGGGTGCGGGTGGTGACGGACAGCAGCTTCTGCCCGGCCTCGACCCGCTCGCCGTCCTCCACGTGCCGCTCGACCGCGAACTCGTCGGTGCAGACGACGGAGAGCACCGCCTCGGCGATCCGCAGACCGGCGACCGTGCCGGGCTCCCGGGCCGTGAAGTCCCCGGTGGCGAAGGCGTCTTCGGGGACGGTGGCCACGGTGGTGACGTCCACGCCCTGGTCGAGGTCCTCCTCGATGGCCATGTGCGCGATGTCCTCGACCTGGACGGGGTCGAGGCCGGCGGCCACCAGGAGCGCGGCCAGGTCCGGGTCGAGCCCACAGGTCAGCGGGTCCAGCTCGTAGGCGTCGCCGTCACCGGCACACCCACAGGCGTCGCCACAGCCTCCCCCCGTCTCGGGGGTGGCGCCGAGCCGGCCGATCTGCAGGAGGGGGAGGTCGGGGGTGCTGCTCACGGGGTGGGCTCCGTATCGGGAAGAGGGGCGGACTGAGGTGCGGGGCCGACGGTCGGCGGGAAG
>NZ_JBFADC010000093.1:0-1223 GCF_040641195.1 Glycomyces sp. NPDC021274 | reverse complement strand
GGCCCTCGGCGCGCCAACGCCGAGGGCCGGAGATTCCCCTGCACAGCACCCATCCCTGAACGAACGAGCCTGCAAGGGGCGGGATCTAGCCCGTCCTGCCCCTTGCCAGAGAGGAACGTCTATGGAGGACTCTACGTCCCCCAACAACACGGACACATCCCCCACGGTCTGGCCCACGGCCGCAATCCCCGGCCAGGGCATCCCCCAGCGTCGCGGGGACCAGGCGGATACACGGTCCCCTGCACCGGAAGGTGCGAAGCGATCGGCGGGCGTGGAAGCGCGTGGGAACCAGCGTGCCGCTGACGCGGCGGCGGGGGACCGTCCCCGCAATGTGCCCGGTTCCCGGTCCCCGATAGTCGCGGTCCCGATCTCCACGTCCGCTGGAAACTTGCAGGACAGCGGCGCGAAAACGGGGACCGGTCCCCAAGATGCGGGCGTTGCACCAGGGGACCGCAACGGGGACCGTGAGCCTGATCCGCGGCAGTCGCTGGGGACCGGCGGTGCCGTGGAGGAGACCGTGCAGCACAACGCCTCGGTCCCCGATGAGGGATCGGGCATCGGGGACCATGAAGGTGCCGGCGTCGAGGCAGCCGGTGACGGTGCCGCGCTGCTGGATGAGTTGCGGGCGGCGATCGGCAAGTACGTGGTGCTGCCCAGCCAGGAGGCGCTGACCGCGGTCACTCTGTGGGTGGCGGCCACGCACATCCAGACCGCTCTGCAGCACGCGCCCCGCCTGGCGGTGATAAGTGCGACCAAGGGGTGCGGCAAGTCCCGCGTGCTGGACGTGCTCTACGAGACCGTCCACGACCCGATGATGACGGTGAACACCTCTCCGGCGGTCGTCTTCCGCACCATCGGCAAGATCCCGCCCACCTTGCTGGTGGACGAGGCGGACACCATCTTCGGCCCCAAGGCAAGTGGCGACAGCGAGATCCTGCGCGGTCTGCTGAACGCGGGCCATCAGCGCAACCGGCCCGCCTGGCGGATCTCCGGTCCGGAACACAAGCCCACCCCGTTCCCCACCTTCGCGATGGCCGCGATCGCGGGGATCGGTGACCTGCCCGACACCATCACAGACCGGTCGGTCGTGCTGCGGATACAAAAGCGCAAGCCCGGCGAGAAGGTCGCCCCGTTCCGCTCGCGGTACGCAGCGCCTGAACTCAACGTGCTGCGTGGCCGGCTGGCTGCCTGGCTGGGGCCGCTGCGGAGCACGGCGACCAGCG
>NZ_JBFADC010000092.1:0-1226 GCF_040641195.1 Glycomyces sp. NPDC021274 | reverse complement strand
TACGGACCGCTTGCCATCGGTTGCGAACAGCTGTAACCGGCGGCGCCCCGGATTAATTCCGGCTGCCCGTGAGCTGTCCTTCTCTTTCTTCATGCTCGCACACCGGCCGCGGAACGCCGCCGGCTGTCGGCGCACACGGGCTCCCATGGGGCCGCGGGGCTGATGCGTCACATCGACACTATGGCCATCGTCAAAGTGACGTGAACCAGCTATGATAGATAGCGTCAAATAGACGAAAAGGCGGTGCCGCAGCGCATCCCGCCGTCCCCGCAGAGACCGTCCGCAAGGACATTCCGCAGAGAAGAGAGGGTGCGTGTCGTGACCACCGCCCAGCCCCTGGACGTCCAGCCGACCCCGCTGGCGCTGCTCCTCCTCGGCCGCGAGGCCGACCCGAAGAGCGAGCGCGGCGTGGAGTGCCCCGGTGACCTGCCGGCGCCCTCCGACCCGGACCTGGTCGAGCGCGCCCGCGCCGCCAAGGCCAAGCTGGGCGAGAAGGTCTTCGTCCTCGGGCACCACTACCAGCGCGACGAGGTCATCGAGTTCGCGGACGTCACCGGCGACTCCTTCAAGCTCGCGCGGGACGCCGCGGCCCGGCCGGACGCCGAGTACATCGTCTTCTGCGGTGTGCACTTCATGGCCGAGTCGGCCGACATCCTCACCGGCGACGACCAGCAGGTGATCCTCCCCGACCTGGCCGCGGGCTGCTCGATGGCCGACATGGCCACCGCCGAGCAGGTCGCCGAGTGCTGGGACGTGCTCACCGAGGCGGGCGTCGCCGATCAGGTGGTGCCGGTCTCGTACATGAACTCCTCGGCGGACATCAAGGCGTTCACCGGGCGGCACGGCGGCACGATCTGCACCTCCTCCAACGCCCAGCGGGCGCTGGAGTGGGCCTTCGAGCAGGTGGACCCCGCGAGCGGCAAGGTGCTGTTCCTCCCCGACCAGCACCTGGGCCGGAACACCGCCGTGCGGGACATGGGCATGTCCCTGGACGACTGCGTGGTCTACAACCCGCACAAGCCGAACGGCGGACTGACCGCCGAGGAGCTGCGGGCGGCGAAGATGATCCTGTGGCGCGGCCACTGCTCGGTGCACGGCCGCTTCAGCCTGGACTCGGTGAACGACGTGCGCGCGCGCATCCCGGGCGTGAACGTCCTGGTCCACCCCGAGTGCAAGCACGAGGTCGTGGCCGCGGCGGACTACGTCGGCTCGACCGAGTACATCAT
>NZ_JBFADC010000091.1:0-1228 GCF_040641195.1 Glycomyces sp. NPDC021274 | reverse complement strand
GGCCGGCAGCGCCCGCGCCCAGTTGGAGTGCATCGCCAAGTCCGGCAACGGCCAGTACTACGACGCCCCCGACGCCCGGTCGCTCACCCGCCAGCTTCAGCGCGCCGGCCAACTCTCCGCGAGCGGCTACCGGTTCCAGGGCAAGCAGGTCCGCGGCACCGACGACCGGACGGGCGCACCGGTCATCGCCCCCGGGCAGTACCTGGACAGCATCGGGCCCAACGAGAAGCGGTACTACGCCGTCGATCTGGACGCCGCCTCGGCGGCCGACTTCTCGGCCACCGTGGTGCCACCTTCCGGTGCGGCGATCGACTACCTCGACACCCTGCGCACCCAGATCGTCCGGGACAAGGACGGCAGTTGCGAGTCCTCCACCGCCCTGTTCGGGCAGCGGGAGGGGGCCACACCGCTGACCTCGGGCGTCAGCCGCATCCCGACGCAGAGCGGCACCGGCACCTGCGACAAGGCGGGCCGGTACTGGCTGGTCGTCGAGCGCCATGCGGACACCGGCTCGGACGCCGCGCGCTGGCCGATGGAGCTGATGTTTCACGTGGAACATCCGCTGGCGAAGGGCACCACCCCCGCACAGTCGTCCCCGGAGTACGGTGCGGGCGGCAAGAACGCCGAACTGCCCACCACGGCGCCCAAGGACGTCACTGGCGGCACCGGATTCAACGACGCCCGCCCGTTGGGCCCGGGCGTCTGGCGGGACCAGATCCTCCCGGCGCAGACGCTCTGGTACAAGGTGCCGGTCAGCTGGGGCCAACAGCTGCGCTACAACGTGGAGTTCGCCAACGAACCGCGCTCCGAGGCCAGCTCCCACACCTCGTTCGGCAGCACCCAGGTCTACACGCCGTTCCGGGCCCCGGTCGGCAGCGGAACCGGCGTCTTCAATCCACAGGTGCCCTACAACGGGCGGCCGGCCTCGCTGAGCATGGGGACGGTGCCGGTCTCCTGGACCAACCGCTACGAGACCCACCCCAATGTCATCCCCGTCCACGCCAAGGGCGACTTCTACATCGCGGTGACGCTCGGCGCCAGGGCCGCCCAGGTCGCACAGGACCCGCGGATCGGCGTGGTGCTGCGGGTCGCCGTCCTGGGACGGGCCAAGGCCGGGCCGGAGGCCGGTGCCGCGGCGATCAAGGGGCAGACGCCCGACGGCGATTCGGGCCCCACCACCGACAGCGCGACGGGCAGCGGCGGCTGGTCCGGGCTCCGGGTCGCCGGG
>NZ_JBFADC010000090.1:0-1231 GCF_040641195.1 Glycomyces sp. NPDC021274 | reverse complement strand
CGGCCACCTGGTGCTGGCCGTGCCGGGGCAGGCCGGGTTCTTCGCGGGTCTGGCGCTGGTCGCCGTGGGCTCGGGCCTTCTGAAGGCCAACATCTCGACGATGGTCGGCCACCTCTACGACGGTCCCCAGGACCCGCGCCGGGACGGCGGCTTCACCCTCTTCTACATGGGCATCAACATCGGTGCCTTCGCGGCGCCGCTGGTGATCGGCACCGTCGGCCAGAGCATCAACTGGCACCTGGGCTTCGCGCTGGCCGCGGTCGGCATGGCCCTGGGCCTGGTGTCGTTCCTGGTCGGTACCCGCCACCTCAGCCCGAAGTCCAGCGTCGTGCCGACCCCGCTGCAGGCCGAGGAGCGCGCCATGTGGCTGCGCAAGGGCCTGATCTGGGTCGCCGCCGCCGCGGTCTTCTACGGCGTGGTCGGCTTCACCGGCCACTTCACCCTGGACTGGGCGCTGATCCCGCTCGCGCTGCTCGGCCTGATCATTCCGATCACGGTTCTGGGGCGCATCAAGCGCGACAAGGAACTGACCGACACCGAGCAGACCAAGGTCAGCGGCTACATCTGGTTCTTCGTGGCCGCCGCGGTGTTCTGGATGATCTTCGACCAGGCGGGCTCGACGATGTCCGTCTTCGCGGAGAAGAAGACGAACGGCCAGGTCTTCGGGATGGACTTCCCGTCGTCGTGGTTCCAGTCCGTGAACCCGCTGTGGGTCATGGCGCTCGCCCCGGTCATCGCCTGGCTGTGGATGTCGCTGGCACGCCGCGACCGCGAGCCGAGCACCACGGTGAAGTTCTCGATGGCGATGTTCTTCATCGGCGCCTCGTTCGCCGTCTTCATCATCCCCATGATGATGGCCTCGGACGGCTCGAAGGTCAGCCCGATGTGGCTGCTGTCCATCTACATGATCCAGACCATCGGCGAGCTGTGCCTGTCCCCGGTCGGTCTGTCGGTGACCACCAAGATGGCGCCGCAGAAGTACGCCAGCCAGATGCTGGGCGTGTGGTTCCTCGCCGTCACCGCGGGCGACTGCATCACCAGCCTGCTCTCCACCGCCGGCGCGGACCTGAGCGGTCCCCCGGTGCTGGCCGCCGAGGCCGGGTTGGCAGTGCTGGCCGGTGTCGCGGTGTGGCTGAGCCGCAAGAAGATCGTCGCGCTCATGGGCGACGTCCGCTGATCGGTCCAGGACACTGCACCTCGGCCCCGGCTGGACGGACGCCATGGAGGCCGC
>NZ_JBFADC010000089.1:0-1237 GCF_040641195.1 Glycomyces sp. NPDC021274 | reverse complement strand
GGTCCGGGTACGCGTCGTGCAGCACCTTGGTAATGGCGGCCGTGAGGGTCGTCTTACCGTGGTCAATGTGACCGATGGTGCCGATGTTGACGTGCGGCTTAGTCCGCTCGAACTTCGCCTTCGCCACTGGGGTCCTCCTGTGGAGTGGTTCTGTACGCCTTACTCATCGGCGCCAGGTGATCTTTGCTGGATAGCCCGGGCCCGAGGGGCGTTCCTCCGCTGTTGCGGCGGAACGGCCCCTACGGGTTCCGGAGTCAAGCCTAGAGCGTGAACTCGACGGGTGAGTTACTCGCCCTTGGCCTTCGCGATGATCTCCTCGGCGACGTTCCGGGGAACCTCGGCGTAGGAGTCGAACTGCATCGAGTAGCTGGCGCGACCCGACGTCTTGCTGCGGAGGTCTCCGACGTAGCCGAACATCTCCGAGAGCGGAACCAGGCCCGTGACGAGCTTGGCGCCGGCGCGGTCCTCCATGGCCTCGATCTGACCACGGCGGGAGTTGATGTCGCCGATCACGTCGCCCATGTAGTCCTCGGGCGTGGTGACCTCGACCTTCATCATCGGCTCGAGCAGGGCCGGGCTGGCCTTGCGGGCGGCCTCCTTGAAGGCCATCGAACCGGCGATCTTGAACGCCATTTCCGACGAGTCGACCTCGTGGAACGCGCCGTCGAGGAGCGTGACCTTGACACCGGTCAGCGGGTAGCCGGCGAGAACACCGAACTCCATGGCCTCCTGGCAACCCGCGTCCACGGACGGGATGTACTCCCGCGGGATGCGGCCACCGGTGACCTTGTTCTCGAACTCGTACCCGTCGCCCTCGAGCGGCTCGATGGCGATCTGCACCTTAGCGAACTGGCCGGAACCACCAGTCTGCTTCTTGTGCGTGTAGTCGAGACGCTCGACCGCCTTGCGCAGGGTCTCGCGGTAGGCGACCTGCGGCTTGCCGACGTTGGCCTCGACCCGGAACTCACGCTTCATACGGTCGACCAGCACGTCGAGGTGCAGCTCGCCCATACCCGCGATGATGGTCTGGCCGGTCTCGTCGTCGGTGTGCACCTGGAACGAGGGGTCCTCTTCGGCCAGGCGCTGGATGGCGACACCCAGCTTCTCCTGGTCGCCCTTGGACTTGGGCTCGATGGCGACCTGGATGACCGGGGCCGGGAACTCCATCGACTCCAGGATCACCGGGGAGCCCGCGTCGCAGAGGGTCTCGCCGGTGGTGGTCTGCTTCAGACCCATG
>NZ_JBFADC010000088.1:0-1240 GCF_040641195.1 Glycomyces sp. NPDC021274 | reverse complement strand
GGATCCGGGCGCGGGAGGCGACCAAGCTGTACGGCGACGCCGCCGTGCGGCCGCTCGCCGACCGGAAGACCTCGCTGATCTCGCTGGGCGACAGCGAGATCTCCGGCGAGGGCGTCGGGACGTACGAGCCGGGCACCGACGGGCCCACCAACTGGTGCCACCGGTCGCCGGACTCGGCGATCCACCGGACCGGGATCGCCGCGGACGTGACGTACAACGCGGCGTGCTCGGGGGCGTACACCGGCAACATCCGGATCGGCGGCAGCAAGCAGTACGCCGATGAACTGGTGCAGAGCGACAGCCTGGCGATCGCGGCGCGCAACACCCGGCTGAAAATGGTGCTGTTGGTCGCCGGGGCCAACGACGACCTCCAGTTCGGGCCGGTGATGACGGACTGCGTCGAGCGCTGGTTCCTGCTCCAGGGGACCTGCGAGCCCAAGTACCAGCCGGGATGGCAGGCGCGGGTCGATGGGCTGGTGCCGAAGGTCGAGGCCACGGTGCGGGACCTGCGGACCGTGATGCGGGACGCGGGGTACGCCGACGGCGACTACCGCCTCGTGGTGATGTCGTACCCGAGCCCGATCGGTCCGGACGTCGAGGACAACCCCCAGTACCCGGGGAAGATCCCGGGCGGCTGCACCGGGTACACCTCGGACGCCGGATGGGGGCGCAACACGGCGGTACCGACCTTCGAGCGGGGCATGCGGAAGATCGCACAGGACACCGGTGCCACCTACCTCGACTCCTCGCGGCTCTTCCACGGGCACGAGGTGTGCATGTCGGAGACCTGGGCCCGCGGGTTGTACGTGAACATCTCCAACCCCTTCCCGCCGGACGCCAATTCGGTCCGCCAGTCCTTCCACCCCAACGCCCGCGGGCACGGCGCGTTCGCGTCCTGCCTGACCCAGCTGTACGCGGCGCCGCAGCTGCGCGAGGCGTCCTGCACCGACCCGGCGAACACCGGGCAGCCCAAGCTGTATCCGGGCGCCTGGGACGACGCCTACCGGCCGCTGAAGAACGCCGCGACCGGCACCTGCCTGGACGCCACCGGCGGGCTGTCCCGCAACGGCACCGCGGTCGGCGGCTGGGACTGCAACGGGCAGCGCAACCAGGGCTGGTGGTACGACCAGGACCGCAAGTCGCTGCATGTGCAGCTGACTCAGGCCCGGTGCCTGGACGTGCCGGGGGCCCGCTACGAGGCCGGCGCCGGGCTGGTGCTGTGGAACTGCTCGGGCGCGGC
>NZ_JBFADC010000087.1:0-1241 GCF_040641195.1 Glycomyces sp. NPDC021274 | reverse complement strand
CTGGGTGCCTGCGGCCCCGCTTCGATGATCGGCTTCGACTTCGCGCGGCCGGCCAATCCGCCGGAGCGTCAGGGCACCGCGTCCGGCATCGTCAACATGGGCGGCTTCACCGCCTCGATGACCACCCTGCTCGCCGTCGGCATCCTGCTCGACGCCACCGGAGACAACTACCGGATCGCGTTCGCCTCGGTCTTCGTGCTGGAGGCGCTCGGTGTCACGCAGATCCTCCGGCTGCGCAGCCGTGCGGCCCGGCGTGAGCGGGAACGTCTGGTCGTCAGCAGGGTCGAGGCTGTCCACGTCCCGGCCTGACGCTGCCGAGGCCGGTGTGCAACCGCGGCAACCGTTTCACGTGAAACCAAGGAGATCGTTTCACGTGAAACGGGTAACTCCCTGCGCACCGTCCGGCCGACGGGCAGTGGTTCGGGCCGGCTGAGGACCGCGTCCCGTCAGCGCCGCCGGTTGCCCGTCGGCTGCCGTCGCGGCCTCCGTTACGGCGTCACCGCGAGGTTGTCGAGGATGGCCTGGGCCAGCTCCTGGTCACCGTCGATCTTGACCTGCTCGGCGACCGTCGACGGATGGACCCGACCGCAGGCCAGCTGGTGGAAGGTGTCCCAGTCCATCGCCAGCGTCACCGTCGGGCCCAGCGAGACGCTGCCGTCGACGGTCGCCTTCCCCTCGGCGTCGACCCGGACGGTGCGCATGAACTCCACCGGACCGCTGATGTCGAAGACCACCGTCGAACTGGCCGGCGCCTTGGCTCGGTTGGTGACGATGCCAGGCAGGACCCGCACCAGCAGATCACGGGCCACCAGCGCACCGGGCGAGTCGAGGTTGCCGGGCTGCCCGAGCGTGCGGCGCAGGTCCTGCTCGTGCGCCCAGACGTCGAACGCCCGCTGCTCCAGGATGAATTCGAGTGTGCGGTCCTCCCCGAGCGGGCTGCGCACCACGGTGTCCGGCTGGCGGGTCTCGTTCCGCAGCTGCCGGGAACGCCGGATGACGGTGTATTCGAGCTCGCTGAGCATCTCCGGTGCGGTGTGGTGTCGACGGACGTCGACCTGGACCTCCATCCGGCGGGCCGACTCGCTGCGCACGTGGTAGAGGTCGCGGGGCAGCGTGTGGATCGGCCGGGGGTCGCCCAACATCTCGCATTCCAGGCCGATGACATGGGAGACGATGTCGCGCACGGACCAGCCTGGGAGGTCCGTCGCCCTGTTCCACTCACCCTCGACGAGCGGCGTCAC
>NZ_JBFADC010000086.1:0-1247 GCF_040641195.1 Glycomyces sp. NPDC021274 | reverse complement strand
AATGGCCGCCACGCCTGCCTGCTGCAGTCCGCCCTGCGCCTTACCAATGAACAGTTCGCGGCCCGGCTCGGCATCGCGGTACGGACCGTGGCGGCCTGGCACGCCGACCCGGCCGTAGTGCCGCGCAAGGAGATGCAACAGCTCCTCGACACCGTCCACGAGAAAGCCCCGCCCACGGCACGACAGCGGTTCGCGCTCCTGGTCTCCGCTGAACGCGGCGCATCCGCACCGGGCCCAGCAGGTGCGCAGGCCCTGCGTGTCGCGATCGCCGTCGTCATACGTGACAGCGAGGTGCTGCTCGTCTGCCGGCGAGACGATGACGCAACGGGCCTCAGCTGGCAGTTCCCGGCAGGCGTGATCAAACCAGGCGCCAGGGCCGAGACAGCGACCGTGAGAGAAACGCTGGACGAGACCGGTGTGCACTGCGCGATCCGGCAGCATCTCGGAAACCGGCTTCACCCGGTGACCGGCGTCCAGTGCGAATACTTCCTGTGCGAATTCCTCGCGGGCCAGGCCACCAACTCCGATGCCGTCGAGAACATCGACGTGATGTGGGTCCCCAGAAACGCGGTGACCCGTTTCATCCCCGTCGATACGATCTTCCCACCCGTGCTAGCCGTCCTGGAGGAGCAGACGTGACGCAGCAGACAGCCGATGAGCGACCCGGCATTGCAGCGGCCATCATCGTTCACGAGGGACGCGTGCTGATGGTCCGGCGCCGGATCAGTGAGGGGAAGCTCTCCTGGCAGTTCCCGGCCGGCGAAGTCGAACCCGGCGAAACCCGCGAGGACGCCGCAGTGCGGGAGACCAAGGAGGAGACCGGCCTGAACGTCTCCGCCGTCAAGCTGCTGGGCGAGCGCGTCCACCCGGCGACGGGACGGCTGATGTCCTATACCGCCTGCGAGGCGGTGAGCGGAACTGCGCACGTCGCGGACACCGAGGAGCTGGCCGAGCTTGCCTGGGTGGCTCACGACCAGATTCCCGAGTACGTCCCGTACGGGTTGTTCGGGCCGGTGCAGGAGTACCTGGACGCCACACTCGCCAGCTAGTCGGCCGGCCTTCACGCTGTCTCCTGGGTACGGCCTGAAGGGCGGCAAAGGAAAGCCGGATGTCCTTCTTCGCGACGAGTGGGGGAGGACATCAGCCGTGCCGAGCCTGAACCACATCACTTCTGCCGACAGCTTGGAGTCCCGAGCCTCCGATCCGGCCATGTGCGGGATCGGAGGCTCGTCGTGCACGGTGTCAGC
>NZ_JBFADC010000085.1:0-1255 GCF_040641195.1 Glycomyces sp. NPDC021274 | reverse complement strand
CCTGTCGGTTCGATGCTCTCGACCCGATCGCGGCAGGGTCAAGCGCTGATCGTTTCCAGAACGGGAAAGTTCCACCGGCCGCCCGTTTTCCGGCCGGGGCGGTCTCGTGCACCGGCCGGCTAGCGGACCGAACCCGTCGGCTCAGGCGGGACAGGTTCCGCCCCGCTCGGCGGTTGCCCGGTCGGGGAAGTCGTCGGCGGGCGCGGGCAGGCGGGCGCCCCGGCTCACCGCCACCCGACGCACATTGCTGAGCGATGCGGTCAAGTCGGCCGCGAGCAGATGGATTTCGCCGGGTGTCCAGGTCCGTTCGCGAAGGACCTGCCGGGCCTCCTCGATGAGCAGGGCCGCCGAGTCGAGCTGTTCCGCCTCCACCCGGTCGGCCATGCGGGAGACGTATCCGGTCCCGTCGCCCGCGAGGAGGTAACAGGGCTTCCCCTCCGGGCTGGACCACGGCAGAAGCCGCCCGCCGTCCATGAGCCCTCGATCAGGCTCGGTCATATGTCGTCAACCTCCGTGCGAGGGGTCAGCGCTTCTTCACGCTGTGTGGTCTTTCCCTCACAGGGTGGGGTCTGTTCTGGCTACGCTGGTAGTAGGGCGAGCCTGACAACGTACCTTTCAACTCGGGGAGTTAGTCCATGGACAAGGACAGCCGGCCACGTACCCCCAGGGAGAAGTACGGGGAGGAGCTGAGGATCCGGCGCGTCGCGGCCCACATGACGCAGGAGGCGCTGAGCGAGCGCGTGGTGTGTTCGCCGACGCTGATCAGTCATTTCGAGGCGGGCAGGCGACTTCCGAAACCGGATGACGCGCAGCGGATCGACCAGGCGCTGGGGGCGGACGGGTTCTTCGTTCGGTGGTTGGAGGACCTGGAGTCGAAGTACACCGACCATTTCGCGGCGGTGGCCGAGTTGGAGCAACAAGCCACGCTGATCCAGTACTTCGCGCTGACGTTGGTCCCCGATGTGCTCCAGACCGACGACTACGCAGGCGCCCTGTTTCGCGCGTACCGGCCGAACTACACAGCCGAGGAGCTTGATGAGTTCGTCGTCATCCGAACGAAACGCCGCCGCATCCTCGACGGGCCGATGCGGCCCGTCGCCTGGACGTTGCTCGATGAGGCCGCCCTCCGGCGCCCCGTCGGCGGCCCGCAGGTCATGGCCGAGCAGTTGCACAGGATCGCGGACATGACTGAGGCGGGGCGGCTGCGCCTACACGTCCTGCCGTACAACGTGGGGGCACATGCGCTCCAACAGAG
>NZ_JBFADC010000084.1:0-1265 GCF_040641195.1 Glycomyces sp. NPDC021274 | reverse complement strand
TGCGGGCTTCCGGTACGGGCGCCAGGGCGGTGCCGCGCGCGGACCGCCGGGCCTTGCGGCGCGCCCGCGGTTCCTCGCCGAAGGGAATGACCTTGGCGTCCGCCATCGTGGGTGAACTCCTCACTGGATCGGGCCGCGGCGTGCGGAGAGCACACCGGCGAGCCGGTCGACGGTGCGGGCGAGGGACTCGGGCGGCAGCAGCCCGGGTCCGCGGCTGCGGGCGAATTCCTCGAAGGTCTCCGCCGTCGTGTACCGGGGGTGGAAGCCCAGTGTCTCGCGCATCTGGGTGGTCTCGACGACCCGGCCGTGGGTCAGCATCCGGATCTGCTCGGGCGAGAAGTCCGTGATGCCGAGCGACCGCAGGGCGGTGCCGGCCCAGGTCACGGTGGGCAGGAAGAGCGGGAGGGTGGGCCGGCCCAGGCGCCGGGAGACCTGCGAGAGCAGCAGGACGCCGTCACCCGCGATGTTGAACGTGCCGCTGTTGAGGGTGCCGCGGCGCGGCGCGGCGGCGGCGATCCGCAACACGTCGATCGCGTCGTCCTCATGGACGAACTGCAACCGCGGGTCGTAGCCGAGGACGGTGGGCAGCACGGGCAGCGAGAAGTACTCGGCGAGCGGGGAGTCCGCGCACGGCCCGATGACGTTGGCGAACCGCAGGACACAGACCGCCACGTCGGGGCGGCGCCGGGCGAAGCCGCGGACGTACCCCTCGACCTCGACGGTGTCCTTCGCGAAGCCGCCGCTGGGCAACGACTTGGGCGGGGTGTTCTCGGTGAAGACCGCCGGGTCGCGCGGCGCGGAGCCGTAGACGCTGGTGCTGGACTTGATGACCACGCGCTGGACGTTCGGGGCCTTCTGGCAGGCGCCGAGCAGCTGCATGGTGCCGATGACGTTGGTCTCCTTCACGGAGGCCCGGCCGCCGCGACTGCCCAGGGGCGTGCCGTTGATGTCCATGTGGACGACGGTGTCGACGCCCGTTTCGGCCAGGACCCGGGCGATCGCCGGATGCCGGATGTCGGCCTTGAGGAATTCCGCCCCGCCCAGGGGATGCTCCGGTGTCACGGCATCGACCCCGATCACCCGATCGACGTCGGGATCGCGCTGGATCCGGCGGACGAACCGGCCCCCCAGCTGCCGTGCGACGCCCGTGACGAGCACGACGTTGCCCAAGATCGGCCCTCCTTCCCGCAGCGGCTTCCGCCTGCGCCGAGATGTGCGGCTCACGCTATCGGGTCGGTGTTGCGCGGCGATGACCGCACGATGCC
>NZ_JBFADC010000083.1:0-1268 GCF_040641195.1 Glycomyces sp. NPDC021274 | reverse complement strand
CCGTCGGTGGTCGGTGCGGGTCGCGCAGCCGCCCGCGCAGTGCTCGCACACCGACGGGGAGGAGACCAGGTCGAAGGGGCGGGAGCGGAAGCGGTACGCGGCCGAGGTGAGCGCGCCCACCGGGCAGATCTGGATGGTGTTCCCGGAGAAGTACGACTCGAAGGGGTCGCCCTCACCGGTGCCGACCTGCTGGAGGGCGCCGCGCTCGATCAGCTCGATCATCGGGTCGCCGGCGATCTGGTTGCTGAAGCGGGTGCACCGCGCGCACAGCACGCACCGCTCGCGGTCCAGCAGCACCTGCGTGGAGATCGGCACCGGCTTCTCGTAGGTGCGCTTCTTGCCCTCGAAGCGGGTGTCGGGGTCGCCGACCTGCATCGCCTGGTTCTGCAGCGGGCACTCGCCGCCCTTGTCGCAGATCGGGCAGTCCAGCGGGTGGTTGATCAGCAGCAGCTCCATCACGCCGCGCTGCGCCTTCTCGGCCACCGGGGAGGTCAGCTGGGTGCGGACCACCATTCCGTCGGTGCAGGTGATGGTGCAGGAGGCCATCGGCTTGCGCTGGCCCTCGACCTCGACGATGCACTGCCGGCAGGCGCCCGCCGGGTCCAGCAGCGGGTGGTCGCAGAAGCGCGGGATCTCGATGCCGAGGAGTTCGGCGGCCCGGATGACCAGCGTCCCCTTGGGGACGGAGATCTCGATGCCGTCGATCGTCAGGGTGACGAGGTCCTCCGGTGGCACCGCCGCCGCACCGCCCCCGTCGGGGCGTCGGCCCGCGGTGGAGCCGCTGTTGGACTGCAGTACGGTCATGCGTTCACCCCCAGGTGAGCGTCGTTGTCGGCCCAGAGGGTCGACTTGGCGGGGTCGAAGGGACAGCCCTTGCCGGTGATGTGCTCCTCGTACTCCGCACGGAAGTACTGGAGCGAGGAGAAAATCGGCGAGGCGGCGCCGTCGCCGAGGGCGCAGAAGGACTTGCCGTTGATGTTGTCGGCGATGTCGCCGAGCTTGTCGAGATCTTCGAGTCGGCCCTTGCCGGCCTCGATGTCGCGGAGCAACTGCACCAGCCAGTACGTCCCTTCACGGCACGGGGTGCACTTGCCGCAGGACTCGTGGGCGTAGAACTCGGTCCAGCGGGTGACCGCCCGGACGACGCAGGTGGTCTCGTCGAAGCACTGCAGCGCCTTGGTGCCGAGCATCGAGCCGGCCGCGCCGACGCCCTCGTAGTCGAGCGGGACGTCGAGGTGCTCCTCGGTGAACATCGGGGTCGAGGAGCC
>NZ_JBFADC010000082.1:0-1269 GCF_040641195.1 Glycomyces sp. NPDC021274 | reverse complement strand
GGAACAGTCCCCGCATGCCGGGGTGGCAGGCGGCCAGCCCGCCGCCGTCGGTGTTGACCGGGAGTTCGCCGTCCCGCAGCAGCCGCCCCTGCTCGACGAAGGCGCCGCCCTCCCCCTTGGCGCAGAAGCCCAGGTCCTCCAGCGTCACCAGGGTCATGTAGGTGAAGGCGTCGTAGATCTCGGCGAGGTCGATCTCGGCGGGGCGGACGCCGGCGCGCTGGAAGGCGAGCCGGCCGGAGACGGCGGCGGGGGAGACGGTGAAGTCGTCCCACTCCGACATCGTGGTGTGCGAGACGGCGGTCCCCGAACCGAGCACCCAGACCGGGCGTTTGGCGAGGTCGGGCACGTGGTCCTCGGCGACGAGCAGCACCGCGCAGCCGCCGTCGGAGCGGATGCAGCAGTGCAGCTTGGTGAACGGGTCGGCGATCATCGGCCCGGACAGCACCTCGTCCACGGTGATCGGCTCGCGGTACATGGCGTCCGGATTGCCGGCCGCGTTGGCGCGCGCCTGGACGGCTACCTGGGCCAGCTGTTCCAGGGTGGTCCCGTACTGGTGCTGATGGCGGCGCGCGGCCATGGCGTACTTGGCGATCAGGCTGTGCCCGTAGGGGACTTCGAACTGGAGCGGGCCGCGGGCGCCGAAGGAGAGGTTGGCGGTGCGGCGCTTGGCCTTGATGTCGGCGCGGGCGGTGGAGCCGTAGACCAGGAGGACGGCGTTCGCGTGCCCGGCCGCGATCGCGTCGGCGGCGTGCGCGGCCATCACCTCCCAGGTGGCCCCGCCGACCGCGGTGGAGTCCACCCAGGTGGGGCGCAGTCCCAGGTATTCCGCGACCTCGACGGGGGCGAGGGTGCCGAGGCAGGCCGAGGCGAACCCGTCGATCACCGACCGGTCGAGCCCGGAGTCGACGAGGGCCCGGCGGGCGGCCTGGGCGTGCAGGGCGTACGGGGTGGCCTCGTCCACCCGCCCGCAGTCGGAGAGCGCGACTCCGGCGACGGCGACCTTGCGTTGTCCGGCGGGGGTCCCTGGCGTCAGCGACATGAATCTGACGGTACATCAGATCCGTTGGGGTGGGCAGGGGGAGTCTCCGGCGCTCCGCACTAGGAAAGTTCGCTTCCCCTCCCTACTATGACGGGCCGTCAGATTCGGACCCCGTTCGGGCGGACGGGTGTCGTCGCACGGCCGGGAGGAGCCCGCCGATGGATGCCGCGTTCACCGAGGAGCAGGACGAGATCCGCCGCACCCTGCGCGCACTGCTGGACAAGCGCTGC
>NZ_JBFADC010000081.1:0-1270 GCF_040641195.1 Glycomyces sp. NPDC021274 | reverse complement strand
GGCTCTGAGGGTCACGACGTCGAGATTGGCTTCGGGACGCGACCGCCAATAGTCGTGCAGGACGACGGCTTGCGCGCTTCGCAGGCCGAGAACGTCGATCCGAAGGGCCCGGGAGCCGGGCCTGACCGCGTTGATGGCGCGCTCGACCCCCGCGACGATGCTCCGGGAGTGGGAGAGAAACGCCTGACCGTCGAGTGTCAGCTCAACCCCTCGGGCGGTACGTGTGAACAGGCGGACTTCCAGCTCGCGCTCCAGGGTGGCGATCCGCTTGGAGACTGCCTGCTGTGTCACGCCCAGCTCATCGGCCGCATGCTGGAACTGGCCGAGCTCGGCTGCCCGGACGAACGATCGCAATGCCTCGGTGTCCACTGCTTCACCTTAGGCGTGCTCAACCCATCGTTGTGGCTGGCCGAGGATCGGTTGTCTGAACAAGCTCCGCCTGGGCGTTGTTCCAGTTGGTGAGCCAGCGATGGCTGATGAGGGCTGAGGCGAGGCCGACGAAGGCCAGGAAGTGCTCGGCCTTGCGTCTGTCGTGGTGGTGCAGGTGAGAGCAGCCGCCCGGCCAGGCGACCGTGCGCTCGACGAGCCGGCGGTGCCGGTGGCGGTGGCTGACCGATTCGGTGTGAGGAGTCGATGCCTTTGTGGGGTGGTGCGGTGACGGATTCCGCGGTCACGGAGCCATGGGCGCGGGTGGTGGTCATGCCGTTTCAGCCGTGTTGCACTATGCAGTGCCGCTGCTGCCAGGGACGGACTGCGCAGCGGAATTCAGGGCAGCCTGGTGGGAAAGCGATGCTTGCCGAGAGATGCCCACGTCGATCCGTCGCAAGACAAACAGGCCGGCAAGGGACAGCACGCTGGGGCCCGCAAGCATCGCCGCCAGCCACGAGTGCCCTGACAGGCCCACAGCCACTGCACCGGCCAACATGGCTATCGCAATGGAAAAGCCGCTGATCAGCCCGATGAGGTACAGCTGGTGGCTTCTGCGATCCTTTGCTTCCTGCATCTGTAACTGTGCCTGCAGCACCTTGAGTTGGTGCTCTCTGGCGAGTTCCGGTTCCAATGCCTCCAGTGCAATTTTCAAGTGCTCAGAGGGCAGCTCGGCCCACTGCAGGGCCCATTGATGGCTACTGGATTGAGGCGGTACCTGTTCCGTCATTTTCGACCCGCGCCTCCTCCGCCGGACTTAGGTGCATTTTGTCCGAGCAGTTCTTCAGGCGGCGGCCCAAGCCTTCCGAAGAGTCGGTCGAGCCCCTTCAAGAGGGTGTGAGAG
>NZ_JBFADC010000080.1:0-1283 GCF_040641195.1 Glycomyces sp. NPDC021274 | reverse complement strand
CCGCTCCCGTGACCTCGCGGCGGAACTGCCCGCACTGACGGCCGTCCTCGACCCACTGTGGGGGCGGATCACCCATGCCACGGTGAACCCCACGTTCTGGCCGGTCATCCCACGGAAGGTGCCCGTCGACGGGCATGTGGTGGGTGTCGGCTGGTTCAAGGCCGAGCAAGATCCCCACAAGCTGCTGCTGTTCTCCTACACCGTCGGCCGTTGGGACCTCCTGGTGATCCCTCCGGAGACCAGCCCCGCCACGGCCGCCCGGCTCATGGCCGAGGCCGCCGATCCGCGGTGCACCCTCACCGCGAGCGCCCTGATGGACGAAGCGGAGCAACGCCGGATCGCGGAGGAGATGGAACTGTCCCTGGTCTCGGTCTGGGACTCCGAAGGCGGCCATGGCGCAAGCCTGCCGACCTCACGTTCACCCGCCCAAGCAGCCATTGCCCAGGTACCAGATGCCACGAAAGGTGCCGAGCATCGTGTCAGTCATCGGGAGCGCGACGTCGGTCCCGCAGCCTGATCCGGAGGAAAGCTCCAGGCCAACCAGCCTGGGGCTTATCTCTTATCCGGACCTTTCCACCGCACGCCACGCCATTGAGCCGGCGGCCCTGAAGGAGAGACTGACACGCCGCCACTGGCTCAATGAGCCCTCTGGCCCGGTTGGCCGGGTCACTCTGTGCGAGTCGATCACGGTGGTTTCCGGAGCCCGCGTGCACAGTCGCAGGAGGGGGTCTGCCAGTCCTTGCGCGGCCGGCGGCCGCCGAGCAAGGCGTGAACTTGTGCTCCGGCCCCTCACCGAGCGGGAGGAGCCGAAGGGCCGCAACGGACTCGAACACTCCGACCGTGGAGTGCGGCAGGGCCTCGTTGCCTCCCGCCCGCACTCAGTCATTCACGGACCGCTCACCTTCCCCTCCCCCTCATCCAGACCCGCGCGCAGTGCTACCGGAGCCAAGCCACCGAAGTCGAACGCCAGGCCGCTCGGTGACCGACCCGTTGGAGACGGCCGGAATGGCGGGTGACGTCGCAACGAGGCTGCTTGGTGAAAGGGCATGGGTATGGCGGCAGGTGAGCGGGAGGCGGACACGGGCGCCGTGGACCGGTCGGAAGGGTTCGGCGAGCGACTGCTGGGGGTGCTGCTGGACCGGGCGCACGAGATGCCGCCGCAGTTGATCGCCCCGCTGGTCGCGGAAGAGGTGGCGAGGGTCGGCGGCCGTCACGTCTCGATCCTCCTCCAGGACTATGCGCAGTTGCTGCTGGTGCCGCTGCCAGGTAGGCGGCTGACCGTC
>NZ_JBFADC010000079.1:0-1294 GCF_040641195.1 Glycomyces sp. NPDC021274 | reverse complement strand
CCTCGACGAGGATTCGCCGTCGGCTGAGGTTGGCGGACACCGTGATGGTGAGCACCGTGCCGGTGCCGTGCCGCACCGCGTTGGTGACCAGTTCCGAGGTGATGACGGTCAGTGCGGTATCGGAGGACTCGTCGAGGCGGAGCCCCCACTTTTTCGCCAGACCCTGGAGACGGCGACGGCTGATCGGCACAGAGGTTGGATCGCGGACCAGAAGGAAGCTTTGGCTGTGGAGGCGCATGCCGGAGACCCTTCGACAGACTTCAGACCGGGGCTTGAGGCGAGGGGAGATCGCTGAGCGGCAGGCCGACGTGATTCACGGAGGATGCCTCCCTCAGCGGGGACGGCTGTGTGTGCGTGGGCGCCGCATGCCGACCGTTGTCGGTATGACAGCCCTCAGGGGGAGTGCGGCCGGGGAGGTCGCTATCCGGGTGGTCTGTGGGCTACGTCATCGCTACTTCGTGGCGATGACGTACACGCTTCCCCAGCGCCGCTTCGGGTTGGCGATCTTGGGGTCGAAGGTCCACGGCTCTGCGGTGGTGAAGCCGGCCTCGGTGAAGAGCTGGACGAGCTTCTCGTAGTCGTAGGCCCAGAGGTGCGGGGTGTACTTGGGATCGTCGTCCTGGTCGCGGAAGACGAGGTTGACGAGGTCGAGCCGGGTGTTGATGTCGTTGCGGCAGTCGCGCTTGGCATACCAGCGCTCGACCATCTCGTCGGCGGGGTTCAGTGGCCCGGGGTACTGGCTGAGGGCGAAGGCGGCGTCGGGGACGCCGGTGATGATCTTGCCGCCCGGTGTGAGTGCGCGGTGGGCCTCGCGGACGTAGTTCTTGGCGGAGCGGGGGTAGTCGATGTGCTCCAGGAAGTGCTCGGAGAAGATCAGCTCGACGGTGTCGTCGTTCAGGGGGATGCCTTCGCGGACATCCCAGAGCAGGTCCGCCGGCGGGACGGCGTCGATGTTGAAGAAGCCCTCGATGCGGTGGGTTCCGCCGCCGATCTGGACCTTGGAGGGCTTCCGGTTGATGCGGCCGTCGGGCCAAGCCCGCTGGCTGGCGTGGTGGTAGCGGTGGAGTTCGATCTCCTTGGCTGTGTGGCGGAGTGCTCGGGCCAGGCCGTGGGTGGTGGAGGGGTCGCTCAGTAGGGCGTCGATCTGCTCGCCGAGGAGGTCGACGGAGGGCAAGCTGAAGTAACTCATGGCGGGGCTCCTGGGAAGAAGAGGCAGCAGAGCAGCTGTTGCTGAAGGCGGCAGTGGTTACGCGGCGCTGGGTGCCGGGGCGGTCCACTGGTTGTTGCGCATGAG
>NZ_JBFADC010000078.1:0-1299 GCF_040641195.1 Glycomyces sp. NPDC021274 | reverse complement strand
AACCACTGGCGTCGAGTCGCAGCACCTATGAGGGCACGGACGCATTCCTGGTCGTGCTGCCGCACCCGTCCGACCCGAAGAGCGTCTCTGCCTACGTCGTCACTGCCTCGTGCGTCTCAGCCACTCCGCCGGCTCCCGGGAAGGTTCTGCTGACCCACTCGTATCGGCGAGACTGAACCGCGGCAAGTGCGCGATGGCGCTCTGGGAATGCTGGCCCCTTAGGATCCGTTGGGTGGGGTGAGAGTTCCGAGACCCCAGCAAGCCGTCGGCAGAGACAAGGAAGAAACCCGTGAGCGACGTCCGCAACGTGATCATCATCGGCTCCGGGCCCGCGGGCTATACCGCAGCGCTCTACACCGCCCGCGCGTCCCTGAAGCCGCTCGTCTTCGAAGGCGCCGTCACCGCTGGCGGTGCTTTGATGAACACCACCGACGTGGAGAACTTCCCCGGCTTTCGCGACGGCATCATGGGTCCGGACCTGATGGACAACATGCGTGCCCAGGCCGAGCGCTTCGGTGCCGAGCTCGTGCCGGACGACATCGTCTCGGTCGACCTCACCGAGGAGATCAAGACCGTCACCGACACCGCGGGCAACGTGCACCGTGCCAAGGCGGTCATCGTCACCACCGGCTCCCAGCACCGCAAGCTCGGTCTGCCGCGCGAGGACGAGCTGTCCGGCCGGGGCGTCTCCTGGTGCGCGACCTGCGACGGGTTCTTCTTCAAGGACCAGGACATCGCCGTCATCGGCGGTGGCGACACCGCGATGGAGGAGGCCACCTTCCTCTCGCGCTTCGCCAAGTCCGTCACGGTCGTCCACCGCCGCGACACCCTGCGCGCGAGCAAGGCGATGCAGGAGCGCGCCTTCGCCGACCCGAAGATCAAGTTTGTGTGGGACAGCGAGATCGCCGAGGTCCACGGCGAGAACAAGCTCTCCGGTCTGACGCTGCGCAACGTCAAGACGGGCGAGACCTCCGAGCTTCCGGTCACCGGCCTCTTCATCGCGATTGGTCACGACCCGCGGACCGAGCTGTTCAAGGGCCAGCTGAACCTCGACGACGAGGGTTACCTCAAGGTCGATGCACCCAGCACCCGGACGAACCTGGCGGGCGTCTTCGCCGCCGGCGATGTCGTCGACCACACCTACCGCCAGGCGATCACCGCTGCCGGCACGGGCTGCTCCTCCGCCCTCGACGCCGAGCGGTTCCTCGCGGCGCTCTCGGACGGCGAGGCCACGGCCGAGCCGGAGAAGACCGCTTCCGCCTGACCCGCGCACCCCAGCTTTGGGGGGGGCCGCCGCCC
>NZ_JBFADC010000077.1:0-1311 GCF_040641195.1 Glycomyces sp. NPDC021274 | reverse complement strand
GTCCGATCGCGCCCGGATGGCACGCCTCGGCATGGTGCCGCTCTCCGCCGACCAGGGACTGGCGCTGCTGGACGCCGCGCAGTCCGTCGACGAGGCGGTGCTGGTACCGATCCGGCTCGACACCGCTGCCCTGCGCACCAAGGCAGGCGGGGTGCCGGCCCTGCTGCGCGGCCTGATCCGTAGCTCGGCGCGGCCGACGGTCAGCACCACCGAGGGCCCCTCGCTCCGCGAGCGGCTGGCTGCACTGACCGACGCGGAACAGGACCGACTGCTGCTCGACCTGGTCCGTACGCACTCCGCCGCCGCCCTCGGCCACAGCACGTCGCACGCGGTCGACGCCGGGCGCGGATTCCTGGAGCTCGGCTTCGACTCGCTCACCGCGGTGGAGCTGCGCAACGGACTCAGCGCGGCCACCGGACTGCGACTGCCCGCCACCCTGCTGTTCGACTACCCGACGCCGAGCGCCCTCCGCGACCATCTGCGCGTGGAGCTGGCACCGCAGGAAACGTCCGTCGCCGCGCCGGCACTCGCCGAGCTCGACCGGCTGGAAGCCCTGCTCGCGACCGTCCCGGGAGACGACGACGCACGCACCGCGATCACCACGCGACTGCAGCGCCTGCTGTCGAACTGGACCAGCCCCGGCGAACAACCGGAACACACCACCGACGACCTCTTGTCGGCCAGCGCCGAGGAACTCTTCGACGTGCTCGACCGAGAGTTCGGCAGGTCCTGACGTGATCAACGCACACCGCCCCACCGCCGCAAGGAGCTGACGCCAGATGTCGAACGAGGAGAAGCTTCTCGATTACCTCAGGCGTGCCACCGTCGACCTCGGCGAGGCCCGCCGGCGAGTCCAGGAGCTTGAGGCGGGGGAACAGGAACCCATCGCGATCATCGGCATGAGCTGCCGCTACCCGGGAGGCGTGAACTCCCCGGAAGACCTGTGGCAGCTGGTGGCCGACGGTGGCGACGCGATCTCGCCGTTCCCGACCGACCGCGGTTGGGACCTGGCCGCGCTCTACGACCCGGACCCGGACCACACCGGCACCAGCTACGTCCGGGAGAGCGGTTTCCTGCACGATGCGGCCGAGTTCGACCCGGCGCTCTTCGGGATCTCGCCGCGTGAGGCGCTGGCGATGGACCCGCAGCAGCGGCTGCTGCTGGAGACCTCCTGGGAGGCGTTCGAGCGGGCCGGTATCGCGCCGACCGCGCTGTCCGGCAGCCGGACGGGTGTGTTCGCCGGACTGATGTACCACGACTACGCGACCCGGCTGCACGAGGTACCCGACGGCGTCGAGGGCTACCTCGGCA
>NZ_JBFADC010000076.1:0-1314 GCF_040641195.1 Glycomyces sp. NPDC021274 | reverse complement strand
CGCGGGGCGGTCGGCGCAGCGGCCTCAAGAACCTCGCCAAGCGCGCGGAGTCCCTGGGCGGCTCCAGCACCTACGGCCCCGGGCTGGGCGCAGGCGACAAGGGGACGATGGTGACGTGGGAGGCGCCGTTGTGAGGGGAGCGGGGCCTATGGTCGCTCGGGCTTCCGCGTCAGAAGGGCGGCGATCGTCCTGGTCGCCCTTTCAGCGGGTTCCTGTGTCAGGCGCGCCGTGACCCTGCCGGGACTGCACCCCATGTCCACGGCCGATCGCGGGAGTTGGGCGTTTCACGTGAAACATGCGCGGACCGGGGAGGGGTGTGGTTTCACGTGAAACCACGGACCCGTCGAACGGACCGTTCTCCTGCCGCCGTGACGGCAGGCTCAACGCCCCTGGAGAATCCGCTCGATCACGACCGCCACGCCGTCGTCGTTGTTGGATTCCGTGCGGCGCGTGGTGGCCGCCAGTACGTCCGGGTGGGCGTTGGCCATGGCGTACGAGGTGCCGGCCCAGGTGAGCATCTCGATGTCGTTCGGCATGTCGCCGAAGGCGACGACCTCCTCCGGTGAGATCCCGCGTTCCGCGCAGCAGCGGGCGAGGGTGCCGGCCTTGCTGACGCCCAGGCCGCTGATCTCCAGGAGCGCGGTGGGGCTGGACCGGGTGAAGGACGCCAGGTGGCCCGCGGTGGTCCGGGCCAGCGCGAGGAAGGCATCGGGGTCCAGGTCGGGATGGTGCGCGAGCAGCTTGAGCACGGGCTGGTCGGAGGTGCCGGCGTCGCTGTGCGCGCGGGTGACGCCCGCGGTGCCCGGTCCGGGCATATCGGAGTCGGTCGAATACGGACCGTCGGTGCCGGGGCCGTCTGCCGGATCGGGGGCCGGGGACGCGGCGAACCCCTCGGCGAGGAGCTTCTCGGCCGGTGCGATCACCGCGGTCGGGTCGAGGAGGAAGGGCGGGTACTGCGGCTCGTAGTGGATGCCGCCGGTGCGTTCGACGGCGAAGGTGGTGCCGGGGGCCGCGTCACGCAGGGCGTGGACGACGTCGAGCGCCACTCCCTGGTCCAGGGGGCTGACCTCGACGAAGCGGGAGCCCCGGTGCAGATCGACGACGGCCGCGCCGTTCGCGCAGATCGCCAGGCCATGGCCGTGCACATGATCGCTGACCACGTCCATCCAGCGGGCCGGGCGCCCGGTGACGAAGAACACCTCGATGCCCGCTGCCTCCGCGGCGGCGAGCGCGGCGATCGTCCGGTCGGAGACCGTCTTGTCGTCGTGCAGCAGCGTGCCGTCAAGGTCGGTGGCGATAAGCCGGATGGGCCGG
>NZ_JBFADC010000075.1:0-1318 GCF_040641195.1 Glycomyces sp. NPDC021274 | reverse complement strand
GGCAGCACGCACAGGCCCGCGGCGATGCGTTCGCGGGCGACGTCGGCGGCGCGGACGGGGTGCAGCCGGGGGACGTAGCGCAGGATCGGTTCCCGGTGCCGGGGGGTGCGGCAGTAGAACTGCCCGGCATCGGCCGGCTCTTCCTCGCTGGGGGAGGGGACCAGCAGGTGCGGCAGCCATCCCTGTCCGATGGCGCCGGGGATGCCGGTCACCACCGGCACGTCGGCCGAGCGGCACGGCATGAGCACCCGGACGCCGAACGCCTCCGCGATGGCATCGCCCATCGCATCAGCGGTCGCATCCGTCGTCGACAACACGAGGCTGATCTTCGTCTTCCGACTGTAGGTCAACAGCTTGATGGTCATGTCCTTAGCGCGCTTGGACAACAGCCGGTACTCGTCGAGGAACACCACGATCGCGGGGGCCTGCGGGGTCGGCTCCCAGTCGTCGCGGAGGTCGGGCAGCAGGCTGACGCGGCGCTCTGCCCGCGTCAGCAGGCTCTCCAACAGCCGTTCTGCAGCCTGGGCGGAGTAGGCGGTGTGCGCGGCGCAGGGTCGCAGCGCGCCCAGCCCTCGTCCGGTGGGGTCGATGTCGATCGCCACAGCATCGACGCACGACGTCACGAACTCCGCCAGGCGTCGCACCATCGACGATTTACCGCCGCCGCTGACCGCGGTGATGATGACGTGCTGGCCGGCCAGCAGCACTTCGGTCTCGCCGCCGTCGATCGAGCCGCCCAGGCTCACTCGGTCCAGGATCGAGGAGGAGCGCGGCGCGCGGACGGGGTAGGGAGCGGTGGCCGCGGCGACGAACGGGTCGGACGTGAGCACGCGGAGGGTGACCGCGGCGCTGTCCTCCGGGTCCGGCACCTGTGCCAGCAGCCGGCCGCGGCCGACGCGGAGGGTTGTGGCCACGGTCGGGAACGACGCCGACAGCTGCTCCAGCGTGCCGTTCTTCAGCACCAGCGGGACACGCCACCCCCACGTCGTCGCCTCCGGCACCCCCACGTCGCCGATCGGCGCTTTGTGAGCCTTGAGGGCCAGACGGACCGCTTCGCGGGCCTCTCGGGGCGAACGGCCGGCCTCCCTGATCGCGAACGGCTCGGGGTCGGCGTCCGCGTTCAGGCCCTCGCCGGGGGCGGCGGCCGGGATGAAGCGGAGACGGGGGACCGGGGGGCGGCGCCGTGTGGGGTGGCGGCCCTGCCAGGCGGCGCCGGCGGTGGCGAGCAGCAGCGCGGCCAGAGTGACGACGGCGTCGAAGACGGGGGCCAGCCCCCACAGCAGCAGCCACAGGGCGGCGGCGGCCAGCAGCAATGCGG
>NZ_JBFADC010000074.1:0-1319 GCF_040641195.1 Glycomyces sp. NPDC021274 | reverse complement strand
CTGCGGCCTCCTGCTGGCGGGGATTACGGTCACACGCCCCCCGCTGGGGTACCGTCCGACTTGTTGGTTCGGTAGATACGCAGCGGCGATATCCACCGCCTGTGACCAGCTGCCGTCCTCGGATCCCTGAAGCAGAGCCAGCATGTCCTCGTAGCAGAAGTCGAGCTGTCCGCCTTGGGCTCTATGCATCCACGTAATTCCGGGGGCCTCAAGGTCGGCGTCGACCAGCAGGACGTTGCCACCGCGACGGGCTACTTCATCGGCCATGGCGACCGCGTGCACTGTGCGCCCGACTCCCCCTTTGAACGAGTGGAACGCCACAAGTTGTACATCGTCGTGGAAACGCCCGTCGGCGGGGCGCTCCAGGGGATGTGCCAGCTGAGCTGTGATGTGCTTCTCGCGCAACAGCGGGACGCGGCGCGGCTGATCGGCGTTCTCCGACTCGGGGCTCAGGATGACAGGCGTGCCTTTGAACTCAGTCGTGCGTGGGTCGTCCAGCCCGAGCATGATCGTGCCATCACGCCATTCGGTCGAGCCTGCTCCGAACGCCTCGTCCAGCCACCGCTTGGCTTCCTCGGCCTCCGTACCACTGGAAACGATCAGTTCCAGGCCGTCCCACCAGCCGTCCGCAGCGCGCAGCCACCTGGGCCACCGGCCCGCAGTTGCCAGTAGCGCGAGATGCTCGTCGACGTCCACCCATGTGAACAGGTGCTCTGGGGGCGTCGGCCCTTCCAGATCGATCAGTTCAGCCACGGCTTTGTACCCTCCTGCCTTAGTCCCTTTCGCTCCACGTGATCAGAGCGCGGAGGGCTTCCTGGGCTTCCTTTTCGTCCGCCGCGTCAAGCGTCGCACCGTAGCGCCATGCCTGATGCAGGTCAGCCAGAGCGACGGAGCCACGCGCTGGCACACGCAATCGGCAGCTCTGGAGCCGTTCGAGACGCGCGCCCAGGGTGCGGGGCAGCCGAAGGTCCTTGGCCAGCTTGCGGAGGTCGTGAGTGGGCTCTAAAGCCGCAGTGTCACGGTGTCCCTGCCGGATAAGGAGTCTTTCCTTCAGCCCGCACTCGGCAGCGTAGAACAGTAAGAGTCCTACTGTGGCAACATCGCCCAGCGCTTCACTTGCTTCCACCGATTCCGCCGAGCCCCGAAGCTCCGTCCGCCTCTTTCGGAGCGCTTTGGCCCCCACCTGAAGCACCATGGTGGCATCCTCTCACCGCAGTCCAACTAGCCGCTTCAGTACGGCAGATGTGGTGCAAGCGAGGGAGGGCGGACCTGGCCAAACCAACAAGGCTTGAGCACGCGTTCGAACAGGTAGATCTGGA
>NZ_JBFADC010000073.1:0-1319 GCF_040641195.1 Glycomyces sp. NPDC021274 | reverse complement strand
GCGAAGAAGACCGCGACCAAGATCGCGACGAAGACGACCACCGCGGCCAAGAAGACCACCGCCAAGAAGACCGCGGCCGCGAAGCCGGCAGGGGCGAAGAAGACGGCCGCGGCGACGAAGACGGCCGCCAAGAAGGCCCCCGCCAAGAAGGCGGCGCCCGCCCGCAAGCCCGAGTCCCGGGTCGCGATGGTGCGCCGGGCCCGGCGGATCAACCGCGAGCTGGCCGAGCTGTATCCCTACGCCCACCCCGAGCTGGACTTCGGCAACCCCTTCGAGCTGCTGGTCGCCACGGTCCTGTCCGCCCAGACCACCGACCTGCGGGTCAACCAGACCACCCCCCGGCTCTTCGCCGTCTGCCCCACGCCCGAGGACATGGCCGCGATCCCCCCGGAGCAGCTGGAGGAGCTGATCCGCCCCACCGGCTTCTTCCGCGCCAAGGCGAAGTCGCTGATCGGCCTCTCCACGGCGCTGCGCGACCGCTTCGGCGGCGAGGTGCCGGGCCGCCTGGAGGACCTCGTCACGCTCCCCGGCGTCGGCCGCAAGACCGCCAATGTCGTGTTGGGCAACGCCTTCGGCGTCCCCGGCATCACCGTGGACACGCACTTCGGCCGGCTGGCGCGCCGCTTCGGCTGGACGACCGCGCAGGACGCCGAAAAGGTCGAGGCCGACGTCGCCGAGATCTTCCCCAAGAGCGACTGGACGATGCTCTCGCACCGCGTGGTCTTCCACGGCCGCCGCGTCTGCCACTCCCGCAAGCCCGCCTGTGGGGCCTGCCCCATCGCCCCGCTGTGCCCCTCGTACGGCGAGGGCGAGACCGACCCGGAGAAGGCGAAGAAGCTGCTCAAGTACGAGCTGGGCGGCCAGCCCGGGCAGCGGCTGAAGCCACCGTCCGACTACCCCGGACAGCCCGCGCTCCCGCTGGCGGCCTCGTAGGGCGGCGACGGCGAGCACGACTCCACTGGCGGACCGACCATCGACGTAAGCCTCAAGGGGGCGCGGATGACGAGTGCACGGGAGCAGTACGGCGAGACGGCCGGGGCTCGGCCGGTGACGGCCGGGCGGGAGGTCGCGGTGACGTCCGAGGGCCTGCCGGAGTGGTTGGTTCCGGTGGCCCGGGCGGCCGCCACGATCGAGCCGCGCCAGCTCAGCCGGTTCCTGCCGCCCGAGGACGGCGGCCGGCAGTCCGCCGTCCTGATCCTCTTCGGGCACGGCGCCCGTGGACCCGAGCTGCTCCTGATGGAGCGCGCCGGCACCCTGCGCTCGCACGCCGGGCAGCCCTCCTTCCCCGGCGGGTCGCTCGATCCGCAGGACGGTGATCC
>NZ_JBFADC010000072.1:0-1331 GCF_040641195.1 Glycomyces sp. NPDC021274 | reverse complement strand
GGGGCCGGGGGGGGGGGCTTACGCCCCTGGGTCGGGCCCGGGGGTGGGGGTGGCGGAGGGGGTGGTGGAGGGATCACGTTCGACCATGCCAACAAATGTAGGCCAACGAGCGTTGACACGCGAGTCGCGCGAGTCGTACGCTTGCCAACAAGCGTTGACCAACATGCGTTGGCAGGAGGCGGCAATCATGAATGCCCTCAATCGCAAGCCAGGAGTCACCCGCAGCGACACCGACGGCGGCGCCCGTCCCGACCGGGACGCGGATGTGATCGTCGTCGGCGCCGGCCCGACCGGTCTGCTGCTCGCCGGCGATCTCGCCGAGGCCGGTCTCACCGTCACGCTCCTGGAGCGCCGCGACGGCACCACCAGCAATCTCAGCCGGGCCCTCGCCGTGCACGCCCGTTCACTGGAGCAGTTGGACGCCCGCGGCCTCGCCGACGAACTGATCGCCGGGGGCCACCGGCTCCCCGGTTTCCAGGTATTCGGCAAGGCGATGCTCCCCGCCTCCCGGCTCCCCACCCGCTTCCCCTTCGTCCTGATCACCCCGCAGTACGAGGTCGAGCGGCTGCTGTTGCGGCGCGCCCGGCAGGCCGGCGTCACCTTCCGGCACGGGGCCGAGGTGCTGGGGCTCGACCAGGACGCGGACGGTGTGACGGTGCACTTCCGTACGACAGGGGAGGCGGTCGAGGAGCCGGCCGAGGGCGTCGGGAGCCTCCGCACCGGCTATGTGGTCGGCACCGACGGCGCCCGCAGTGCGGTCCGCGAGGCGGTCGGCCTGCCCTTCCCCGGCAAGGCGGTCATCCGCTCCGTCGTCCTCGCCGACGTCCGGCTGGCCTCGCCCCCCGACTCCCCCTTCATGATCAACGCCGCCCCTGACGCCTTCGCCCTGATCGGCTCGTTCGGCGACGGCTGGTACCGCGTCATCGGGTGGAACCGCCGGGCCCAGGCCGACGACGACGCCCCCGCCGATCTCGACGAGGTCCGCGAGGTCACCCGGCTCGCCTTCGGCACCGACTACGGCATGCAGGACGCCCGCTGGATCTCGCGGTTCCGCAGCGACGAGCGGCAGGCGCCCGCCTACCGCGTCGGCCGGGTCTTCCTCGCCGGGGACGCCGCGCACATCCACTCCCCGGCCGGCGGCCAAGGGATGAACGTGGGCCTCCAGGACGCGGCCAACCTCAGCTGGAAGTTGGCGGCGGTGGTGAAGGGCCACTCCCCCGACCACCTGCTGGACAGTTATCAGGACGAGCGCCATCCGGTCGGCACGGCGGTGCTGCGCAGCAGCGGCGCGATCATCAGGCTCGCGCTGGTGCACTCCACACCGGGCCGGG
>NZ_JBFADC010000071.1:0-1336 GCF_040641195.1 Glycomyces sp. NPDC021274 | reverse complement strand
GTCGGCGCCGCCGACTTCCTCATCAAGCCCTTCGACCCCTGGCTCCTGCGCACCAAGGTCAACGTCTTCCTCGACCTCTACCGCAAGAACCATCAACTCGCCTCCCAAGCCGACCAGTTGAAACGCCTGCTGACCGGCCCCACCCCCATGGAGAGCCCGGCGACGCCCGCCGAACCCCACGGCCCCGCCCACGCCCCGCACGCACCCGAGGACGCTCCGGCACCGGCACCGGCACCCCCCGTCGGCGACGAGGCCCTCTCCGACATCGCCAGCCGCCTCGTCCAGATCGAACTGCTGCTCCGCGACGCCCGTGACATCGAATCCGCCGGCCTCGCCGACCGCATCGCCGCCCTCGAACAGTCCGTGGAGCGCCTGATGGCCGGCCGGGAGGCGTAGGCCCGGCACCCGCCTCCGACTACTCGCCGGTGACGCCGTCGGCAAGCTCCCGGACGACGTCGAGCTGCCCGACGTGCCGCGCGTACTCCTGGAGCAGATGGAACAGCACCCAGATCAGCGTCGGCCGCTCCTCCTCAGACGGGACCCGGCCCCCCAGCGTGGCCATCCGGTCCTCCAGCCGCGCGCCGGCGACGATCGCGCGGGACCGCTCGCACTGGGCGCGGAAGAACGCCGTCACCTCCTCGACGGTCTCACCCGCCTCGACACGCCATCTGCCGCCACGGGCCTCCATGTCGCCCCACGGCTGTTCGACCTGCTGCCCGGCGAAGCCCCACTGCAACCAGCGCAGCTCCACATAGGCCAGATGCTTCAACAGCTCCAGCGGCGCCCAGCCGGACGGCAGCCGGCTGCCCCGCAGTTCCTCGTCGGTCAGGCCGGCCAGCTTGCGCAGCACGGCGTCACGGTAGAAATCCAGATAGCCCGCCAACAACTCGGCCGGGCTGGTGAGCGTGACATCGGGCTCTGCCGGGGGATCGGCTTCAGCGGTCATGGCAGGTGATGTTAGGGGCAGCCGATGCCGGGCGGGGCCGGGCCGACGCGGCCAGCGCGGCTAGGCGTACAGCGGCAGATCCCCCGTCGAGATCGTCCACTCCCCGATCGTCACGTCCTCGCCGTAGACGAAGTCCTTGCGGACGGCGTACCGCGGGCCGTCCGGGGTGGAGTGGATGTCGGTGAAGACGGCGCCGCTGCCGGTACGGGGATCGAAGATCGCGTAGATCGGGATGCCCATCAGGGGGTAGTCGCGGACCTTGCCCACCCAGTCGTTGTCGGGGTTGGAGCGGGAGACGACTTCGATGGCGGCGACGGCCGTACGCGGGTCGGCGGAGCCTTGAACGCCGAGATCGGTCCAGGCGATCACCGTGACGTCCGGGTGTCGCAG
>NZ_JBFADC010000070.1:0-1340 GCF_040641195.1 Glycomyces sp. NPDC021274 | reverse complement strand
GGTCTCCGAGCGGGTGCCGAACTTCTCGGTGCCCCTGGGGCGCAGCGAGAGGTTCACGTCGCAGCGCATCTGGCCCATCTCCATGCGGGCCTCGGAGACACCCAGCGCCCTGATGAGCTCGCGCAGCTCGGCGACGTACGCCTTGGCGACCTCGGGGGCCCGCTCGCCGGCGCCCTCGATCGGCTTGGTGACGATCTCGATGAGCGGGATGCCGGCGCGGTTGTAGTCCAGCAGCGAGTGCCGCGCGCCGTGGATCCGGCCGGTCGCCCCACCGATGTGGGTGGACTTGCCGGTGTCCTCCTCCATGTGGGCGCGCTCGATGTGGACACGGAAGACCTCGCCGTCCTCCAGCTGCACGTCGAGGTAGCCGTCGAAGGCGATCGGCTCGTCGTACTGGGAGGTCTGGAAGTTCTTCGGCATGTCCGGATAGAAGTAGTTCTTCCGGGCGAAGCGGCACCACTCGGCGATGGAGCAGTTCAGCGCCAGGCCGATCTTGATCGCGGACTCCACGCCGGTCGCGTTGACGACCGGGAGGGAGCCGGGCAGGCCCAGACAGGTGGGGCAGGTCTGCGCGTTGGGCTCGGCGCCCAGGGTGGTTGCGCACCCGCAGAACATCTTGGTCTTGGTACCGAGCTCGACGTGCACCTCCAGACCCATCACAGGGTCGTAGGTGGCCAGCGCGTCCTCGTACGGCACCAGGTCGGTGACAGTCACGGTGAAACTAACCTCTCAGGTCCGGCGCCGGTCAGCCCGCGAGGACGTCGTCGTCGTTGAGACGACGCAGTTCGCGGACGAGCAGGGCGACACCGGTGACGATGGCGGCGGCGGAGACGACGGCGTCGACCAGCTGGAGCATGTCCTGCTCCCCCTTGGCCTTCTTCGCCTGCTTGACGACGCTCACCGCGCCGAACAGCGTGGTGCCGATGGACAGGTAGGTGCCGGGCTTGGACTTCTTGAAGTTCTTGGCCTTGGCCAGCTTTCCACTCACAGCGTCTCCTCCAGCAGGTCGTTGACAGCTCCGCTCACAGGGCCGGAGCCTCCTCGATGAGCGGGTGGCCCCACTTCTCGGTGAGCGCGGACTCGACCGCGGCGCCGACCTTGTACAGCCGGTCGTCGGCCATGGCCGGGGCGATGATCTGCAGCCCCACCGGCAGCCCGTCCTCGGGAGCCAGTCCGCAGGGCAGCGACATGGCGGCGTTGCCCGCCAGGTTGGCGGGGATGGTGCACACGTCGGCGAGGTACATCGCCATCGGGTCGTCGGTGCGCTCGCCGATCGGGAACGCGGTGGTCGGCGTGGTCGGCGAGATGATCACGTCGACCTGCTCGAAGGCCCGCTCGAA
>NZ_JBFADC010000069.1:0-1342 GCF_040641195.1 Glycomyces sp. NPDC021274 | reverse complement strand
CGGCCGCCGCGAAGACCTCCGCGGCGACGGTGCCGGTGGCGGTGGGCATCGCCGGCAGGGACGGGTACTCCTCCACAGGCAGGGTGTGGAGGGTGAAGCGGGAGGAGCCGCACACCACGGTCACTCGTACACCGTCGGTGGAAATCTCCACCGGGCGATTCGGGAGCGCCCGGCAGATGTCGGCGAGCAGCCGGCCGGAGACGAGGACGGTGCCCTCTTCTTCCACATCGGCTTCCACCGAGACCCGTGCGGAGACCTCGTAGTCGAAGCCGGAGAGGCTCAGTGCGCCATTGTCCGCCTTCAGCAGCAGGCCCGCGAGGACGGGCACCGGCGGACGGGCCGGGAGGCTCTTGGCCGCCCAGGCCACTGCCTCCGCGAGTACATCGCGCTCCACCCGGATCTTCACCGGAAACCGCCTCCTGCTGTTGCTGGCTCTCGCCCTGCTGGCTCTTCGTCGTCGGCTGGGTTGCCGGAGACCAGTCTGACGCACGCCGCCGACAGTCGGTGCGGCTCGGGGTCAAGTCGACTCGACCGGAGCGAAGCGCTCCCGAGCCGAGTTGTGCACAGGCCCCGATTCGAAGCGCATTCCCCGGTTGATATCCGTGGTCGTAGTAGTAGGCCCTGTGGAAACCGTGGACAACTTCCTTTGCGCAGGTCAGCACCGATTTTTTGTCCACCGCGCCTGTGGGTGGCGGCCGTGGATAAGCGGGCTCATCTGTGGACCACGCGAAGTTCTGCACACCCCATGCACAGGGCCGGGGCACTTCTCCCCAGTGCCATCCCCAGCTTTACCCACGTTCCCCACAGCCCAACCCACCACCTTGGTGTGACCGCTTTCACTCGGCGTGGTGAGGGGTGGTGTTGCGTTGCCGAACAGTGGACAGCGGTGTGGAGAAGCTGGCGATCACTGGGGACAACGGCCCCCAACCTGTGGGTTGCCGGTGGACAAGTCATCACCACCCCTGTGGATGAACTCTCTGTCCACAGCCTGTGGATTGCGGTTGGCCACAAATCCACACGCGGTTGACCTTGTCCGATGGTCCGTCAACACCCGGGCCTGTGGATCTCACAGGGATAACTTTCCCCTCCCCAGGCTGTGGACGGAAGATTCTTGCCCAATCTGTGGAGAGAGGCCGTGACCTCGCCGGGAATCGAACAGAACCGGCGCGCTCCACAGGTGTGAGAGGACGGTGGACGGTGCTCACCACCCGGCGACCGGCCGGCGAACCGCCCCGGAAAGCCCCGGAAGCCGGCCCACGACAGGCCCCCGCCAGGCCCCCGAAGGCCGGCGGACGCGCCGCGGAGCGGTTCCGAGCGCCCTCCTGGACCGTGTACGACGAAG
>NZ_JBFADC010000068.1:0-1368 GCF_040641195.1 Glycomyces sp. NPDC021274 | reverse complement strand
GTCTTCCATCGAGGCGAACTCGACGACGATCTTTCCCTTCTTCTGGCCAAGATCGACCTTCACCCGGGTTTCGAAACGGTCGGACAGCCGGGAGGCGAGACCGGTGAGCGCAGGGGACACCCGAGCACCCGCACGGGGCTTCTTCGCCTTGCCGGCGCTCTTGGGGCTCGACCCCATGAGCATCACGATCTCCTCGACCGAACGGACCGACAGACCCTCTGCCACGATCCGGCGCGCCAGGTTGTCCTGCTCCTCTGGATCCTCCACCGACAGCAGAGCCCGGGCGTGTCCCGCGGAGAGCACCCCCGCTGCGAGCCGCTTCTGCACGGCCGGCGAGAGCTTCAACAGCCTCAGCGTGTTGGTGACCTGCGGACGCGAGCGCCCAATCCGATCGGCCAGCTCGTCATGGGTGCACTTGAAGTCCTGCAACAACTGGTCGTAGGCAGCAGCCTCTTCCAACGGATTGAGCTGTGCCCGGTGCAGATTCTCCAGAAGCGCGTCGAGCAGCAGCCGCTCGTCTTCCGTGGCCCGCACAATCGCGGGGATCTTCTCCAGCCCGGCTTCGCTGCAAGCCCGCCAGCGCCGCTCACCCATGATGAGCTCATAGCGCTCCGGCGCAGTCTGGCGGACCACCACAGGCTGGAGCAGTCCCACCTCCTTGATGGAGGTGACCAGTTCGGCGAGCGCATCCTCGTCGAACACATCCCGCGGCTGGCGCGGGTTCGGCCTGATCGCGTCCAGCGGCACCTCGGCGAAATGCGCGCCCGCCACCTCTGCGAAATTGCCGGTGCTCTCCGTCCCAGCCGGTGCTTCCGTTTCACGTGAAACACCGGGCATCGGCAGCGAGGCCACCTTGGCGGCCGCCACTCCTCGCTCCGGATCCAGAACCGGTACGGACGACGGCGACGTCGTGCCCCTTCCCACCGCCGGCCCGTTCGGATCCGCGCTCTGCGGTGCCGCGGGGATCAGCGCACCGAGCCCGCGGCCCAGCCCTCTACGTCGTTCACTCACTGAGTCCCCTCCGAGATGCTGTGCTGTGCTTGGTAGTTCACACTCAGGCCCTGCTCCCCGGGCTGCGGAGCTCCCCGCAGCGCAATCTCTCGGGCCGCTTCGAGATACGAGAGCGCCCCACTGGATCCCGGGTCATAGGTGAGCACCGTCTGCCCATAGCTGGGCGCCTCCGAGATACGGACTGAGCGGGGGATGCTCGTCCGAAGCACCTCGTTACCGAAGTGGCTACGCACCTCATCGGCGACCTGCGAGGCCAGGCGGGTACGTCCGTCGTACATGGTGAGCAGGATCGTCGAGACGTGGAGCTTGGGGTTGAGGTGCCCTCGTACCAGCTCCACGTTCCGCAGCAACTGGCCC
>NZ_JBFADC010000067.1:0-1371 GCF_040641195.1 Glycomyces sp. NPDC021274 | reverse complement strand
GAATGCGCGCCCGTCGGCAGCGATGCACCGGGGCTTTGATTCTCCTCGGCAAGGTGCATCGTTACTGTGGAGGTTCGTGTGCACGTCTTTGTGACGATCCCCCTCGACGAGGGTGGCGCGACGGTGCCGCGGAGCATCCGCGGTTTTCTCACCGACCTGTTCGGGCCGGAGCAGCCGGCCTGGCCTGGTGACTATTACTTCGTGCGCACCTGGGACCGGACGAGTGGGCGCGACTGCCTCCAAGTCAGCCTCCAGTCGGACACGGCCACGACCGGCGAGGCGCGTGACCGGCTCCAACGCGCTGCGGACGCCCACGGCTTGCGGCCGACCGTGGCGGAGCTCCCCTTCGAGGAGATCCCTTCGCCCTTGTGGAACTCCGGGATCGGTGGGGACGGGTTCGACGCCGCGGCCAAGAGCCTCTACCGCGCCGTGGCACCCCTCCTCTCCCGCAGCGTGGCGGCGATCGGCGACGACAAGACCAAGGCGTACCTGCTGGCGCTGGACCTGATGGTCGCGAACGCGGGAGCCACCGTGCTGGAGTCCGAACAGCTTCGGCTTTCCTCGCGCGGCTTCGACGAGCTGCTCAGTCTGCGCATGCTCAGCTATCGATCGCACTACGAGGGCGCCAAGAACGCGCTGGCCAAGGACCCCGATTCCTTCGAGCGCCGCTGCGCGGCGTACTACGACAAACTCGGCACACATGTCCGGGAATTCGTCCGTAACTGTGCGGCGTCACCGATACCCGCCCTCGATGACGAGCCGGCGCGCGCCTGGGTGGATGTCGTACGGCAACACTTCGGAGTATTGCGCGAAGAGTGCCGCGCGGGTCGCATCACCCATTTCGGCCCCACTCTCGACGACTTCCACGAGCACCCCGACGATCACCTGTCGCCCAGCAGCTTCCACGCGAAAAAGCTGTCTGCGGAGATGTCGGATCTGCTGCATCGGAGCCCGGATTTCCTGGCGTACCGAATTCAGGCGAGCTTGCTGTACAGCTGTCTCCACACGATGGGGTTCAGTCTGGCCGAACGGTTCCTGTTCTGCTATCTCCTCGCGCGCGCCAACGAGGAAGTTTCGGGAAAGTCCACCGAGGAGTTGGCGCAAGGACTCGACGCCGTCGCCCGGGAACTCGCGGATCGGCAGCCTGTCACCACGAGCCACCGGGATCAGGCGCACCACGGATCCGGTGAAGAAATTGTCAAGCAGATCTAGGAATTAGCGGGGGGAGAATCATGCGCATTACGCTCGTCAATGTACCGTGGAGTCCGATCGGGTTTCCTTCGGTGGCTCTTGGCCTGCTCAAGAGCCTCACCCTCAAGGAGTTTCCCGACGCCCAGGTCGATGTGGTGTACGGAAACCTCGACTTCGTCG
>NZ_JBFADC010000066.1:0-1388 GCF_040641195.1 Glycomyces sp. NPDC021274 | reverse complement strand
ACGAATTCGACACCTTCGGTGTGCCGATGGAGGGAAGCCGGCAGCGGTACAAGGAAACGGTCGAGGCCGTCCTTCGGTTGTGGACCGAGAAGGGCGTCTCGGAATCCAGCGAGTTCTTCCAGTACTCCGGTGTCAACTCCCTTCCGTCGGTGGTGCAGACGCCGCATCCGCCCACCTGGGTCGCCGGCCTGATGTCGCCGGAGACGTTTTCCTGGGCGGGTGACCGCGGGCTGAATCTCCTCATGGCGTCTCCGCCGCGTGCTGCGGAATTGCCCAAGGCCCGGGAGAACGTAGAGCTCTACACGTCGTGCTTCCAGGAGGCCGCAAGGGAGACCGGGGGATCGCCGCGGGTCGCGATGAGCATCCCGCTGATGATCGGTGAGACGGACGCAGACGCGGTGGACAGGGCGCTGCCTCGACTTCGGGCGCACTGGCAGGTGTTCGGTGAGGCCGCCGAGTCTCTGCTGCATACGCATTCGTCGGATTACGCGAAGTACCCGCAGATCGTGAAGAGCATCAAGGAGATGACCGACGACGATCTGATCGAGACGGCGATCGTCGGCTCACCGGAGACGGTCACGGAGCGGATCGTCGAGTTCCAGCGCGCGCTGTCCGTGGACACGTTCCTGTGGCACATCGACTACGGCGGCCAGGCGTTCAACGACATGGCCGGCAACCTCCGGCGCTTCCACGAACAGGTGCTGCCGCGTCTTCCCGAGTGATGCAGCGGGCCTCTGCGCCAGCAGGCAGGTGAAGCCGGCGCTCGGGGAGGGGCTCGACGGACCTCCTCCAGCGGGTGGCGAGCGGGAGTCGTCTGCCCCTTCGCCACCCCGGCGCGGCTACCTGCACTTCTGCATGCCTCTGCTGTCACGCCGTCAGCTCTCGCTCGACAACCGCTCACAGTACGTCGCTTCGAGGTATAGACTTCGAAACATCGCTTCGAGGTATACGACTCGAAAGCTTCTGATGTCACTCAGTAGTCGACGGCCCGGGGCTCGTCGCGCCCGGGCGATGCTCGACTCGAAACGAGGACGGGAGATTCGTGACAGCAACCACGGGTGTCGAACCGACGGCACGAGCTGGCCATCCGCGGCGGCGCGGAGCTCGGCGCATCGCTTCAGGCGCGGCATTTCTGGTCATGGGAATGGTATCGGTGATGAATCTCGCGATACCGACCATCTCCACCAGTGATCTGCATCCGTCGGCGACTCAGTTATTATGGGTCGTCGACGGATACACCATCGTTTTCGCCTGCTTATTGGTTCCAGCAGGCGCGCTCGCGGACCGTTATGGACGTAAAGGTTTTCTGCTCGTCGGCCTGACGGTATACCTCATCGGCTGTCTGGCTTCCGGGCTGGCCCCGACGATCGCATTGCTCCTTGCCGCGC
>NZ_JBFADC010000065.1:0-1426 GCF_040641195.1 Glycomyces sp. NPDC021274 | reverse complement strand
GTGCCAAGAGTGATCGACTTGGGTATGCCGAACGTGCGGCCCACGAAGGTGTTGTTGTGGTACTGCCCGTAGGCGGTGTCGAGGTCGTAGCACGTCGGGAGCTCCGTGGCAGGGGCCGCCTGGGAGACGGGCGCGGCGGCCACCGCCGTGGGGAGCAGGGCGGCCGTCGCGGCCGAGATCGACAGGGCGCGGCGCAGTTTCATCAAGATCTCTTTCCCGGTTTTTCGGACCCTTGGAGCCTTTTTCCGGTGTCATTGAACGTTTCTCATCCTGCGGCTCGCGAGTGATGACGGGTCCGTGACGTGGCAGGGCTCCCGGTCGTTCCGTCGGCGATCTCACTCATCAACGTCCGGACGCAGGAGCCCTGTTGGTCCCGTATCGTGCCATGCTCGATGTCCCGCACGAGGTCGTGGAGCACGTCTCGTGGCTGATCTACGCCCGAAGGGGTGAGCTGAACACCCGCTGGCGCAGGCTCGGCTGCTTCCACCAGGCCCTTCTCGCCCTGGTGCACCTACGCAAGAACGAGACGCTCGCCCAGATCGGCGCTGGGTTCGGCGTCTCCACTGCGACCGCCGGCCGGTACGTCAACGAGACTGTCGACGTCTTGGCTGAGCACGCGCCGAGCCTGCTGGATGCCCTCCAGGGACACGATCCGAACGAGTTCCTCATCCTCGACGGCACCCTGATCCCCACCGATCGTGTGAACGCCGACGAGCCCTACTACTCTATGAAGCACCGTAGACACGGGATGAACGTGCAGGTCCTGGCCCGCCCGGACGGTACCCCGCTCTGGTTCTCGCGGGCCCTGCCGGGACGGACCCACGACCTGACCTCAGCCCGCGCCCACGGAGTAATCCAGACCTGCTTGTCGCGGCAGATCCTCGTGCTGGCCGACCGCGCGTACCGCGGTGCCGGCGCGACGGTCCGCACCCCGTACTACGGACGTGACCTGCCGGAGAAGTACGCCCAGTTCAACAAGGACCATGCCCGCCTGCGAGCCCCGGGCGAGCGCGCCTTCGCCCGACTCAAGCAATGGCTGATCTTCCGCAAGGCCCGTTGCAGCACCAACCGAGTCGGCCGGACCGTCGCCGCCGTTCACGCCATCGAGATCGCCTGGCACTCAAGATGAGAAGCCTTCATTCACCTGCCTGACGAAACGCATCCCAAGTCAGCGAAGCAGGGGACGTGTAGGCCCTATATCCAGCGTGCCCCCGCGCGTCGCTGTGCGCCAAGTCAAGTGCCCTGCCAGGCCCGTCAGGAGCGGGCTCCCTTTCGTATACCCAGGCCCTCCAGAAGCAGGTCCGACCGCACCAGGAGTGCACCATCAGCGAGACCACGACGGCCCCCGCCGCCACGCCGCAGGGCGATCCGGCCGCGGCGCCGACCGAGCAGGCCCCGACCGGTGCCACGCCACTCCCGACGGCCG
>NZ_JBFADC010000064.1:0-1438 GCF_040641195.1 Glycomyces sp. NPDC021274 | reverse complement strand
CACAGTCACGTGTTCGAAGGTAGTGGCGCTGGGCACCCCCGTCGTCAACCCCAGCGGTGGTCTTCGCGTAGCCCTCCGGTACGAGATGCCCGTAGGGGTTCTCCTGCTTCAGCGGCACAGAGGTCGGGGTCGGGCCGTGTCATTGGCCTCGTCCGCCGCACACCTCTTGACGCAGCCGCCAACCATTGTCACATTCATCACTGGCAAGTTACGGGCACGTACCGCGATGAACCGCTTACGGACGGACGGTTGGCGATGGCCTCAGTCACCTCAGCGACCGCAGCAGCGACGGGAGAACTCACCGCCGAGCTCAAGGGATTCCGGGAGGTACAACGACTCGCCTACGCCTGCGCGGAAGCCGTGGCCGCCCAGCTCAAGCCCGGGGTCACCGAGCGCGCGGCGGCGCGGATGCAGCGCGAGTGGCTGCGCGAGCGCGGCGTACGGGACTGGTTCCACCTGCCGTTCGCATGGTTCGGCGACCGCACCGCGTTCGTGAATTTCCGTGTGCCGCTGCAGTTCTTCCCCACCAACCGCGAACTGGAACCGGGCATGCCGTTCATCCTCGACATGGCCCCGGTCCACAACGGCTGCACCGCCGACATCGGCTACTCCGGCTGTCTGGGGCTCAACCCCGTGCACGACCGGCTCCTCGCCGACCTTCAAGCCCACCGCGACCTGATCCTGCGCGAGGTGCGCGAACGCCGCCCGCTGCGCGAGATCTACGAGGACGTCGACCGGCTCATGGTCCGGCAGGGGTACGCCAACCGGCACCGCGCCTATCCCTTCGGCGTCATCGCGCACAAGGTCGACCGGGTGCGGCAGCGCCGCTGGTCCCCCACCCTCTTCGGGTTCGGCACCCAGTCCCTCAAGGGCCTCGCCTCGGACGCACTGCACGGCCACCGGGAGGGCTGGTCCCCGCTGTGGAGCCCGTACACCTTCTCCGATCACCCCCCGCAGCCCGGGCTGTGGGCGGTGGAACCCCACCTCGGCTTCCGGGGCACGGGGGCGAAGTTCGAGGAGATCCTGGTCGTCACGGACTCCAGGGACCCGCAGGAAAGCGCCTTTTGGCTGGACGACGATCTGCCGCATGTGCGGCGCTGGCAGGAGGAGAGGGCCGCGTGAAGACAGGACCTGGACGGGACGGACAGCAGCGTCGGGGCACCGGAAGGCCGGCGCCGACCGGGACCGGGCTCCCCGAGGCCCGGGAGCGCTGGGTGCGCACCGGTGGCATTGAACTGTGCGTCGCCGAGCTCGGCGATCCGGACCGGCCCACGGTGATGTTGGTGCACGGCTATCCGGACAGCAAGGAGGTCTGGTCCGAGGTCGCCCGCCGCCTGGCCGACCGCTTCCACGTGGTGCTCTACGACGTCCGGGGCTGCGGTCGCTCCACCGCGCCACGGCCGCTGCGCGGCGGCTTCTCCAGGGTGAAGCCGCCGCG
>NZ_JBFADC010000063.1:0-1455 GCF_040641195.1 Glycomyces sp. NPDC021274 | reverse complement strand
CGCACCCGTCGCAGCACGTCGTAGCCGGTCATCCGCAGCTCCACGACACCGGGCTTGGACTCCACCACGGTCACGGAGTGGACGCCCCAGGCGTGCCGCAGTCGTTCGGAAGCCGCCGCCACGTCCGCCGGTTCCAGCCCGGCGGGGATCCGCAGAGAGACCACCAGCCCCGTCGAAGTACCCCTGACCCGACGGACCTTGGGCGGGATCGACTGAACCTCCCGGCGGGCGACGTTGCGCGTCATGAACGCCCGCAGACGCGACGGCTGCACCGTCAGCCCGCACACATCCATCGTTGAGCGGTAGGTGACCGTGAACCGGCCCCACGTGACCGGCAGACCCACCAGCGACCAGTACAACCGCGGCGCACGAACCTTCGCGTAGCCCAGGCCACCAGCACCGGCTAAGGCGCCCGTCGCTTCGAGCACGGTAGTCAGGACCGTCATGATCAGACCCCAGCCGTGAGGGCAACCGCGCGGAACGCGATCCCGTGCCGCTTCTGGCCGTTGAACTCGTTCTCCCAGTCCCGAGCCTTCAGCCCCACCACCGACACCGGCATCCCCGGCGTCAGGTTCTCCGGCAGACCGGTCTCCGGAACGGTGACCTGGTAGAGGTTCCCCTCTCCCTCATCCGAGATCAGCAGGCCCACGGTGGACAGACCCGCACCGGTCTCCCGATCCACGGCCCGCTCCCCGGTCTTCTTGTTGACCATCTTTGGTTCCGGCGCGGTCGCGACGAACACCACGGCGGTCGAAAGGTCGATCTTGAAGGACGGCATTGCGAACTCCTCTAACAGAGTAGATCTCCTGCACTCATGTACATGAGTGACTAATAGAAGAGTGCCTCACTCCTGTACATGAGTCAACCCGCCCTGCGAAGAAAATCAGGGCGGGCTGCGGGAGTTGAGGTCGCGTCAGTCGTCGGCGGGGAAGCGGTAGTCGAGAATGAACTGGTCAGCGGCCATCACGGTGTCGCAAACTTCCACGACTCGGCCTGTCTGTGTGACGGCGTTCCGCACCAGGTGGATGACGGGAGCCCCGGGGCTGAGGGCGAGTGCAGCACTCTCCGACTTGGTCGCCAGTCGAGCTCGGACCGTTTCGGTGAACTCCTCAAGCGTGTGCCCGTGTTCTTCGAGTCGGGCGTAGATGCCGCCTCCGCCCGGGTTCTCGGCGAACATCTCGGGGATGTCCCTGACTACGTCCCAGGGGAGGTACGAGGTGGCTTCTTCGGTGGGTGTGCCGTCCCGGAAGTAGCGACGCCGACGCGCCAGCACCTTGGTGCCGGGTGCAACGTTCATGCGCTCGGCGATTTCGGCCGGAGCCTCGGTGGGGCCGACGGAGAGGACCGTCACGGACGGCTTCCCTCCCGACACTTCCGCCTCGGCCAGGTAGGCCGCCTTGCCGGCCTTGCGGTGTGAGCGGCGAAACCGGTCACTCGACTTTCGCTGAACGGGAG
>NZ_JBFADC010000062.1:0-1463 GCF_040641195.1 Glycomyces sp. NPDC021274 | reverse complement strand
CTGGTCTTGTACGTGCTGTCCGGCCAGACTCCGTCAGGTCACCCCTGGCCCACCCATTCGAGCACAGCCCGCTGCCGCTCATTGAGGGCCTGGTGCATGTGGTCCCCCTGCGGTTCCTAGCTGTGCTGCCCCGGAGACAATGCCCGCCGCTTCCACGGGAATTCCGGACGACCTGAGGGAGCCTTCGATCGGATGAGACGTGGTGCATGGCGTGTTTACAGCGAGAACAGCTCTTCCTGGTAGTTCTCGACGGTGCCGCGCCGCGGATAGAAGAGGCTGAGCAGCATGAACGTTCTGGGTCGTTTGGCCAGGTTGCCGACGAAGCAGTGGACGACGTGGTCCGGTGCGAACATCCGGGTGAACCAGCGCTCCCGCAGCTTTTCCTCCACACCCTGTTGCCCGTACTGGCGCAGGTATTTGCGGTAGGACTCGCCGGCTTCCCAGTCCCGGAGGGCCATGTCGTGACCGGTGCAGTCGGAGTCGTCGCAGCGGAAGCGGTAGCGAAACTCCAACGGTACCCACTCCAGTTGGCGCAGGTCCTGGTCGAGGAGATCCATCTGATCGGCCAGGGCGGCCTTGGAGACAGGCCAGGGCTCGGCGGGCTCGAGGCGGAAGCCGACGGTGTGCGCCGCCGGTCGGAAGAGGCCGAGCGACGTGCCGTGCTTCTCCTGGTCTCGTTTGATGGCGCACAGCGACGGGGCGATCAGCGGGCGGAGGACCGAGTAGCGCTCGCGCCATCCGCCGCTCGTGCCGATCCTGTCGATGACCTTGAGGGTATCCGGGTTCGGGCGCAGGCTCTCGGGCCGGGGGTCCTGGTGATGGCGGCGTACGTCGACCTCGATGATCGCGTACTTGGCGAACTGGCTCTCCTGGCTCAGGAGCCGGAAGGGCACCGGGAAGAGGCGGACGTGCTCGGGAGTGCCGCGGTCGAGGCGTATGCCAGCGACGCAGCTGGTCTCGCGGTACTTCGTGGACAGTTCCGGATACGTCTTGACCGTGATCAGTATTCGTGCGCGCTCCCACGCTCCTGCCATACCCCACCCCCGGTCCGCTGCTTCTGGACCAGATTGGAAGTGAGGTAGTTGGCACGCGCAAGAGTGCCGTCGAGTAGAGGAGTTGAAGTCAGGCCAAGGGGCTGACGGGTAGTGACATGCGCTTACGCAGGGTCTCCAGGACGACGTGGCGGTGGCAGCGCTGTTGGTCCCTCTCAAAGCACAGCACGGCGACCCGCTCCTGAGCTGCGTGTTCTGCGAGTTCATCGAGTTCGGCCTGGGCCGCGTCGGAGCGCAGCAGGCTGCGGAAGCGTGCGCGGCCCTCGCTGATGCGTCCCTCCCAGAAGGGGGCCCGGTTGTCCTTCGGGTTCCCCAGGGCGCGCAGGTGGGTGTAGGCGATGCCGGCCTCGTTGAGGGCGTGTGTGAGGCGGGTCTTGCTGAATCCGGGCTTGCGGCTGATGGGGGTCAGAC
>NZ_JBFADC010000061.1:0-1470 GCF_040641195.1 Glycomyces sp. NPDC021274 | reverse complement strand
CGCCTTCTTGGTGGGCGCGGCGGCGGCGGCCGATCCGTTCGTCGTTGCAGGGGCCGTTGCCCTTGAGGACTTCGCGGAATTCGGTCCAGTCGATGGGGCCGAAGTCCCAGTGGCCTCGTTCTTCGTTCCACCGGAGGTCGGGGTCGGGGAGGGTCAGTCCGAGGGTTTCGGCCTGGGGGACGCAGATGTCGACGAAGCGTTGGCGCAGTTCGTCGTTGGAGTGGCGTTTGATCTTCCAGGCCATGGACTGGGCGGAGTGGGCGGATTCGTCGTCGGGCGGGCCGAACATCATCAGCGAGGGCCACCACCAGCGGTCGATGGCGTCCTGGGCCATGGCGTGCTGGGCCTCGGTGCCGCGGCTGAGGGTGAGCAGGAGCTCGTATCCCTGGCGCTGGTGGAAGGACTCCTCTTTGCAGATGCGGACCATGGCGCGGGCGTAGGGGCCGTAGGAGCAGCGGCAGAGCGGGACTTGGTTGGTGATGGCGGCGCCGTCCACGAGCCAGCCGATGGCGCCGACGTCGGCCCAGGTCAGGGTGGGGTAGTTGAAGATCGAGGAGTATTTCTGGCGGCCGGTGTGGAGCTTGTCGAGGAGTTCGTCGCGGCCGGTGCCGAGGGTTTCGGCGGCGCTGTAGAGGTACAGGCCGTGTCCGGCTTCGTCCTGCACTTTGGCCATGAGGATGGCTTTGCGGCGCAGGGACGGTGCTCTGGTGATCCAGTTTGCTTCCGGCTGCATGCCGATGATCTCGGAGTGGGCGTGCTGGGCGATCTGGCGCACCAGTGAGGCGCGGTAGTCGTCCGGCATCCAGTCGCGTGGTTCGATCCGCTCGTCCGCGGCGATGGTTGCGTCGAACAGGGCTTCTTGGCCCGTGTCCTCCGGCGCGATCGTCGTCATGTGGTGCCCCCTCCTCCCGACCGACCGATCGTTCGGTTCAATGGTGAGTGGGCGGGCCGCGGGTGTCAAGCCTGTGGATATGCAGGGGAAGGTGTGCTCGGGCCGGCCGCATAGGTACCGTTCCGGGGCGGAGTCGGCCGTTACGAGGACGGGGAACGGGGCGGGAATGCAGTCATACGGGGACGAATCGCGGCCATTGGTCACGCTGTCGCTACCCTCGCGGATCGTCATAGGCACGGCGGCCAGCGGCATCGCGGTCGCCGTCCTGATCCATCTCGCGATGATGTTCCTGCACATCGCACCGTCGAACACGCTCAGTAAGCAGCAGGCCGGGCTGATCAACGACTACGTCTATCCCGAGTACGAGCAGAACTGGAAGCTGTTCGCCCCCAACCCCCTCCAGCAGAACACCGACGTCCAGGTCCGCGCACAGCTGCGCACCCAGGACGGCGCGGCGCGGACCACCGGCTGGACCGATCTGACCGCCCGCGACGGGCAGGCCATCCTCCACAACCCGCTGCCCAGCCACACCCAGCAGAACCAGCTGCGCCGCGGCTGGGAGCTGCTCTCCAACAACC
>NZ_JBFADC010000060.1:0-1505 GCF_040641195.1 Glycomyces sp. NPDC021274 | reverse complement strand
CGCGGGCCGCCGCGCTGGACAGCGCCCGCGAGACCTGGCGACAGGCCCTGCTGGACCGCGGACTGCTGCCCTTCCTCCGTGAGGCGCTGGCCGATCCCTCGGCCGACCCCGCGGACGATCCGGTCCAGTACGTCCCCCGCCCCGTGTCGGCCCCTGAGCGCCGCACCCCCACGCTCGGCTACACCCGCCCGCGGTTCAGCAGCCCCGACGCCGGCACCTCCTGGTCCCGTCCGCGCTACTCCAGCCCGGACTTCACCAGCCCGGACTACGGCGGTCCGGACCACCGGCCCGAGTAGCAGAGCGGCGGAAACCCGAGCAGCAGGAACCCGGGCCGTCCGCTCCACGGCGGCACGGGCGCCGCCCTCCACCTCGGCCCTCCGCCGGCGCTCACCGTGAGGGCAGGAAGGAAAAGCGGGGCAGGCCCGGCCACTTCACGGCCTGCCCCTCACCTTCCTCAGTCAGCCATGGGCAGGTACACCCGGTTGCCGGCCGCCGCGAACTCCTTGGACTTCTCCAGCATCCCGGCCTTGACCTCCTCGGGGGTCGCGCCCTCGCCGCCGCCGAACTGCTCCGTGATGCTTCGGCTGATCTTCATCGAGCAGAACTTCGGCCCGCACATCGAGCAGAAGTGGGCCGTCTTGGCCGGCTCGGCGGGCAGTGTCGCGTCGTGGAAGGCGCGGGCGGTGTCCGGGTCGAGGGCCAGGTTGAACTGGTCCTCCCAGCGGAACTCGAAGCGCGCGTCGGAGAGCGCGTCGTCCCAATCCTGGGCGCCCGGGTGGCCCTTGGCGAGGTCCGCCGCATGGGCCGCGATCTTGTAGGTGATCACGCCGGTCTTGACGTCGTCGCGGTCCGGCAGGCCCAGGTGCTCCTTGGGCGTGACGTAGCAGAGCATCGCGGTGCCCCACCAGGCGATCATCGCGGCGCCGATGCCGGAGGTGATGTGGTCGTAGGCGGGCGCGATGTCGGTGGTGAGCGGGCCGAGCGTGTAGAACGGGGCCTCCTCACAGATCTCCTGCTGGAGGTCGATGTTCTCCTTGATCTTGTGCATCGGGACGTGGCCCGGGCCCTCGATCATGGTCTGCACGCCGTGCCGCTTGGCGATGGTGTTCAGCTCGCCGAGGGTCCTCAACTCGGCAAACTGCGCCTCGTCGTTGGCGTCCGCGATGGAGCCGGGCCGCAGACCGTCACCGAGGGAGTAGGTGACGTCGTAGGCGGCGAGGATCTCGCAGAGCTCCTCGAAGTGCGTGTAGAGGAACGACTCCTGGTGGTGCGCCAGGCACCAGGCCGCCATGATCGAACCACCGCGGGAGACGATGCCGGTCTTCCGGTTGGCGGTGAGCGGGACGTACCGGAGCAGCACACCGGCGTGCACCGTCATGTAGTCGACGCCCTGTTCGGCCTGCTCGATGACGGTGTCCTTGTAGATCTCCCAGGTCAGCTCCTCGGCCTTGCCGTCGACCTTCTCCAGCGCCTGGTAGAGGGGGACGGTGCCGATCGGGACGGGG
>NZ_JBFADC010000059.1:0-1520 GCF_040641195.1 Glycomyces sp. NPDC021274 | reverse complement strand
CGACCCGGAATGGCCCTCGGCCAAGGCCGTGGGCCGGGCACTGCGGGATCAACTGCCCCGCGACGAACAGGCCGTTCTGCGGATCACGGCCGGGCGCCCCGACGCGGTGGCGTCGGTCGAGGAGTCCAACGCCGGGCGGCTGCCCGAGCTGACGCCCATCAGGGTCGGGCGGATGGCCGCCAGCCCCTTCGCCTTCCTCCGCGGCTCGGCCGGACTCATGGCCCACGACCTGGCGGAAAGCCCCGTCACCGGCATCGGGGCCCAGATCTGCGGAGACGCGCACGCCGCGAACTTCGGCCTCTACGCGGACGCCCGCGGCGGCCTGGTCATCGACCTCAACGACTTCGACGAAACCGTCCACGGCCCCTGGGAATGGGACGTCAAACGGCTCGCGACGTCGATAGTTCTCGCCGGCCGGGAGGCGGGCGCGAGCGAGGACGACTGCAAGGCCGCGGCGCAGGACGCCGCCGGCGCCTACCGGCGCACCATGCGGCTGCTGGCAAAGCTCCCGGTGACCGAGGCGTGGAACGCCATCGCCGACGAGGAACTGGTCTCGCACACCGACGCCCGAGACCTGCTGGGCACCCTCGAACGGGTCGAGGCCAAGGCACGCAAGAACACCAGCGCACGGTTCGCGGCGAAATCCACCGAGCGCGGACCGGACGGCGGCATACGGTTCGTCGACGCGCCGCCGGTGCTGCGCCGGGTACCGGACGCGGAGGCGGCAGCGGTCGCCGCGTCGCTCGCCAGCTATCTGGAGACGCTTCCCGAGGACCGACTGCCGCTGCTGGCCCGGTACGCGGTGCACGACGTCGCCTTCCGAATAGTCGGCACCGGCAGCGTCGGACTGCGGTCATACGTGGTGCTCCTGCTGGACCACCGTGGCGAGCCCCTGGTCCTCCAGGTGAAGGAGGCCCGCCGCTCGATACTGGCGCCCTACGTGGCGAAGGTCGGCTTCCCCGTACCCCCGGCGGAACACGAGGGCCGGCGCGTGGTGCTCGGACAGCGACGGATGCAGGTGGTCAGCGACCTGCTGCTGGGATGGACGACGGTACGGGAGGGCACGACGGACGGAATAGATGGCGTACACGGCATACGCGGTGTATCCGGCGTCCACGGCGTCGCCGGGGAGAAGCGGTCGAGCGGCGCGGGGGCGCCGGACGGTCTGGGCACGGGACTGCCTTTCCAGGTACGGCAGTTCCGGAACCGCAAGGGCAGCGTGGATCCGGCCCAGCTGTCGGACGGGCAGCTCGACGACTACGCCCGGATGACCGGTGCACTCCTGGCCCGCGCACACGCCCACAGCGCCGACCCGCGCGTAGTGGCCGGCTACTGCGGCAAGGGCGAGGCACTCGACGAGGCGATAGCGGCGTTCGCGGTGGCCTACGCGGAGCGCACGGAAGCGGATCACGCGGACCTGGTCGCGGCGATACGCAGCGGTCGCATCGCGGCGGAGAGCGGGGTGTAACGGCGAGGGGGCCTCCCGGCTCCTTCCGGGGGCTTTGCGGGGCGGGGTGGGG
>NZ_JBFADC010000058.1:0-1530 GCF_040641195.1 Glycomyces sp. NPDC021274 | reverse complement strand
GACCGAAAGGCAGGGTGGGATTGGTCGAGGAACCGATGACGTTGGGAACACCGGCCATCTTCAACACATTGGGGACATGCCCACCACCACAACCCTCGATATGGAAGGCATGGATGGTCCGGCCGTCCAACACACGCAAGGTGTCCTCGACACTCAGACACTCGTTGAGACCGTCACTGTGCAGCGCAACCTGCACGTCGTACTCCTCGGCGACCCGCAACGCGGTGTCCAACGCCCGCGCATGCGCACCCATGTCCTCGTGCACCTTAAAACCCAGCGCACCCCCCTCAACCAGCGCCTCGACCAGCGGGGCCTGACCGGAGGACGAACCACGCCCCAGAAAACCGATGTTGACCGGCCAGGCATCGAAAGCATTGAACGCATGCCCCAACGCCCAGGGCGAGTTGACACCAACACCCCACACCGGACCGAACTCCTGACCGATGATGGTCGTCACACCGGAAGCCAACGACGCCTCCATCACCCGCGGCGACAGCAGATGGACATGGGTGTCCACCGCGCCCGCGGTGGCGATCATGCCCTCGCCCGAGACGATGGACGTCCCGGTACCGACCACCACCTCCACCCCATCGAGGGTGTCGGGATTCCCAGCCCGCCCCATGGCATGGATACGGCCCTGGCGGATACCGATGGAGGTCTTGCGGATGCCCTGGATCGCATCGATGACCAGCACATTACTGATCACCACATCGCACGTCTCCCGCACCGAGGCAGCCTTGAGATGCAGACCGTCACGGGCAGTCTTGCCAAAACCCGCCAGGAACTCCTCACCGGGCTTTTGCGCATCGGACTCAACCCGGACCACCAGCCCACAGTCACCAAGGACAACCCGGTCCCCGGCCCGCGGACCATGCACCGACGCGTACTCATAAGGGTCAATGCTCCTGGTCATCCCTGCTCCTTAGCTCCCAGGTAGCCACAGGCAACAGCCCGCCGCAGCGCTTCGGCCCGAGCCCCCGGCGCATCGAGCGGCCCATCAACCAGACCAGCGAACCCGATCGCGATCCGAGCACCACCGATCGGCACCAAACCGACCTCCAAGGACCCACCGGGATCGAACCGCACCGACGAACCAGCCGGCACACACAACCGCATCCCATACGCAGCACCACGATCGAACGCCAACCGCGGATTCGCCTCAAAGAAGTGAAAGTGCGAGGTGACACTGATCGGCACGCTCGCGGCGTTCCGCACCTCGATCACCACCGCAGGCTCAGGCTCCGGATCAGCCGGACCAGGCAACACCGCCCCCGGCGCCAACACCACCCCACCACCACCGCCGACCGGCTCGACCGGTCCGACACCGATCGGATCCGTGACCACCGCAAGCCGGGAACCGTCATCAAAAACGGCCTCCACATGCACCTCGGTCACCACATCCGCCACCCCCGGCAGCACATCCTCAGGCCCCAACGCACTACGCGCCGCCTCAATGGCCTCAGCGAGGCGACGCCCGTCCCGCGCCGCCTCGCAGACAGTGTCCGCGATCAACGCGGTCGCCTCGGGAAC
>NZ_JBFADC010000057.1:0-1534 GCF_040641195.1 Glycomyces sp. NPDC021274 | reverse complement strand
CCCGATCTGGCCGCATCACGGCATCCGGATCCTGCCCGGGCCCTCGTCGCTGTGGCTCGACGCCACCGGGCACAGGCTGCCCGCGCCGCTGTTCCACATTGGCGACATCCGTGATCTTGGCGGCTGCCACGGCACGAGCGGCGTCGGGGGCGTCGTCGTCCAGCAGGACCTCGAATTCGGCGTGGTATCCCCATGCCTCGCTCCACTTGACCGCGATCTCGACACCGTCGAAGCGGAAGTTGTGCCGAAGATTGGACGCCTCGTGCATCTCTTCCTCGAACCCGAGAGCGTTGAACAGCTTCACCGCGGCGCCCACGTCGGCCGGGGCGATGGCGAACTCCGTCTCCGCGAATGAGGCGCCCTGGCCGATCTTGCTTCCCTTGAGGGTGATCTTGGCGGTGCCGGCAGCCGTGTTGTCGGTGACCTTCAGCAACTGGTCCGGCAGTACGTAGAAGTAGATGTGCTTGTCGTCGGGGCCCAGGTCCTCGCCGTCCCTCTTCAGACGGTCGACGAGCTGGTCACGGGCCTCCTTGTCGAAGCGGGCACGCATCTCGATCTCGATGGGCATGGGCGTATCGCCTCCTGAATCAGGCATGACGGAGCCAGCCGGACCGGCGCTAAGGGGGTGGGTGCTGGTTCGGACGGCTGCTGCTTTTTCGGTTGTGGGGCAGGGGCGGGGCGGTGCGGCCGTCACTCGGCCCGGCTCACCACCCCGCCGGATGGATCACTAGTCAGTCCAGGTCGCCGAAGCGTTCCCGGACTACGCCTTCGTGCAGGTAGGTGGGGAGCTGGACACCGCCCACCGAGGTGCGGCTGGTGGCCACCTGCTCTTCGGTGTCGCTGGGGAAGCCCTCCAGGAGTCGCAGGCACTGCTGCACCCACTCACGGGACTTGGGTCGGTCGCCCAGGTCGCGGTGGCGTACGGCCAGGGCGTACGCGGTCTCGGTGGCGGCCCACCGGTCTGTCGTCAGTTCGCGCTGGAAGACGGACTCCAGCTCCTCGGCGGAGGCCAGGCGGGTCTGGATGGTCATGGTTTCCCCTCTGAAGTTCGGTCGTGCACTGGTGGTGCTCAACGCATCGGCGTCCCCGCGGTGACGCTGTAACCCGCCGCTAGTACGTGTAGATCTCCGCGAGGGTCTTGTAGTCGTGCAGCTCGTCCTTGTCGAACCACAGCTCGACCTCCTGCTGCGCTTCCTCCTTGTTGCCGGAGGCGTGCACGAGGTTGGCCACGGCCTTGCCCGAGGCGATGCTGCCCGCGGCGCTGTAGTGCGAGAAGTCGCCTCGCACCGTCCCCGCCGGCGCCTGGTTCGGGTACGTGCTGCCGACGATCTTCCGCACCGTGGCGATGGCGTCGAACCCTTCCAGCACCAGCGCGATGACCGGCCCCTGCTGCATGAACGTCGACGTGACGCGGTAGACCTCCGACCCCAGCCGCTCCTCCAGATCGAAGTAGTGGCGCCGGGTGAACTCCTCGTCCATCCACTTCATCTTGGTGCCGACGATCTTCAGCGCGGCTTCCTCGAAACGAGTGATG
>NZ_JBFADC010000056.1:0-1556 GCF_040641195.1 Glycomyces sp. NPDC021274 | reverse complement strand
CGCTTCCATGATGGCGTACGCGGCGGCCGGCCCGGTTCCGGGCAAGTTCGGGTAAAGAGTTTGCGGCGGTCCGGGACGATTCCTGCACGGTTCGGGGAAATTCGATTGCCGAAGGCAAGTGTTCGCATAGGCTCCGGCCTGTGTTGGTCCGACTCGCGCGGGCGCATCTGCGGCCCTATAGGCGCTCCATATCCCTGATCGTCCTGCTCCAGCTGATACAGACGCTGGCCACGCTCTATCTGCCGACCCTCAACGCCGACATCATCGACAACGGTGTCGTGGCGGGCGACACGGGCTACATCTTCCGCACCGGCGGCTTCATGATCGCGGTGACGGTGCTCCAGATCGCCTGCGCGATCGGCGCGGTGTACTTCGGTGCCCGCACGGCCATGGCGCTGGGCCGGGACATCCGGGCCGCGGTCTTCGACCGGGTGCAGTCGTTCTCCGCCCGGGAGGTGGGACGCTTCGGCGCGCCGTCGCTGATCACCCGCACCACCAACGACGTCCAGCAGGTCCAGATGCTGGTCCTGATGACGTTCACGATGATGGTCTCGGCGCCGATCATGTGCGTCGGCGGCATTGCCATGGCGCTCAACCAGGACGTGCCGCTGTCGGCGCTCCTCCTGGTCATCGTCCCGGTCCTCGGGATCCTCGTCTCACTGATCGTGCGCCGGATGCGTCCGCTGTTCCGCGGTGTGCAGGAGCGCATCGACACCGTCAACCGCGTGCTGCGCGAGCAGATCGCCGGCATCCGCGTCATCCGCGCTTTCGTCCGCGACCGGTACGAGCGTGAGCGGTTCGCCGGGGCCAACACCGATCTCTACGACATCTCGATCCGCGCCGGCCGGCTGATGTCGATGATGTTCCCGCTGGTCATGCTGATCGTGAACCTCTCCAGCGTGGCCGTGGTCTGGTTCGGCGGGCTGCGCATCGACGCCAAGGAGATGGAGATCGGGGCGCTGACGGCCTTCCTCAGCTACCTGATGTACATCCTGATGTCGATCATGATGGCGACGTTCATGGTGATGATGCTGCCGCGCGCCGAGGTCTGCGCCGAGCGCATCCAGGAGGTGCTGGCGACCGAGTCCAGCGTCGCCCCGCCCGCCGCACCGGTCAGCACGCTGCGCCGGCACGGTGAACTGGAGCTCCGGGACGTGGAGTTCCGCTTCCCCGGCGCCGAGCAGCCGGTCCTCAAGGACATCTCCCTGACCGCCCGCCCCGGCGAGACCACCGCCGTCATCGGCTCCACCGGCTCCGGCAAGTCCACCCTCCTCGGGCTGGTGCCCCGGCTCTTCGATGCCACCGGCGGCACGGTCCTGGTCGACGGCGAGGACGTGCGCACCCTGGCCCCGGAGACGCTGGCCGCCGTGATCGGCCTGGTGCCGCAGAAGCCGTACCTCTTCTCCGGCACGGTCGCCAGCAACCTGCGGTACGGCAACCCGGACGCCACCGACGACGAGCTGTGGCACGCCCTGGAGACCGCGCAGGCCCGGGACTTCGTCGCGCGGATGGAGGGCGGCCTGGACGCGCCGATCGCGCAAGGGGGCACCAACGTC
>NZ_JBFADC010000055.1:0-1567 GCF_040641195.1 Glycomyces sp. NPDC021274 | reverse complement strand
GGGACATGGCACCACGGCTATCAGGAGCCGCAGGTTGCTGCCAACAAAGGTGGGGTGCGCCACACTTGATGTGTACGCGACGAATAAAACGGACTTTTCGTCAACTGCCGTAGCGCCGGCGCGATGTCCGAATTTCTCGATCATGTTCCTACGCACGGCATTTGATGGCCGGCGCGGCCTCCGGGCGCGCTTATCACTTCTTGATTCGCCGCGCCAAGGCTTCCCGGGCGTCAAGGTCTTATGACTTCAAATCGCGTGGGATAGGTCACTCGTGAGTGTCCGTTATGTTCCCGTGACCGATCGTCGGCCGTCGACCGGCTGCGCGCACCCCGTCGTTGCGTGATTCCGGCCCTCCGCTCGTGAACCGAAGCACGTACCGACGATCACGGCGAGGTCACGAGCGCATCACGTCTACACCCGTCGCGCATATAGCAGTTGGCTCCCGTCCAGCGCCAATTTGCTTATCAGCCACGTGTCTTGATAATGAGGTTGCCGCGCTGACCAGCGGTAACACCGGCGAATATCACCTCTGGTGATCACTTGCGTGCTTCGTGTAGGGAGATCACCGGTCATCCGACTTCATGATCCTTCGTCAGGTGGTGAAGATCACAAAGTCGTTGGCTGACCCCGTGTCGCAGATCACAGACCGACGGGCATAAGATGCGGGCATCGGGCTTGTGAACTGCCTCACATATACGTGATCACCTCGGGGCGGCCGGCGAGCCCGAGCGGACCGCCATCCAGTCATCGTCGACTGAAGGGAGCGAGGACGGTGAACGCTTACGCGCCCATCCTCGTACTGGGAGCCCTCGGGGCAGGCTTTGCGATCTTCTCCGTGGTCATGGCCACGCTCATCGGCCCCAGGCGCTACAACCGGGCCAAGCTCGAAGCGTACGAATGCGGAATCGAGCCGACACCGCACCCGTCAGGCGGCGGTCGCTTCCCGATCAAGTACTACCTGACGGCGATGCTCTTCATCGTCTTCGACATCGAGATCGTCTTCCTCTATCCCTGGGCGGTCAGTTTCGACGCCCTGGGGCTGTTCGGGCTCGTCGAGATGCTCCTCTTCGCGCTCACCGTCTTCGTCGCCTACGCCTATGTCTGGCGTCGCGGCGGCCTGGAATGGGACTAGGGGTCACCCATGGGACTGGAAGAGAAGCTGCCCAGCGGCTTTTTGCTGACCACTGTCGAGCAGGCCGCGGGCTGGGTGCGCAAGTCATCGGTCTTCCCCGCGACCTTCGGGCTGGCCTGCTGCGCCATCGAGATGATGACCACCGGCGCCGGGCGCTACGACCTGGCCCGCTTCGGCATGGAGGTCTTCCGAGGCTCCCCCCGGCAGGCCGACCTGATGATCGTGGCCGGCCGGGTGAGCCAGAAGATGGCGCCGGTGCTGCGGCAGGTCTACGACCAGATGCCGGACCCGAAGTGGGTGATCTCCATGGGGGTTTGCGCCTCCTCGGGCGGCATGTTCAACAACTACGCGATCGTGCAGGGCGTCGACCACATCGTCCCCGTCGACATCTATCTGCCGGGCTGCCCGCCGCGCCCCGAGATGCTCATGGACGCC
>NZ_JBFADC010000054.1:0-1580 GCF_040641195.1 Glycomyces sp. NPDC021274 | reverse complement strand
GCGGCGGGCGGGAGAGGTAGACGTGGCCGGCCTCGACCAGCGGGCGCATGAAGCGGAACAGGAAGGTCAGTAGCAGGGTGTTGATGTGCTGACCGTCGACGTCGGCGTCCGCCATCAAGATGATCTTGTGGTACCGGAGCTTCTCGATGTCGAAGTCCTCGTGCACGCCCGTGCCGAACGCCGAGATCAGCGCCTGGACCTCGTTGTTCTGCAGGATCTTGTCGACCCGGGCCTTCTCGACGTTGAGGATCTTGCCGCGGATCGGGAGGATCGCCTGGTACTCCGGGTTACGGCCGGACTTGGCCGAGCCGCCGGCGGAGTCACCCTCGACGATGAAGATCTCGCACTTGGTCGGGTCGTTGGACTGGCAGTCGCTCAGCTTGCCGGGCAGCGACGCCGTCTCCAGCAGCCCCTTGCGGCGGGTCAGGTCGCGCGCCTTGCGGGCCGCGACCCGGGCGGTGGCCGCCTGGATGCCCTTGCGGATGATGTCCGCGGCCTCGTTGGGGTTGCGGTCCAGCCAGTCGTTGAGGTGCTCGTGGACGACCTTCTGGACGAAGGTCTTGACCTCGGTGTTGCCCAGCTTGGTCTTGGTCTGGCCCTCGAACTGCGGCTCGGCGAGCTTGACCGAGATGATCGCCGTCAGACCCTCGCGGATGTCCTCGCCCGTGAGGTTGTCGTCCTTCTCGCGGAGCAGCTTCTTGTCGCGCGCGTAGCGGTTGATCAGGCCGGTCAGCGCAGCGCGGAAGCCCTCCTCGTGGGTACCGCCCTCGTGGGTGTGGATGATGTTCGCGAAGCTGTAGACACCCTCGCTGTACTGGGTGTTCCACTGCATCGCGAGGTCGACGGAGAGGTTCCGCTCCTTGTCCTCGGCCTCCACCGAGACCACCGTCGGGTGTACCAGCTCGCCCTTGCGGGAGTTGAGGTACTTCACGAAGTCGACGATGCCGCCCTCGTAGTGGTACCGCACCGAGAGCGGCTTGCCGTCCTCGTCCACATGGTCGGCACGCTCGTCCTTGAGCGAGATGGTCAGCCCCTTGTTGAGGAACGCCATCTCCTGGAAGCGCCGGGACAGCGTCTCGAAGCTGTAGGTGGTGGTCTCGAAGATCTCGGGGTCGGCCCAGAAGGTGACCGAGGTGCCGTGCTGGTCGGTGGCCTCGTGCTTGGCCAGCGGGGCGGTGGGCACGCCCTGCTTGTAGTCCTGGGTCCAGCGGTAGCCGTCCGTGCAGATCTCGACCGAGACCCGGGTCGACAGGGCGTTCACCACGGAGACACCCACACCGTGCAGACCGCCGGAGACCGCGTAGCCGCCGCCGCCGAACTTGCCGCCGGCGTGCAGGACCGTCAGCACGACCTCGACGGCCGGCTTGTTCTCGGACGGCACGATGCCGACGGGGATACCGCGGCCGTTGTCGTCGACCCGCACTCCACCGTCGGCAAGGATCGTCACCTCGATGGTGTCGGCGTAGCCGGCCAGCGCCTCGTCGACGGAGTTGTCGACGACCTCCTGCACGAGGTGGTGCAGGCCGCGCTCGCCTGTTGAGCCGATGTACATGCCGGGGCGCTTACGAACCGCGTCCGAG
>NZ_JBFADC010000053.1:0-1580 GCF_040641195.1 Glycomyces sp. NPDC021274 | reverse complement strand
GTCCAGCGGATCAGCGGAATGCGCGGCCGAGCCGGAGCATCTCCGCCTGCGCGGAGCGGACATCGCCGACGCCGCTGAAATCCTCGTTGAGAGCGGAGCATCTCCGCCTGCGCGGAGCGGACTGGGGGTGCTCATGGCCATCACTGACGGTGAGCGGAGCATCTCCGCCTGCGCGGAGCGGACGCCCTTCAGCCGCATCGTCGTGCCCAGCAGTCGGGAGCATCTCCGCCTGCGCGGAGCGGACGTTCGGTTCTCGCACAGCTTTCGTTTCGTTTGCGCCGTGAGGCGCTGTTGGTTCGAGTGGAGGTGAAAGACCTGCACCAACCTCCTGTCGCAGCAGGTGGGTTGAAGCTGAGGGCAGCCTGATCCGGGTGATGCCGGGTAGGGCGAGAGCGGCCCTGACAAAGCCGGGACGTGACCAGTACTGCCAGATGGGGCGGGTCCGGCAAGCGTGATGGAGAGGAGTACGCGAGGAACCGGCGTTTTACGTCTCTTAAAGTGCCTCCGGCTCGAACCTGGTGGATCTGGGCCGGAAGCGGCGCGTACTCGGGTCATCCTTTCGGGTGGTCTGACAACTCCTGGGTCGGTCTACGAAAGCTGGCCGGGAGGTCACGAGGAATGCCTGCGGCGTACTCGTGGCGATGCCGCAGGGACACAGTCGGGCTCCTACTCCGTCGAGCGAACCACAGTGAACACGGGAACCGTCCCGAACCTCGCCCCGCCACCTGTCTCCAACAGGCTGCCGGGGCTGGGCGCATCGACCGTCGATCGGTTGGGGACGGGGCGGAGCCGCCGTAGTACTCCGAGGCCGGGAGAGCCGGCCGCATGGGGAAGGGCGGCAGCGGTATCGAGAAGGGAAGGACGCTGCAATGCCGGAAGACGCCCCGCCGAATGGCGGAGCTCCGGGCCCTCGGGCCCGGGTACTGGAGATGCAGGCCAAGCTTCACCGTTGGGCGGTGGCCGATCCCGGCCGCCGGTTCGATGACCTGTTCAACTTCGTGCACGATCCGGCGACGCTGTTGGTGGCGTTCGACCGGGTCGCGGGCAACCGGGGAGCCCGAACTCCCGGCGTCGACGGCCTGACCGCCACCGACGTCGAGGAGTCCATCGGTGTCCCCGGATTCCTGAACGACCTGCGGGCCGCCGTCAAGGACGGTTCGTTCCGGCCGTTGCCGGTGCGGGAACGCAGTATTCCCAAGCCGGGAGGCTCGGGGAAGGTTCGCAAGCTCGGGATTCCGACGATCGCGGACCGGGTCGTTCAGGCGGCGCTGAAACTGGTGCTGGAACCGATCTTCGAGGCCGACTTCAAGCCGGTCTCGTATGGGTTCCGGCCCCGACGGCGGGCCCAGGACGCGATCGCCGAGATCCACTATTTCGGCACCCGGGGATATCGCTGGGTGCTGGATGCGGACATCGAGGCGTGCTTCGACTCGATCGATCACACGGCCCTGATGGACCGAGTGCGTCACCGAATGAAGGACAAGCGTGTCCTGATGCTGGTCAAAGCCTTCCTCAAGGCCGGGATTCTTACTGAACTCGGCGAAAGCAAGGAGACGTTGACCGGCACCCCGGAAGGCGGC
>NZ_JBFADC010000052.1:0-1592 GCF_040641195.1 Glycomyces sp. NPDC021274 | reverse complement strand
GAAGAAGCTCGAGATCAGCGGTGTTGGTTACCGCGTCCAGGCCAAGGGTTCCAACCTGGAGTTCTCCCTGGGCTACAGCCACCCGATCCTGATCGAGGCGCCCGAGGGCATCTCGTTCAAGGTCGAGTCGCCGACGAAGTTCAGCGTCGAGGGCATCGACAAGCAGAAGGTCGGCGAGGTCGCCGCGAACATCCGCAAGCTGCGGAAGCCCGACCCGTACAAGGCCAAGGGCGTCAAGTACGAGGGCGAAGTCATCCGCCGCAAGGTCGGAAAGGCGGGTAAGTAAGCCATGGCATACGGTGTGAAGATCGCTAAGGGCAACGCCTACAAGCGCGCTGCTGCCAAGCGTCGCCACATCCGCATCCGTAAGCGGATTTCGGGTACTTCGGAGCGTCCGCGTCTGGTGGTGACGCGGTCCAACCGCGGCATCTTCGCTCAGGTGATCGACGACATCGCGGGCCACACGCTGGCCTCGGCGTCGACCCTGGACGCGTCGATCCGTGGTGGCGAGGGCGACAAGAGCGCCCAGGCCCAGAAGGTGGGCGCCCTGGTCGCCGAGCGTGCCAAGGCCGCCGGTGTCGAGGCCGTCGTGTTCGACCGTGGTGGCAAGCAGTACGCCGGGCGGATTGCCGCTCTGGCCGACGCCGCCCGCGAAGCCGGGCTGAAGTTCTAAGCCCCGGTTCCGGAGCTAGCGGACGTAACAGAGAGAGGTAAATCCAATGGCTGGACCCCAGCGCCGCGGCAGCGGTGCCGGTGGCGGCGAGCGGCGGGACCGGAAGGGTCGCGACGGTGGCGCTGCCGCCGAGAAGACCGCGTACGTTGAGCGCGTTGTCGCGATCAACCGCGTCGCCAAGGTTGTCAAGGGTGGTCGTCGCTTCAGCTTCACCGCGCTGGTCGTGGTGGGCGACGGTGACGGCACCGTAGGTGTCGGTTACGGCAAGGCCAAGGAAGTTCCGGCTGCCATCGCCAAGGGCGTGGAAGAGGCCAAGAAGAACTTCTTCAAGGTCCCCCGTATCGCCGGTACCGTCCCGCACCCCATCCAGGGCGAGAAGGCTGCGGGCGTCGTCCTGCTCAAGCCGGCTTCCCCCGGTACCGGTGTGATCGCCGGTGGCCCGGTGCGCGCCGTCCTGGAGTGCGCGGGCATCCACGACGTGCTGAGCAAGTCGCTCGGCTCGTCCAACCCGATCAACATCGTGCACGCCACGGTGACGGCGCTCAAGGGCCTGCAGCGGCCCGAGGAGATCGCCGCCCGTCGTGGCCTGCCGCTGGAGGACGTGGCTCCCGCCGCTCTGCTGCGGGCGCGTGCCGGGGTGGGTGCGTAATGGCCCGTCTCGAGATCACGCAGGTCAAGTCCCTGATCGGCAGCAAGCAGAACCACCGCGAAACGCTGCGTTCGCTTGGTCTGAAGCGGATCAACGACGTGGTTGTCAAGGACGACCGCCCCGAGTACCGCGGCATGGTGCACACCGTCCGCCACCTCGTGTCGGTCAAGGAGGTCGACTGACATGGCGGAGACCAACCCGCTGAAGGTCCACAACCTCCGGCCCGCCCCGGGTGCCAAGACCCCCAAGACCCGTGTCGGTCGTGGTGAG
>NZ_JBFADC010000051.1:0-1598 GCF_040641195.1 Glycomyces sp. NPDC021274 | reverse complement strand
GTAGATGTCGCTGGCTCGTGTGGCTTTCTCCTCGCCTGGGGGGATTTGCCAGTCGGGGGTTTCGGCTTGGGGCAGGACGGTGGTGCCGCGCAGGCGCATGGCGTCGCAGTCGATGAGGAAGCACTCGGGCTGGGGGGTGGTTGTGAACAGCAGGTTCTTGGGGGAGAGGTCGCCTATGGTGATGCCGAGGCGGTGGAGGCGGGTGAGCGTGGCCGCGAGATCGGCCAGGACCAGAAGCCGGTCGTGGTCGCTGATGGTCAGGCCGATCCCAGCGACGTAGTTGTCATCATTGAGCAGGTACTCCAGGTTCGCCAGACGCCTCGTGCCGGCGGACGTACCAGCCAGGCTCTTGAACGTGAACCGGAACCGATCCGGCACGGCCCGCATGAGGAACCCACAGGCACGGCCGTCGCGTTCGACCAGCGCCGCAGGCCAGGCCGTCTTCCCGCACAGCCACCGCCCTTCGGCGGCGCTGAGTTCGCGGAGCAAGCCCACCTGGGCTGTCAGCGCGGCCGGGTCGAGGCCGGGCAGCACGGTGGTGGCGTATTCCTTGTAGACGACGTCCCAGCCGCCGTCGTCCGCGGTCTCGTTGATCTTCTTGTGGGGCACCTCGAACACCGTGCCCTGGCCCCCCTGGCCCAGCTTGCGCCCCAGAGTGAGCGTGGCGTGATCAACGACGGGTAAGCGCCCGGGGGTCACGGCGACTCTGGCGCGGTGCGGGGCCAGATGGCCAGCAGGGTACGGTCGTCGTCGAAGGTCTCCCGGGAGAAGTCCAGCAGATGCGCGAGCCACAGAGGGGGCGGCGGGGTGGTGAGATGCCGGGTGAACAGGGCACCGACTTGGCCGTCGCCGTCGCCGAGCGGATCCGCGAAGCCGTCGGTGCCGATCAGCAGGACCTGGTCGGCGGCCAGGCGGATGCTGGCCTGCTCAAGAGGATCGGGCACATGAGGCAGCGGCGTCACCTCGTTCGACACCACCACGGCATCCGTACCGGTCTTCGACCCGAACAGCGGCTGGTACCGCCCGGTCGATGAGTCGAGGACCCAGCCTCCCGAATCCCCGATCCGGCAGATTTCGGCCACGGGCTCGCCAGCTGGGCGGGGGCGTACAACGCCTGCCACGAGCGTCGTCGCATGCAGGCCCGCCACCTCTCCCGCCGCGGGCTGCTTGCCGCTCAGACGCCACTGGGTGACCTGACGCAGCCGCTCGGCGGCATGACGCGCCACGCCCGGGAAATCCAACCGCCCCTGGTCTTGGGACAGCTGATGAAGCATCTTCTCCAGGGCGGCCCGGCACGCCTCGATAGCGCCGAGCTCGGAGTTGGCAGCGCTGGAGACACCGTCCGCGACTGCGAAGGCGATGCTGCCTGTGACCTTGTGCACCGCGGCGCGCGCGGCGTCTTGGCGGGGCTGGTGGTAGTAGCGGTGCTTGGCACCGCGCACTGACGCAAAACGCAGACAGAGGCAGGAAGTTGACCAACCGTCACATTCGGCGTCGGGGAAGTCGAAGGCGTAGTGCTCCGGCGGCCGTGCCTCGAACTCCGGGCCCGGCACACCCACCGTGACCCGTTGCCACGGCACGGGCCCCGGCTCGGCGGC
>NZ_JBFADC010000050.1:0-1599 GCF_040641195.1 Glycomyces sp. NPDC021274 | reverse complement strand
CCGCGGCGGGGCGGCGTCCCATGTTGAGGAGACTGAGGGTTTCCACCTGGGAAAGCTCCTGGTCAGGAGCGATGCGAAGGGCGGTCTCCCCCTCTGCCAGGCCGAAGGAGAAGAACTTCAGGTCGGGGAGGCTGGCGAGGGTGCGCCATTTCTCCTCGGTGAATTCGTTCGTGAGGCGTTGTAGTTGCAGGTTGCGCAGTGGCCAGGACGCGAGGCGAGCGAAGTCCGGGCGAATGCGTTGACCCAGGGTGAGGAACCGCAACGGGGCATGCAGGGGGAAAGCGTTCAAGCCCTCCGGTGGGGGCGGCACGAGGAGGGACAGGGAATGCAGGTGAGTGAGGCTGTCGAGTCCGCGTGGGGTGCGTACGACGCTGACGTCCCCGCTGATGCCTAGCGAGTCCAGGCGTAGGTCCCTGAGCGGGACGAGGCTTTCCACAGCGGGGCAGTCCCGGAGGAAGAGTGATTTCAGCGCGGGGAAGTCCCTGAGGAACGCGAGATCGCTGATCTCCGGGTTGTTGGTGAGCGTGAGATGGGTGAGCTGGGCCAGGTGCAGGCCGTCGCGAAGTTCCTGGGCCGTGAAAGAGCCGTTCACGGTCGTGCGGGGACGGCCACCGAGGGCTTTGAGGGCACGTAGTTCGGTAGTGCTGCTGACGGTGACGGTCACGTCTGTACCGATGTGCTGGATGATCTCCTCGGCATAGCGGCTGGCTTCGAATGCGGACCAGTGAGTGCCCAGACGATTCCGGACATTGAAGTCGGGGTGGCTGCGAAAGAGCTTGATGCATTCCAGTGCCGCGTCGGAACCGATGGCTGCGGCGGTGGCCACCACCTCTTGCGCCTCGTCGTTCTCCAGGCCGTCCGGGCCGGGGAGGAGTTCCAGGACGATCGGCCCCACCTGTGCGAGCAGAGTCGACTCGCCATGGGTGCGAGGCGGCAAGATCTCTCGTACGCGGACGTTGACCTCTTCACGCACGCCAGGGTCCAGCTCCGTCGCATGCTCCAGGCACGCCATGGCGAGCACGTGGACGCGCAGGCGCGCACCTGGTTCTTTGATTCCGTCACCCTTGGCAATCAACTCCCGTAAGAATTCCGCCCGTTCGCGTGGCCGGGCGTGTGCCACCGCCATCCGAATCACGTCCTCCCACTGGGAGTCCGTGGCGTGTTGCAGCAGCAGGCCGAAGTCGCCCTCCTCCACGGCGGCCTTGGCGCCCAGGTAGTCCTGGAAGGTGCGGTGGACGAAGTCGACGGTGCCGGGGGCCGGTTCGCGGAGCAGGCCGCTGCGGTGGAGGAGGTGGCGGAAGACGGTCGGGGCGTCGCCCTGGGCGGCGGCGACCGGGACGGCGGGGAGGGCGTCGGCGACGATGCGTTCGGCGCGGTCGCGGTCGAGTTCGGTGCGGCCGTTGCGGATCAGCCAGTACGCGAGGCGCTGGAGGAGCTGGATCTGCGGCTCGTCGGCCAGCTCGACGCCGTCCGGTCCGCGCATGTCGCGTTCCCGGTCGCGGCGGGAGAGCAGCATGCTCAGGGCGGCGTCGTAGAGCTCCTTGCGGCCGTGCGGGAGGTAGCCGCGGCGGTCGCGGTGAAGGGCGCAGATCAGGCCGC
>NZ_JBFADC010000049.1:0-1611 GCF_040641195.1 Glycomyces sp. NPDC021274 | reverse complement strand
GTTCGATTCCCGTCACCCGCTCCATAGTTGAGGCCCAGGTCAGCGACCTGGGCCTTGTTTATTGTCTAGACCACTCTCGGGCTGCCCAGCCCCCCGCCAGCCCCATCTGCCGGCCGAGGCGTAAATCTCGCACACCCCCACACCGGGCCAGGCGCCTTGGGGGTCAGTCTTCTCAAATAGCGAGACGCATTTTCTGTGACTTGGGTCACCAGAGCCTGAGGTGCCGTGAGATTACGGATGCAAAATGGGCCCTTGGCAAGGGAGTTCGTCTGACCCCTGCCCGCGCTCCGGGCGGCGAACGCAACTCCGCCTAAAACACAGCGCAACGTAGAACTCGCGCGGATAGGCGTGGGCTTACGGGCATCGCCTCGGGCGGTTGTCCCAGCGGTGGGTGGTCCAGGATTGTCGGATCAGGCTGCGGACGGTGATGATCGTGTCCGCGAGGTCGAAGAAGGCGTCGATCACGACGGCGCGGCGTTCGTAGCAGCGGGAAAGACGGTGGAAGGCGTTCTGCCAGGCGTGGGTGCGCTCGACGTGTCACCGCTGGCTTGACTGAATCGGGGCTTTCTCGCCCTTGTGCGCTATCTGACCGTGCAGCCCGCGTTCGTCGAGCAGGGCGCGGGTCTTGTGCGAGTCGTACCCAGCGTCCAGGTGCACCGTGATGTCGTCGGGCAGCGGCCCGAGTTCCGCGAGGCGGTCCAGGGTCGGGGCCGGCAGCGGAGAGTCGTGACAGTTCGCCCCGGCCAGAACGCGGCCGAGCGGGATTCCGTAGCGTCAGTCATGCCGGAGCGTTTCAGGCCCTGTTTTCCCCGGTCGACCGGGGAGCGCCCGGCGACCTCACCGCCGCCGGGTGCCTTGGTGAGGGAGCCATCGATGGCGATCTGATCCAGCCTCAGGCCGACGATGCGGTCGTAGGAATCGAGCGCGATCTGCTTCAACTGGCTGAAAATGCCCAGGCGGATCCACTCATCGCGCCGGCTGCGGATGGTGCTGGCCGATCAGGTCGTGTCAGCGATCGCCCCACCGCAGCAACTGCGGAAGCTTGTCGAACACGATCCGGTCACTGATGCGCGGACGGTGGCAGCGCAGAGGATGGTCCGGGCGGTAGAGCCGCCGCTCGGGCAGCAGCGCCGAGAACTGGTCCCACAGCGGTTCGGTCCGCCATGACGGAAGAACAGGCACAGGTCCCCCCGGCGATCGCAGAGCGTCGCGCTGAAGCCGGCAGCAGCGATCGCCTCGACTGCCTGCGTCCGACTGATAGGCCCTTCCCGAACGTCGCCGCATCGTGGGCGCACCCCAGAGTTGACCATCCCACCCCAGCATTGTCATCATTGATGACAGCATTGATGATTGCGGGAGTGAGGGAGGGACATGGTTGTGGGCAAGGGCCGGGCGGTGCGGTTGTCGCCGGAGCTGATCGTGGAGGCGGCCGTGCGGATCGCGGCGCGGGCGGAGCCGGACGGGCTGACCGGACGGGCTCTGGGAGAGGAACTGGGCGTGGACCGGTCGGCGGTGTGGCGGCATTTCGCGGACCGGGACGCGCTGCTGCTGGCGGTGGGTGACCGGCTGCTGGCCATGGCTGTGGAGCGTGTGCCCGACGGTCTGGGGCCG
>NZ_JBFADC010000048.1:0-1829 GCF_040641195.1 Glycomyces sp. NPDC021274 | reverse complement strand
GGATGCGCGGCATGGCGGCAACCGCTTTGGCCAGCTCCTCCGGCGTGGTGCACGGCGGCTCCTGGCGGGACGCGGTGGCCCCGTCGTTGACCAGGGCCCGCATGGCGAGCTCGGACAGGCCCCGGTGCACGCCGGCACGGACCTGGTCGGGTGCGATCAGGCCGACGCCCTTGGGCAGGCCGGTGAGGCCGTAGGCGTCGTTCTCGTACGGCCAGCGCTGGGTGAGGGCGGCGTACAGCAGTGCGCCGATCGCCTCGGTGTCCGTGCGCTGCGGGTGTTCGCAGGTGATGCCGCGCAGCGCCGCCATGACGGCGAGGCCGCGGATGCGGTACTGCCCGGACTCCGTGCGCAGCACCGAGCTCGGAGTGAGCCGCAGGTGGGACAGGCCCTCGCGGTGGGCGGCGGCCATGGCCTGGGAGACCTGGCTGACGAGTTGGTAGGCGTCGTGAGGTTCGAGCGGGCCGTTGGCGAGGACCGTGGCCAGCTCGGTGGCGTCCGGCAGCCACTCATGGACGACATAGACGAGGTCGTTGTCCTCGACGGCGTCGAGGACCTGGACGAAGCGGGGATCCCCGAGAAGCGCGGAGGCCCGGGCAGCCGAGAGCACCGGACGGGCCCGCGGGTGGTCCGCCGGGAGGACGTGCACCCCGACGGCCCGACGCAGCTTCTCGTCGACGGCCCGCCAGCTGCTGAATCCGTCCAGACGGGTGACGCACTCTTCGAGTCGGTATCGTCTGGCGAGTTTGTGGCCGCTGTGGAGTTCCGGTGGCTTGGGATCGGTTGCCTCGGCGCCCTTTCCTTCGGTGCGCGCGGCGTCCTGTTCCTTGCCGGATACCTTCTCGGCCTGCGCACCGTCGTCCGTGGCCCGACCCGCCTTGGCGGTCAGCGACTCCTCGCCGCTGGTGTCGGCCACGTCGACGGCAGCCGTGCTCCGTTCCGCCACCGTCGTTCCTGCCTCCCCATCCGTTGCAGGCTCAATGAGCCAAGACAATTGTGCCCACAGTCCGCCACTATGCACGACACACGGTGGCAGCCGATGGTTGTGCCCGGTCAGCGTCCCAGCTTGGACCTGACCATGCCCACCAGGGCGTTCAGCTCCTCGATCCGCATTTTTCGGGCGGCGAGGTAGAAGACGGCCAGAAGTGCGGCGGCGCCGCCGATGAGCGCGGCGAGCGAGCCGACGAATCCGGTGCCGAGCGCCTGCATCAGGACGTACACCAGGGCGCCGGAGACGATCGTGGCGGGGATGCTGGCGCCGGCCAGTCGCGCGTAGGTCCGCACCACGTGCGCGGTGTCCAGGTCGCCGTCCATCCGCTTGCTGAGCCGGCGCCAGGCGACGCCGACGCCGATGACGTAGGCGAGGCCGTAGGACGCCGCCATGCCCACCACGGCCCAGCGGGCGGGCAGGACCAGGAAGCAGAGGGCGGAGGCCGCGGCGTTGACGCCGGCGACGATCACCGTGTTGTAGAAGGGGGTGCGGGTGTCCTCGTACGCGTAGAAGGCGCGCAGGACGACGTACTGCACCGAGAACGGGATCAGGCCCACACCGAAGGCCATCAGCATGTAGCCCATCGGGATACCGGCGCCGGACGAGCCGTAGACCAGCGTGCACAGCGGGATGCCGAGGGAGAGGAACCCGAATGAGATCGGGACGATGGCGACGGCTGAGGTGCGCAGGCCCTGGGACATGTCGTCCCGGACCGCTCCGGTGTCGCCGTCGTGGGCGGAGCGCGCCAGCCGCGGCAGCAGGGCGGCCATGACGGAGACGGTGATGATCGCCTGCGGCATGTTCCAGATCAGCTGGGCGCTGGCGTAGGAGATGAACCCGG
>NZ_JBFADC010000047.1:0-1837 GCF_040641195.1 Glycomyces sp. NPDC021274 | reverse complement strand
CGGCGCGGGCCACATGCAGGGCCGCGAAGACCACAGCGATGGCCAGGCCACCGGGAAGGTTGGGGGCGTACGCAAGTTCCTTGGCGGCTCGGCGCAGTTCGGTGGCGGCTTGGTGGTCGCCCCGGATCGACGAGCGGCGGGCGCGGTTGAACGCCTGGGCTGCCGCTTGCAGTTGCTCCTGGTGCGGGCCGGGTGTGGCGCGGGCGAGGTTGTGCAGGGCGTCGCCAAAGGCTTCCAAGTGCCCTTGGGCCACGGCATCGTCTCCCGCATCGAGAACCGCGCGAGCCGTGCGCACGGCGGATTCGGTACGGCGCCACGAGTCGGCCGGGTCCGCCACCTGCTGGGGTCGGTCGGCCACCTCCTGGGTGGGGAGGCGTTCGGTCAGGCGGTTGTAGGACAGGTCGGGGGCGAGTTTGGAGCCGCCGTACCAGATGGTGTCGCCGGGTGCGGCCAGGCTGTAGCCGTCCACTTCGCCGGTCTTGGCGCTGATGCGCGGCTTGACCTGGATGCCGAGCGAGCCCAGCACGGTGAAGTACTCGTCGATGCTGCGTACGGAGGCGGCGACCGCGTACGCCTGCTCGCGCAGCCACTCCCGCGCGGTCACGTCCTGCCCCTGGCGCTCGGCCTTGGCCCGCTCGGCCCCGGTGGGTGTCTTGGGGGCAGTGAGGTCGCCGGACTTGAGGCGGCGCAGCCCGAACTCGGCTTCGATCTTGCGGCATTCCTTCTGGGCCCGCCAGCCGTCCCGGTTCGTGCGGGGCCGGCGGCCGTCGGCGCGGACGGTGGTGGCCAGGATGTGGATGTGGTCATCCGCGTGCCGTACCGCGATCCATCGGCAGGCTTTCTCGTCGGCTTCGGGGGCGATGCCGGTGGCGTCGACGACGCGGCGGGCGACCTCGGCCCACTCGGCGTCGGTCAGGTAGCGGTCACCGGGCGCGGTGCGTACCGGACAGTGCCACACGTGCTGCGGTGGCTTCTTGCCGAGTTCGCGGGTACGCAGGTCGACGTGGTGGTCGAGGCGGTTGGCGAGTTGGGTGTAGGTGGCTTCGGGGTCGCGGCCGGGGTCAGGGGCGCCGGTGAGGTCCCAGGCGACGACGATGTGGGGGTCGGTGTGTTCGTCGCGGCGACCGGGGCCGAAGAGGTAAGCGATCAGTCCGCGGGTGTCGGAGCCGGTGGAGACGTCAGGCACCATGAGCGGCAGCTTCCTCTATGAGCTGGTCCATCAGCCGGTAACTGGCCTCGGCGGCTTGCTCGATGTGGTCGAGTACGGCCTCGGTGCGCTCGGGTATCGCGCCGGAGTGGACGGCCATGGTGATCTGGTTGAGGTTAGTGCCGATCCGGTTCAGCGCCTTGGTGTGTGCCTCGACGGCCTCCACCAGCGGGCGGATGGGGTCGTCCTCTGGGCTGCCGACCATGTCCGCCTTGCCGAGCGCGACCGCGAGCGCGGCGTCGCCGACGAACCCGGCGAACGTCTGGCCGCGCCGCTTGGCTTCGTCATCGATGGTCTGTACGGCGGTCGCGGTGAAGCGGATGGTCTTGTCTCGGTCGCGCTTCTCGGTGGTGCGCTTACGGTTCATCCGCGCGGGCAGCACCGGGGCGTCAGGCTCACGCCACGAGGGCTTCTCAATGGGCGGTCGCGCATCGGCGGGCACTTCGGTATGCGGGACGGCGGGGTGCTCGGCGCTGTCGGTGCGGGGCTCGGCGTCGGGCTCGGCCTTCCCCTCCCCCGGCTCGGGCGCCCGCTGGCGCCCGGCCCCCTCTTCCTCCGCCACCCCTGGGGCGGGGGCAAGCGCGGACGAAGCCTCGTTAGAGGCTCGTTCGCTCCAGCTTGCTGCTGTCC
>NZ_JBFADC010000046.1:0-1887 GCF_040641195.1 Glycomyces sp. NPDC021274 | reverse complement strand
ATCAGCACGAGATAAAGACTGCACAGGGCCTAGGAGGCGGAGGATGAGCAGGCGTTCGGGGATCCTCGAATTCGCCGTCCTCGGTCTCCTCCGGGAATCCCCGATGCACGGTTACGAGTTGCGGAAGCGGCTCAACACCTCGCTCGGGGTCTTCCGCGCGTTCAGCTACGGCACCCTCTACCCCTGCCTCAAGGCGCTGGTCGCCAACGGCTGGTTGGTGGAGGAAACGCGCGGCGACCCGGAGGATGTTCCCGCCACGGCGCTGACCGGGCGCCGAGCCAAGATCGTCTACCGGCTGACCCCGGAGGGCAAAGAGCACTTCGAAGAACTGCTCAGCCACTCCGGTCCCGATGCCTGGGAGGACGAACACTTCGGTGTCCGCTTCGCGTTCTTCGGCCAGACGTCGCGGGACGTGCGGATGCGCGTGCTGGAAGGCCGCCGCAGTCGGCTGGAGGAGCGCCTGGAAAAAATGCGCACCTCCCTGACCAGGACCCGCGAGCGGCTGGACGACTACACCCTCGAACTGCAGCGGCACGGCATGGAGTCCGTGGAGCGCGAAGTCCGTTGGCTGAACGAGCTCATCGAGAGTGAGCGCGCCGGGCGCGATCAGCGCGCACCGGAAGCTGCAGCGCAGGACGAGCACAACCAGTCAGGAGACACGGGCGGCCCGCCCCGGCACCGGGGCGGTTCCCGGCTGGATCCGTCCGAATGACACCACCACATGAGGCCCTGCCGTGCAGGCCCTCATCGAGATCACAGGGAGCAACCGGAATGGGTTCGGTTCGCGTAGCCATTGTCGGCGTGGGCAACTGCGCCGCCTCGCTGGTACAGGGCGTCGAGTTTTACAAGGACGCCGACCCGGACAGCCGCGTGCCCGGCCTCATGCACGTGCAGTTCGGCGACTACCACGTCCGTGACGTGGAGTTCGTGGCCGCCTTCGACATCGACGCCAAGAAGGTCGGCCTGGACCTCGCGGACGCCATCGGCGCCAGCGAGAACAACACCATCAAGATCTGCGACGTGCCGAACAGCGGTGTCCAGGTCCAGCGCGGCCACACCCTCGACGGGCTGGGCAAGTACTACCGGGAAACGATCGAGGAGTCCTCGGAGGCCCCGGTCGACGTCGTCCAGGTCCTGAAGGACAAGCAGGTCGACGTCCTGGTCTGCTACCTCCCCGTCGGCTCCGAGGACGCGGCGAAGTACTACGCCCAGTGCGCCATCGACGCCAAGGTCGCGTTCGTCAACGCCCTCCCGGTCTTCATCGCCGGCACCAAGGAGTGGGCGGACAAGTTCACTGAGGCCGGCGTGCCGATCGTCGGTGACGACATCAAGTCGCAGGTCGGCGCCACCATCACGCACCGTGTGATGGCCAAGCTCTTCGAGGACCGCGGCGTCATCCTCGACCGCACGATGCAGCTGAACGTCGGCGGCAACATGGACTTCAAGAACATGCTCGAACGCGAGCGCCTGGAGTCCAAGAAGATCTCCAAGACGCAGGCCGTCACCTCCCAGATCCCCGACCGCGAGCTGGGCGAGAAGAACGTCCACATCGGCCCGTCCGACTACGTGGCCTGGCTGGACGACCGCAAGTGGGCCTACGTCCGCCTCGAAGGCCGCGCCTTCGGTGACGTCCCACTGAACCTGGAGTACAAGCTCGAGGTCTGGGACTCCCCGAACTCCGCGGGCGTCATCATCGACGCGCTGCGCGCCGCCAAGATCGCCAAGGACCGCGGCATCGGCGGTCCGATCCTGTCGGCGTCCTCGTACTTCATGAAGTCCCCGCCGGTCCAGTACTTCGACGACGAGGCGCGGGAGAACGTCGAGAAGTTCATCCGCGGCGAGGTCGAGCGCTAACACGCTCCCCGCACCCTCCCTCCGCCGGCCGCC
>NZ_JBFADC010000045.1:0-1888 GCF_040641195.1 Glycomyces sp. NPDC021274 | reverse complement strand
GAGCACGTCCGCTCAGTCCGGGCACGTCTGCCCGTACTCCCAGGCTTGTCCGGTCGGGGGCCTTCCGGCCGTCTGCTCCGAGGCAGCGCGCCGGTGTATATGGGCTGAGGGGTCGGCTCCAGGGTGCTCACGTCGGCTCGCCGTGTCGCCGGCTGTGATTCCTGATCTCCCGTGCAGCAGCACAAGCGGCAGCCCAGTCGTTCCGCCTCCGTGCCTCGCTCCGCTGGAGGTTCAGGGCGGTGCACACCTTGCAGCCGGGCGCCGGGATGCCGTCCAACAGCCAGTTGTCCAGAGGGAGTTCAACGGGTGACTGGCTATACCGAATCGGGTTGCTCATGACCTCTCGCCGTCCCCTCGCGCGTGTCGGTGCACGGAGCATCCCGCCGCCCAGCGGCGCCCCCTAGGGGCATACCTAGGGGCAAGTAAGCCACCCAAGACGAATGTTGATCCGCCAGTGGCAGACGTAGGGGCAAGATGGACTCATGGCCATCGGGGAACTGATCACGGACCTCCGGAAAGCGCGCGGCTGGTCGCAGGGACGGCTGGCGTCAGCGATCAACGATGCGTTCGGCACGAACCTGGACCGGGAGTACATCAGCCGCTGGGAGCGTTCCAAGGTGACGCCGGGGCGGTTTTACCTCCGGTGTCTCTCGGCCGTCCTCGACGTGCCCTTGGCGGTGCTGGAGGGTGAAGTGAAGCGACGTAAGTTCTTGTCCGATGTGGCAGCGACCGCCATAGCACCTGTGGTGGCGTCCGATCTGCTGACCGCGGGATTCAGTGCCCGACTTGACGGCGGGCCATCTGCGGACGACTGGGAAGGCAAGCTGACCACGTATGGCACCGAGTACATGAGTCTCGGCGCCGCTGACATCCAACGGCGGGTGTCCGGCGAGTTGGTCGTGGTGCAGCAGCAACTGGACACCCCGCATCTCTGGTCCGTTGCCTCCCGACTCATGACCCTCTACGCCAAGACGTTTCCCGGCTCCGACGGCTCCAAGGCCGTGAACTGGTATCGCATGGCAGCCAAGGCTGCCGACCGATCCGGGGACGCTCAGGCTCGGGTGTGGGTTCGGGGACGCGCAGCGATCGCGCTCGGGTACGAGGGGGCCTCACTCGGAGTCGCCGACGTGCTTGCCGATCAGGCAATGGCCATCAGCGACAAGCCGTCACTGGGGCTCCTCAACGCCATCATGGGCAAGGCTCACGCAGCGGCGATCCGTGGCGACCGCGCAACGGCACGAAAGCTGATGAACCAGGGGCGCCGCGTCTTCGACAAGGCAGCGTCATACGAGCAGACGTCGGACTACGCAGTGCCGTGGTGGCGGATGAACGTGTTTGTCTCACTGCTGGCCGCTCGACTCGGAGATGAGGGCACGGCAGTGGCGGCGCAAGATGCGGCTCGGCGAGAGTTGCCCGCCACACTGCCTCGCTTCGCAACGCACCTTGAGATGCACAGGGGACTCATGCTCGCCCGATCGGGCGACAAGGCGGGGGGAACGGCGTATGCACGGGCGGCGTTGGACGCTCTGCCGCCTGAAAAGCACTCCCTGACGTTGCGACTGCTGATGACAGAGGTAGAGGCGTCCTGAGTTGAGGGGCGCGTCTCCGAATACGCCAAAAGCCCCCGCACCCGTCGCCCGGTGAAGGGTGACGTGCGCGGGGGCTCTCAGTGGTTCATCCGGCGAGGACGTTGGTCAGGCGGGCGGCTGCCTTGCCCCCGAACAGGGCCAGACCACAGTAGAAATCGATGCGAGTGCGGTAGACGGGCTTGTCGTGGGACTCGCCCAGATCGGTGACCTGGACGCCGCCGTTGGTCAGTCCCGAGACTCCAGCATCAGCTTCGGTCGCCCCAAAGCGAACCGCGTAGATATCGCCGGTCTGCTTTCCG
>NZ_JBFADC010000044.1:0-1891 GCF_040641195.1 Glycomyces sp. NPDC021274 | reverse complement strand
GCCCGGCGATCGTGACCATCACGCCGTAGACGACGAACAGGCCGCCGATGATGCGCCGGACGTCGAAGAGCCGGGCCGCGGTGGCCGACGTGCGCTCCAACTCGCTCACTTCGTTGTGCAGTTCGGACATGGCGGGGTCTCCGGTCAAGGTGAGTCAGAGCGAGTAGGGCAGGTAGCAGAGTGCGGCGAGGGCGACGGCGCCCCAGCCGAGCAGCGCGGGCTTGCGGTACCAGGCGTCGTCGCCCTGGGAAGGCAGCTCCTCCAGGCCCGGTGCCGTGGTTCCCCACACCAGTCCGGCCAGCTCGGCCTCCGGCTTGGGCTCGGTGAAGAGCGTGACGACGACCATGACGAGCGCGCCCGCGACGAAGCCGACGATCGCGGAGACGAAGTTGGCGCCCTGGTCGGTGGGGATGGCGATGATGCCCTGCTTGTAGATCCAGAAGTAGTTGAGCATCGCGGCGGTGGTGCCGGCGAGCAGGCCCCAGACACCGGACTTCACCGAGGCCCGCTTCCAGAACATGCCGATGATGAAGACCACGAACATCGGCACGTTGAAGAAGGAGAACAGGGTCTGGAGGTAGCCCATGATGTTGGAGAACGACGAGGCGATGAAGGCGGTGCCGATCGAGGCCAGCACGCCGATCGCGGTGATCAGCCGGCCGAAGCGCAGGTAGTACCCGTCGGGCCGGCCCGGCTTCACGTACTTGGCCCAGATGTCGTACGTGAAGACGGTGTTGAAGGACGAGACGTTGGCGGCCATGCCGGCCATGAAGGCGGCGAGCAGACCGGTGACGGCGATGCCCAGCACGCCGTTGGGCAGCAGCTCCTGCATCAGGTAGGGGATCGCGTCGTTGTACTGCAGGCCGCCGGGGGCGCCGATCTTCGGGACGAGGACGGCGGCGACCAGGCCCGGGATCATCACCAGGAAGACGATGAACATCTTCGGGAAGGCGGCGATGAGGGGGGTGCGCTGGGCGGCGGAGAGGTTCTTCGCGGACAGCGCGCGCTGCACCTCGGCGAAGTTGGTGGTCCAGTAGCCGAAGGAGAGCACGAAGCCCAGGCCGAGGATGATCGTCAGCCAGTTGGCGCCCAGCGGGTTGGCCTGGCCGATGCCCGTACCGCCCCAGGCCGTCAGGAAGTCGTGGCCGTGCGACGAGGTGAGCGAGTGGGTCAGGCCGCCCCAGCCGCCGACCCGCTTGAGGCCGAGGACGACCAGCGGGATGAGCGCGGCGAGGATCACGAAGAACTGCAGCACCTCGTTGTAGATCGCCGAGGAGAGGCCGCCGACGGTGATGTAGGCGAGGACGAAGAGCCCGGCGACGACGATGGCCACCCACTGCGGCCAGCCGAGCAGCGCCTCGACGACGATCGACAGGGCGTAGAGGTTCACGCCCGCGATCAGGACGGCGGCGAAGGCGAAGAGTATCGAGCTGAGCAGGTGCGCCGACCTATCGAAGCGCTGGAGCAGGAACTCCGGTACGGAGCGGACCTTCGAGCGGTAGTAGAAGGGCATCATGACCAGGCCGAGGAAGACCATGGCCGGGATGGCGCCGATCCAGTACCAGTGGACGACCGCGACGCCGTACTGCGCGCCGGTGGCCGCCATCCCGAGGATCTCGGTGGCGCCGAGGTTGGCGGCGACGAACGCGAGCCCGGTGACCCAGGCGGGCAGCGACCGCCCGGACAGGAAGAAGTCCAGGCTCGTCTTCACGCTGCGCCGGGCGGCGAAGCCGATGCCGAGGACGACGACGAAATAGATGGCCAAGATCGCGTAGTCGAGCCCGTTGGTCGGGAGTCGTAGCCCGTCGGCCAGAGTGATCATGGGCCCTCTTTCCGGGGAGTGCTGCCTTTTCGGGGGCGCAGCGGTGTGCGCGAAGCGAACGCACAAAAG
>NZ_JBFADC010000043.1:0-1970 GCF_040641195.1 Glycomyces sp. NPDC021274 | reverse complement strand
CGACAGGTCCAGCCGCACCCGGACGAACCCGGGCTCCACTTCGTCACTCACACCGCAATCCTCTCAGGCCCACCACAGACGAAAGCGGGCCCGCCCCCAGGGGGGGCGGACCCGCTCACCGCTCAGCGACGACGGACTCAGGCGTCCTTCGACTCCTCGGCGGACTCGGCAGCCTTGGCCTCGTCGGCCTCCTTGACCGCGCGCTTGGCAGCGGCCTCGGCCTCGGCGACGGTCGCCTTCTTGGCGATCTCGCCCTCGACCAGCTCGATGACGGCCATCGGGGCGTTGTCGCCACGACGGTTGCCGATCTTGGTGATACGGGTGTAGCCACCCGGACGCTCCGCGAACCGCGGCGCGATCTCGGTGAAGAGCGTGTGCACGACGCTCTTGTCCGTGATCAGCTCCATGACCTGGCGGCGGTTGTGAAGGTCGCCCTTCTTCGCCTTGGTCACCAGACGCTCCGCGAACGGACGCAGACGACGGGCCTTGGCCTCGGTCGTCGTGATGCGGCCGTGCTCGAAGAGGTTGGTCGCCAGGTTGCGCAGGAGCGCCTTCTCGTGCGCAGCGCTGCCGCCCAGACGGGCGCCCTTGGTGGGCTTCGGCATGGTGTATCTCCTTCATTGCTGCACCGGCCGTATCAGGTACCGGTGTCAGTTCCCACGAGGCGGCCGCCCCGCGGAAGTCACACTGCATTCGCCCAGGGGACAACCCCCGGGCCCCCAGCAGGGGGTTTCTGCATCAGCCCGTCCGGCGTTCGAGGACAGAGCCCCAGCCGAAACGGCGGGACAGCCGAGAACGTCGACCACCCCGCCGTCAGACGGATCAGTACTGCTCGGTCTCCACGAAACCGGCGTCCGCGTCGTCGTCCGCGCCGAACGCGTCGGCAGCGGCGGTCGGGTCGAACCCGGGGGGCGAGTCCTTCAGCGCGAGACCCATCCCGGCCAGCTTCGCCTTGACCTCGTCGATCGACTTCGCACCGAAGTTGCGGATGTCGAGCAGGTCCGCCTCGGAGCGCGCGACGAGCTCGCCCACGGAGTGGATGCCCTCACGCTTGAGGCAGTTGTAGGAGCGGACGGTGAGCTCCAGCTCCTCGATCGGCAGCGCCAGATCGGCGGCCAGGGCGGCGTCCGTCGGGGACGGACCCATGTCGATGCCCTCGGCGTCGATGTTCAGCTCGCGGGCGAGACCGAACAGCTCCACCAGGGTCTTGCCGGCCGAAGCCATGGCGTCGCGCGGACGCATCGCCTGCTTGGTCTCGACGTCGACGATCAGCTTGTCGAAGTCGGTGCGCTGCTCGACACGGGTCGCCTCGACCTTGTAGGTGACCTTGAGCACGGGGCTGTAGATGGAGTCGACCGGGATCCGACCGATCTCCTGGCCGACCTGCTTGTTCTGCACGGCGGAGACGTAGCCGCGACCGCGCTCGACGGTCAGCTCCATCTCCAGCTTGCCCTTGCCGTTGAGCGTGGCGAGGACGAGGTCGGGGTTGTGCACCTCGACACCGGCCGGCGGCGCGATGTCGGCGGCGGTGACCAGACCCGGGCCCTGCTTGCGCAGGTACATCACGACCGGCTCGTCGTGCTCCGAGGAGACGACCAGCTGCTTGATGTTGAGGATCAGGTCGGTGACGTCCTCCTTGACACCCGGCACGGTGGTGAACTCGTGCAGCACGCCGTCGATGCGGATGGACGTGACCGCCGCACCCGGGATCGAGGAGAGCAGGGTCCGGCGGAGGGAGTTGCCGAGGGTGTAGCCGAAGCCCGGCTCCAGCGGCTCGATGACGAACCGGGAGCGGTACTCGTCGACGACCTCTTCGGTCAACGAGGGGCGCTGAGCGATCAGCATGGTGTGTGTCCTTTAGTCGTGGACGCCCGCTATTTGACGTCCGCTGTACTTCAAAGGGTACGGGCGGTACGACGCCGATGGCGCCGTACCGCCCTGACCTGTTCCGCTGGGAGCTCTTACTTGGA
>NZ_JBFADC010000042.1:0-2049 GCF_040641195.1 Glycomyces sp. NPDC021274 | reverse complement strand
TTCGGTCACGATGGTCGAGAAGTGCGAGCGGATGCGATCATCCACTGGACCCCCGAGGACGACCCCCAGGATGCCGGGGACGAGGCCACCGTCCCGCAGATCGCGCAGCGGCTCCTGGACGCGTTCGCCGCGGCGGGCGACCCGGAGTGGCTGACCCTGACTCAAATCGCGGACCATCTGGCGACGGTGGACCCGGCGACGTGGGCCCGCTGGGACGGCCGGCGGGACCGGCTGGCCATGGTCGGCCGCACCCTCAACGCGGAACTGCGCAGTGCGGGGCTGACGATCCCCCGAGCGAGGCTGGACTCCACCCTCGACCCGGAGCGGCCGATGGCCTGCAAACTGGCGGACGTGCGGGCCGCCCTGGGCCGGTGACCACCCACCCACCGGCCACCCACCGGCCAGGCCCCGAATCGACCAGCCGGGGCCGGCCAGAACCACCGGCCCCGGCCCCGCGACCGGCCAATCCGGCCGTCGCGACCGGCCGACCAACCCACACTGGTTGGTAGCGAATTCGCGTGCTGACCTGCACTGTCTGGTCAGGTAGGTCAAAATGAGACCCCCCGTCCTGGGGCCCTGGCGCCCTATATATAGAAGTGCGGGCGGGGGTGCGGCCCGGCCGCGGCGTGCTGTGCGGCCGTGCGCGGTGGACGCGCCCGCACCACACCGTGCACGCTCGAATCCAGGGGCACGTACGGGACACGGGTATACACGACACGGGCCCGCCGGCCGCACCAGACCACGCAGACGAGGGGGAGGCAGTGCCACACCACACCACACGCCAGGGGAGCCCCCATGCCTGATCCCACCCCGCCCGCAGACCCCAGTTGCACCGGGCTCCCCGGCGCCGCGTACGACATCTGCGTGGGCCGGACCCAGCCCGGCGGGGGCGGGGGAGCGGGCGCCGCGGACAATCCGCTCGATGCGATGGACCCGCTGACGTCCTTGGCGAAAGCGACCGGGCATGCCGCGGCGTGGATGGTCCGGCATCTGGGTGAGTTCCTCACGTCGCCGCACCAAATCGACCTGGCCAACGCCTCGTTCATCCAGCAGTACGCCGTCGTGTTCGCCGGGAGTTCCCTCCTCGTCCTGGTGCTGTGGCTCAAGGCGATCACGAAACGGGCGGTCAACGGCGCCAGGCTGGTGGATGCCATGCGGGACGCGATCGGCCTGCTGTGGCTGGCGGTGGGCGTCACGGCTTTCGCGCCTGCCCTCCTCTACATCACGATCGAGGCGGTCAGCGCGGTCACCCAGGCGCTGGCCGGCGGTCTCGGTTCGCACGGGGACCTGTTCGCGTCCTGGGCCCGTGATCTGGAGTCGGGCGCGGGCGGCGGGGGCCCGCTGATCTGGCTGCTGAAGGGGTTGGCCACACTGCTGTTGTGTGGGGCGCTCTATCTGCTGGTGATCCTGCGGCGCCTGGCCATCTACGTCGGCGCGATCCTGGGCATCCTCGTTTACAGCGGGCTGGTGGATCGGGACTGGTGGAGCAAGGTCCGCAAGTGGTCCGGGTGCCTCGTCGCCATCATCGGGATAGAGCCCGTCATCGTCATCGTGCTCGGACTCGCCGCCGCACTTCAGGGCGACGCGTCACGCGGAAGTGTCACGACCGGGCTGGCGATCACCGGCATCGCGCTCGGGGCCTCAGTCATGCTGATCACCAAGGTCCCGGGCATGGGCGAGTCGTTCAGGATCGCGCGGGTGCAAGGGCGGATGGCTGGCCGGGTCGCCGGGGGCGCCGTCGGCGCGATGACCGCCTCGGCCGGTACCGGCGCCGCCGCCGGCGTCATGCGCGGGATCTCGACGCACGGAGACCGGTCCAGCGGCAACAACAGCAGCAGTAGCAGCCGCTCCAACGCCAGCAACGGCCCGCAGGGCGGCATGTCCGCCCACAGCCAGCGCAAGCCCCGCCCGCCCCGACCCAAGGACCCCGGCGCCGGCTCATAAGCGCGGACAACAGGGACAGTTGAGGCGATACGCCCCCGCCGGCCGAACCGGCGGGGGCGCGCCTTTTCACCAGGCAAAACAACGCGAGCGGCACGGCCGCCGGAG
>NZ_JBFADC010000041.1:0-2344 GCF_040641195.1 Glycomyces sp. NPDC021274 | reverse complement strand
CGCGCCTTCCGCTTCGCGGAAGTGACGCGCGGCCGGCTACGCGGCCTTTGCGTGGGCTGTGGCGCTTCGCGCCGTTACGGATCGTCATGTCCCGGTTTGAGTTGGGTTGCTGGTGATGCGTCAAGTATTGCCCTCCGGGCGATACTTGACTTATGTGGGAAGTCTCCGCTTCGCTCCAACTTCCCACGAAATCCCACCCTCCGGGCGGTATTTCCTGTTGGCACCCTCCGGGTGCCTCGGCTGGCTACGAGGAGGGGCCCGGCCCGCCGGCTCGACGAGGTACTCGACACCCGCCGGCCCGACGGGACGTCACTTCAGGGTGCAGCGCCGCCGGCTGACGCAAGGTCGGCCCGCCGGATCGGGGTTGCGGGGCTCGGTTCGAAGGAAGTTGGGGTGGCTCCCACGAGAATCAATGGCACTGAGTGTCATTGATTCTCGTGGGAGTGTCGTGGAACGCCTTGCCGCTCAGGAGGGCGCTTGACCGATCGAGTGTGGCCCCGGGGTGCGAGGGGGGATGATAGAGCCTCAGGCGGCCCTACAGGGGGCTTCTTGAGGGTCCTTTGAGGGTGAACCTGGGTTCGGGGAAGCAAGATGCCCCTGGGAGGGATTCCCAGGGGCACGTGGCGCAGCAGACTCCCGTGTTAGTGCATGTGAGTGAGCAGGTACCAGGTGCCGCTCGCGGCGGTGAGGCAGAGTCCGCCGAACCAGCGGAGGAGCCGCGGGGAGACGTAAAGGGCCAGCTCGAAGTGTCCGTCGACGTTTATGTCCAGGCGTCGACGGCGCTCGGGGCCGGCGTTGCCCGGAGGGTTGCCCGGGTGGCTGCCGATTTGGGTAGTGCGGGACGAGCCTGAGGGGTCGCCCCAGGTCTCGACCACGGTCTCGGCACCAGGGGCGAGGTGCTCCTGGTGCCGAAGATGGTCACTGGTCATGCCGTTCTCCTACTGTTTTTCCTATGCGTGTCCTGCCCAGGGACACGTTGTTGACGAGGGCTGCCGTCCGCGCTTGCTCCAGCTGCCAAGAAGGGGAAGGCGGAACGGAGGGAGAGTTCGATCTGCTGCGTGTTTGGTAGTTAACGCAGGCAGGGCACCGTTCGCAACTAAGCCTGGGGTTACTACGGATCAGCGGCGGCTGTGATGGACGGTGGATGTCAGTCCGCAGGCGTATCCTGTGCGGCTGCACCAGGGATCAATCGCCCTAGTCGCCCAACAAGGGGCATTCGGGCCGTAGATACTCGCCGGTATGCGTGCTCGGTAGGTCACTTGACCAGTGAGATCACTAACAGTGCATGCATAAATGCGCAGAGTCGTTGCGCATGTCACACTCCGTTAGAGTCGCCAGGCTTCGTGATCGCTAACGAACCGGGCAGACATCGACAGTGGTCCACCTCGACGAGGTCGCGTACTGCGGTGGCAGTCCCCAACTTGACGGGCCCTCAAACGGGTACACAAGCACCCAACTTGATCAAGTTGTGGACGCCTGAATGGGCGGGGCTCAGTTAATTGGATACCCGCTGGTCGCAGTGGTCTAGCGCGGAATATGATCACGCCTGCAAATCCCATTGGGCGGCGCTTTGGCATTACTTCAGGTCACGATGCGGACGATGGAGAAACCGCCGCCCCTCCCTAGTTTGGCAGCTGGAGCAGGGGCGGCGGCCCTCGTCGGGCGTAGGAGAACGCCGTGACCATTGTGCATGGCCGGCCGGGCTCTGGCCACAGAGCGCGACGTGATGCTGCTCTCCGCGGTGTGGTCCGGTCGGGGCTGAGAATACTATTCCTGGCCCCGGATGATTGCCGATTAGGCTTCAGGTGCCGCTAATTCCATCGAATTTCGTAGACCTCGCTCAAACGTTGCGTTAATTTTTGCACTTTCCGCTAAGAATTTTCGAACCGACATATCGCCACCGCATTTAGCTGATATGGAAATGTGTCGACACGCTGGAGGGGTCCCTGTCGCACGGGGCGCCAACTTGCCTGGTGACGTGCGGAGTTGCCTGCTCATGGTGGTCTGTGGCGCCACCTCAATGGCACCGAGTGCCGTAGCGGCTGTCATGTACGCCGCCGTCCTTCCCGTCGCAGACTCGGCGGTTCCAAGCAAGAGAGCAGGTTTCCGAAGGGTGGAATTCAGCGAGGCATTCCTTCGGGGCGCTTGCAGGCGATTGGGAACGGCAGTGGGACGGGGCGCACGATCGCGACGAATGAGTCCCTTACACCGCCGGTGCCGGCGTCCAGTCAGCGACGTCAGGACGGGCTACTCGTCGCGCTGCTCCGCTGTCGACAGGATCGCTTCAAACCGCTTCGCGCCTAGGGCGATCTTACCGGGGGTGTCAAACTTCGAGGGCCCAGCC
>NZ_JBFADC010000040.1:0-2364 GCF_040641195.1 Glycomyces sp. NPDC021274 | reverse complement strand
TGGAGCTGAAGTCGACGATCAACACCATGGTCGACCAGCTCTCCGCCTTCGCCGACGAGGTCACCCGCGTCGCCCGCGAGGTCGGCACCGAGGGCAACCTCGGCGGTCAGGCGCAGGTCCGGGGCGCCTCCGGGGTCTGGAAGGAGCTCACCGACAACGTCAACTTCATGGCGCTGAACCTCACTTCGCAGGTCCGCAACATCGCCCAGGTCACCACCGCGGTCGCCAACGGCGACCTCACCAAGAAGATCGACGTGGACGCCCGCGGCGAGATCCTGGAGCTGAAGGACACCGTGAACACCATGGTGGACCAGCTGCGGGCGTTCGCCGACGAGGTCACCCGCGTGGCCCGCGAGGTCGGCACCGAGGGCCGGCTCGGCGGACGCGCCCAAGTCCACGGCGTCTCCGGCGTCTGGAAGAACCTCACCGACAACGTCAACTTCATGGCGGACAACCTCACCTCCCAGGTCCGCAACATCGCCGAGGTGGCGACGTCGGTGGCCCGCGGCGACCTGTCCAAGAAGATCGACGTGGACGCCCGCGGCGAGATCCTGGAACTCAAGACCACCATCAACACCATGGTCGACACCCTGTCCTCGTTCGCCTCCGAGGTGACCCGGGTGGCCCGCGAGGTCGGCAGCGAGGGCCAGCTCGGCGGCCAGGCCCGGGTCGAGGGCGTCTACGGCACCTGGAAGCAGCTCACCACCAGCGTCAACGAGCTGGCGCTCAACCTCACCACCCAGGTCCGCGCGATCGCCGAGGTGACCAGCGCGGTCACCCAGGGCGACATGTCCGGCTCGATCACCGTCGACGCCCAGGGCGAGGTCGCCGCCCTGAAGAACAACATCAACCTCATGGTCGCCAACCTCCGCGAGACCACCCGCGCCAAGGACTGGCTGGAGTCCAACCTGACCCGCATCGCCGGTCTGATGCAGGGCCACCGCGACCTGGTCGAGGTCGCCGACCTGATCCTGCGCGAGCTGACCCCGCTGGTGAACGCGCAGTTCGGCGCGTTCTTCCTGGCCGAGGCGGGCGCCCTGCCGGGCGAGGGCCTGGAGCTGATCGCCGGCTACGGCACCGGCCACCCCGAGGGCCGCAGGTCACTGCCCCGGATGCGGATGGGCACCCCCGGCTGGGGCCTGATCACCCAGGCCGCGACGGAGAAGAAGCGGATCCTCGTCGAGAACGTCCCCGCCGACTACCTCACCATCAGCTCCGGACTCGGCGCCGCCGCCCCCGCCAGCGTCGTCATCCTGCCGATCCTCTTCGAGGACCAGGTGCTCGGCGTGATCGAACTGGCCTCCTTCAGCCGCTTCAGCGACGTCCACCTCGCCTTCATCGACCAGTTCGTCAACACCATCGGCGTCTCCGTCAACACCATCATCGCCAACTCCCGTACCGAATCACTGCTCTCGGAGTCCCAGCGGCTGACCGCCGAGCTACGCCAGCGCTCCGACGAGCTCCAACTCACCAACGCCGAGCTGGAGGAGAAGGCCGCGCTCCTGGCCACCTCCTCGCAGTACAAATCCGAGTTCCTGGCCAACATGTCGCACGAGCTGCGGACCCCCCTCAACTCCCTGCTCGTCCTCTCCCGCCTACTCGCGGACAACCCCGAGAGCCACCTCAGCACGCAGGAGGTGGAATTCGCCGTCACCATCCACCGCGCCGGCTCCGACCTGCTCCAACTCATCAACGACATCCTCGACCTGTCGAAGATCGAGGCCGGGCGGATGGACGTCCACCCCAAGTCCCTGCCGCTGAAGAAACTCCTCGACTACGTCCGCGCCACCTTCCGCCCACTCACCGTCGACCGCGGCCTCAGCTTCGACGTCCGGGTCGGCGACGACGTCCCCGAGGAGCTCTTCTCCGACGAACAGCGCCTCCAGCAGATCCTGCGCAACCTGCTCTCCAACGCGGTGAAGTTCACCACCACCGGCGGCGTGGAACTCATCGTCGAACGCGTCCCCGGCGACCGTTTCGCGGAGGAGACCCTGCGCACCGCCGAGGCCGTCATCGCGCTCTCCGTGAAGGACACCGGCATCGGCATTCCCCCGGAGAAACTCGACGGGATCTTCGAGGCGTTCCAGCAGTCCGACGGCACCACCAGCCGCAAATACGGCGGCACCGGCCTCGGCCTATCCATCAGCCGCGACATGGCCGCGCTGCTCGGCGGACGCATCAAGGCCGAGAGCCAGGTGGACGTCGGCTCCACCTTCACCCTCTACGTCCCCGCCCGCTACACCGGACCGTCCACCGCACCGGCCACCGGCCTGTCGGCCCGACCCGACGACACCGCGGAGACCTTCCTGGGCGACGGCGGCGGCCCCGCCGCCCCCGCGCTGCCCACCGTCCCCGACGGCACCC
>NZ_JBFADC010000039.1:0-2566 GCF_040641195.1 Glycomyces sp. NPDC021274 | reverse complement strand
AGCACCCGACGGCGCACCGCGGCCGGCAGCGCGAAGAGTCCGGCCACGTCGAGGGTGCCGGCCTCGTCGAGCACCGTCGCCTCGGCGTCTGCGGCCCAGCCGTCCAGTGCGTCGGCGTCGTCGCGGGAGAGCTGGGCGGTCCGCGCCAGCGCCTCGACGACACCCTTGCCCAGGCACTTCTCCAGGGCCGGCAGCCCCTCGTGCCGCAGCCGTGAGCGGGTGTAGGCGGGGTCGGTGTTGTGGGGATCGTCCCAGACGGGCAGCGCCTGAATGAGGCATGCCGTACGGGCGGTCTGTCGGTCCACGTCCAGGAAGGGGCGGCGGTAGCGGCCGTTCGTCCCGGTGGCCGCGGCCATCCCGGAGAGCGAGCGGATCCCGGAGCCTCGGGCCAGCCCGAGGAGCACGGTCTCCGCCTGGTCGTCGCGGGTGTGGCCGAGGAGGATCGCACTGGCGCCGTGGCGGTCGGCGGTGGCATCCAGGGCGGCGTACCGAGCATCACGGGCGGCCGCTTCGGGACCGCCGACCCGGCCCACCTCGACGCTGACGAGGTCGACGGGGTCGAGCTTGAGGGCCCGCAGTCGCAGGGCGACCTCGGCGGCGCGGAGGTCGGAGCCCTCCTGCAGGCCGTGGTCGATGGTCACGCCCCCGGCGCGAACACCCAGTTTGGGGGCTTCGAAGGCGAGGGCGGAGGCGAGCGCCATGGAGTCGGCGCCGCCGGAGCAGGCGACGAGCACGAGCGGTGCCTCGCCCCGGTCCTGCGCGCAGTGGTGGGTGAGCACGTCGTGGAGTACGCGGCGGACCGCCAGGCGTATCGCGGCGACCGCTGGATGGGGACCCATGTCCGTTTCCAATCGTTCAGCTGGGGGCGAGCCTCAAGCATGGACGGCACTTCGTAACAGAGAGTGCCTAGATGGTGACAGAGGCGAGCAGTTCCCCGAGCATTGCACGCCTATCCATCGGTCACGGTCCCTCAGACGGGTGATTGAAGGGGCGCTCTACTGCCGCATGGCGTGCCCGGCTCACATCCTGCGCTTACGGTGCTCCGTCGGCCTTCCGGTGCACCCGCGCGACCCAGTCCGCCGGTTTGGCGATCTCCTGTTTGGTGGGGAGGGTGTTGGGCGACGTCCAGACGCGGTTGAAGCCGTCCATGCCGACCTCCTCGACCACGGACCGCACGAACCGCTCGCCGTCACGGTACTGCCGCAGTTTCGCGTCCAGCCCCAGCAGCTTCCGCAGCGCCTGGTCCAGCCGGCCGGCGCCGCTGGCCCGCCGCTTCTGGAACTTCTCCCGGATCTCCGCCACCGAGGGCACCACCTCGGGCCCCACCCCGTCCATGACGTAGTCGGCGTGCCCCTCCAGCAGCGACATCACCGCGGTCAGCCGCCCGAGGATCTCCCGCTGCACGGGCGTCTGCACCACGTCCACCAGCGACCGGCTCTCCTCGCCCTCCTCGCCCTCCGGCTTGGCGCCGGCCAGCGACTGGGCGGCCTCCCGCAGCCGTTCCAGCAGCGTCCCCGGGTCGATGTCGGTCTCGCTGAGGAAGGACTGGATCTCGCCCTCGATGTGGTCCCGCAGCCAGGGCACGGCGCTGAACTGGGTCCGGTGGGTCTCCTCGTGCAGGCACACCCACAGCCGGAAGTCGTGCGGCGCCACGTCGAGCTCCCGCTCCACATGGACGATGTTCGGCGCCACCAGCAGCAGCCGGCCGCCCTGCGTCCCGGCCGGCAGGTCCCGTGAGGCCGGGGCGAACGTCTCGTACTGGCCCAGCACCCGCGACGCCAGGAACGACAGCAGCATGCCCAGCTCCACACCGGTCACCTTGCCGCCGACCGCGCCGAGAACCGCACCGCCGGGCGTCGAGGACCGCCGGTCCTCCATCTTGGCGAGCAGCGGTTTGAGCACCGCCCGGAAGCCGGCGACGTTGGCCCGGATCCAGCCGGGCCGGTCCACCACCAGGACCGGCGTGTCGTGCGACACCGCCCCGCCCTCCACGCCGGGTTGCGCCATTCGGGTGAACCCCCGGACGTGCTCCTCGGACGACTTGGCATGCCGGCGCAGCTCGGCGACGATCGCCCGCGCCTCGTCCCGGCTCACCTCCGGACCGGGCCGTACGAATCGGGTCGCGGTCGCGACCGCGAGATTCCAGTCGACCATCTCGACACCACCGATGCTCGTCATGGCTTCACGGTACGGGGACGCCGCGCCGGCTGGTAGCCGACGGGGGTGGTTGGCCCCAGGTGGCCGCTGCGCGGGTGGAGAGGACGGTGGGTGGGCGCCCGGAGGGTGGGTCGTTCAGCGGCAGCCGCAGTTGGCCACCGTGGAGGCCATCCGGTCCAGGGCCTTCTGGGCGGCCTGGGGGTCGGTGGTGCCGGTGGTCATGAAGGCGAAGGCCAGGAGGCGGCCGTCGGCGTCGACGACGGTGCCGGCGAGGCTGTTGACGCCGGTCAGGGTGCCGGTCTTGGCGCGCACGGTGCCCGCGCCGGCGGTGTCGCCCACGTAGCGCCCCCGGAGGGTGCCGGTGAAGGCGGCCACCGGGAGGCCGGTGAGGACCGGGCGGAGTTCGGGC
>NZ_JBFADC010000038.1:0-2799 GCF_040641195.1 Glycomyces sp. NPDC021274 | reverse complement strand
ACCCCGGGGATAACAGGCTGATCTTCCCCAAGAGTCCATATCGACGGGATGGTTTGGCACCTCGATGTCGGCTCGTCGCATCCTGGGGCTGGAGTCGGTCCCAAGGGTTGGGCTGTTCGCCCATTAAAGCGGTACGCGAGCTGGGTTTAGAACGTCGTGAGACAGTTCGGTCCCTATCCGCTGCGCGCGTAGGAGTCTTGAGAAGGGCTGTCCCTAGTACGAGAGGACCGGGACGGACGGACCTCTGGTGTGCCAGTTGTTCTGCCAAGGGCATGGCTGGTTGGCTACGTTCGGAAAGGATAACCGCTGAAAGCATCTAAGCGGGAAGCCTGCTTCGAGATGAGGGCTCCCACCCACTTGATGGGGTAAGGCTCCCAGTAGATGACTGGGTTGATAGGCCAGATATGGAAGCGCCGTAAGGTGTGGAGTTGACTGGTACTAATAGGCCGAGGGCTTGTCCTCAGTTGCTCGCGTCCACTGTGTTGGTTCTGAAGCCACGAACAGACCAACGGTTGTTCATAGTTTCATAGTGTTTCGGTGGTTATAGCGTTAGGGAAACGCCCGGTTACATTTCGAACCCGGAAGCTAAGCCTTTCAGCGCCGATGGTACTGCAGGGGGGACCCTGTGGGAGAGTAGGACGCCGCCGAACTATCATTCAGCTCCGGTCCCTGAACCTTCTGGTTCAGGGACCGGAGCTTTTTTGTTAGGGGTTTGCAGTCTTGGACGTAACGTGACGTTCAACTGTCCTGGACATGCTCCGCGGCATGGGGACAGTGGGAACGCTCAGGTCGGCCGGTGTCCGTGCTGGTGACGAGGTGGTGGTGCCGGCCTACGGCAGTGCCGAAGTCGCCCGGGCCGTCGTGGAGTTGGGGGCCGTGCCGGTGTTCGCCGACGTGGATGCCGAGAGCTACTGCCTGGATCCGGCGGCGGTGGCGGATGTGGTGACCCGGCAGACCGCCGCGGTGGTGGCGGTGCACCGGTTCGGGCGGCCGGCGGACGTGGCGTGGATGCGTGAAGTCGGCCAGCGACACGGGCTGTTGGTGCTGGTCGAGGACGAGCCCGGGGTGCGGCCGGAGGAGGCGGAGCTGCGGCGCGAGCACGCCAGGTATCTGGACGGACGGCTGAGCGGGGTGCGGACGCCGGTGCCCGCGGCCGGGCACAGCTATGAGCGGTATGTGGTGCGGGTGCCGGGGAACGGGCGGCCGGACCGGGACGCGTTCGCACGGGCCTTGCGAGCCAAGGGAGTTGGCTGCAAGGTGCCGGTGCAGACGCCGGTGTACCGGATGCCGGGGCTGCGGCGGGATGTCTTTCTGCCGGAGACCGAGCGGGCGGTCGACGAGACGTTGGGGCTGCCGGTGGATGCCGGAATGACGCGGCGTGAGGTGCAGCGGATGGCGGCGGCCTGCAATGCGCTGGGGGGATTGCTGCAACCGGCTTTCTAGGGCGGTGGGGCCGGTTCGGAAACAGTGCGGGAGTGGGGTAGTATTTATCTCGTTGCCGGCCCCAATAGCTCAGTCGGCAGAGCGTCTCCATGGTAAGGAGAAGGTCTACGGTTCGATTCCGTATTGGGGCTCTGATGTGTGAGGTACCTCGTCCTCGGATGGGGGACTCGCTCATCGCAGCGGTGTAGCTCAGTCGGTAGAGCAAGCGGCTCATAATCGCTGTGTCACCGGTTCAAGTCCGGTCACCGCTACTGACAGTAGCCGATTGTGGGGTCGGTCCTCCGGTCGGCTACTCTTCTATGCGTTCAATACACTATCCGTCCGTCAAGGAGCACTCACGTGGCTGCCACCGACGTCCGCCCGAAGATCACGCTGGCCTGCGTGGAGTGCAAGGAGCGGAACTACATCACCAAGAAGAACCGGCGCAACGACCCGGACCGCCTTGAGATGAAGAAGCACTGCCCGCGCTGCAACGCGCACACCGCGCACCGCGAGACGCGATAACTCAGGCTCGTCTGTGAGGCCGTCCCCATTTCCTGGGGGCGGCCTCGCGGCATTAGCACCGTCAGTTCAGGGAGGTTGCGAGCCCATGGCGCTCGACCAGTCATTCGTCGGACGCACGTACCCGCCCACCGACCCGTACGAGGTCGGGCGGGAAAAGATCCGCGAATTCGCCGAGGCGATCGGTGACACCAACCCCGCCTACACGGACACCGAAGCCGCCAAAGCACTCGGTCACCCCGATGTGATCGCGCCGCCGACTTTTGTGTTTGCCATCACATTCAAGGCTGCCGGGCTGGTCGTCGCGGATCCGCAACTCGGCCTGGACTACAGCCGGGTGGTGCACGGCGACCAGAAGTTCGCCTACCGGCGTCCGGTGCGCGCCGGCGACCGGCTGACTGTGACCTCCACCATCGAAGCGATCCGGTCCATGGCCGGCAACGAGGTCATCGACATCCGTGGCGAGGTGCACGACGAGGCCGGCGAGCACGTTGTGACCGCCCTCACCAAGCTCGTCGCCCGGCCCGTTGAGGAGTCCTGAGATGACCGCGAAGATTGCCTACGACGACGTCGAGGTCGGCACCGAACTCCCCGCGCAGACCTTCCCTGTGACCCGCGCCACGCTCGTCCAGTACGCCGGCGCCTCCGGGGACTTCAACCCGATCCACTGGAACGAGAAGTTCGCCAAGGAGGTCGGACTGCCGGACGTCATCGCGCACGGCATGTTCACCATGGCCTCGGCGGTCCGGGTGGTCACCGACTGGGTCGGCGACCCGGGCGCGGTCGCCGAGTACGGCGTGCGCTTCACCAAGCCCGTCGTGGTGCCCAACGACGGGACCGGTGCGCTGATCGAGG
>NZ_JBFADC010000037.1:1478-2824 GCF_040641195.1 Glycomyces sp. NPDC021274 | reverse complement strand
GGCATTGCTACGGCTTCGGCGGTGCACTTCAGCCCCGCTACATTATCGGCGCAAAACCACTCGACCAGTGAGCTATTACGCACTCTTTCAAGGGTGGCTGCTTCTAAGCCAACCTCCTGGCTGTCAACGCGACCCCACATCCTTTTCCACTCAGTGCACCCTTAGGGGCCTTAGCCGGTAATCTGGGCTGTTTCCCTCTCGACGACGGATCTTCTCACCCGCCGACTCACTGCCGCACTCAACACCATGGCATTCGAAGTTTAGCTGAGCTCAGTAACCGACACGGCCCATCACCCAACCAGCGCCCTACCACCACGGAGCAACATGCGACGCTGCACCTAAATGCATTTCGGGGAGAACCAGCTATCACGGAGTTTGATTGGCCTTTCACCCCTACCCACACCTCATCCCCCCAGTTTGCAACCTAGGTGGGTTCGGGCCTCCACGACCTCTTACAGCCGCTTCACCCTGGACATGGGTAGATCACCCCGCTTCGGGTCTACAACACACCACTCAACGCCCTATTCAGACTCGCTTTCGCTCCGGCTCCACCACACGGCTTAACCTCGCGGCATACCATAACTCGCAGGCTCATTCTTCAAAAGGCACGCCATCACCCGCCTACGCACAGTCGAAACTGCACGCCGGGCTCTGACGGTTTACAGGCACATGGTTTCAGGCACTATTTCACTCCCCTCCCGGGGTACTTTTCACCATTCCCTCACGGTACTCTCCACTATCGGTCACCGGACCTCTTTAGGCTTAGCAGACGGTCCTGCCAGATTCACACGAGCCTCCACGAAACCCGCGCTACTCGGGTGCGCTCCCCGACCACCGCTGTCATCCTTCACCTACGGGACTCTCACCCTCTACGGTCGGCTTTCCCACACCGTTCGACTAGACAACAACGCGCGATCCTGATTTCGGCAGAAACCAACGGAAACGTCCCACAACCCCTGACCCGCAACGCCTGCCGGCTATCACACGAACCAGGTTTAGCCTCCTCCGCTTTCGCTCGCCGCTACTCACGGAATCACTCTTGTTTTCTCCACAGCAGGTACTGAGATGTTTCACTTCCCCGCCACACCACCAACCAGCCTATACATTCAGCCAGCGGCAACCAGTCATCAAACTGGCTGGGTTACCCCATTCGGAAACCCTGGGATCACAGTCCAGTTGGCAACTCCCCCAGGCATATCGCAGCCTCACACGTCCTTCATCGGTCATCCGGCACCAAGGCATCCACCATGCGCCCTACACAACTTAACCAACACGGTCAAATCAGATAGAAACAAAGACACTCACGCACACTATACAAATCTCAAACAACACATTGACCACACCCC
>NZ_JBFADC010000036.1:0-2851 GCF_040641195.1 Glycomyces sp. NPDC021274 | reverse complement strand
ACCAGGAAGCTCATGCAAATGTCTCGTTCGGGTGAAGTCGTGTCTTCGTTGCCCTGATTACCGATGGTGAGCGGCAGCGGGCTCGTGGATTCCTTGAGGTTGTGACGACCCAGAGCATCAAAGAGCGACCGCTGCCGCGTTTCGAGCATAGGACCGGCCTGAACACCGAGCAACTGCTGCTGTTGGAACGAGAAGTCGATCGGAGAATCGGGTCCTGGCAACCCGAGACCGGCCGCCGTAAGACCCTGGAGCTGTTCGACGCGATCGTAGTCTGCTTGATCTACTTGCGGCACAACACGGTTCAGGCAGCGCTCGGCGAGCAGTCCCGGATCTCCCAGGCGACGGTCTCGCGCTATGTCGAGGTGCTGGAACCGGTGGTCTCGACCTGCCTCGACCAGCTCGCATTGGACCTCCGTGAGCGGGCGGTCCGCTCCGACCTGGTGGTCGACGGGTTCCTCATACCCACCCGTGACCTCACCGCCCCGGCAGGGCTCTTCTCCGGCAAGCGCCACAGGCCTGGCATGAATGCGCAGGTCATCACCGATCTGCGGGGGCGAGTCATCGACGCCGGCCGGATAGTGGTGGGCTCGGTCCACGATGCGAAGGCGTTCAACGAATCCGGACTGGCGAAGGCCTATGAGATTCACACGACCGGGGAAGGCCCGAGCCTGATCGGCGACCTTGGCTATCTGGGCGTGGTCCCGCTGACGCCGTACCGGAAACCGGAGTACCGCGAGTTGACCGTCGCTGAGCGGCTGTTCAACCGGCAGGTTAACGGCCGCCGCTGGGTCGTGGAGCAGGGCATCGCTCACTTGCGCTCATGGAAGATCCTCGCCACCGGCTACCGCCGACCGCTGCCGAAAGCCGACCGGACACTACAGACCGTGATCAAACTCCAGATGTACCGAGATCACTCCGACAAGGCTTTTTCATAGGTTTCCAGGACAGCCACTTCGGCAAGGCCGTTTAAAGTCCATAACGACTACGAACGCTAATCAGAGTGGAAAGAGGCTCACTGTCTCATGTCCTCACGTCCGTTTTCTGGCTCAGCTTCGCGCCTCAAGCGCCCCCATCTCGAATCCGATGGATCTGGCTCCAAAATCCAGCCGTCAGCCAGTTGTGATGCAATTTCGATATCTATGAGCACTCGATAATAATGAAGCAGAATAGGCAAGGTTAGGTCCTCCTCCAGAATTGGTCCGTGAAACCGTACATCGGCAAATGTCGTATCCAAGGGGATAGGAACAATTATCACATTTCCGATTCCCTCGAGATTGGTGTGGGTTTCGGGGCCGAATTCTGCGCCCTTGGTGAAAGTCATATTTACCAAGCTGGTGTGGCGACTGAAACTTGCCCCCCTGAACTCCGCTCTCGAGTTGAAGGTTGCCCCCATGAGTTGGGTCTTGCCTTTAAACATTGCGCACATGAAGTCGGCAGCTCGGTCGAAGGTCGAACCCACGAAGAATGCCTCGTCAGCAAAAGTCACGTTCTTGAAGCTGGTATCACGAGTAAACTTCGTACCACCGAAATACGCTCTTCCATAGAAGGTCACGTTTTCGAATTCGATTTCCGCGAAAGTTGTACCTCTAAAATCCGCTTCGGCCGTGAAGGTAGTGCCACCAAAACGAGTCTCCCCCGTGAAGATAGCGCCCCTAAAGTCAGCCTTGCCGGTGAAAATCGCATTGCTAAAATCGACCTTTGTCAATTGGCACTTGCCAAGCTTAACCGTGTCAAGGAAGGAATTGCGCAAGTTCAAACGGGAGTGATCCCAGTAGAGGAGCTTAGCATCGGGATTGAGATGACGCTGCAAGATCTCCTGGGCGATCAGTCGCACCTCATGCTCGGCCTCATCAGTTTCGACCTCGGCAGATGGAACACCAATAGGTTCGAACTGGCGAGCTGGAAGCGAAACCTTCGATTCCTGTGTTGATGTGGTGAAGGGAAGCCGAAGGTAAGAGCAGACCTCATCAAGTACGACCTGGCGAAGTTCCTTGTGCACCTGACCGATGCGCTCGAGGTTATGGAGCCCGCCGATGCGCACCGCAGGATTGTCCGAGCCGAGTTGCGCGACCGCGCTCACTCGGGACTCGGTGATCCGGCGCTGAAGGGCGTCCTCTTCGAGGTGCAGTTGCCGCCGCTGCTCACTGGCTTTCTCGTCGGCGGCCTTCTCCTCAAGATGCTTTTGACGGCGCAGTTCTTCGGCCCGCGCGTCGGCGGTGGCTCGCTCGTGGTGGTGCTGGCGACGCACCGCCAGGGCGAGGGCGGCGAGGGCGGCGAGTCCCCCACCGAGGGCGAGGGTATTGCGGCGGGCATCGGCACGCAGGCGAGCGATCGCCAGCTCCGCGGTTGCATTCTGACGCGTGGCCGTTGCCGGATCCAAGCCGGTCGTGTCGGGCGGGCTGTCCGGGATGGGAGCGGTGAAGAAGAAGTAGGAGAGGGTCATCGCGCCGGCGATGAAGGCGGCGGCGCTCAGGACGATCCAGATCCAGGGGCTGTGCCACCACCGCTTGTACGCGGAGGGGTCGGCCGCCGGGGGTGGGGGCGAAGGCATCTCCCCAATGTAGACGCCGGGGTAGCACATCCGCTCCGCGGTCGGCTGATCGTGATCGCTCGGCGAGTTGGCGGCTTCGGCCTGTTCTGCGTATGGACAGGCGCGCCTGTCGGCGATGACAGTCGTCCGCGCCGATTAGACTCGGACCGTCCCCGGTCAGATGAATCTCGTAGGCCTTCGTCAGTCCGGATTGCCTGAACTTTGGCGTCGTGAACCGACCCGGGCGTGAGGGCGCCGGCATCGATCACCCGGCCGCGGAGACACGACTTCACCCGAACGAGACATTTGCATGAGCTTCCA
>NZ_JBFADC010000035.1:0-3099 GCF_040641195.1 Glycomyces sp. NPDC021274 | reverse complement strand
CGACGAGCCGATCGTCATCGTCGGCATGGCCTGCCGCTTCCCCGGTGGCGTGCGCACTCCCGAGGAGCTGTGGCGGCTGGTGGCCGACGGCGGGGACGCGATCTCCCTCGTGCCGACGGACCGTGGCTGGGACATCGATGGCCTGTTCGGCGACGGCGAGTCGGGCACCTCGTACACCCGCGAGGGCGGGTTCCTCTACGACGTGGCCGAGTTCGACCCGACGTTCTTCGGGATCTCGCCGCGCGAGGCGCTGTCGATGGACCCGCAGCACCGACTGCTGCTGGAAACCTCGTGGGAGGCGTTCGAGCGCGCGGGCATCGACCCGTCCACGTTGCGCGGCAGCCGGACCGGGGTGTTCGCCGGAGCGAACGGCCAGGACTACGCGGCGCTGCTGATGTCCACTCCGGATGCGTCCGACGGGTATCTGCTGACCGGCAACGCGGGCAGTGTGGTGTCCGGCCGGATCTCCTACACGTTCGGCTTCGAAGGCCCCGCGGTGACGGTGGACACGGCGTGCTCCTCGTCGCTGGTCGCGCTCCACCAGGCAGGTCAGGTGCTGCGCCAGGGCGAGTGCGGTCTGGCGCTGGTCGGCGGGGTCACGGTGATGCCGACGCCCACCGTCTTCACCGAGTTCAGCCGTCAGGGCGGGCTCGCGCCGGACGGTCGGTGCAAGTCGTTCGCGGACGCGGCGGACGGCACCGGCTGGGGCGAGGGCGTCGGAATGCTCCTGGTGGAGCGGCTGTCCGACGCCCGCCGCAACGGACACCGGGTGCTCGCCCTCGTCCGTGGTTCGGCGATCAACCAGGACGGTGCGAGCAACGGCCTCTCCGCGCCGAGTGGCCCTGCCCAGCAGCGGGTGATCCGCCAGGCACTGGCCAACGCGGGGCTGACCCCGTCGGACGTGGACGCGGTGGAGGCGCACGGCACCGGCACCCGGCTCGGTGACCCGATCGAGGCCCAGGCGCTGCTGGCCACGTACGGCCAGGACCGGCCGGGCGACCGGCCGCTGTGGCTCGGGTCTGTGAAGTCCAACATCGGGCACACCCAGGCCGCCGCCGGCGTTGCCGGTGTGATCAAGATGGTGCTGGCGATGCGGCACGGTGTGTTGCCGAAGACCCTGCATGTGGATGCGCCGTCGTCGAATGTCGACTGGACTGCCGGTGCGGTTTCGCTGCTGACGGAGCGGGTTGACTGGCCCGATGCGGGACGCCCGCGTCGGGCTGCTGTGTCGTCGTTCGGGGTCAGTGGCACCAATGCGCATGTGATCTTGGAGCAGGCCCCCGCCGAGGACCAGGACCAGGACGACAACCAGGGCGAGGTCGCTGGCGAGGCGCCTGCCGTTGTCGGTGGTGTGGTGCCGTGGGTGGTGTCCGGTAAGTCCGAGGCCGCGTTGCGTGCGCAGGCGGTGCGGTTGTTGTCGTTCGTGGATGCCGCGCCTGGGCTGAACCCGGTGGATGTGGCGTTCTCGTTGGCGACGACGCGTGCGGTGTTGGGTCATCGTGCGGTGGTGGTCGGCGGGGGTCGGGACGACTTCCGTGGTGGGTTGGAAGCGTTGGCTTCGGGTGCTTCGGCGTCCGGGGTGGTGCGTGATGTGGTGTCCGAGGGCCGGTTGGCGTTCCTGTTTAGTGGTCAGGGTTCGCAGCGGGTGGGGATGGGGCGTGAGTTGTATGCGGCGTTCCCGGTGTTCGCGGCGGCGTTGGACGAGGTGTGTGGGCGGTTCGATGCCGGCCTTGAACGTCCGCTGAAGGATGTGCTGTTCGGCGAGGGTGAGGGTGCCTTGCTGGATCAGACTGCGTATACGCAGCCTGCGCTGTTCGCCGTTGAGGTGGCGTTGTTCCGGTTGGTGGAGTCGTGGGGTGTGGTCCCCGACTTCCTCAGTGGGCACTCCATCGGCGAGTTGGCGGCGGCGCATGTTGCGGGTGTGTTGTCGCTGGAGGATGCCTGCACGCTGGTGGCGGCTCGTGGTCGTTTGATGCAGGAGCTGCCTGCTGGTGGTGCGATGGTGGCGGTCCAGGCGTCGGAGGACGAGGTCGCGCCGCTGCTGGTCGAGGGTGTGAGCGTCGCTGCGGTCAATGGTCCGATGTCGGTTGTCGTTGCGGGTGATGAGTCCGCGGTCCTGGAGATCGCTGCCGGTTTTGAGGGGCGGGGCCGTAAGGCGAAGCGGCTCGCGGTCAGTCATGCGTTCCATTCGCCGCATATGGACGGGATGTTGGAGGAGTTCCGCAAGGTTGCGGAGGGGCTTTCCTATGCGGCTCCGCGGATTCCGGTCGTGTCCAATCTGACCGGTGCGGTGGTGTCCGGTGAGGAGATCGGCACTGCGGACTTCTGGGTTCGGCATGTTCGTGAGGCTGTTCGGTTTGCTGATGGTGTCGGGGCGTTGGAGGGGTTGGGCGTTTCGACGTTTGTGGAGTTGGGGCCGGATGGTGCGCTGAGTGGTTTGGTGCAGGAGTGCTGTGTCGCCGAGGGGGTGGCGGCGGTTCCGGTGTTGCGTAAGGGCAGGGGTGAGGTGCGGTCGTTGTTGACCGCTGTCGCCTCCGCGTATGCGCGTGGTGTGTCGGTGGACTGGTCGCAGGCACTGGGGCACGCCCGTCGGGTGGATCTGCCGACGTATGCCTTCCAGCGGGAGCGGTATTGGTTGGACTCGGGTGTGGATGTGGCGGATGTGTCGTCGGCGGGTTTGGTGTCGGCGGAGCATCCATTGCTGGGTGCGGCGGTGGAGTTGCCTGAGGGGTTGGTGTTCACCGGGCGGTTGGCGGTGTCCTCCCATGGGTGGTTGGCCGATCATGCGGTGATGGGTTCGGTGTTGTTGCCGGGTACCGCGTTTGTGGAGTTGGCGGTGCATGCCGGTGTGCGGGTGGGTTGTGGTCTGTTGGAGGAGCTGACCCTTGAGGCGCCGTTGATCCTGCCGGATCGGGGCGGTGTCCAGCTGCGCGTCACCGTCGGCGAACCGGATGAGTCCGGCCGGTGCTCGCTCGCTGTCCACTCACGTGCCGAGAACGGCGCGACGACATGGACCCGCCATGCGTCCGGCGCGCTGAACGCGGACGCGCAGCCGGTACCCGTCGTGCCCGGCGCCTGGCCGCCCGCCGATGCGGAGGC
>NZ_JBFADC010000034.1:0-3205 GCF_040641195.1 Glycomyces sp. NPDC021274 | reverse complement strand
GTTCTGGTCTGCGGCCGGTGGTGCCGTATCGGCGGTATATGGAGTGGCTTGCGGGGCGGGATCGGGGGGCGGCGGAGTCGGCGTGGCGGGAGGTGTTGGCTGGGGTTGAGGGGCCGACGTTGTTGGCGCCGTCGGTGAGGAATGTGGCGCCGTTGGTTCCGGAGCGTTTTACCCGGGAGTTGTCGGAGGGGTTGTCGGGGGAGTTGCGGGCGCTGGCGCGGGCGCGTGGTTGGACGATGAACACGCTGGTGCAGGGTGCTTGGGCGGTGGTGTTGGGGAGGTTGTCGGGTCGGGATGATGTGGTGTTCGGGACGACGGTGTCGGGTCGGCCGGGTGAGTTGCCGGGGGTCGAGTCGATGGTGGGGTTGTTTATCAATACCATTCCGGTGCGGGCTCGGTTGGATGCGGCTGAGTCTGTGTCGGGGTTTTTGACGCGGCTTCAGGGTGAGCAGGCGCGGATTCGGGCGCATGACCATCTTGGGCTTGCGGATATTCAGCGTGCGGTCGGGTTGAGCGAGCTTTTCGACACTCAGATGGTGTTTGAGAACTATCCCGCCGAATCCGCCACTGTCGAACGCTTCGAGGGCCTGCGTATCACTGGCGGCGAGCAGCGTGACGCGGCGCACTATCCACTGACGCTGATTGCGTGGATGACAGGCCCGCGCCTGACCCTACGGCTCAGCCACCGGACCGATGCCTTCGATGAAGCCACGGTGGAGGCGTTGGCTGCGCGTTTGGTGGGGGTGTTGGAGCAGGTGGTTGCTGCTCCAGAGGTGCGGTTGGGTTCGTTGGATGTGTTGTTGGCGGGTGAGCGGGCGGAGTTGGTTGCGGGGTGGAATGACACTGGGGTGCCGGTGTCTGGGGAGTCGTTGCCGGGGTTGTTTGAGGCTCAGGTGGGTCGGGCGCCGGATGCGGTGGCGGTGGTGTCCGATGCTGGGTGTTTGTCGTATGGGGAGTTGGAGGCGCGGGCTAATCGGTTGGCGCGGTTGTTGGTGGGTCGGGGTGTGGGGCCGGAGTCGGTGGTTGCGGTGGTGATGCCGCGTTCGCTGGATTTGGTGGTGGCGTTGTTGGGGGTGTTGAAGGCGGGGGGTGCGTATTTGCCGGTGGATCCGGAGTATCCGGTGGAGCGGATTGGGTTCTTGTTGGAGGATGCCCGGCCCGCGGTTGTGCTGACGGTGAGTGAGTTGGTGGAGGCGCTGCCGGGGTCTGGTATCGAGTGCCTGGCGGTGGATAGTGAGGTGGTCCAGCGGGAGTTGGCGGTTCTGTCTGACGGTGTTGTGTCGGATGTGGAGCGGTTGGCTTCGTTGAGGTCGTCGCATCCTGCGTATGTGATTTATACGTCGGGGACTTCGGGGCGGCCGAAGGGTGTGGTGGTGTCGCATGGTGGTGTGGTGAATCGTTTGTTGTGGGCGCAGGGTGTGTATCGCCTTGGTGGTGCGGATCGTGTGTTGCACAAGACGTCTGTTGGTTTTGATGTGTCGGTGTGGGAGTTGTTTTGGCCGTTGTTGGTGGGGGCGGGGGTGGTGTTGGCGCGGCCGGGTGGGCAGCGTGATCCGGTGTATTTGGGTGAGGTGGTGCGTGGTTGTGGTGTGACGACGGTTCATTTTGTGCCGTCGATGTTGGAGGTGTTTTTGGGTGCTGAGGGTGTGGGGGGTTGTGGTGGTCTGAGGCGTGTTTTGTGTAGTGGTGAGGCGTTGTCGGAGCATGTGCAGGAGCGGTTCTTTTCGGTGTTGCCGGGGGTGGGGCTGCATAACTTGTATGGGCCGACTGAGGCGTCGGTGGATGTGACGTTTGCGGAGTGTGTTGCGGGGTCGGGTGTGCCGCCGATTGGTCGTCCGATTGCCAATACGCGGGTGTTTGTGCTGGATGGCGGGTTGAATCCGGTGCCGGTGGGTGTGGTGGGTGAGTTGTATGTGGCTGGTGCTGGTTTGGCGCGGGGGTATGTGGGGCGTGCGGGGCTGACGGCGGAGCGGTTTGTGGCGTGTCCGTTCGGGTCTGCGGGTGAGCGGATGTACCGGACGGGGGATCTGGCGAAGTGGACCGCTGATGGACAGTTGTCCTACGGCGGGCGTGCGGATGAGCAGGTCAAGATCCGCGGTTTCCGTATTGAGCCGGGTGAGGTCGAGTCGGTTCTGCGTGAGCACGATGCCGTTGGGCAGGCGGTGGTGGTTGCTCGGGAGGATCGGCCGGGTGATCGGCGTCTGGTGGCGTATGTCGTGCCGGGCGAGGTGGGACGGCCGGATTCAGCTGGTGGTTCTGCTGCGGTGGAGCAGGTGGGGGAGTGGCAGGAGATTTACGACTCGGTGTATGCGGGTCGGGTGTTTCCGTTGGGTGAGGATTTTACGGGTTGGGATAGTTCGTATTCGGGTGAGCCGATTGCGTTGTCGCAGATGCGGGCGTGGCGGGATGCGGCGGTGGAGCGGGTTTTGGAGCTGCGGCCGCGTCGGGTGTTGGAGATCGGTGTGGGGTCGGGGTTGTTGCTTGCTCCGTTGGCGCCGCGGTGTGAGGAGTATTGGGGGACGGACTTTTCGCGGGTGGTGATTGACCGGCTGGGTGTGCAGGTGGTGGAGGCTGGTCTGGGTGAGCGGGTGCGGTTGCGGTGTCAGGCTGCTGATGTGGTGGAGGGTCTGCCGCAGGGGCACTTCGACACGATCGTGCTGAATTCGGTGGCGCAGTATTTCCCTGACGGGGGTTATCTCGAGCGGGTCATTGAGTCGTGCCTGGGGCTGTTGGCTCCCGGGGGCACGATCTACCTCGGCGACATCCGCAATCTCCGACTTGCTCGGACCTTGCGTTTTGCCACACGGCTGCACCGGTATGGACGCGAGGGGAACGTTCTGACGCTGCGGCGTGCCGTGGACCATGACGCCGTGTTGGAGAAGGAGCTTCTGGTAGACCCCGGATTCTTCACCGCACTGGCAGAGGAATTGGACGACGTCAGCGGTGTGGACATCAGGCTTAAGCGGGGCTCCTACCATAACGAACTGACGCGGTATCGGTATGACGTGGCTTTGCATACCGCGCCGGTGAAGCCGGTCGTCGTGCCGGGTACGTCGCCTCTGCGGTGGGGCACGGACGTGGGTGACGTTGAGGGTCTGGCACGGCACCTTGCGGAGGTTTCCTCTGTGGAGGGGCTGCGGGTTGTCGGGGTCTGCAATGGGCGCATTGCGGATGAGGTTGCGGCGGCAAGGCGGTTGGATGCCCA
>NZ_JBFADC010000033.1:0-3501 GCF_040641195.1 Glycomyces sp. NPDC021274 | reverse complement strand
GCCTGGAGGCCGACGCTCACCGGCTCGGTCTGGGCCGGCACCGCGGGCTGCGGCTTGCGGGCCCGACGCTTGGTCGAGGACGGCGCGGCACCGTAGCCGACCAGCACCGCCTGCCGGCCCTGCGGCTCCTCGTCCTCCTCCGCGGTCACGGCGGGCGCCGCGGCGGCACCGGGCTGGTCCGCGACGGGCCCGGCACCCGGGTCGGTGTCGACCGAGATGATCACGGTGCCGACGTCGACGGTGGTGCCCTCGTCGAAGTTCACCGCGTGCACCACCCCGTCGTAGGGGATGGGCAGTTCGACGGCGGCCTTGGCGGTCTCGACCTCGCACACGACCTGGCCATCGGTGACGGTGTCACCGGGCTGGACATACCACTTGAGGATCTCCGCCTCGGTGAGGCCCTCGCCCACGTCGGGCATCTTGAACTCGCGGATGCGCTGCGTGTTCGCGGCGCCGGCGGTCCCTGCAGTCATGGTCACGACTCTCCTCAGCCCTCAGTACGCCAACGCGCGGTCAACGGCGTCGAGCACCCGGTCCAGCCCCGGAAGGTACTCGTCCTCCAGCCTGGACGGCGGATAGGGGGCGTGGAAGCCGCCGACCCGCAGCACCGGTGCTTCCAGGTGGTAGAAGCAACGCTCGGTGATCCGGGCGGCGATCTCCGCGCCCGAGCCGAAGAAGACCGGCGCCTCGTGGACCACGACCAGCCGGCCGGTCTTCTCGACCGAGGACTGCACGGTGTCGAAGTCGATCGGGGAGATCGAGCGCAGGTCGACGACCTCGACCGACTTGCCCTCCTCGGCGGCGACCTTGGCGACGTCCTCGCAGACCTTCACCATCGGGCCGTAGCCGACCAGCGTGAGGTCAGAGCCGGGCCGGGTGATCCGGGCCTTGTGCAGCGGGTCCGGGATCGACTCGGTGTCCAGGCGCGACTTGTCGTGGTAGCGGCGCTTGGGCTCGAAGTAGATGACCGGGTCGTCGCCGGCGATGGCCTGCTGGAGCATCCAGTAGGCGTCGGAGGAGTTCGAGGGAGAGACGATCTTGAGGCCCGCGACATGAGCGAAGAGCGACTCGGGGGACTCGGAGTGGTGCTCGACCGCGCCGATGCCGCCGCCGTAGGGGATACGGATGACGACCGGGACCTTGACCTTGCCCAGCGCCCGCGCGTGCATCTTCGCGAGCTGGGTGACGATCTGGTCGTAGGCGGGGAAGACGAAGCCGTCGAACTGGATCTCGGCGACCGGGCGGTAGCCGCGCAGAGCCAGGCCGATCGCGGTGCCGATGATGCCGGACTCGGCGAGCGGGGTGTCGATCACCCGGTCCTCGCCGAAGTCCTTCTGGAGTCCGTCGGTGACCCGGAAGACGCCGCCGAGCTTGCCGACGTCCTCGCCCATCACGAGGACCTTGGGGTCGGCCTCCATGGAGGCGCGCAGCGACGCGTTGATCGCCTTGGCGATGGTGATCTTCTCGTGGACGGCCATGGTCAGTTCCCCTCCGCGGCGGCTTCGGCGTCGGCGAACGACGCCTGGTAGGCGGCGAACTGCGCGCGCTCCTCGTCGACGAGCGCATGCCCGTCTGCATAGGCGTTCTCGAAGATCGCCATGTGGTCCGGGTCGGGCATCGCCCGTACGGCATCGCGGACCCGCTTGCCCAGGGTCTCGCTCTCCTCGTCGATCGCCGCGAGGTACGCGTCGTCGACGAAGCCCTCGGCCTCCAGGTACTTCCGCAGCCGCAGGATCGGGTCCTTGGCCTCCCAGGCCAGCCGCTCCTCGTCGGCGCGGTACCGCGTCGGGTCGTCGGAGGTGGTGTGGGCACCCATCCGGTAGGTGAACGCCTCGACGAGCATGGGGCCTTGGCCGGTGCGCGCCCGGTCCAGTGCCGCCTTGGTCACCGCCAGGCAGGCCAGGACGTCGTTGCCGTCGACCCGGACGCCGGGGAAGCCGAAGCCGCGGGCGCGCTGGTAGAGCGGGACTCGGGTCTGCTTCTCGGTGGGCTCGGAGATCGCCCACTGGTTGTTCTGGCAGAAGAAGACGACCGGGGCGTTGTAGACCGCGGAGAAGGTGAAGGACTCGGCGACGTCGCCCTGGCTGGAGGCGCCGTCACCGAAATACGCGATGACCGCGGAATCCGCGCCGTCCTTCTGCACGCCCATCGCATAGCCGGTCGCGTGCAGCGTCTGCGACCCGATGACGATGGTGTAGAGGTGGAAGTTGTTGCTGTTGGGGTCCCAGCCGCCGTTGTTGACACCGCGGAACATGCCCAGCAGGTTCGTCGGGTCGACGCCGCGGCACCATGCCACGCCGTGCTCCCGGTAGGTGGGGAAGACATAGTCGTCGTCGCGCAGCGCGCGGCCCGAGCCGATCTGGGCGGCTTCCTGGCCCAGCAGCGAGGCCCACAGGCCCAGCTCGCCCTGACGCTGGAGGGTGGTCGCCTCGGCGTCGAAACGCCGGGTCAGCACCATGTCGCGGTACAGACCTCGCAGTTCCTCGGGCGAGAGGTCGATCGCGTAATCCGGGTGCTCGACCCGCTTCCCTTCGGGGGTCAGCAGTTGTACGAGCTGGTCCTGCTCCGCCTCGTCCGGCCGGGCGCTGTTCCTGGTCCCGGACTGCGTCGCCTTTTTCGTCGGCGTCGCCTTTTTGGCGGTGGTGCGCTTGCTGCCGCCGCGGGCGGTTTTCCGCTCGGCAGTGCCTTCCACGGTCACGTGCTGCTCCTCCGTCTGTCCGGCCCCCGGGGTCCGCCGGTGGCCGTTTGCGGCTCACCCGGTATCCGATACGGCGCACGGGGTGTGTGCGAACGCGGCCGGATCCGGGTGGAACAAAGCGCCCCGGAGTGGCCTGCTCATTGCACGTTACCCATTGTCAAAGCCGAAGTGGAAATGGCGCTGACCTGCGATTTTGCTTGGATTTCCAAGTAAATCGCGAAGGCTGGGAACAACTCCTGGTCACAGCGTTGCAGGCCGCCGGGACAACGGCACGTTATATCGGTGACCTGGAGCACGGGAAGAGTTGATGTGTGAGACTGGGGATGTGCGCGAAGACGGAAAAATCACGGTTTTCCTGCTCGATGACCACGAAGTGGTCCGGCGGGGCGTCCACGAAATGCTCTCGGTCGAGGAAGACATCGAGGTGGTCGGCGAGGCCGGCACCGCGGCTGATGCGCTGGTCAGGATCCCTGCGACGCGTCCGGACGTGGCCGTGCTCGACGTCCGGCTCCCGGACGGCAGCGGTGTCGAGGTCTGCCGTGAGATCCGCTCGCAGAACGAGGACATCAAATGCCTGATGCTCACCTCGTTCGCCGACGACGAGGCCCTCTTTGATGCGATCATGGCCGGTGCGTCCGGTTATGTCCTCAAGGCCATCCGGGGCAGCGAACTCCTCTCCGCGGTCCGCGACGTGGCGGCCGGCAAATCACTGCTCGACCCGGTGGCCACCGCCCGCGTCCTGGAACGACTTCGCGACGGCAGCGCCGCGAAGGGCGACGACCGACTGGCGAACCTCACCGAGC
>NZ_JBFADC010000032.1:0-4164 GCF_040641195.1 Glycomyces sp. NPDC021274 | reverse complement strand
CCGGCGAACCCGCCCTTGCGCAGTGGCTCCGCGCCCCCCGGGCCTCCGCCGGGCCCGGCATCTGGCGATACGGCCATCGCCCCCGTCCCGCACCCCGCAAGGACGAGGACGGGCCTCTGCGCCGGCTGGTGTTCGGCGCGCTGGCCTCCGCGCTGCTGGGCTGGCTGCTGTGGTCGCTGCTGTGGAACGGCTACCTCGGCCGCTACTGGCTATGGCCGCTGGAGGTCCTGGGCCCCTCCGACCCGTGGGCGTTCGTGATCGTGGGCTGGGCCTACTACGGCATCTGGGCCATCGGCATCACCGTGGTCGCCGCCCGCATGGGCCGCTGGAAAGAACTCGCCCGCCGCACCCTCGTCCCCATGTGGCACAACCTCCAGGAGCAAGCCCCGCCGACCGCGCCGCCCCCGGCCGCCGACCCCGCCGTCTGGCCCGAACTCCGCACCCACGGCGCCCCGGAGGCCGCCGACACCCTGACGTCCGCCGCGCGCTTCGGCAGCATGTCCGACGTCGACGCAGCCCGGATCCGGCACGCCTGGAGCGCCGTCCGCGCCGGCCGCATCCCCGCCGCCAAGTTCACCGCAGCCGTGCGCGACCGGGGCGCCGCCGCCTACATCCACCCCTCCGGGCACCGCAACATCGCGCGCCGCACCGCCCACCACGACCTACTCACGCGACAGGTACGGATCGGCACCGCCGTCGACAACGACCGCACCCCCCACACCTACAGGGGCGCCGGCATGGCCCTGGACCCCCAGCTGCTGGGCACGTCCCTGCTGGCCGTCGGCCCGGCCGGGAGCGGCAAGACCCAACGCCTGGTCCGGCCGGTGGTAGAGGCCATGTCGCTCCAGGCCCTGGCCGGACAATGCGCCCTGGTGGCCGTCGGCCCGGCTGGTGCTGCACTCGGCCCCGACGACGCCTTCGACGTCATCGTCCGACCCGGCGCCGCCGACTCCGACCACGACCTCGACCTCTACGGCGGCACCACTGACCCCGACGAAGCCGCCGCCACCCTCGCCGAAGCCCTCGTTGGCGACATGGACGGCGTCGACACCCGGCGCGCAGCAACCGCCCTGGCGCAGCTGCTCGGCCCCTTCCGTGTCGTCCACGGCCGGTTCCCCACCGTCCCGGAGTTGCGGGAGTTGCTGGACGGCGCCGCACCGGCGCTCGGTGCCCTCCGCGACGCACTGACCGACAGGGACGGCCCGGCCGCCGCCTCCGCCCTCCGCGAGCTGGACGTCCGCGCACGCCAGGCCGGCCGAGCCGGCGACGTCGCAGAACCTCTGACGGACCGCATCGCACGGCTGGACCGCCCCGCCTTCGCCACGTTCTTCCAGCCCACGGACACCGCCCGGCAGGTCTCCCTGCGGGCGCTGGATCGCCCGCTGCGCGTCCGGATCGACCTCCCGGACCGTGGGCACGTCGAAGCGTCCCGGATCCTGGCGCGGCTGATCCTGGCGCAGTTCACCGAATGCGCCGCTGCCCGCGCCGACCGGTCCCTGTTCGCCTGCCTGGTCATCGCCGACGCATCCCAGATCATCACCGCGGAGGCCCTACGCGGCATCCAGCGCCTGCGCTCGGCCAACGCCGGCGCCGTGCTCACCCTGCGGTCGTTGGAGGACGTCCCCACAGATCTGCGCGGGGCGCTGCTCGGTGCGGTGGGCTGCCGTATGGCGTTCGCGGGCGTCACCACCTGGGACGGCGCGCCGTTCGCCGAAGTGTGGGGCAAGGAATGGGTAGAGACGCGCGATGTGACCGACCGGCAGATCATCGCGCACTCCGCCGGCGGTAAGGCTTTGAACAGCCTCCGCACCGTGGTGTCCGGCAAGGCACCCACCTCCCAGGCAGTCACCGTCCGGCAGGTTGAACGCGAACGCTGGTCGGCGTCGGATCTCGCCCACGCCGTCCCGGCCGGCCACGCTGTGCTGTCCGTCGCCTCCGTGACGGGGGACAGCGCCCCGCCCGTACTGGTGGACCTCCGCACCGCACCAGGAAGGTGACAGCGATGACGAAGGCCCCGTCCAACGGACGGGGCCTTCGTCGTGCTCGGGGTCATGGTCTGGGAGTGGGGGAGCGTTGGGGTAGCTCAGCGTTCCGCCCGACGTACCACTCCATGAAGCGCCGCAACTCCGAGGAACGGTCGGTGTGTTGGCGCTGTGTGGCCTCATCGAAGGCCGCCCACAGGTCATTGGGGATGCCGCGGAGTCCGCGCACCGGGTGCTTGTGCTGATTGGCCATAAATGCATTGTGACAGGTGGTTGACCACCCTGGCTAGCGCCTGCCATAGTAAAGGTGGTCAACCACCCGTGAGCAGGGGAGACACGTGGAACACACCGAACGGAACTGGACCGACGCACTCGCCAACGTCGGCGGCGAGATCACCAAAGCCGACAGCAAAGCGGGGTCAATCCTCACTCTCGACGGCCTGCTGGTCGCCGCACTCGGCCTCATGAACCGGGACGTCAACGGAGCCACCCTCGCACTCGAAGCGATCGGCGCCGTCGCCCTGGCCGCCTCCGTACTCCTGGCACTGCTGGTCATCCGCCCCCGCCTGGCCACACCCGGCACCAGCGGGACCCATGACGGGGCCAGCTTCATCGCCTGGAAGAACGCCACCCCGGAGCAGATCGAAGCGGCCATGCACGAGGACCGCCGCGCCACCCGCGTGCAGACCGCCAGCCGCATCGCCTACCGCAAGATGCGAGTCCAACGGTGGGCCGGAGACTGCGCGTTCATCGCCACCGCAGCAATCGCCGTAGCCGCCATCCTGAGCCACTGAAAACCCGCGAGGAGAACCCCATGGACGACACCACCAAAGCCGCTCTACAGGCGTTCTACCGCCTCTGGAAGGTCACTCAGGCCGCCGCCGGCGACCCCCACCACCCCGCCGCCGAAGAGAGCCTGAGCAACGCCGCACACGACGCCAACACCAAGCTTCGGGCAGCCGGACTGCTGGGCGACGAACAGCGCCTCGTCCGCCTGATGCGCGACGCCTTCCCCGACTACGACCCCACCGTCTGAAGCACGACACACAAACGCCCCGGGCAAGTGTGGCTGCACTGCCCGGGGCCGGACCACCCCGACGAGACCGAAGGGACTGATCACCATGGAGCCTACCCGCCCGCCCCTCCCGGCGATGCCGACGGTATGGGTCGCCACCTCCGACGGCTTGATCGTTATCGACACCATCGCGGTAGCCCGAGCAATGGCCGGCAACCGCCACGGCTGGAACCTCACAAGGGACGAAACCCACTACACCGCGCGGCTGATGCTCGAACGCGGCGACGTCCCCTACTCGACCGTCGCGGAACGCATCGGCGTCTCATGCGACACCCTCCGCAAGTGGTTCCCCTCCAGCGTCCCGCCGGCACGCCCGACCCAGCCGCGCCCGTCAAAGGTCCTCTGCGGCACGGTGGGTGGCTACCGGAAGCACCGCCGGACCGGAACAAACCCCTGCCAGCGATGCAAGGCCGCCTACACGGAAGCGGACCGGCACTACCGCCGAACCGGCACCTACCGCGGGGCTCCGGAGTACACGACAGGGACGGCGGCATGACCACCCTCTGACCCTCGCCCAGCCGCACACGCGCCCCGCCGACCGACGGCGCGCCCCCACCAGCACCATCATCCGAAAGGGAACACCACATGTGGTCGAGCATCATCGCCGTGACCGGCACATTACTGGGGTCAGCCACCACCTACGTTCTCCAGCAGCGCGCCGCCCGCGCGGAACGAGACGAAGCGCGCGCCGACGACCTCCGAGACCGCCAACTGGCCGCCATCGCCGCTCTGGTGGCAGCCCTGGCCGACCACCGCCGGGCCATGTGGGTCCGCGAAGACCTGGCCCTCTCCGGCGCCGACACCGACGCGTACAACAAGGCCCGCACCACCAGCCACGAGACGCGCTCCGCCATCACCGTCCCGCTCCTGACCGTCACCCTGCTCATCCCCACCCTGGCCGAATCCGCCAAGGACGCTGCCCAGGCCACCTACGCACTGCGCGGAGCCTCCGACGACCGCACGCTCGCCGACCTCCGGGACACCGCCCTGACCGCCGTGGACCGCCTGACCACCAACGCCGCGGTCGCCCTGGCCGCCTAACCGACGGTGGGGACTGCCGCAGCCGCTGCGCGCCGACCGGCGCGCAGCGGCTTTGTGTGTGAGACC
>NZ_JBFADC010000031.1:0-4189 GCF_040641195.1 Glycomyces sp. NPDC021274 | reverse complement strand
CGGTGCTGTCCCCCGGTGGCCCCTCGGGGGAACTTCCGCGGCGCAGCACTAGCTGTACTGACCGGGCACGTTGATTGAGAACAGGGGACCTGATCGGCAATCACGATGCGGGGGTTGAGTGTCTGTCAGCCAGGTCCCGGGCGAGCTGACTGATGCGTGCGCGGGCCGTCTCAGGGGCGAGCACCTCGATGTGGTCGCCGAACTGAAGAAGCTGACGCACCGACTCGATGTCGGGGTAGCGCACGACGACGACGCACGAGCCTTTTTCCGCGTCGGAGACATGGTGGATGCGGGTGCCGAGGATGCGCCGCGCCAGGTCGAGACCCTTTTCCGGCAGGCGGATGGTCACGCTCACGCGATCTTGCTCCTCAGTGCGTTTCTTCAACACGGCCCATCTGGTGTGGAGGGTTTGGCCTGGTTGGAGCACGGCTGGTGCGTCTAGCTGTTCGAAGGCCGACAGTCGTTCCAGAGCGAGCAGCCGGCTGTCGCCCTGGTCATCAGCGACGAGATACCAGCGACCTGATTTCGCCACGATCCCGTACGGGTCGACCACCCGTGTCGAGGCCTGGCTCTCGGCGCTGCGCCGGTACAGGATTCGAAGGCGTCGCCGGTGTCGCAGGGTCGAGGCCAGATCCGATACTTCGACCGCTGCCTCGGGGGCAGCAAACCACGCGGTGCTGTCGACAAGCACAAGGTCAGCCAGCCGCAGCGGGCTCGGCGACTCAGGTGCTGCAGCCTGGCGGGCGGCGATCTTGCGCTCGGCCGACTCCCACGCCGCAGTTAGGCCCATTCGCTCACGTAGTGCGCTGTCCAAGCCGGCCACGGATAGGGCCTCCAGTTCTGGTGGTTCCAGATGGGATGCGCTGAGCCGTGCACTGGGGAGCAGGACGATCCCGCCGTTTCGCCCACGTTCGGCATAGACGGGCACGCCCGCTGTCGATAGCGCCTCGACGTCCCGCAGCACAGTCCGCCGGGACACCTCAAGACGCGCGGCGAGCTCCGTGGTAGTGAGCCGCTGACGGGTCTGCAGGAGCAGCAGGAGATGCAGGAGCCTTGAAGCCTTCATGCTTACCCATGTTCTCAGAAAAGGTGACAGGTTCCGTCGCGATTGGGTGATCCACTGGGTGCTGGACCGAGAAATCAACGAGTTGAGGAGCACTCCATGCCCGCACCGAACCTGTTCCTGATCGGCGTCCGCGACGCCGAGGCCGCCACCGCCTTCTACAGCGACCTGTTCGAGATCGAACCGACCTTCACCAGTCCCCACTACGTAGCCTTCGAAGCTGCCCCCGGTGTCCTGTTCGCACTGTGGACGGGCTACAGCGAGCACGCGGTCCCGAGCCTCCCTCGTACGACAGAGATCGGACTCATGGTGCCGGGGCCATCGCAGGCGATTGACGAGATCTTCACGAGGTGGGCCTCGAAGGGGGTCCACGTTGTGCAGGAGCCGCATGATGCTGTCTTCGGCCGCACGTTCGTGATTACGGACCCTGACGGCAACCTCATCCGAGTCTCCCCGGTCGACTGACCTGCACTATCCCTCCTCGCATATCTCCAAGCTGAAGGGCCGGCCACACACCATGGCCGGCCTTTCAGCCTGTCTCGTGGTGCGCCGCGAAAGTTCCGCCGGTGATTATTGAGCGGTCAGGCGTTTGTTGATGTCCTCGACGTCGAACTGGCTGGGGTCGAAGGCGCCGCCGACCCATTCGAGGAGTTCGTCGTGTTCCTCGTGTTCGGGGTCGGTGATGGCTTCGAGGAAGTTCGCGTAGCCCCACGGGCCGCCGCAGTCCTCGGGCGGACAGGCCCGGCGACCGGTCAGGCAGCGGGGATAGGCCGTTTCGGGGTCCCGGGGCAGGGCCTTCTCCACCTCGATGCGGTGCCCCCAGTCGTCACCGAAGTCGTAGGTGTAGCTGATCTTGTCCCCGGCGGCTGGCGCGACGGCATGGAGCGGGACCTTGCGTTCGTCGCGGTGGCCGAGCTCGCTGTCGCGGCGGCCGTAGTCACCGGCCGGGGTCTCGAACAGGTGCATGTGGTAGTTCTCCCAGCCCATCGCCTGCTGGATCACCAGGTGCAGGCGATCGAGCGTGAGGTCGGCCGGAACCTGCAGCCGCCGCCAGACCGGCGGGCGGATGTCGGTCAGGGTGACCTTGATCTGCAGGACGGAGTCAGCGGGCATGGCACGGTTCCTTCGCAGCGACGGCGCTCTCGTCCTCAGTCTGGCGGGGCCGCCCCTTGTAGTTCCAACTGAACGGGCGGGCAGTCTCGTTGTGGGCGATGGCGAAGTCGGTGACCTTCTCCAGCAGGTCGGCGCGTGAGGAGAAGTCCCCGTGCCGCAGGACGGCGCGGGCCAGGAGCGAGAAGAAGATCTCCACCTGGTTCAGCCAGGAGGCGTGTTTGGGGGTGTAGTGCGCCACGATGCGGGGGTGTTTCGCCAGCCAGGCCCGGGTGGCCTTGGAGGTGTGCGAGGAGCCGTTGTCCAGCACCAGATGGATCGTCAGATCTGTGGGAATGCATCGCTCCAGCCGGGCCAGGAACCGGATGAAGTGCGCGGAGTCGTTGCGCGGCAACTCCTCCACGACGACCTGTCCTGTGTGCACGTCCAGCGCGGCGGTGACCGAGACGGTGCCGTGGCGGACGTACTCGAACTCCCGCCAGCGCACCCGCCCGGGGCCGGGCGGCCGGTCGGGGTGCTTGCGGGAGCGGGCGGCCATCGCGGTCTTCTCGTCCACCGAGAGCACCACCGAGCGCGGCGGGCAGGTGCGGTAAAGGTCGCAGACCTCGGCCGCCTTGCTGAAGAACTGTGGGTCGGCGGGCCGGGTCAGCCAGCCGCGGACCCGGTGCGGCTTGACCTGGAGCGCGGCGAGGATGCGCCCGGCCTGGGAGGCGGAGATACCGGTGTCCGCCAGGTGAGCGGCGATCAGCCGGTGCGACCAGCCACCATAAGGGCGCGGCGGCGTACTGGTGGCCGTCGCGACGATCCGCAGCCGGACCTCCGGCCCGTACATGGGCGGCCGGCCCGAACGGGGCCGGTCCTCCAGCCCGGCCAGCCCCTCTTGGGCATATCGGTCGCGCCACCGCACCACCGTGGAGACATCCACCCGCACGATCTCCGCTATCCGCCAGGCGGAGCACCCACCAGCAGCCAGCAGGACTATACGAGCCCGGCGGACCACACGCTGTGGAGCGGTATGCGCACGCACCCGCTCCAACAGCACGCAACGATCATCAGGATCAAGCACCATGCCCGATCAACGAGCCGATGGCCATCGGCGGAACTTCCGCGGCGCAGCACTAGCACGGGGCCGCGCGGGGCGGCAATGACCGCGCGCCGGGGGCGCGAGTGCCACCCGTTCGAAGGAATCCCGGAACGGAAAGGTTGAAAGTTGAACGAGATGCCGCTACGGTGAATCTCGTTGAACGTTAAACAATGCCGTTCGTTCGACCGCCGAGGCCCCGCCCGCGCCCGTCCCCCGAGGAGAAGCCATGTCCCTGTTCCGCAAGCGCACCGCCGCCCCCGCCCCCACCGCCGCTCCTGCTCCCGCCGCTGCCGCCGTACTGGACGCGAACCCCGCGCTGGCCGCCCTGACCGGCGACTACACCATCGACCCGGCCCACAGCAGCATCGGCTTCACCGTCCGGCACGCCATGGTCACCAACGTCCGCGGCTCCTTCGGCGAGCACGAGGGCGCGCTGAAGCTGGACGGCGGCAACCCGGCCGCGTCCACCGCGCACATCGACGTCAAGATCGCCAGCATCGACACCGGTATCGCCGACCGCGACGGCCACCTCAAGAGCGCCGACTTCTTCGACGCCGAGCAGTTCCCCCTGATGACCTTCCGCTCCCACACGATCGAGCAGCTCGACAGCGAGACGTACCGCGTCACCGGCGACCTGACGATCAAGGACGTCACCCGCCCGCTCGCCATCGACCTGGAGTTCAACGGCGCCGCCACCGACGTCTACGGTGCCCAGCGCGTCGGCTTCGAGGGCAGCGCCGAGATCCTCCGCTCCCAGTGGGGCCTGACCTGGAACGCGGCCCTGGAGACCGGCGGCGTCATGGTCAGCGACAAGGTCAAGCTGACCTTCGACATCTCGGCGGTCAAGGCCGCCTGACACCCGGCAACGGCTATGCGAAGGGCCCCGGCAACACACACCGCCGGGGCCCTCGCCGCTTTCCTGGCAGGGCCCC
>NZ_JBFADC010000030.1:0-4895 GCF_040641195.1 Glycomyces sp. NPDC021274 | reverse complement strand
GACCTCGAAAGCTGCTACATCGGGACCGGGGACTGGGTGTTCTCCTCGGCCCTCTATCACGATCCGAAGTGGCGGGTCCCGGAGTTCCTGGAGCAGTTCGGCCCCCGCTCGGAGACCGTGCACGGCCAGGAGCTGGCGCACGGCACGACCGAGGAAAACCAGATGCAGACCACGCTCTGGCTGCACGAGCACGTCGAGGAGTTCACCGACGAACTCGCCCGCCGGATCGTCGCCGGCGAACCCGATGTCGTCGGCTTCACGACCACGTTCCAGACCCTCACCGCATCGATGGCGGTCGCCCGGCGGGTCAAGGAACTCTCGCCCCGGACGGTGACCGTGTTCGGCGGCGCCAACTGCGAAGGGTCGATGGGCGAGGCGCTGCACCGCAACTTCGACTTCGTCGACTACGTGGTCCGCGGCGAGGGCGAGCTGGCCTGGCCGGGGCTGCTGCACTCGCTGACCGCGGACGAGGCGGCCTTCGAGACCGTGCCGGGGCTGTGCTGGCGGGACGAGAACGGATCCTCGGTGCACAACGCAGTGAGCACCAAGCCACTGCCACCCGCCGCGATGGTGCTGCCTCACTACGACGAATACGTCGAGCAGTTCACGAAGTCACACGCCCGGTTCTGGCTGGAGCCCAGGCTGATCCTCGAAAGTTCCCGCGGCTGCTGGTGGGGCGAGAAGCACCACTGCACCTTCTGCGGCCTGAACGGCGCCAGCATGATGTTCCGCAGCAAGCGGCCTGACCAGTTCATCGACGACCTCGTGACGCTCGCCAAGCGCCACCGGATCCTCGACGTGATGCTCGTGGACAACATCCTGGACATGGCCTACCTGGACTCGATGCTTCCCGCGCTCGCCAAGGCCGAGATCGACCTACGGCTGATGTACGAGATCAAGGCCAATCTGCGCTACGAGCAACTGGAGGTCATCTCGAAGGCCGGCGTGGTCTGCGTCCAGCCCGGCATCGAGAGCCTGAACAGCAAGGTGCTCAAGCTCATGGACAAGGGCGTCTCCGGCTGTCTGAACGTGCGCGTGCTCCGGGACGCCGAGTCGCTGGGCCTGACCGTCGCATGGGCCTACCTCTACGGCTTCCCCGGGGAGACCGACGAGGACTACGCGAAGGTCATCGAGCAGTTCCCCGCGCTACACCACCTGGAGCCGGCCGGCGGCGACGACCGGCTCGCGGTCCAGCGCTTCGCTCCGTACTTCGAGAACCCCTCGCTCGGCTTCCACGAGCGGTGGGCGGCCCCTCAGTACGGACTCACCTATGACCTTCCCGAGAAGGAACTGTTCGACATCGCGTACATCTTCAAAGCGACGCACCAAGGCATCGGGAACCACATGGCGTGGAAACTGCGCGCCGCCATGGACACATGGCGCGACGCGCACTGGCACAGCCAACTGTCGTACTTCGAGACCGAGGAGAGCATCACGCTCACCAACACCCGGCCGGGCTTCGACTGGGACGTCATCCAGCTCACCACCGACGTCGAGATCGCGCTCTTCCAGCTGCTCGACCAGCCGAGGTCGCTCCCGTACCTGGAGCGCGAGTGCGCGAAGCGGTTCGGGCAGACGGACGTCGGCGCCGTGATCGACCGATGGATGGAGCTGGGTCTGCTCTTCACAGACGACGGCCGCCTGATCCACGTCGTCACGAAGGACCGCAACCAGAGGTTCATGCAGATCCGGGTGGGCCAGGGACTGGCGGCGCGGTCGGAGGCCGACCGTCCGTCCTCCGAGTCCGTAGCAGTGTGAGAGGCGAGGCTGCCATGCCGACGATGAACGATGCCGCGACCATTCCCGACAACGGGTTCGACGTCCGGTTCAGCATGTGGCGCCACGGCGCGGCGGCGGTACGCGCGTTGCCGAACATGCACCTCGGCGACCGCGTGCTCGGCGGGGACACCGCGGACGAGGCGCTCCGGATCTACGAGTCCGGCGCGCGGTTCGTGTCGATCGAGCCCGTCGTCGATCTCGGTGGACGAGCCGGGACGGAGCACGTCATCCCCGCGCTCTCCTTCATCCGCGATCTCACCAGCTACGGCGTGGAAGTGGACTGGCGGGCACAGCTGACGGCGCCCGACGGTCCCGAGTGGTGGGTGTTCAGCCACCTCTTCCCCCCGTCGGACGTGGAGGGGCCGCGCGGTGCCGAGGCGCTGAACATATGGCGGGCGAGGTACCACGTGGGCAGGTGCTTCTTCCGTCGCGGTCCCGGGTTCCTACAGATCCGGGACCGGCGCCACACCGGTCTGCGCCGGCTCACCGTCTCGGACCCTGCCTATGTCTCCGCGGTCGAGTCGCTGGCGGCCGACCGCGGAGCGGACTCCGTGCCGGCCGCGGCGATGTCGGTGTTCGAGAAGCATCACCTGGCCATCCGGATCGGCGGCAGCGTCTGGTGGGCGCCGTACCGTCTGCGGCGCTGGGCTTCGCCGTCCTGGGAGGTATGAGCGTGTACATCAGCATCGTGCTCTGGAACCTGAAGAACTCGAAAGCCACGGTCGAGGACCTTCGCGAGTACCTGCGCGACTACGCGGTGGACGCGTTCTCCACGCTCAAGGGGATGCGGATGAAGACCTGGTTCGCGGACGCCGAGAAGGGCTACTGGGGGGCGGTGTACCTCTGGGACGGCGTCAACATGCAGAACCCGCTGTCGGTCAGCCGGGCGATCGACATCATCGGCTACCCGCCGACGTCCACGAGCGTCTTCGCGGTCGAGGCGATCGCGGAAGGCGACAGCGTGATCGAGTCGTTCGCGGGCATCGGCCGCGCCTTCGAGGAGGCGTCCGCCACGGACCCTGTCGGTGAATCGGCGTAAACGGTCGTGACACCGTCGGGTGCGTCTTGGCGGGAAAGACCGTCGACCTCGATGCGTCGGTGATGATCACCGCCGTGTGAGGTGATCACCCCCGACGCATCGAGGTCGAGGAACCGGGTCTCTGAGGGGACTAGGCCGTTTCTGATGGCTCTTGCTGGGGTGGTGGATCAGTGCACCGGCTGGGCAGGTGCGTCTTATGGTGCGGCGACATGAGTTGACGGACGTGCAGTGGCAGAAGATTGAGGCTTTACTGCCTGCCAACGGCAAGCCCGGCGGGCAGTGGGCCGATCACCGCACAGTGATCAACGGGGTGCTCTTCCGGGCCCGTACCGGCGTGCCCTGGCCGGACCTGCCCGAACGGTACGGCCCCTGGCAGACCGTTTACGAACGGCACCGCCGCTGGTCAGCTGACGGAACCTGGCAGCAGATCCTGACCGAGTTACAGATCGAGGCTGACGCCACCGACCCTGACGGGGCCCTGGCCAGGGACGTCGAGAAGGAGGGTGTGCGGCGCCGGCGGGAATGGGCGGTGAACATCGACTCCACGTCCTGCCGGGCACATCAGCACGCGGCCGGTGCCCGCCGCCGGCCGCCGCAGGACTTCCCGCAAAAGGGGGCGGTACGCGTGTGGAAGGCGATGGGCGTGAGGCGTTGGGACGTTCAAGAGGCGGACTGACCTGCAAAGTCCATCTGCTGGCCGACGACCGGGCCCGCCCATTGACCTGGCAGACCTCTCCAGGCCAGCGAGGCGACAGCCCCATGTTCATCCCTGTGTTGGAGGGCCTGCGGATCCGGCGGCGCGGACCGGGCCGACCCCGCAGTCGACCCGATCGAGTCCGCGGCGACAAGGCGTACTCCAGCTACGACAACCGTGCTTATCTACGACGGCGGGGCATCAAAGCGACCATCGCCCAGCCTGATGACCAGCGGGCCAGCCGCAGGCGGAAGGGCCGTGCAGGCGGCCGGCCTCCGGCCTTCGACAAGACCCAGTACCGCCACCGCAGCGCCGTCGAGCGATGCGTCAGCAAGTGGAAGCAGTACCGTGCAGTGGCCAGCAGGTACGACAAGCGCGACTACATCTTCAACGGCACCCTCGCCGTCGCAGCGATCGTCATCTGGCTCCGCGACACCGTCCAAGAGCCATCAGAAACGGCCTAGGGCGCTTCTCAAGGAGCACGGAGAGATCGGACAGAGGGCGCGCTGACCGGATTTTCGATTCCGAGGTGAAGGGTATGGACCGCAGCGAACGGGACGGCACGGAAACAACCGCAACGATCTATCAGGAAATCGTCGACGGCAAGGGCCGGGTCTACCGGGTCGGCGAATCCGACCGGGAACTTCTCGGCGGCCACTCGCGGAAACTGATGGTGCATCTGCCGTGGCTCGCGATGATGGCCATCGGCGTCTCCGAATACGCCTACGGTTCGGCCGAGGGAACGCTGTCACACGCACATGGGTGGACGCAGAGCGACACCTTCTGGATTCTGAGCGTCTGGGTCTTCTGCCAGGCCGGAATCGCCTTTCCGGCGGGCTGGTTACGGGAACGCGGCATCCTCACCGCGCGCCGGGCCATGTTCCTCGGGGCGGTGCTGAGCCTGGTGGGCTTCGCGTCACTGGCCCACTTGGACGATGTGCTGGCGGCGATCTGCGGTTTCGGGGTGGTCGGCGGTATCGGCTCCGGGCTCGTCTACGCCACCTGTATCAACATGGTGGGCAAATGGTTTCCGGAGCGGCGCGGCGCGAAGACCGGATTCGTCAACGGCGGATTCGCCTATGGCGCACTCCCGTTCATCTTCGTCTTCAACTACGCCTTCGACATCGGGGATTTCCAGGACGTACTGGACGGCATCGGGATCTACGTACTGGTCGTGGTGGCGGGCTGTGCCTGGTTCTTCAAGGATCCGCCGAAGAATTGGTGGCCCGTCGAGGCGGATCCGCTGAAGGCAGGCGGGTCGGGGCAGGGCGCGGCATTCCTGGCGAAGAATCCGCCTGCGGTGCGGCAGTTCACGCCCAAGGAGGCGGTGCGCAGCGGGATGCTCCCGTTGATGTGGGTGAGCGTGGTGCTGACCGCCGGCGT
>NZ_JBFADC010000029.1:0-4976 GCF_040641195.1 Glycomyces sp. NPDC021274 | reverse complement strand
TGCATACAACACCGGTATGCAGACGCCCCTCCGCCTTGCGACCGAACGAATGGACTCGGATACCGCCGCTCCCTGATTCACAGGACAGGCCCTAGCCGCCTCGCCTTCACTCAGGCCGCAACCCGCTCACACCGCGGTGCGCAGAGCGCGCCCGACCAGGCAGCGCCCGCACAACCGGCGCTGGTCGACCCCGCTGCCTCAGACCGTCGCCGGGATGCGGCGCAGGTCCTCGACCGCCGTGGCGTACGGCAGGTCATCCAAAGGCTCACAGCCGAAGAAGCGGTTCATGAGGTCCACCAGTTGCGCCGGGCGTTCGAGGTGGATGAGATGGTCGGCGCGGGCGAGCTCCACGTACCAGCTCTCCTGGCAGGTGAACGCGAGCTCGCGGCAGAGCTCCGGCGGCGTCAACGTGTCGTACTCGCCGGTCGTGAACAGCGTCGGCACCGCGGGCGGAATCGACGTGTCGATAAGGTCGCGGGAGAGCAGGCGGTTCGTATTCGCGATGAACTTCGCAAGATCCGCGTCGTCGGCCGCACCGAACCGCATCGCGAGGACGCGGCGCACCACGGCCTTCCCGGCGATGTCCGGGTGCGGACTCATCAGCGCATCCACCGCGGCCGGGCCGAAGCGCTCGCGCGGGCCCCGTTCCGCAAGGGCCACAGCCGCACGCATCATCGGCCGCGACGCGGGCGGGATGCCGCCCATCGTCCCGGCGAGCACCATGCGGACGATCCGATCCGGGTGCGTCTGCGCGAGCCGGTAGCCCACCGAGGAGCCGTAGGAACCCGCGAAGACGTTCACCCGTTCGATGCCCAGATCGTCGAGGAGACGCACCAGCGCCTCCGCGGGGATGTCCGTGCCCAGGTAGGGCGGGAGGAGGTCGGCGCGGCCCCAGCCGGGCAGGTCGGGGCAGATCACGTCGGCATGCCCGAGCAGGCCCTGCTCGACCCGGCCCCAGTCCTCCTTGCGGTGCAGCGCACCGCCGATGAGCACGACCGGCGCGAAACGCGGCGAGTCGGAGTACGTGCGCCGCGACCAGTACGTGTAGCCCGCGAGGCGGTGCTTGTATTCCTGGGGGGTGGCGGCATTGCGCGGCATGAAGGCTCCCGTTCGAGGTTCGCGGCGCCGTCAGGCCGCCGCAGGTACGGGAGATCACCCTAGTATCCGAAATGCGAATTTCTGGTATTTTGCCCTATCCTGGGGGCATGTCCGACTCGCCTTGACGAGATAGCCAGATAGCCAGATGGCGAGAGGGCCAGATGGCGAGATGGCCAGATGGCGAGACGTTTACGCGTTCGCGCCCCCGAAGCGCCGGCTCAACGACGCAAGCGGCCCGGGGCATCCACCCCGAGCCGCTTCCCATCAGCCTCCCGGCCTACACCGCGACGCCCTTCCACGCACCCCACAGGCTCGCGTACGCGCCGCCCGCCTCGAGCAGCTCCGCATGGCTGCCCTCCTCCGCGATCCGGCCGTCCTGCACCACTGCGATCCGGTCCGCCGACTCGGCCGCCTGCAACTGGTGCGCGATCGCGATCACCGTCCGGCCGTCCAGCGCCGCCGCGAGCGCCGCCTCCACATTCCCCGCGCTGCCAGGATCGATGCCCGCCGTCGCCTCATCCAGGATCACCACATCCGGGTCGGCGAGGATCACGCGCGCCAGCGCGAGCTGCTGCGCCTCGGCCAAGTTCAACCGGTGGTGCTCGTCCCCGAGCATCGTGTCCATGCCCTCGGGCAGATCCGCCGCCCAGCGAGCGTCCACAGTCGCCAACGCCGCCCGCAGCGCCTCGTCGTCCGCCTCCGGAGCCGCGAGGTTCAGGTTCTCCCGCAGCGTCGCCGTGAAGATGTAATGCTCCTGCGTCACCAGAACCACCTTGCGGCGCAACACCTCCAACGGAATATCCGCCACCGGCGCACCGCCGAGGGTCACCGACCCCGCCCGCGGCCGGTCGATGCCGGCGACGAGCCGCGCGATCGTCGACTTCCCCGCCCCGGAGGGCCCGACCACGACCAGGCGCTCACCGCGCCGCGGATGCAGGCTCAAGCCGTGCAGCACGTCAGGGCCGTCCCCGTACCCGAACGTCACGTCATCGAGCCGCACCTCCGCGCCCTCAGGAACGGCCTCCCGCACCTCGTCCGGCATCAAATGCACGCCCTCGACACGCGCCATCGCGGCCCCGCCCATCTGGAACTCGCTCAGCGACATCATCGTCCGGAACACCGGCCCGTCCAGACGCAGCGTCAGCATCGCCACCGCGACCACCTCGCCCACCGTCACCCAGTCGTTGAGGTACCACAAGGCGCCCACGATCGTGACGACCATGGCCGGCGTCAAGAACGTCAGATCCGTCGCCGGGAAGAACCACGTCTGCAACCGCACGATCCCCTTGAGCCGGCCCATGTGCGTCTCCGCCCGCGCATACCCGGCCTCACCGCGCTCCCCTTGCATCCGGTACGCCGCCACGGTCTGCGCGCCCGCCGCCGAAGCCGTCGCCGTCTCCGCGATCTCGCTCATCGCGGCCCGCTCGCTCAAGAACACCGGACTCGCCAACCGCAGGTACCGCCGACCGGCGATGAACAGCATCGGCATGCCGACCACGAACAACAACCCCAGCAGCGGATTCACCACGAACGCCGCCACGATGATCACCGTGCCCTCGATCATCGCGACCGCCACCTCCGGCGCGGTCTTGCGCAGCAGCTCCGCCACCGCACCCACATCGCCCGACGTCCGCGTCGCGAGGTCGCCCGTCCCCGCCCGCTCCACCGTCCCCAGCGGCAACCGCAGCACCCGGTCGATGAACGACTCGCGCAACCGCGCCGCCGCCCGCTCGCCCAACCGGTAGCCCAAACGCCGACCGGTGCGCATCAGCACCAGCTGCAGCACCACGCACGCGCAGATCACCCCGCACACCAGGTCCACCCGGGCCGCCGTCCAACCGGTCCCGATCCCATCGATGACCTCGCCCAGCATCACCGGCAGCGCCGCGCTCGCACCAGCGGCCAGCACGTACAGCGCGACCACGCCCGCGAACGCGCGCCGGTCCGCCAGCACCAGCCGCTTGATGGCCTCCATCATCGCGGCCCGGCCCGCCACCGGCAGCCGCCCCGCAGTTCCCTTGACGCTCATCAGGACTCCTGCCTAGAGGTGAGGGACCGGTACTCGTCTTGCAGTGAAAGCTCGGCGTGGCCGCCGGTGGCCCGGACCTTGCCGTCCACCATCCATGCCACCGCATCGGCGCGCGCCAGCCACAACGGCGACGCCGTCACGACCGCCGTCGTGCGCCCCGCCCGCGCCGCCGCGACCCGCTCCGCGATCAGCGACTCGGTGTGCGCGTCGACGGCCGAGGTCGGCTCCACCGCGAGCAGCACCTCCGCATCGGCCGCGAGCGCCCGCGCGAGGCGCAGCCGCTGGCGCTGGCCGCCGGAGAGGTTGCGGCCGGCGTTGTGGACCTCGCCGTCCATGGTCGAACCGAGGCTGGAGTACACGTCGCCCGCGCCGGCGGCGCTGATCGCGGCGAGCGCGCGGTCCTCGTCGACCCGCAGGGTCTCGCCGAGGGTCTGCGCGAAGAGGTAGTCGTCGCGCAGGAGCAGGACGCGTTCGCGCACTTCGTCCAGCGCGAGGTCGGCGAGTTTCACGTCCCCCCACTCGGCGTCCGAACTCGTTGCCGCCCCTGTTTCCGCCCCGGACTCGCGGTAGCGGGCGAGGCGCTCCATCGCGGCCTCGGCGGGCTTCGCCTCGGCACTGACGACCACGGTGAGCCGCCCCGGCTCGATCGCGAGCCCCGATTCGGGGTCGCGCAGGGTGCCCGCGGCGCCCGTGGCGGTGCCGCCGTCGGTGATGTCGCTGCTGGTGTTGAAGAACGCGGTGAGCCGCCGGGAGGCGACCTGCGCGGCGATCACGGCCTGCGCCATGCCGATCATCGCGCCCGAGTGCTGCGCGACGAGCGCGGTCATGCCGAACGCGGCGGAGAGCTCCCCGATGCTGATCGCGCCGTTCAGCGCGAGGCGCGCGCCGACCCACGTGACCGCGGCGATGAGCGCCAGCGGGAGGCTGGCCTTCAGGCCCTGCACCCACGAGTCGGCCGTCGCCACGCCGTACCCGGCGTCGCGCAGTTCCGCCGAGGCCGCGCGGTAGCGCCGCGAGAACTGCTCCTCGCCGCCGACCCCGCGCAGCACCCGCAGGCCCCCGACGACATCGCTCGCCTGGCCCGTGAGGGTCGCGACCGAGGACCGGTACGCGATCTGGTGGTGCTGCAGCCGGCTGAGCACGGGCCCGACCACGAACCCGATGAGGATCACCCCGGTGAGCGTGGTGATCCCCAGGGCGGGACTGGCCCGCCACAGCAGCACCGCGCCCACGGCCGTCATGACCAGGCCCATCCAGCCGAATCCGAGCTGGAAGATGAACGAGCCGGTCTTGTGCGCGTCCTCAGTGGACAGATTCACCATCTCGCCCGGGGAGATCGCGCCACGCACGCCCGTGCCGGCCCGGTTGAGGTGGTCGGTGATGTTGCGGACCGTGCGCACGCGCGCGTGCGACTCGGCCATGAACAGGGACCGGTACCCGGCCACGAACACCCACGAGGACGCGATCGCCACGACGACGAGCATGATCGACCACCGCGCCAGCGGCTCGGCCGAGCCCGCCACGAGCACCTCGTCGATGATCTTCGCGATCGTCCACGGCAGCAGGATCCAGGCCGCTCCGGAGATGCTGAGCAGCACGAACCCGAGCGCGACCAGGCCGGTTTGGGCGCGGGCGATGTACCAGAGGTACCGCCAGGGGTCGGCTGGAATGTCCGCAGGGGACAAGGCAGGGGGGTGCAGTGGGTTGGGCTTCACAACTCACAAACGTAGGCACGCGACTAGCCGGGCGGCAAGCACCCTCCACTCCTACGGCGAGTACATCATCGTCCCGTGGGGCTACTCCAGCGATCCGGCCCCGAACGACGCCGGGCTGCGCGCGCTCGGCAAGG
>NZ_JBFADC010000028.1:0-5136 GCF_040641195.1 Glycomyces sp. NPDC021274 | reverse complement strand
AGTCGTTACGCCATTCGTGCAGGTCGGAACTTACCCGACAAGGAATTTCGCTACCTTAGGATGGTTATAGTTACCACCGCCGTTTACTGGCGCTTAAGTTCTCAGCTTCGCCCCACCGAAATGGAGCTAACCGGTCCCCTTAACGTTCCAGCACCGGGCAGGCGTCAGTCCGTATACATCGCCTTACGGCTTCGCACGGACCTGTGTTTTTAGTAAACAGTCGCTTCTCGCTGGTCTCTGCGGCCACCCCCAGCTCACCGTGCAAAACGGATCACCAGAAATGGCCCCCCTTCTCCCGAAGTTACGGGGGCATTTTGCCGAGTTCCTTAACCATAGTTCACCCGAACGCCTCGGTATTCTCTACCTGACCACCTGAGTCGGTTTAGGGTACGGGCCGCCTTGAAACTCACTAGAGGCTTTTCTCGACAGCATAGGATCATCCACTTCACCACAATCGGCTCGGCATCAGGTCTCAGCCTTAACGTGTGACGGATTTGCCTACCACACGGCCTACACCCTTACCCCGGGACAACCACCGCCCGGGCTGGACTACCTTCCTGCGTCACCCCATCGCTTACCTACTACAAGTCTGGTCCGTCGGCTCCACCACTCCCCTCAACTCCGAAGAGATCAGGGCGGCTTCACGGACTTAGCATCGCCTGATTCAGTATTGGGCGCTTCAAAGCGGGTACCGGAATATCAACCGGTTGTCCATCGACTACGCCTGTCGGCCTCGCCTTAGGTCCCGACTTACCCTGGGCAGATCAGCTTGACCCAGGAACCCTTAGTCAATCGGCGCAAGAGTTTCCCACTCTTGTATCGCTACTCATGCCTGCATTCTCACTCGTGAACCGTCCACAACTCGTTTCCACGGCTGCTTCACCCGGCACACGACGCTCCCCTACCCATCACGATCCCCGTTGGGGGTAATATCGCAATGACACGACTTCGGCGGTGTACTTGAGCCCCGCTACATTGTCGGCGCGGAATCACTTGACCAGTGAGCTATTACGCACTCTTTCAAGGGTGGCTGCTTCTAAGCCAACCTCCTGGTTGTCTCTGCGACTCCACATCCTTTCCCACTTAGCACACGCTTAGGGGCCTTAGTCGATGCTCTGGGCTGTTTCCCTCTCGACCATGGAGCTTATCCCCCACAGTCTCACTGCCGCGCTCTCACTTACCGGCATTCGGAGTTTGGCTAAGGTCAGTAACCCGGTAGGGCCCATCGCCTATCCAGTGCTCTACCTCCGGCAAGAAACACACGACGCTGCACCTAAATGCATTTCGGGGAGAACCAGCTATCACGGAGTTTGATTGGCCTTTCACCCCTAACCACAGGTCATCCCCCAGGTTTTCAACCCTGGTGGGTTCGGTCCTCCACGAAGTCTTACCTCCGCTTCAACCTGCCCATGGCTAGATCACTCCGCTTCGGGTCTTGAGCATGCTACTCCAACGCCCTATTCGGACTCGCTTTCGCTACGGCTTCCCCACACGGGTTAACCTCGCAACATACCGCAAACTCGCAGGCTCATTCTTCAAAAGGCACGCAGTCACGACGCAAAGAACAAGTCTCTGCGCGACGCTCCCACGGCTTGTAGGCACACGGTTTCAGGTACTATTTCACTCCGCTCCCGCGGTACTTTTCACCATTCCCTCACGGTACTATCCGCTATCGGTCACCAGGGAATATTTAGGCTTAACGGGTGGTCCCGCCAGATTCACACGGGATTTCTCGGGCCCCGTGCTACTTGGGTGGCTCTCAAGCAAGCCGCTGACGTTTCAGCTACGGGGGTCTTACCCTCTACGCCGGACCTTTCGCATGTCCTTCGCCTACATCAACGGTTTCTGACTCACCGACCGGCCGGCAGACCGATCAAGAAAGCTCCCACAACCCCAACCACGCAACCCCTGCCGGGTATCACACGTGACTGGTTTAGCCTCATCCAGTTTCGCTCGCCACTACTCCCGGAATCACGGTTGTTTTCTCTTCCTGCGGGTACTGAGATGTTTCACTTCCCCGCGTTCCCTCCACACTGCCTATGTGTTCAGCAGCGGGTGACAGCCCATGACGACTGCCGGGTTTCCCCATTCGGACACCCCCGGATCAAAGCTCGGTTGACAGCTCCCCGGGGCCTATCGCGGCCTCCCACGTCCTTCATCGGTTCCTGGTGCCAAGGCATCCACCGTGCGCCCTTAAAAACTTGGCCACAGATGCTCGCGTCCACTGTGCAGTTCTCAAACAACGACCAGCCACCCACCACCCCAACCCGAAGGCTGAGTTCACTGGGGCCGGCATCCCGAAGGCTCAGACCATAGTCCGCACCCTCAGACACCCAACAGCGTGCCCGACCAGTTCAACCCACAGTCCCGTGTTCCACGCCGAAGCAGTACTAACGAGCCATGATCCTGAACAGGCCGAGTAGTCAACGTTCCACCCATGAGCAACCAGCATCAGACACTCGCTGATGTACTGGCCTCTGACCAAGCAAAGCTCGGTAAGAAGTGCTCCTTAGAAAGGAGGTGATCCAGCCGCACCTTCCGGTACGGCTACCTTGTTACGACTTCGTCCCAATCGCCAGTCCCACCTTCGACGATTCCCTCCCACAAGGGGTTGGGCCACCGGCTTCGGGTGTTACCGACTTTCGTGACGTGACGGGCGGTGTGTACAAGGCCCGGGAACGTATTCACCGCAGCAATGCTGATCTGCGATTACTAGCAACTCCGACTTCATGGGGTCGAGTTGCAGACCCCAATCCGAACTGAGACCGGCTTTTTGAGATTCGCTCCACCTCGCGGTATCGCAGCTCATTGTACCGGCCATTGTAGCACGTGTGCAGCCCAAGACATAAGGGGCATGATGACTTGACGTCGTCCCCACCTTCCTCCGAGTTGACCCCGGCAGTCTCCTGTGAGTCCCCATCACCCCGAAAGGCATGCTGGCAACACAGAACAAGGGTTGCGCTCGTTGCGGGACTTAACCCAACATCTCACGACACGAGCTGACGACAGCCATGCACCACCTGTACACCGACCACAAGGGGGGCACTATCTCTAATGCTTTCCGGTGTATGTCAAGCCTTGGTAAGGTTCTTCGCGTTGCGTCGAATTAAGCCACATGCTCCGCTGCTTGTGCGGGCCCCCGTCAATTCCTTTGAGTTTTAGCCTTGCGGCCGTACTCCCCAGGCGGGGAACTTAATGCGTTAGCTGCGGCACGGACGACGTGGAATGTCGCCCACACCTAGTTCCCAACGTTTACGGCGTGGACTACCAGGGTATCTAATCCTGTTCGCTCCCCACGCTTTCGCTCCTCAGCGTCAGTATCGGCCCAGAGATCCGCCTTCGCCACCGGTGTTCCTCCTGATATCTGCGCATTTCACCGCTACACCAGGAATTCCGATCTCCCCTACCGAACTCTAGCCTGCCCGTATCGAATGCAGACCCGGGGTTAAGCCCCGGGCTTTCACATCCGACGTGACAAGCCGCCTACGAGCTCTTTACGCCCAATAATTCCGGACAACGCTCGCGCCCTACGTATTACCGCGGCTGCTGGCACGTAGTTAGCCGGCGCTTCTTCTGCAGGTACCGTCACTCTCGCTTCTTCCCTGCTGAAAGAGGTTTACAACCCGAAGGCCGTCATCCCTCACGCGGCGTCGCTGCATCAGGCTTTCGCCCATTGTGCAATATTCCCCACTGCTGCCTCCCGTAGGAGTCTGGGCCGTGTCTCAGTCCCAGTGTGGCCGGTCGCCCTCTCAGGCCGGCTACCCGTCGTCGCCTTGGTGAGCCATTACCTCACCAACAAGCTGATAGGCCGCGGGCTCATCCTTCACCGCCGGAGCTTTCCACACGGAGATCATGCGACCCCGTGTCATATCCGGTATTAGACCCCGTTTCCAGGGCTTGTCCCAGAGTGAAGGGCAGATTGCCCACGTGTTACTCACCCGTTCGCCACTAATCCCCGACCGAAGCCGGTTCATCGTTCGACTTGCATGTGTTAAGCACGCCGCCAGCGTTCGTCCTGAGCCAGGATCAAACTCTCCGTGAATGCTTACCGGTAATCCGGTATCAACACTCGCGTTGAGCGGAACCACAAGGAGGAATAATCCTCGCGGTTCACAGCGTCCTCGCTGTGCGCCTCCCAAAGCTATTGGAAGGACTTTTCAAAGGAACCTCATCTCCATGATGGAGACGGGGTATCAACATATCTGGCGTTGACTTTTGGCACGCTGTTGAGTTCTCAAGGAACGGACGCTTCCTTCGGCTACCCTCTCGGGCTTCCTCCGGGCGCTTCCCTTCGGTCTTGCGTCTCCGACTCTATCAGATCCTTTCGGCTCCGATTTTCGCCGGTGCGATTCGGCCTTTCGGCTTCTTCGCGGCTCCAACCTTACCAGATCCGTTTCCGTCTCTGGCCCCCTGTTGGAGCGGGGTCCGGCCGCTTCGCTTTCGCTTTTCGGCCTTTCCGACTTTATCAGATCTTCTTTCCGTTCCGGCCCGCTTCTCAGTGAGTTGCGGTCGGTTCGAATTTCGATCCGATTCCCCGTCGGCGGGGTGTTCACTACGTTAGCGGAATTCCTCGCTGACGCCTAATCAGGCGCCCGGAATGAATTTCGGCATGCGAAACTCGCTCCCGTTGAGGGGCCGTGCAGTAGTGGGTTGCCGCGAAGCGGCGGGATGGCTGCCGCAGAACCGTTCCGGCTCGTTGGCAACTCGGAGAACACTACGGATCGGGGAGGGGCGTGTCAAACCCGGTCAGTCGAGGTCGCTCAGACGGCCCTCGGCGTCGGGTTGGGCCTCCTCGACGCGGCGCAGCAGCCTGGTCAACGCATCGCCGAGGATGCGGCGTTGCTCGCCGGAGAGGTCCTGGAGGAGTTCCTCCTCGAAGACCGATGCCATGCGCATCGCCTCCAGCCACTTCTCGCGGCCCTCGTGGGTCAGCTCGACGATCACTCGGACGCGGTTGGTCTCGTCGCGCTCGCGGGTGACCAGACCCTCGCTCGCCATGCGGTCGATGCGGTGGGTCATGGCGGCCGGCGTGAGGCCGAGGCGCTTGGCGAGTTCGCCGGGGCCCATGCGGTAGGGCGCGCCGGAGACGACGAGGGCCTTGAGGACCTCCCATTCGGCGTTGCTGATGCCGAGGGT
>NZ_JBFADC010000027.1:0-6701 GCF_040641195.1 Glycomyces sp. NPDC021274 | reverse complement strand
CGCACGGCACCGGCACCACCCTCGGCGACCCGATCGAGGCGCAGGCGATCCTGGCCACCTACGGCCAGGATCGCGAACGGCCCTTGTGGCTCGGGTCGTTCAAGTCCAACATCGGACATGCTCAGGCCGCGGCCGGCGTCGGCGGCGTGGTGAAGATGGTGTTGGCGATGCGGCACGGTGTGCTGCCGAAGACCCTGCACGTGGACGAGCCGACGCCCAAGGTCGACTGGTCCACGGGTGCGGTGTCGTTGCTGACCGAGCAGGTCGCGTGGCCGCGGACGGATGCGCCGCGGCGGGCCGCGGTGTCGTCGTTCGGGATCAGCGGCACGAATGCGCATGTGATTCTGGAGGAGGCACCGCCGGTTGAGGCGCCGGCCGTTGCCGCGCCGGTGCAGGGTGCGGTGCCGTGGGTGGTCTCGGGCAAGACCGAGGCCGCGCTGCGCGCACAGGCATCCCGCCTGCTGTCGTACGTGGATGCCACGCCCGAGCTGAACCCGGCGGATGTGGGCTTCTCGCTCGCTGCGGGGCGTGCTGCTTTTGAGCATCGTGCTGCGGTGGTCGGTGCTGATCTGGCTGCCTTCCGTGGCGGCCTGGCTGCGCTGGCGGATGCCACTGCGGCGCCTGGTGTGGTGCAGGGCACTGTGGCGGGTGACCGCGCGGTGTTCGTTTTCCCTGGTCAGGGTTCGCAGTGGGTGGGCATGGCGGTGGAGCTTTTGGACTCCTCGCCGGTGTTCGCAGAGTCGATGCGGGCGTGCGCGCAGGCTCTTGCCCCGCACATCGAGTGGTCGTTGCTGGACGTGCTGGCCGACGCTGAGGCGTTGGAGCGGGTTGATGTTGTTCAGCCTGTGCTGTTCGCGGTGATGGTGTCGCTGGCTGCGTTGTGGCGCTCGTATGGTGTCGAGCCGGCCGCTGTGGTGGGGCATTCGCAGGGCGAGATCGCCGCGGCGTGTGTGGCGGGTGCGTTGTCGCTTGAGGATGCTGCGCGGGTGGTGGCGTTGCGGAGCAAGGCGCTGCTCGCCCTGTCCGGTCGGGGCGGCATGGTGTCTGTCTCCCTGCCGGTCGGGGAGGTCACCGGGCGTCTTGAGCGTTGGGATGGCCGGATCTCCATCGCTGCGGTGAATGGCCCGGGTTCGATCGTCGTCTCCGGCGACGTCGATGCACTGGACGAACTCCTCGCCGACTGTGAGGAGTCCGGGGTTCGTGCCCGTCGCATCCCGGTGGACTATGCGTCCCACTCGGCGCATGTGGAGGAGATCCGAGACGAGCTCCTGAGCATCCTCGCGGACATTAGCCCCCGGCCCTCGCAGGTGCCGTTCTACTCCACGGTGACGGTGGAGCGGATCGATACCAGTGTGCTGGATGCGGAGTACTGGTATCGGAATCTCCGCCAGACGGTTCGGTTCGAGGAGACCGTGCAGCTGCTGGCCGAGCAGGGCCACCGCCTCTTCGTGGAGTCCAGCGCGCACCCCGTGCTGGCGATGGGGATCCAGGAGACGTCCGAGCAGATCGTGGCCCTGGGGTCCCTGCGCCGCGACGAGGGCAGTCTGGATCGGTTCCTGCTGTCGCTGGCCGAAGCGCACGTGCACGGCGCGACCGTCGACTGGACGGCCGTCTTCCCCGGCGCCCGCCCCGTGGACGATCTGCCCACCTACGCCTTCCAACGTCAGCGCTACTGGCTGAACGCTCGGGGTGCACAGGCCGTGAATGTGTCCTCGGTCGGGCTGCGGGAGGCCGGGCACCCGTTGCTGGGTGCGGCGGTAGAGCTGCCGGACTCCGGCGGCGTGGTGCTGACCGGTCTGCTGTCCCTGGCCACCCATCCGTGGCTGGCCGACCACGGGGTGCGGGACTCGGTGCTGTTGCCGGGCACCGCGTTCCTGGAGCTCGCCATCCGCGCCGGTGACCAGGTGGGTTGCGACCGGGTGGCGGAACTGACGCTTGAGGCGCCGTTGGTGCTGCCGGCGCACGGCGGCATCGCGATACGGGTGTCGGTGGGTGCCGACGACGGATCCGGGACGCGTACGTTGGCGGTGCACGCCCGGAGCGAGGACGATGCGGCGGAGCCGCAGTGGGTCCGGCACGCTGCGGGTGTGCTGGCCAGCGGCCCGACCGACGCCTTCGACCTGAGCGTCTGGCCGCCCGCGGGAGCGGTCGCGGTGGACTGGGACGGCGGTTACGACCGTTGGACGGAGCTGGGTTACCGCTACGGTCCCGCGTTCCAGGGCCTGAAGTCGTGGTGGCGCTCGGGCGAGGACATCTTCGCCGAGGTGGAGTTGGCGCCCGAACTTGCCCCGGATGCCGCGCGGTTCGGACTGCATCCCGCGTTGCTGGACGCCGCCCTGCACGCCGTGGTGGGGGAGGGGCCGGAGTGCCGTCTGCCGTTCGTCTGGAGCGGGGTTTCCCTCCAGGCGACCGGTGCCACGGCGGCCCGCGTGATGATTTCGCCTGCGGGGCCGGACGCGGTGTCGTTGCGGTTGGCCGATGTGGCCGGACGACCGGTGGCGTCGGTGGAGTCCCTGGCGCTGCGGCCCATGGCGGCTGACCAGGTGCGGATCGGTCTGCCCGAGGCGCTGTTCCGGGTGGACTGGAACGAGCTGGCACCGCCGTCCGAGCCTGCGGGCCGGACCGGTTCGTGGGCACTGGTCGGCGCCGATGAGTTCAAGCTCGGCGTGGCACTGGGCGACCTGGAGACCTTCGGCGATATCGGTGCGCTCCCCCATGGGGCCGTGCCGGACGTGGTGCTGGCGGCCAGTGTCGACGACTTCGGGCTGCCCGTCGCGGAGGCGACGCACCGTGCCGTCGCGCGTGCGCTCGAACTGGTCCAGGCATGGTTGGCCGACGAGCGGTTCGCCGACTCGCGGCTGGTCTTCCTCACCCGCGGCGCGGTGGCCGCCGAGCCCGGTAAGGGCGTGCTCGACCTGGTCAACGCCCCGGTGTGGGGTCTGGTCCGGTCGGCGCAGGCGGAGAATCCCGGTCGGTTCGTGCTTGTCGACCTCGACGACCACGACGTGTCCGTCGCGCTGCCCGCCGCGCTGGCCGGCGACGAGCCCCAACTTGCCATACGCGAAGGGGTGTTGTACGCGCCGCGGCTGGGTCGGCCGACTGCGGACGAGACGTTGACGCCCCCGCAGGGCTCGACGACCTGGCGGTTGGACATCACGGACAAGGGCACGCTGGAGAACCTGGCGCTGGTCGACCTTCCGGAGGCGTCGCGGCCGCTGGCGGACGGCGAGGTGCGCGTCGACATACGCGCGGCCGGTGTGAACTTCCGCGACGTGGTGCTGGCCCTGGGGATGGTGCCCGACCAGGAAGTGCTGGGCAGCGAGGGCGCGGGTGTCGTGCTGGAGGTCGGGCCGGGAGTGACCGGTCTGGCCCCCGGCGACACCGTGATGGGCCTGTTCACGGGTGCGTTCGGCCCGGTCGCGATCACCGATCGTCGGCTCCTGGTCGAGATGCCGTCGGGTTGGTCGTTCGCGCAGGCGGCCTCGGTGCCGGTGGTGTTCCTCACCGCCTACTACGCGCTCAAGGACCTCGCCGGGTTGGGCGCGGGTGAGTCGGTGCTGATCCATGCCGCCGCGGGTGGTGTGGGGATGGCCGCGGTGCAGCTCGCGCGGCATTGGGGTGCCGAGGTCTTCGGGACCGCGAGCCCGGGCAAGTGGGATGTGCTGCGTTCGCTGGGCTTCGATGACGCCCACATCGCGTCGTCGCGCACCCTCGACTTCGCGGACAAGTTCTCCTCGGGCCTGGATGTGGTGCTGAACTCGCTGGTCAGGGAGTTCGTGGACGCCTCGCTGCGGCTGCTGCGGAACGACGGCCGGTTCGTCGAAATCGGCAAGACCGACATCCGCGACGCCGACGAGGTCACCGCCGAGCACCCTGGCGTGCGCTACCGCGTCTACGACCTGTTGACCACCGACCCCGACCTCGTCGCCGAGATGTTGGGTGAGTTGGTGGTGTTGTTTGGTCGTGGTGTGTTGCGGCCGTTGCCGGTGCGGGGTTGGGATGTGCGGCGTGCTCCGGAGGCGTTGCGTTTCTTGAGTCAGGCGCGGCATGTGGGCAAGTTGGTGTTGACGGTGCCGCGTGGGGTGGATCCGGAGGGGACTGCGCTGGTTACGGGTGCTACTGGTGTGTTGGGTGGGTTGGTGGCCCGGCATTTGGTGGTGGAGCACGGTGTGCGTCGGTTGGTGTTGGTGGGTCGGCGGGGTTTGGGGGCGCCGGGTGCTGTGGAGTTGGTTGCGGAGCTGACGGGGTTGGGTGCGTCGGTGTCGGTGGTGGCGTGTGATGCGGCTGATCGTGATGAGTTGGCTGGGGTGTTGGCGGGGGTTTCGCGGGAGCATCCGTTGACTGCGGTGGTGCATGCGGCGGGTGTGTTGGATGACGGTGTGGTGGGGTCGTTGTCTGCGGAGCGGTTGGATGCGGTGTTGCGGCCGAAGGTGGATGCGGCGTGGAATCTGCATGAGTTGACGGCGGGTCTTGATTTGTCGTTGTTTGTGTTGTTCTCGTCGGTGTCGGGGACGTTGGGTGGTGCGGGGCAGGCGAATTACGCGGCGGCGAATGTGTTTCTTGATGGGTTGGCTGCGCATCGTCGTGCGTTGGGTTTGTCGGGTGTGTCGTTGGCGTGGGGGTTGTGGGCTCGTTCGAGTGGGATGACGGGGCATCTTGGGGATGTCGATGTGCAGCGGATGACGCGGGTTGGTGTGGGTGCGTTGTCGGTTGAGGAGGGTCTGGCGTTGTTCGACGCGGCGATCGGACGGCCCGAGGCCACCGTCGTACCGATGCGCCTGGACACCCGAACCCTGCGCGCTGCGGATGTGCCGCCGTCGCTACGAGCTCTCGCCCGCGGTCCGGTCCGGCGGATGGTCGAGGCCGGTGCCGCCGCCTCGCACGGCCCGTCGCTGGCACAGCGGCTGGCCGAGACGCCGGAGGCGGATCGGAGTCGGGTCCTGCTCGACCTGGTACGGACCCATGTCGCGACCGTGCTCGGACACGCCTCCGGAGCTGCGATCGAGCCAGGACGAGCCTTCCAGGAGGTCGGATTCGACTCGCTGACCGCCGTCGAACTGCGCAACCGCCTCAACGCGGCCACCGGCCTGCGCCTGCCACCGACGCTGGTCTTCGACTACCCGACCCCGACCGCGCTCGCCGAACTCCTGCGCGCCGAGCTCCTGGGCGACGAGGCCGCTGACGGCAGCTCGTTGCTGACCGAGCTGGAACGCCTGGAAGCGACGCTCGCCGCGATCGTGCCGGACGACATGAGCGCCATCGCACCGGACGAACAGGCACGCGCCGACATCACCGCGCGCCTGAAGTCCCTGCTGTCCCAATGGGACGACGTGCGGGGCGATGTGGACGGCCGAGGCGTCGCGGAACAGATCGAGTCCGCGTCCGATGACGAGATCTTCGACCTGATCGACAGCAAGTGGGGACGTGAGTTGTGATGGCGAGCGAAGAGAAGCTTCGGACGTACCTCAAGCGCATGGTGACCGACCTGGACGACGCCACCGAGCGGCTGCGCCAGGTCAAGGAGAAGGAGCACGAGCCGATCGCGGTGGTCGGCATGGCATGCCGCTTCCCCGGCGGGGTCGCCTCGCCGGAGGACCTCTGGCAGCTGGTCTCCTCCGGCGGCGACGCGCTCTCGGCCTTCCCGACCGACCGCGGCTGGGACCTCGGCGCCCTGCACGCGGAGGACGCCGAGCGCGGGACCTCGTACACCAAGGAAGGCGGATTCCTCCACGACGCGGACGAGTTCGATCCGGCGTTCTTCGGGATCTCGCCGCGTGAGGCGCTGGCGATGGACCCCCAGCAGCGGCTGCTGCTGGAAACCTCTTGGGAGGCGTTCGAACGGGCCGGGATCGACCCGGCGTCGGTGCGCGGCAAGCAGGTCGGCGTGTTCGCCGGTACCAACGGCCAGCACTACATGCCGCTGCTGCAGAGCGATCAGGACACCTTCGACGGCTATCTGGCGACCGGTAACGGTGCGAGTGTGCTGTCGGGCAGGGTTTCGTACACGTTCGGTCTCGAAGGTCCGGCGGTGACGGTGGACACGGCGTGTTCCTCGTCGCTGGTTGCGCTGCACCTGGCGGCGCAGGCGCTGCGGCAGGGCGAGTGCGAACTGGCGTTGGCCGGTGGCGTGACGGTGATGTCCACCCCGGACATGTTCTTCGAGTTCAGCCGCCAGAACGGCCTGTCCCAGGACGGTCGGTCCAGGGCGTTCGCCGCCGGGGCGTCAGGCTTCGGCCTCGCCGAGGGCGCGGGCATGCTGGCGCTGGAGCGGTTGTCGGACGCGCGTCGCAACGGGCATCCGGTGCTGGCGGTGGTGCGGGGTTCCGCGGTGAACCAGGACGGTGCGTCCAATGGTCTGACGGCGCCGAACGGTCCGTCGCAGCAGCGGGTGATCCGCCAGGCGTTGGCCAACGCGGGCCTTGGTACGTCGGACGTGGATGCGGTGGAGGCGCACGGCACCGGTACGACGCTGGGTGACCCGATCGAGGCCCAGGCGCTGCTGGCCACGTACGGTCAGGATCGCGAACAGGCTTTGTGGCTGGGGTCGTTGAAGTCGAACATTGGTCACACTCAGGCCGCTGCTGGTGTGGCCGGTGTGATGAAGATGGTGTTGGCGATGCGGCACGGTGTGCTGCCGAAGACGCTGCACGTGGACGAGCCGACGCCCAAGGTTGACTGGTCGGCCGGTGCCGTCTCTCTGC
>NZ_JBFADC010000026.1:0-6828 GCF_040641195.1 Glycomyces sp. NPDC021274 | reverse complement strand
CCGTGCGGCCAGGGGTGGCCGCACGGATGCGGCTACCCGCAAAAATGCGGCCAGGGGTGGCCGCGTGGATGCGGCGGTTCCTTCTTCTCTTTCAGAAGGTCGTCGTCAGAGCGCGGGCGCGGGCGTGCGTGGAACGGGTCAGTCCTCTGTGGATCAGGCCATGACGAAGGACGACGACGAGGAACAAACCCAAGAACACAAGACGCCTTCGGCGGCGGGCCCTGCTCCGCACGACGCCGCCGGCACTGACCAGGACGCGGTCGGTGAGGCATCTCCGGAAGTCCAGGATTTCGTGGCGTGCTTGCCTGGGATGGATCGCAAGGGGCCGCGGGACCGTGCAGCCCTGTACCTGCTCGTCGGTGCTGCTCTGGCCGCCGGCTGGACACCCAAGACGCTCGCTGCGCACCTGGCCCGTGAAGTCAGCCCGTCTCGTTGCCGCAACGTCACCGCCGTCTACGGAACCCAGCTCGACAACCTTCCGAACCCGCCTGTGGCACCAGCCCCGCGGAAAGCCCCGGAGGGCTACTGCTCGACGCACCCGCACATCTGGATCGGCGACGGCGCGACGTGCACGTCGTGCTCGCCGCGGCCGGCGACCGGGGCTGGCGTGGCTCCTCGCGACGTGTTGGCAGCGGCGTATACCCAGCTCGCCCAGCAAGGCCGTGCGGCCGACATCTCGCACGCGCGGTCCTGAACCCCACACATGAAAAGCGGCGCCCGTGGTCTGACATCCGGCGGGCGCCGCTGAACCCCGAAGGGAACGTATGAACACCGTAGACGACGCGGCCTGCTTCGACCGCGTCCCACCTCAAGACCGCGAAGCCGAACAGGCCGCGAGCGGTGCGATGCTGCTGAGCCCGGCCGCGATCACCGACGTCCGGTCGACGCTGACCGCCGGCGACTGGTACTGGCCCGCGCACGCCACCGTGTTCACTGCGGCCTGCGACCTGGCCGACCGCCGCGAACCGGTCGACCCCATCACCCTGGCTGCCGAACTCGACAAGGCCGGCGAGTTGGCGAGGATCGGCGGCGCAAGCTACCTGCACACCCTCGTCCAGAGCGTTCCGACCGCGGCCAACGCCGAGTACTACGCCGAGCGCGTCCGCGAATGCGCGGTCCGCCGTCACGCCATCGAGGCACACACCCGCGCCATCCAGGATCTGTACGCGGGGGAGGGTGACCTGGACGTGCTGTGCGACCGGCATGAGGCCGACCTGCACCTGGCCCACCGCGACGCACGCACCCGCACGCCCTACCAGCGACTCGGCAAGGTCGTCGAGAAGGCCATCGACGACCAGCAGGACGGCGGAAAGCATTCCGGCGTGCTCACCGGATTCCAGGACGTCGATGCGCTGACCCACGGGTTCCAACCCGGCGAGCTCATCATCGTTGCGGCACGGCCGGCCATGGGTAAGTCGACGCTCGCCATGGATTTCGTTCGCACCGTGGCCGTGCAGCAGAACATCCCCAGCGCCCTGTTCTCCCTCGAAATGGGGGACCTGGAGATCGGGCAGCGCGTGCTGTCCGCGGAAGCGAAGGTGGGACTGCACAATATCCGCGGCTACCAGCTGAGCGAGGAGGACTGGCAACGCATCGGCCGCCGCCTGCCGGACCTGCTGGCCGCGCCCATGTGGGTAGACACCAGCGCGAACCTGACGATGGCTGAGATCGCCACCCGTGCCCGCGAGCTGCACAGCCGGGAGGGCATCGAGATGCTGGTCGTCGACTACCTCCAGCTGCTCGAATCGGGTAGCCGGCGCCGCGGCAACCGCCAAGAGGAAGTCTCGGAGATCTCCCGGCGCCTGAAGCTCCTGGCCAAGGAGCTGGGCGTCCCCGTCATCGCGCTGTCCCAGCTCAACCGCGGGCCCGAGTCGCGTGAGGACAACAAGCCCATGGTGAGCGACCTCCGCGAATCCGGCGCCATCGAGCAGGACGCCGACATGGTCATCCTGCTCCACCGCCCGGACGTCTACGACAAGGAGTCGGAGCGCGCCGGTGAAGCCGACCTCATTTTCGGGAAATGCAGGAATGCCCCGACTTGTACGATTACCGTAGGATTCCAGGGGCACTACTCCCGGTTCACCGACCTGGGCACCTACGGCGCCGACGACACCGCGGACTACCGCAACACCCTCCCCCGCCGCGAAGACCCCGCCCCGGCGCCACAGGCGCCCGCTGTGGCGCTCCCGACGCCCCGTCGGATGTCCGACACCGCAACGCCCCTGACGGGCGCTCAGGCGGCCGTGCAGCGGCCTGTAGGCGGTACTGCGGACAATGGTCCGGTCACCGCGCCGACGATCGAGGCGCCGGCCGCCGCTGAACACCCGGACCACGACGACCCGGACCACGGCAACGACGCCCCGCCGACCACCCCCGACGAGGACGTCCCGCACCACCAGGACGCCCCCGTCGAACCCCCCACCGCCACCCCGACCGCCGCGCCCCGCACGGCAACCCCACCCCCCGCCCCGACGACTGGGGGGCCGACCCAGCAGACCCCGGCCGAGCGCCGCGCGGCCCAGGCGCTCGCCCTGCTGGAGACCGTCATCGCCGATGCCCTCAAGACGGCGAAAGGCGACCCGGAAAAAGCCAAACTGCGCCTCGCGAAAAAGGCCATCCCCACCGTGATGGACCTTTTCGACGGCTTCAGGCAGGGCACCCGCTACCAAAAAGGGTTCGTCCACCAAAAAACCCTGGACGAGTTCAGCCCCGGCGGCAAAGACGGTATGGGTGGATGGAACGAAGTCTGGGAAGCCCGACCCAAGTTCGGGGACCCCTACCGCTACCTCGAAGACGACCGCGTAACCCGCCTCGACGTTCCGTGCGCCTACCTGAGCGCATTTAAGGCGTGGCTCCCGCTCCAGCCGCTCACCTCAAACGAAGACCGTGGAGTTCACCCCGACGACCCGGCGGAATACCGCCCGCAGGGTGAGAGCAAGACACGCTCCGGGCTGTACGAAATCGACTACATCGACTGGGAACACGCCGCTATCCCACACCCGCTGGGTAACCGTCAGGAACGCGGCCGGATGATCGTTCCCCACCCCGTCCTGATGCGCCTGTTTGACCTCTCCAGCGACAAACAAGACCGCATGTGCGAAGCGCCCCGCATTCACCGAACGTGGACCGCACACGCAACGGAAAACCTCCTCGAAGACCTCCGCAAGTTCCTCCGCGACCAGCGCGCCGAAGCAAAGGCGACCGGCGACGAGTTGAGGGACTTCCTCATTAAGCAGATGTACTCCAAGTTTGTCTCTACAATTGGAGGCAGCAACAGCAACAATCGCCGAACACGGCGCGACCACCTGAACATTCTGCACAGCCGCGCATACATGAATTTGCACATGCGCGCGGTCAAAGCACACCGGGGAGGACTGGAGATCGTGCACGCCGGCGGAACAGACGAACTGCACGTCATCGGCGACCCCTGGCGCGTGTTCACCCAGGGCAGCAACCCCGGCAACATGAAGATCAAGGCCGACGACACGGGCACGGAGGGGACCGTCGATGCCTAAGCCACCCAGCCCCAGCGGCCCCGGCGCCCGCCGCTCCAGCGTCGCCGGCTACGCCCCCAACGGCGCGCTGGGCGCCGCAGGCACCCCCCTGGGCCGCGCCGTCGCCGAGTTCCTGGACGAGGCCGCAGCCGGCCGCCAACGCGGCGTCAAATCCCCCATCACCACCCGCCGTGGACTCGACGCCCGACTCAGGCAACTCAACGAACACCGCGACATCGCCATCCAACACGGCGTCAAACTCAGCAGCCTGAACAACTGGACCAACGGGCGCCGCGACCCCCGCAAACGAAAGGCCAGCCTCGAAAAGATCGAGCGCGCCTACCAGGCAGTTCTAGCCCAACGGTCCACCGCTGGACGCCGTGCCGTCCGCAAGGAATTCGACCGGGGCCGCGGTGCCAACATCCAAGTAACCCCGCTGAACCAAGCGGCTGTTAGGGAAAAGCACCGCCGTGTCATCCAGCCCGGGGAAATTCGGATCTCTGAATACCGCTGGGCACCCCTTCTCAAAGCATGGGAGCGCGGCGACTACGACGAGATGGAAGATCTCGCGTTCGCGGCCATGGAAGAAGGCGGGGAATACCTCGTCTATGCGTGGGTCGGAAGCGCCGCCGTCGCCTGACAAACACTCAAGTAGTGGCCTCTGCGCATAGCGCGCGGAGATATCCCAGTCAAGAAAAACGGGCTGAAGACCAGGCCCTATAAACGAAGATGCGGGCCCGTGCCAACCAACGGCACGGGCCCGCATTTTGTCTCCGGCAGGTAGCCTGAATGAGTGATTTTTACCGCATACACGCGGGCGCGAATATAGATGAACGCACCCAACCGGGATTCAGCACAGGGCAGTTGACACGAATCAGCACCATCTGCAACGGTCGCATCCCATCGGCCGGAGCGAACCGCGCACCAGCAATCAAGAAAGGACCCCCATGCCGGAATCACCGCTTTCCCGAGCCACCGACGCTAAACGTCGCCGTGATCTCACCGGCGAAATGGACGCCCTGATGAACGGTTACCGCGCACTGACCGACGCACCCTGGTACCCCGCACAACCCGGTGACCGCCTCATCGTCACCTATGAAGCCACCGACGCCGACCCCCGCTGGACCGAGACCTACGAGGTCATCAAGGACGCCGCATACGGCCTCGTTCTCCACCTCGTCGACCACACCGCACCCGACGAGGGCATGGCCGGCTGGTTCGGCGGAACACCCGACATCATCGGCGATCCCGTCGAAACCCCCTGGATGGAAGCCGGCCCGGACCGCCTCGCCATCATCCGCGGTGGCACGGTCGTCCACCACGGCCACCACGCACTCACCCGCCCAGACACCGAAGAACTCCGAGAGACCACCGCCGTCGGCGCCGACGGAACCATCGGGTACGCCGTCATCCTCGAACGCGAATACACACCCGCCGAACTCACCGACCTAGAACGGAAGATCATCACCAAGACACAGGAAATGACCTGGGGAGCACCCGGACAAGCAGACACGGACGAGCGGCCATGACCAGCGACCGCATCACCGAAGCCGGCGCGTTCGGCGCCGGCGGCCGAGCGTCCTACGGGCCACCCAACAGCGACCCGGCGGAGCCATGGGAGTGGGAGGGTGACGTCCCGTAGCGCCTGGCGCCGACGGTGGCTCGGAGGCTCTGTGCGCTGTTCGGTGTGCAGAGCCTCCGTTTGTCGACGTGACGTCCCCACTCGATCGAGTGAGCGGGGACATCTGGGCCCACCGCACCTTGCGGCGGGCCTACGTTCGTTGTGACGGATCCCGTACAGCCACATGAGGGGTGTAGCAATGGGCCGTGAGAAGCCTGGTAAGCCGCGTCGGCCGCGTCCGGCGGAGTGGCATGCGCATCCTGGCTGGAGCCTCGACGACGTCCCGCAGCCTGGTGGTTGGCAGGCGGATAGCAAGCTGTTCGAGGAGCTGACCGGTGCGGCCTTCGAAGGCTGTACTACGTGTCAAGACGTGCTGCTGACGCTGCTGGTTGAGGATTCGGTGACCACGGCCCGGCTGGTGGAGATGGCGTGCGGAGCCATCATCGACCTGGAAGGCGAGTTGCCGGCTTCTCAGGTCGACCCCGACGCACCCGGCGAGGCAAGTCGGGAGTTCCGGCGCCTGGCCCGCGCGGGACTCGGCACGTCGACCGATGGCATGTACCGAGAGTGCGGCCAGATGACGCCCGCCGAACGGCGAGCAGCAGCGAACACCGCCCTTGACACCCTGGTTGGCTACGCGGCCATGAATCCCAGGGAAGGGCGAACACCGTTCGATAGCAAGGGAGTGGGCGGAAGCTGGGCGGCGCGGCCCGGGGACGATGTTCCGTAGCGCCTGGCGCTGTCGGTGCCGCAAGGGGCTCGGCTCACCGTTTGGTGTGCGGAGCCCCTTGTCGTGTGTGGTGTTGAAGTCTGGTTGGTGGTTGGGGTGTTGGTGGGGTGCCGGCCGGCCCGCGCCGGCACCCCACCTTGGTTCAGAGTTTGAGGTAGCCGGTCAGGGCGAGCCAGGCTCCGAGTGCGAGGGTGAGTGCGGGGATGAGGGTGGGGTGGGTCCATCCGACGTAGCCGGCTGCGGCGGCTCCGAGGAGGGCGACGGCCTGGGTGGTGCGGCGGTCGGGGTCGGGGTCGGGGTTGTGATTGAGGTTGGTAGGCATGGGGCTGACTGTCAGGGAGGGGTGGGTTAGCCCCGCAACCCCTGTCTGACCTGGTCGAGGTGGTGTCAGGGGGTGTTGCTGCACTGCGAGGTGATGGTTCGTCGAGCTGGCCGGGTGCTGGCGGGGTCGGGGTGGTGGAGCTGTTCGTCGAGCTGGCCGTTCGGGGTCGGTGTGGGGCTGGGAGCACCTGGTGCTCGTCGAGCCGGCGGTCCGGGACGAGGAGCTGCTCGTCGAGTCGGCCGGGCCGTCGGTCGTCCGCTGTGGCGGGGCCACTTGACAGCCACGGTAAGATCGCCCCTAGGCACGAAGTGGCGTCAAGCGATCCTGTGCCGGCGGGAGTTGCGGTCGAGCCGGCGGGCCGGGCGTCGAGCACCACCACCACCACCACCACCACCACCACCACCACCACCTCGTCGGTGGCCGGCCGGCCGGACCCCTCCTTGTAGCCAGCTGAGGCACCCGGAGGGTGCCAACAGGAAATACCGCCCGGAGGGTGGGATTTCGTGGGAAGTTGGAGCGAAGCGGAGACTTCCCACATAGGTCAAATATGGCCCGGAGGGTGGGATTTGACCTATCACCAGCAACCCAACTCAAACCGGGACATGACGACCTGTAACGGCGCGAAGCGCCACAGCTCACCCAAAGGCCGCGTAGTCGGCCG
>NZ_JBFADC010000025.1:0-9353 GCF_040641195.1 Glycomyces sp. NPDC021274 | reverse complement strand
GGCGGCACCCGTCGTGGGTGTCGCCCGCCGCATGGCTGCTGTGCCGGTTCAGGTCAGCTGACCGCCGCCGATGTTGGGGTAGCCGTTCTCGATCAGGGCCTCGGCCTCCTGCCGGATTTCGCCGGCCGTGGTGCGGGACGCGTTCAGCTCCTGCTCGATCGTCTGGAGCGGGACCGCGTCGACTGATCCGGCGGTCAGGATCATCCGCGCCACCCGCCGCGCCTTCCGCTCGCGGGAGGACAGCCGGATCACGTCTTCCGCCTCCAGCGCGGCGGCCTCCGCCTCCGCGGCGGCCCTGCGGTGCTCCGCCGTCTGGCGCTCCGCCTTCGTCGTGGCGGCCTCCGCCTCCGCCTTCTTCCGGTCCTCCTCCGCGGCTTGTGCCTCCGCCCGCTTCTGCTCCGTCACCAGGCGATCGGTTTCCGCCTTCTTCTGTGCCGCCTTCCGGCGCTCCTCCTGCTTCGCGGTCTCCGCCCGCAGATGCTCCTGCTCCGTCCGATGCTCGGCCGCCTCCGCCTTCTCCCGGTCCTCCGCCGCCTTCCTCCACGCGGCTGCCGCCCGCTCCGACTCCAGCGCCTCCGCCTCCGCCTCCGCGGCGCGCTCCGCCTGCTGGCGCAGGTGCTGCGTCCGGATGCGGGTGGTCTCCGTCCGGGCCTCCGCCTCCGCCTGGGTCTGCTCCGCCGCCGCCCGCGCGGTGCCGGTCTCGGCCTCCGTCGCGTACTGCGCCTGCTGGATCTCGCCCTCGTCGCGGATCTTCCGGAGACGGTCTTTCTTGTCTCGCTCCGCGGCCTGCTCCGCCTGCCGACGCTGGCGTTCCGCCTTCTGTTCTTCGCGCTCCGCCTGCTCGGTCTCCCACTTCTCCGGCAACGCCAGCGCCTCCGCCACCGTGAAACCGCGGCCCGCCATCGTCATGGGCAGCCGCTCAGTCTCGTCCGCCGCGTCGATGCCGCCCTTGTTCTTGTACTGCTGGCCCAGCCAGACCCGGTAGCCATCAAGGTCCTGCTCCCGCTGGACCATCTCCCTGTAGGAGCGCACGTTCGCCAGCCGCATCCGTCGGTAGAGCTTCGGTGTACGGAACGGCGACAACACCCAGCGGTGCAGCGGGATCCGGTCCCGGACCGTTCCCGCCTGGAGCTGCGCCACATGCACGAGGAGCCGGCGTCCGGCTTCCACGCCGATAATGAACAGCAGCGGCATCAGGCCGTGCCACCCGGCCCGAACCGGGTCCTCGGCGATCGGCTGGTCGCCGCTGGTGGCGTTGAGTACGACCGTGGCGGCGGTCATGCCATGCGCGGCGAACCGGAGCAACGGCACCGGGATACGGCACGCCAACAGGACCAGATCCAGCGCCAAGAACGCGATGATGGCGCCGTCCACACCGATCGGGATCCAGTCGGCCAGCCCCGGCGTGAACCCCTTGTGGATCGCCGCGGACCGCAGGTTGTCATAGCTGGAGGCGAACCCGATGCCGGCCACCAAGAGCATGCCCAGCACGACGGTCGCAGCCAGCAGACGGGTCGCCCACAGCGGCAGCCGGCGCCACGGCGTCATCTCCTCGGCCGTCCGTTGGCCCTCCGGGCGCCCCGCCACCGGAGCGCCCTTGGAGGCGCCCGGAGCGGTCCTTTGGCCGGGCGGAGCGGCCGAGACCGTGCCCGGAGCAGCCCCGGCCGTCGTCTGGTCACCCGTCAGCGCGTAGTTCATCCGACGATTCTCTCCCGGCCCCCTTCCCGGGGTACTGGCCCGCCCTACCGGAGCGGTTGTTGGCCCGACCGGAGCGGCGACCGGCGCGGCCGGAGCGTGCGGCGGCGAGCCGTTGGCAGACCGGAGCGGGTAGTTTTCGAGCTGGGTCACGGGTCTCTCCTCCGTGGTCAGGGCGGGGCCGGGAGGTGAGATCTCCCGGCCCCGTCGGTGTTCAGCGGCGCGCGTCGCCGTTGCCGTTGTTGGTGGTGCGGGCGATGACGCCGCGGGTCGTCGTGGTGACCCGGCTGTGGTCCTGCTGGACGGGGCCTGCGTAGTGGTGGTGGTGCGTGGCCGGCGCCGCCTCGACCACGCCCCTGGCGCGGGTCATCACCCGGGCCAGGGCGACGAGGAGGGCGACCGGGGCGGCGCCGCTGATGGCCAACACCGCGGGGTCGACCTGGCCGAGCACATGCAGCACCAGGGCCGTTGACGCTCCGATCGGGACGGATGCCGCGCCGGCGGCGAGCATCACGACGCTGGCGTCCGTCGCCCGTTGGGACATCGGGGGTCGGCCGGGCTGGACGACCGGCGCCGCCGATCCGACCGTGGGCAGAGGCGTGTCGTCGCGGTAGGCCGTCGGCCGGTAGGCGTCCTCCACCGCCCGGATGAGCGCGGCGGCCTGGACGGTGGTGTCGGTCTCCACCGCCGGGGTGGTCGGGTGGGGGTCGGGGGACTGGTGCATGGCGTGCTCCGTGGGTCGGGGCGGGCTCCGGGGAGGGGGATCCCGGCCGTTTCGCGGGGTGTCAGGCCCAGGTGTCAGACGGGGTGTCAGGGCCGGTGTCAGGCGGGGTGTCTGGGCGCCCTGACACCCGCATCTACCTAGGGAAATGGGTGTCAGAGCCGCCTGACTGTCAGGCGGGTGTCAGGGCCGGGACGATGCGGTAGCGGCCGGTCTTCCCGGTCGGCTCCAGCCGGCCGGCGCGGGCCGCCTCACCGAGTCGGGCCGAGATCCACGGGCGGCTGTAGTTGTTGCGGTCGCACCAGTCCATGAAGTCCTTCGGCCCGACCACCATCCGGCCGGCCGCCTCGAACTCCCGCAGCGCCGTCTCCAGCAGCCGCCGCGCCTCTTCGGGGGCAGGCTTGTGGCCCGCGGCCGGCGGGACGAACGACGCGTCGTCGCCCGGCTCGGGGTCGGGGAGTTCCGCTTGCGGGTCGATGTGCGCGTCCTCCGGGTCGATCCCCTCCGGCATGTCGTCCGCCTCCTCCTCGATGGCCGCGGCCTTGGCGACGGTGGCCGGGGCGGCGAGCGTCGGTCGCGGCCGGTCGGTGTAGGCGGTGCCCACCACGGCCGCGGCAGCCTGCGCGGTCACCGGGTCCACCTGCATCCGGATCCCCGCGAACTCCCGCACGGCCCACTCCAGGGCGACCGGGTCGTTGCGGTACGTGCGGCCCGGCGTCGACCACAGCTCGTCAGCCACGCCCTTGGCGACGAGGTAGCAGTAGCCCGGCCGCTTGTTGCCCCACGCTCCCGGGTTGGCCCCGGCGTCCAGGACCTCCGACGGAAGGGCGAATCCGGCGTCCCGCTCGTCCACCCCGAAGCACAGCGCGGCCGGCAAGCTGGCGCGGGTGTCGGTGGAGATCTGGTAGCCGGAGGCGCGCTGCATGGAGACGACCAGCCATGCGCCCGCGCTCCGCGCCTCCTGGGCGATCCCGGTGAACGCGTCCTCGTCGACCGCCCGCAGCGTGTTCGCTGCTTCCTCGAACCAGGCGACCAGGTACGGCATGCCGGGGCAGCCGCAGACCGCGCCGGGCTGGCATGAGTGGGCGGGGTCGGTCTGCGGTTCGGCCGCCTGCGGCGTCCACTCCCGGTAGGAGTGGGCACCGAGCCACCGCTGGCGGGCGGGGACGACCGCCTTGAGCGCCTCGATCATCGTCTCTGCGCCGGCGCCGTCCTCAACGACCCAGTCGCAGCCGGCGAACGCCGCGCCGAGGTCCTGGCCGCGCTTGGGGTCCGAGAGCCACGCGATCACGTCCCGACGGGTCAGAATCTCCGCCAGGATGTCGATCGCGCCCTCCGTCTTCCCGGAGCCGGTCATCCCCATGATCAGCAGGTGGAGCGCCTCCGGGACGGTCAGCATCAGCAGATCGCCGTTGTCGTAGACCCCGATGACGATCGGGTCGGCGATCGAACCGCCCGGCGCCGACGGGCCGGGCCACCAGATCACCTCCTTGAGCATGTCGACCGGCACGACCGTGAACGTCCCGCGCCGGGCCGACTCCGGGTCGGGCGTGTGCCGCACGGCCGTCGCCGGAACATCGAGCGCAGACGCCAGCGCCTTCGTCGACCTGGCCGCCTCCTCGTTCGTCCCGCCGGCCGGGAGTTCGTACCCGACCGTGACCCTGTTCGGCTCGATCCGTGGCGCCGTCAGCTTGGCCTTGGCCAGGCCGATAGCCTCCTTCAGCCTCCCGTCCGACGACTCACCCGACGGCGCCAACTCGGGGTGGCGGCGCATGATCTGCCGGATGTTCCAGCTAGCGGCCAGCGCCGCCCCGCCCACGCCGAACAGCGTGGGCACCGGACCCGTCAGCGGCCCAGCCAGCGCAGCCGCGGTCAGCCATCCCGTCCCGGCCGCCACCGTGGCCGTCGCGTGGGTGCGGCGGGACGTGTCGACCGTCTTGCCGATCAACCACGTCGCGGTGGTCAATCCCGCGCTGGAGAGGGTGAGCAGCACGGCCGCGCCGGTGTCGCCCTCCCACGCCCAGTTCGCGGGCACGCTCGCCACGCCGACACCGATCGTGCTCAACCACGGCGGGAGGTACGGCTTCGCACGGTGCGCCAGGTACCCAAGGACGCCGCCCTTGCCGGAGTTGCCTTTGAGCTGCTGCTCGTGCTGCTGCTCGTGCTGCTGCTCGTTGTCCTTGCTGGTGTTCTCGCCCATGGTGCGTCCTCCGTCCTACTGGTTGGCCCAGTCGATTTGCCGGCGCTGCTGCCGCGGCTTCGCGCGGTGCCGCACCGCGTTGATCTCCGGCTCGAATTCCTGCGTGAACTTCGAGTGGGTGGCGGCGGCGTTCTTCGCGACACCGACCGCGGACTCCGCGGCCTTCCGCAGCTTCGCCGCCACCCGGCGGGCCCGGAGCTTGGAGCCGAACGCCTTGCCGTCGGGGTCGGGGACCTGGGCGAGCGTGGCGTCCAGGATCTCCGCGGCCATGCCGATCTCGATCGCCAGACCGAACATCAGCGCCCGCAGCTCGTTGCAGTACCGCCGGGTCGCCGCCGGGCTGGAGAAATCCGGCTCGGGCAGCATCGACTCCAATGTCACGCCGCGGCCGGTGTTCGGGTTGCCGGCCGCCGGCTTGTTGTTCTGCGGGGCGGTCGCCTGCCAGAACCCCGGCTGCTGGCCCTTACCGAAGTGGAAGTTGAAGTCCATCTTGTTGACGTTCGGCTTCTCGGTGTTGACGCTCATCGGTTCGTCCTCCGCATCCCTCGCGCGGCGAGCAGCGCCGCAACTCCGGCGGCCAGCGCCGCCCCATCGCTTTCGATCACGGCCCAGACGGTCAGTCCCGCGCCGGCGACTCGGGTGAACAGCGCCGCGATCATCGGCCCATCACCCGCCCCACGCGGCCGGTCACCCAGCACACGACGTCGGTCGTGTGGTCCATGGCGTCCACCACCCGGCGCACGAAACCGTGGTGGCCGGCAGCCAAGCAATCGCCCTCCGCCCGGACCATCCGGTCGTCCAGTCGGTCCAGCGACCCGTTCGCCCGGGACAGCCGCCGGCTGGTCAGCGCCTCGCCCAGCTCGATCGCCACGTACAGCGGCACCGCCACCGCCAGCAGCGCCAGCATCCGCACCCGCGGCCCCCACGCCTTCGTCGTCCTCGTCGTCGTCACAACTCCCCCTTGCAGTCGTCGATTCGGGCCGGTCGGCCCCGGCCGTCGCCACCCGCCAACGCCTGCGCGAACGCGGGTGGCGGCGACCGCGGCCGACCGGATCACCCGGCGTCCGCAGCGGAGGACAGCCAGCCGGTCTTGCCGGCGCGGCTGACGCCCATCGAGAGGTGGTGCAAGCGGTGCAGCGGAAGGTCGTAGCTCTGGCTCATCGCTTCGCCTCCGTCTCGGAGGCGAAGCGCGCCCAGCGGGCGTCGTCGAGATCCTGGACAACAAGGCCCGCGACCCCGCCGGCTCCGGCCGCGGCGAGCACGCACAGCAGAGTCGAAACGCCCGCGCTGGCCAGCGCCTGCCACATGCCCCACTCCACCGGGAGCAGGACCGACAGCAGCCGCAGGGACTCCGGCCAGCACCGCCACCACGACGCCACCAGCCGCGGCGCGATCCGCCAGCCCGACAAGTAGCTCAGGAACAACGCGGTCTTCATGCCGGACCCCCGTCCGCGCAGATCAGGCAGACTCCCAGGGATCGGGGGATGTAGTAGTCGCGCGTGGCGTCGCACTGCGGGCAGGTGCGGCGGGCCCGCATCATCGCCTCGTGCGCCCGCCACCGGGCCGGGGTCATCGCCCGCACCGGAAGAGCACGGGCAACCGCGTACAGGCAGGCGACGCGCCGGCCGCGGCTCCACCGGATCTCACCCACCGGGTCGTGCCCACCGGGCCGCAGGCCCTGGGCGCGCAACTGGCGACGCGTCATCAGCCCGTCGGGGGCGAGCTGGTAGCGGTAGACGGAGGTCGTCATCACTGCGCCTCCGCCTGCTGAGCCTGGAGCGCGGCGGCCTGCTGGCGCGCCTCCTCCGCAGCCTGAGCCGCCTGGGCAGCCTGCTGCATGTGGTAGTAGGCGGCCGGGTCCTCGTTCGCGTCGATGTAGGGGCCGTTCATGCCGACACCCCGCCCTCAGCCACACCCGGCACGGGCAGGCACGTGTCCGCATCCGCGGCGGCCGGGACGACCATGTCCGGGCCCGGGGCGGTGTTGTGCGCGTGCTGCGCCTCACCGATCAGACGCCAGGTGGTGCACACCTTCTCGACCCGCCGCAGAGTCTCGGTGTCGGGAACCTCGGGGTCCCACCGCCACCGGTTGAACGCCACAGCTACGAGGTCACCGAGGAACTCGTGCAAGTCCTCGTCGTCCAGAAGGAACGCCCACGGCAGCGCCACGTAGTCGCCCTCCGCGCGGGCCTGCTCCAGCTCGACGACACGGGCCCGCAGCTGCTCGACGACAGCCCGCGGGTTGTGCTCCGGGCACGGCTCGGACTCCACCGGCTGGCCGCACTCCGCGCAGCACTCCCCGCCCGGAGGCAGTTCGGCGTCCCAGTAGGTGCCGGCCTCCTCGTAGTAGCGGCGCATCCACCGGTACCGGTCGCTGGCGACCCGGTCCAACTCCGTCCGCAGACGGCCGATTTCACCCAGCAGCGTCGGAACGTCCTGGCGCGTCGTCGCGTTCATGCCGCCGCTCCGATCCACGCCGCGAGCCGGTCAACCGCCACCTCGGACTGGAAGTCCGTCGCCCGCTCCCGGCGCATCCGCGCCGACCGGTAGTGATGCGCCACCCGGCACCGCGCCATCCGCGCCAGCAACCCCGCCGGCCGCGCAACCGCGTTGCCACGCAGCAGGTACTGCCACACCGCGACCCACACGTCCTGCGCCAGGTCCTCAACGTCCCCGGCATCCTCACGCCGAACGGACCGCGCGACGACGCGCTCGACCATCGGCGCGTACTCCGCGAACCAGCCGGCCAACAGCTCACGCTGCGCCGCATCCTCCACCCGGGACACCACAGCGCCCGAGGTCAATGCCACAATCGACATGCGTCGAGTCCTCTCTCACCAGGGGTTCGACCAGCGGTCCCGGCGTGTGCGCGCCGGGACCGCACTGTTTTCCGGGTGTGTGCGCACCCGGATGCCACCCGGTGGATCGTTCGCCGGGCGACTGACATCAAGGTAGACCACTAGCGATATGCAGCGCTAGTGGTAGCGCAAGAACGACACGTGTCGTAGGCTCATACGTGTACCACTGCACACTCGACCCGAGTGCAGTCCGAGACACGGAGGGGAGTCGACATGCCTGAAAAGTCTGGTTACGCGGAAATCGCCGCGCATTTCCGTCAGAAGATCAGAGACGGGGAACTTAGGCCCGGTGATGCCATGCCGAGCATGACCAAGGTCGGCAAGGACTGGGGCGTTGCGCAGACGACCGTGAACCGCGCCTTCCGGGCGCTCAAGATGGAGGGTCTGACCATCCCCAAAGCGGGCGTCGGTACGGTCGTGGCCGGACCGACCAGCAGCAACATCGAGGCCAGGGTCCGCCTGCACGAGGCCACCGGTAAGGCGCTCGGTAGCGACGAAACCTCTCGCATCCTGGAGATCGCCACGGTCGGCGCCGACGAGCTGATCGCACCTCGCCTTGACGTTGCCCCTGGCACCCCGGTGCACGTTCGGCGCAGGGTCGTTAGCCGCAACGGAGCCCCGATTCACCTCAGCAGTTCCTTCTACCCGGCGTACGTGATCGCCGCGGCACCTGAGCTGGCGGCCCCCACCTCGACTGGTGGTTCCCGCGAACTGGCGGCCGAGCGGCTGGGGGTGGCTCAGGATCACGTGTTGGAAGAGGTCACGTCCCGCCTGGCGACTAAGACGGAGAAGGCGGCACTGGGACTCACCGCTGAAAACGTCGTCGTGACTCAGGTGATCAGGACGGTCTACCTGACCGACGGCCGCGTTGTGGAAGTAGCCGTGAAGATCGCGGGAGGTTCAACGATCCTCCGCTGGTCGACGTCGCTGAGCCGCTAGCGGCGTGTCGCTTGCCGCCCGATCAACCGACGGTGTACCCATAGCGATCACCGAAAACGATTCAGTTACTGGAGGGACCCGTGGGGGATCTGACGACGCGCCCGATCACGGTTCGCCTGCTGCCTGCGGAGTACGAACGTCTCCAACAGGCACTGGGACTGCCGGCTGAGACGCCGCACGTCGTGACGATGCGTACGGCAGTCTCGCGACTGACCGGCATCCCGCTGGAACAGCTCAACCGCCCCCATGGCCGCCCCCGCAAGGACCGCGCGCCGACAGAATGACCGCCCCCAGGGCGGTGCAGCACTCCAGCCGCGCCGTCCTGTCTGCCGGCCATCACGGTCTGGCCCCTGAAAACCCGAAGCGCCACCCGTTACGGACGGCTGGTAACCGTCCAGGTGGCGCCTCGACACTCACGGACGAGGATAGATGAATAAGCGCCCGATGCGTAGCGGGCCCCGCTACGCCGCACTCAAGAGCACTCTCTGGGGCGCCCGGCGCCCGGCCGCTGACGTGGTGGCGCACAGCCGGGGGACGACGTCATGAGCGCCAGGACGAAGGCCCCGGTCGTGGTCCGGGACTGCACGCTCGATTGGATCAAGTTCGACGCCGAACTGGCCCGCGACGGGTCCGTCGAACCAGTCGACAAAGCCCTGTACGCCGCGCTTGCGACGTTCGTCGACAAGGGCACTCGCACCAGCGACGACGACCCCGACGGCGACGACGTCCCCACGCGCGGTGTTCTCGCCGCCTGTATCGGACGGTCCAAAGATGTCGTCGACCGGGCGACCGCGCGCCTTGAGAAGCGCGGACTGATCGAGGTGGAGCGACGCCAGGATCCTGACAATCCGCGGCTGCACCTGCCGAGCGTCTACCACCTCCTGGAGCCCGGCTTCCAGCCGACGAACGCGCCCAGCGCGACCCCGAGGACGGCGGCGATG
>NZ_JBFADC010000024.1:0-10021 GCF_040641195.1 Glycomyces sp. NPDC021274 | reverse complement strand
GTCTCGGAGGGGCTGATCCCGCACACCGCGCCGACGTACCGGCATCTGTCCGCCCGTCTCGCCCAAGCCCGACGGGAGGAGCGGTTCCCCGACCTCATCGACCCGTTGCGCGAAGTCCACGTTCCGCCGGCCTGGCCGGACGCCGGTGCGTTCCTCCGGGCCGCGCCCGACTGGTTCGCCCTGGACCGGACAGCCGGCCAGACAACGGCCCTGTACGTGGCGTGCGAGAAGGACACGCTACGGGCTCAGCTGACTGGCTGGCTGGAGCGTACAGGCATCCCCGTGCTTGTCGTCCGAGGTTTCGGCAGTCAGAGCTACGTACAGGTCGTACGGGAGCGCACGGCCCGCGACCCGCGCCCGGCCGTGCTGCTCTACGTCGGCGACTTCGACGCTTCGGGCGCCGACATCGAACGGGACTGGGTGGCCCGCACAGACTGCTGGAGCAACGTGGAACGCGTCCTGCTCACTCACCCCCAGGTGCGCGAGTACGAGCTGCCCGCAGCTGCGGGAAAGGCCGGCGACCCGCGTTGGGCAGGATTCGCCAGCCGATACAGGCTCGACCCCGGCCAGCCGGTGCAGTGGGAGGTCGAGGCACTCGACCCGGCCGAGCTTCAGCGCCTGGTCCTCGCCGCCGTCGCCCCTTACATCGACCAAGTCGTACTCCGCGACCGCATCACGGAGGAGGAACAGCAACGGAGACAACTCAGGGCCTTCACCGACGGATGGCCCCGCAACCGCCCGCGGGGCTGCTAGTGGGCGCGAAGGCCGGCGCCGACCGGTACATCCGGGTGTCCCGTGCGGGACGCCCGGGTAGCGGAGGCTGCTTTTGCTTTCCGGGTCACTCGAACCAGTACATGCTGACCACGTGGTGTTCGGGCAAAGAGCCAGGTCGGTAGGCTCACTCCATGTTCTTCATCGCCAATGTCAGCCCTCGCAGCACGGGCAAGACCACGAACTCCGCGTGGATGAGCCATGCCCTGCATGAGCGCGGACGTAAGGTGATCGGCTTCGACGCGGACGACTCCCGGCAGTTCAGCCGCTGGCAGGCCGCGGGCACGTACCCGTTCGTCGTCCAGCAGGCCGCCACATCGGCGTTCCACATGAACGTCCCTCAGATGATCCCGGCCGGGTTCGAGGACGGCATCGGCGTCGTGGACGTGGGACACCTCGAAGACCACAAGGGCGTCGGCGCCTCCGTGCTGCGCCTCGCCGACCTGGCCGTCATCAACCTCCCGCCGTCGATGAACGACGTCGAGCGCATGGAGGAGCTCCCGACCAAGGAGTTCATCCAGGACACTGCGCCCCTACGGCCGGACAGCCAGCCGCCGGCCACCTGGGTGCTGCTGTGCAAGGCTCCGACGGGCGTCAACGAGATCAAACAGGTGCGGGAGTACCTGGAGGACGAGGGCTACAACGTGTTCACCACGGTGGTGCCGTCCGTGGTCAAGTACATGCGCACCCACGAAGGCAGCGACATCCAGGCCAAGGGCTCGGTGTTCGACGAACTCGTCACCGAGATGGAAGAGAGGGGCCTGCTGCCGTGAGCAAGGCCAACCCCTTCAAGGAGCGTCAGGCCCGCAAGGCCGCCGCGGGCGCTGTGGTCGCCGTCCCCGGCCAGCAGGGCGGCTCCCCCGCCGCGACCGAAGGCGACGGGCACAGCCCGGCCGGCCGAACCTTCGCGCAGGGGCGGCCGGAGAAGATGATGGTGCTCGCCGACCTGCCGGAGCCCATCGAGACGCCGGACGCGACGGGCGACCTCAGCGACGAAGAGGAGCAGATCCTCGCGCTCTGCATGCGGGGAGTCCAGCAGTTCGAGGACGCCTGGTGGGTCATGGGCAAGGCCATGGCCAACATCAACAACCGCCGCCTGTACCGAAAGACGCACGGCACCTTCGGTGCCTTCGCCGAGGAAGTCTTCAAGAAGTCCCGCCCCATCGCCTACGAAGAGATGACCGCGTACGCGATCGGAGAGCTGCTGTCTGCACGTGCAGACAAACCGTTCGAAAGGAATTCGAACGAAATGTCTGCACGTGCAGACACGCCCAGCATCGGCAAGAAGGCGGCCAGCGCCCTCAATCCGATCACCAAGGACTACGGCCCCGACACCTCCATCGCCGTCCACGAGACCATCAAGGACGCCACCGGCAAGACGGTCACCGTGAAGGCGATCAGCGGCATCGTCCAGCAGGTGCCGCGCAAGGAGGACAAGGAGCTGTCGCAGGACGAGCTGACCGCCCTCGTGCGGGAACTCGTGGCCAACATGCCCCAGCCCGGCCGAGGTCAGCAGGCATCTGCGCTGGAGGACCTGCGCAGCGCCGTGATGCACCTGGAGGCTGCCCACCGCGCCCTCGCCCCCGCCCGCATCAAGAAGGCGCTCGAAGAGGACGCAGGGGAAGCCGCCAAGATCCTGGCATCGGCCAAGGACACCGCAGCCAAGGCCGTCGCCAGGGCCAACGGCTTCTTGCCGCAGTCGACCTGAGCGCGCAGCAGAGCCAGTGGGCGGCCCTTGTCCCTGGGGTGGAGGCCGCTGCCGGCGCGCTTTGTCGCCGTAGGAGGCCCGCCTGGTTGCAGCGGGACATGGACTGGGGTGTGCCGCCGGCCTGAGTCGGCCGGCGGCACTGGCACTCATCGCCGGCGGGTCAGAGCTAGTAGAAGCGACGCTCCCCGTCACTGACCATGCCTCCGCCGCTGTTCATGGCCAGTGGGAAGCGACGTGCCCTGTCACGGATCACGCCTCCGCCGCTGTTCATGGCGAAGGGGCGCCAGTGGCGTGGTTGGCCGCTTCGCCAGGACTCGACGGAATACCACTCCGACGGTCGCACAACGGCCAGTATCGACACCCACCGCTCGGTGGGGCCCGGACCCACTTTGCAGGCGCCCAGCAGGGCGATGAGCATGGCGGTGGACATCGGCCGGTCACCGCGAAGCACGGCGCCGTAGGTGTGGTGGGAGAAGCCGGCCCGGTAGCGTGCAAGGTCTCGCAGGCTCAGCCCGCGGAAGCGGCGCATGTGATCCAGGAGCCGGGCCAGCTCGGCCTCGCTCTTCACCCACTGGGGCGGCGTGAGTTGCCCGGTGCGAGCCCATCGCTTCAGCACGGCTGCGTGCTTGTCGCAGGTATCGGTGCGCTGGGTGAGACGGAGGTTCTCCCACCTGGAGCGCCACGGTTCGGGATCGGCGCCGCAGGCCCGGACGTATCCCTCCACTGTCCGCCAGGTGGGCAGCGTGCGGCCGTTGTGCGCGCCGGAGAGCGAGGCGATGCAGACGCCGGAGCGCTCGGACATCTCGGCGAGGCTTGGGTGTGAGGCCCGTTGGCGCAGCGCGCGCAGGGCCTCGGCGAAGTCCACCAGGTGACGGTCATGGCCGTCACCAGTGGGCAGGGCGTTCATGGGGCGGGCCACCGCAGCTCCTTTCGCGAGCCCGCGGCCCGGGGCACGGTGGCCCCGGGCCAGGGGATCGTTAGGACTGGGTGAAGCGGCGCCGCAGTTCGACGCTGACGACGCCGGCGACGCTCACGACAGCCACCGACCGTTCCAGGTCGATCCCCAGGGCGAGGAGGGTGACCAGCGATCCGAGCACGACGACCAGGAGGACCAGGTCGACCCAGGACAGGCGGGGACGCGGAGCCGGAGGCTCGGACTGGGGCTGCGAGGCGTCGGAGTTCTTAGCAAGGACCAGGGACAATGAAGACTCCAGCGGAGGCGACGGATTGCTGTGGACTGGCCCGCCCGGTTGCAGCCGGGAGGTAGGGCCGTTTTCACGCTACTGGCCTCAACGCAGGTGCGTACGCACGTGGTTGCTGGACTAGGCACACCTTGTCAATGCCGACCCGGCGTCACGAAACCCGTCACACGCTGCGCTGTCGGAGAGATTGCACGGATTCGTCGGGAGCGCGGCTTCCGCAGAGTTCTCGACGGTGTTTTCGCAGGTCAAGAGGTACATGGTGCAAGGCGAGAAGAATCTTGAAAATCTCCGACAAGGAATAAACAACTGAGCGTGCTCCGCTTCTCTTCAGTTGTTTATGGTTCGTCGCGGGACTGTCGCGAACAACCTGGGAGGGATAGATTCCGGCGGGGCCGAGTTTCCGCAGGTCAGTGCGGTGATTTTTCACGTGCTGTAAGGAGCATGCACAATGGTGGTTGCCGGTTTGGTGTTCCGTCAGTCAGGATTATGCCTGTCAGTTCGCGTGTGCACGCGAACCCCCGGCGGCGAATCCGTATTGCTGTGGACGCACCAGGGACAAGTAGGGGACCTTCCGTTGCAGCGGAACCCCCACCAACTCACCAGCACGCACTCGACAGAGCGCGAAGCTGAGGAAGCGCAGATGTGGCCCGGCCATTTGGCCGGGCCACACGTGTGTCTGGCACCGGGTTCACTGACTGAGCGGCCGGGCCACCAGGAAGCCGGCGGCGCCAGCGGGTCGCACCATGAGCAGCCGTCGGCGCCGACTGGCGGCCGCCGAGCCCGCATCGACAGCGAGAACCTGGGTGTGGCCTGGCCTGGCCTGGACACGGTGGGTCTGACCGACACCGACCTGTTCGAGTGGCGGTGGAGGGCCGGACTGGGGTGTGCCGCCGGCCTGAGCCGGCCGGCGGCACCGGGCACTTACCGATGGCGGGCCAGGGCCAGGGCGACCGTGACGAGCACGGTCACGCCTGCGATGGCCGTCTGGACCGGGGTCCCCAGAGACGGGTGCCGCCACGTCACGTAGAGGATGCCGGCCCCTATGAGCAGCATGACCAGCACCGCGTTGAAGACCGTCAAGGGCCACAGGGCGCGCTGCGGCGCGGCGGGTTCCTCGGGCGACTGCTGGGGCACGACGGTCGGATTGGTCGGGTTGGTAGAGGACATGGTCTTCCCTTGCTTGGGCGTGTTGGAGCCACGCGGATTGATGGGGTGGGGTCACCGTGGACGGCGGAGGGGTTAGCCCCGCAGGCCCGTCGGTCGCGTCCGGGCGCGGGACGACCACCGCACGCGGCGCCCATTCGATAGTTCAGGTGGATTTGCGTTGAACCGGTGATGCCCCATCAGTCTGGATCGTTCGTCGCCCCCATCACGGGCCTCTGACCAGCGAAAACGCAAGCCAGGGGTGTGGAACCGGGCGTTCCGTCCCACGGCGGCCCTATTTTCGCGGCCACTTGAATCAACCCGGCGGCACTGCTACAGCCGCCTGCCGCACGAACATGGGACCGCGCTACCCAACTCCCGTTCCCACGCGCCCGTACAGGCTGAAGGGTTAGCCGCGCAACCCCGGTGACCAGCGAATCTCCGGTGTCGCGTACGGTCATAGCCGAGGGCCGGAGGCACTTGTCCTGCCTCCGGCCCTCTTCGTGCTGTGGTCGTGGCTACGCCTGGCCCGCTCGATCAGCCCGGCCCGCACATTGGCCTCGACGTTGGTCTTAGGGACTGACGGAGGCCGGCGGCACGCGCTCCTGGTCGATCTCTCCGGTGTACGGGTCGAGCACATAGACCTGGAACGGCGCCCACGCCCGGCCGGCCAGGACATCAAGGTCGGCGTAGGAGGGGACCAGCAGCGGCAACTCCTCTGCCCAGGCTCGTAGCCGGCCCGGGTCCGGGCAGGCGATACCGATCAGCGTCCACTGCTCGCCGTCGGGTCCGCTGCGCTCGTACACCGGCCGGCCATCGCCATACCGCGCATCCGGAGCGCCGAAGGCCAGGGGGCAGTCGAGGTGCAGCTCGGCCAGGGCTCGGAAGCCGCGCCAAGCCTGCCGGTCCAGGCCAGTACGGTCCCAAAACGCCCGGTAGAGACGGTTTTTGGCCGCCCGCTGCTTGGCCTTCTCTTCCCGTCGCCGCGCCGCGGCCTTCTCCTCCGCCTCCTGTCGCCGCCGGGCCTCCGCCCGTTCCCGGGCGCATTCGGCGTCTCGGGCCGCGTAGGCGGGGGTCGTCCACCACAGCCGCCAGGAATCGTTCCAGTACCTGGTCCAGCCCTCCGCCCACTCGTAACCCCAGTCCTTGCCGGTGACCCGCTGGCTGGAGAGGGGCGTGTGCGGCACTATTCGGCCCGTCAGCATCCAGGCGACCGCGTCGCTTAGCCCCGTGCCGACCGGCAGCCAGCTCACCGGCCGGTCGGAGAAGCGCGCCAGGCCGGCCGTCACCGTCCACGTCTGCCCTTGCTCCTCGGGGGCCTGGACCAGAAGCGTGGGCACGGTGCCCACCCACGGACGCGGCCGGAGGCCGAACCAGCACACCGCCACCCCGTCCCGCTCGTACAGACCGGTCCGCGCCGCGATGTCCTCCACCGTGATCGGAGACAACTGCGCTTCCAACGCCATCAACCAGGAACCGTCCGCGTTGAGGACCATCACGTCCGCCCGCCACTCCCCGGTCGGCGCGGCGACCTCCAGCTCAGCCCGGAACCCGGCGGCGCGCGCACACGTCACCAGCTCCAGCTTCAGCAGGTGATGCTCCAGCGACTCGTTCGCCAGCGAGCACGACGGCGGCTTTGTGCGGTGGTAGAGGTGCCGGGTGCCCAGCTTGGACACCCGGGCGTGAACCTGGCCGCCGCACTCCGGGCAGACCAGCTCCACGCCCCGCACGCGGTGGATCTCTTCCCACGACCGGCCACAGCCCAGATCGTCCAGGGTGATGTCCACCCGCCCCCACTCGGCGTGCTCAGCAGTGAACTGCACCTGGCCCCTCCCCGCCGCTCCAGCTCCAGGGCCATGATGCTCCGGGGTACTGACACCGGGTGTCGTGGGCATCGGCGATGGCGGGCGGCACCCACAGTGGGTGCCGCCCGTCCCCGCTCACGGGGTATTCCGCTCGCTGCGGCGGGCCCGGTAAGCAGCCTGCCGGCACCGGTTCGAGCAGTACTTTCGCGGACGGCCGAGGAAGTTCCTCCACACGTACGGGCTGTGCAGCCGATCAAGCTGGTAGCGCCTGGCGCACTGGACGCACACCGGAGCGAACCGCTCCATGTTCCAGCCCCGGATCATGCCGCGCAGCTCGAAGTCGATGACCACCTCGCCGTCCGTATCCATGATGTAGTCGCGTAACTTCTGGACCTGAGCGGGGTGTCGAAGCATGGACAGCGACTGGGACACCACGCGGAACGCTGCATAGGTGGTGATCCCGAGCTGCTGCCCGATCAGCTCCGGAGTGCTTCCGTAGAGCACGTAAGCCAGGACCGCCATCGCCTCCGGTGCCTTCATGGTCTTCAGCACCTCGGCCAATTCGTTGGTCCGCTCCGTTCGCGGGTGCCCGGTCACCGTGCACCACCTCGCTCCGGAAGACGTCCGGCAGGTTCGCCGCGCACCAGGACAACCGTGGCCGGTGCAGGAGACTCCGGCTCCGGACAGGAAGGTTCGGGCAGCGCCGGCGGTGTGGCCGGCCTACCCCACGGCAGCAGCCCGCACAGAGCCGAGATGACATGGCTGAGCCCCAGCAGCGCATTGGGCAGTTCCCCCTGCTCGGCCCTGCGGAAGACGACGCAGGCGATACCGGCGATCAGCGCCAGTACGGCAAGCAGCACCAGGGCACAGAGCGCAGCCAGCCACACGGGCACACCGAACGCGGCTCCGGGCACAACGGGAGCAGACAAAGGAAGCAAGGACGACCTCCGCGGCAATGGAAAAGGCCCCCGCAAGTGCTACGGGGGCCTGGTGGGCGGTGGCGAATAAAAAAGGCCCCCACTTCTCTACGAGAAGGAGAGCCAAACGCCAAGCAGACGCACTAGTGGCGCTGCCGAGCGATACTCTCCCACTTCACAAGGAAAACGTCAACTCCCCTAAAACCGCAGGTCGTTGGGCCCCTAGAAGTCAATCTGCGACCTTGCAAAGCATTTCGTAACGACCAATCACTGACCGAGCAGACGGGCAATCAGAAGCCCGACGGCCAGTAGCCCCAGGAGCGCCAGGGCCTTCCTGGTGGTCACCGGAGGTGGTCCCTGCGGCACCGGAATCCGGCTGGGACGCACGATGTCGCCAGCGGCGGGGGCGAGTCCGCCGTGCTCCACCGCGCGGTGCAGCTGCTGGACGTTCTCGGCCTCCTCGCGTGTGTCCACCTTGGTGGACTCCCCTTTGCAGGCGCGGCATTCGTAGCGATACGCCATGTATCCCCCTTAATCCTCGCGGCCCGGCGACGTCCCGGGACCCCTTCACCCTGCCAGGGGACAGCTGCGGCGGGGGCGCGGTCCCCGAATCCGGATTTCGCGTAGCGATCAGGCGTGCCGCACGTGCTGACCAGCGGCTACCCTGCACGGACCGGGCGGCGGGCTGCGCTTCGCCGTCGGAGCCAAAGGGGGTGGCATGACGGACGACAACGACGCCGGAACCGCGGGTACGGACCCGCCCGAGCCCCCTGCGGTGGTCGCGGAGTTGTCCGACGATGCCGACGGCGACACGGCACTATCCGGCGCCGCCGAGGTGGCCCCGGGCCCGGCTGCCCCGACCCCGGACGAGGGTCCGCCGGAGGCCGCGGACGAGGACGACCGGCCCTGGTGGAGCAGGCCGGCGGAGGCAGCGAAGGACGCGTGGGCGGAGCACGCACCGGAGGCGCAAGCCGCGCTGCACGACATCGGTGCGCAGATGGGGCAGGCTGCGGAGATTGGCGCGCAGATCGGTGACGCCATCGCGGACCGGCTGGACCCGAACATCGCCGCCCAGAAACGCGGACTGGACATCGCGTGGCTGCACCTCGGCCTGAACGTCCCGGCGGTGGTGCTGTCGGTGGCCGCGTGGGTGTGGGGTGTTGGCCCGGCCGCGGGTCTGGTCGACGCCGTCCGCACGCAGGGTCTGCTGGCGCCGCTGGGGTGGGTGCTGCTGGTGGCCGGGGTGCTTGCCGTGATCTCGTTCGTCCCCATTGGGAGCGCGCTGGCCAGCTCGTTGGCGCATCTGGTGATGGCGCTGGTGGGGGTGGTGAAGTCCGCCCTCGTGCGGGGCTGGCGCATGCGGTACGTCGGGTACGTGCTCCGGCTGGTGGTCGTGACCCTGGCGTGGGTGGTGGTCCTTGGGTTCGGGCGGTTTGCGTGGCGCCTGACGTTGACGTGGCTGACGGGAGTTTGACGATGAATACGGTGGGGGCCGCGGCAGGCGGTATCGGCTCGATCGTGCTGGGCCTGGCGCTGCTCGCGTACCAGATCGGCCGGTGGAATGGTGGGGATCCGACCCCCCGTGTCCACTTTTTCATGGGGGTGGCAATTGCTGCTCTGCTGCTGCTTGGCGGGGGCATCCTCGGGGCGATGGGCGGCAGCGCCGCCGCGCTCGGCCAAGGGCTGGGGAAATACGCGCTGGAGCACGCCACGGGAGTGTCAGTGCCCGGTGGTACGAAAGCCGCGATCACCGGCGGAGAGAAAGTCGGCGTCGGTGGCGCCATCACGGGAATTGTCCTGCTGATGTTCTATTTGGGGCTCATCAAATCGGGCAGGCGTGACCTCACCTCCCCCGTGGTGCGGGGCGCCCTGGTGGGGGTGTGGCTCGGTGCGTCCGCCGGTCTCCTCGGTATGGCCATGGGGCTGATCCGTACGAGCGGAAACACCATCGGCGAACTCCTCACCAGCACGCTGTAAAGGGCTGTGATGAAGCGGGGAGAGAAAAAGCCCAGCGAAGGCGACGTGCACACTCTCACGGTGGGGGCGCGTCATCTGCGTGCCGAATTCGGCCGCTGGTGGCGTGCTGACGACCAGACAGATACGCATATCGCGCACCGCCTCCTCAACGAGCAGCACGCTATCTGGGAGCGTGGAAGGCGCCGTTTCTCCGCGAACGCACGGCAGAACATCGCCGCCCTGGAGAAGCAACAGCGGATGTCGATGCAGATGCAGACCATGCGCATGCACCAGCAGCGGCAGCAGATGCGACGCGGCGGCCTCTACGGATACGGCGGATACGGCGCCGGAGGCATGTCCCCGGTCATCCCCTACCGCATGATGCAGTGGGGCGACTACCAAATCCGCGTCGACAGGGAGACGTTCGAGCACATCCCGATCACGCCCGTGATGCTCCAGGCGGGCCGCGGCCAGCTGCGCGCCCGCCGACACCGCACGGCCGCCGCATTGCTGCTGGCC
>NZ_JBFADC010000023.1:0-27791 GCF_040641195.1 Glycomyces sp. NPDC021274 | reverse complement strand
CGTCGTGAACCGACCCGGGCGTGAGGGCGCCGGCATCGATCACCCGGCCGCGGAGACACGACTTCACCCGAACGAGACATTTGCATGAGCTTCCACGACGCCGCCGAGGCCGGCGATGAGGACCGGGATGCGGCCGAAGTGGTCGGAGAGGGTGCCGCCGAAGAAGCCCGCGGCGATGGAGAAGAACACCGAGGAGCCGATGACCAGGCCGACTGCCGCGGGTTCGAGCCCGAGTTCGCGGTGGAGGAAGACGGCCAGGAACGGGATGGTGACGGAGTTGGCAAGGCTCATGATTCCGGAGCCTGCGACCAGGAGTTTGGCAAGGAACGGGGTGCGGGAAGTGCGCATGGGATTACCTTCTGCCGGAGGGAGTTCGCGGTGCCGGGTCCGGCAGGCCGCGGCCTGCCGGACCCGCCGGTGTCTAGGTGAGGTAGCCGAGGGCGGCCATCATGCCGACTTCGCCGTGGTAGAGGTTGTGGCAGTAGAGCATCCACAGCCCGGGGTTGACGGCGTCGAAGTCGACTTCGAGGGTCTGCCCGGGCAGGACGATCGCGGTGTCCTTGCGCAGGCCGATGTCGGCGAGGGCGAAGGTGTGGCCGTGCAGGTGCATCGGGTGCCACATCGCGTCGCCGTTGATGAACCGGAGCCGGACCCGCTCGCCTTCCTCGATCGGGTAGGGGTTCGCGAGGTCGTGCGGGTGGCCGTTGATCGCCCAGTCGAACTGCTCCATCGACCCGGTGAGTTCCGGGTCGATGGTCCGGTCAGGTGCCTTGGCGGGCAATGCGACCGGCTCGGCCGGGGCGAGTTCGGCATAAGAGAGGACGTGCCCGGTCAGCTCCGCCGGCGCGAAGTCGGCCGCCGGGGGGAGCGCGGCGGCTCCGCCGCGCAGCACGGAACGACGTGTCAGTGCACGCATGGTGATGGAAGCCTTTCGGATCGGGTCTGCGGTGAATCTGGAAGCGGCGGCTTATCCCCGTGGCGGGGGCCGCATCTAGATCCGCAGGACCGCGATCCGATTGAGCAGCAGCGACATCGGAGTGAGCCGTGGCGGATGCGGCCGGAAGCCGTGCTGAATCGAAGGTCGAGCGAGCGCTGCAACTATCGCCGACATCCGATTGCGGAACTCGGACCACAACGGCCGCAGGAACTCTGCGATGGACCGGAGCAGCATTCCGCCGCATAGGACCATGGCGGTCAGCAACGACAGCAGACCGCCACTGTGGCCATCGTGCTCATCGGTGTCCGGCACGGTTTCGGGATCGCCGTGATGGGCCATCCCGGCGTGGTGATGTGCGGCCGGTGAAGCGCTGCCCGCCTCGGATCCGGCATCTTCGCGATGCCCCCGGTGGCCCCACGAATACATCGCCACCAAGCCCACCATGAGCAGCGCCACCAGCGCGACGCGCGCGATCCTGCGGGCCATGGAACCACCTGGGCGATCGAAGGAGACAGACGGAGTGCCTGGTGCTGCGAGAGGGAGCTTCGCGGTGCGGGCTCAACACCCACGAACTATACCCCAGTGGGGTATCGGACCGTCCTCCCGGTGAGGCCTTAGTCAAGCCAGCCGAGGCGGGCGGCGAGGGCGCCGGCCTGGAAGCGGCTGGTGGCGCCGAGTTTGCCCGTGAGGCGGGCAACGTGAGCCCCGCCCGCGAACGACAACTATCGTGGATAGTAGTTTGGATTCCTGCAATGCGCCCCGACATCCCCGAGGGAGTACCTGCTCGTGAAGCCTTCGCTTGTTCGTCGCAAATGGACTTCGATCGCCGTGATCGGTGGCCTCCTCGTCTCCGGGGTGGCCTCGGCCCCCGCCTGGGCCCAGCGTGACACCGGGGAGATCAACGACGAGATCGAGGAGACCGATCAGAACCTCACCGCGGCCGTCGAGGAGTACAACCAGCTGGCGCAGGAGGCGCAGGACAACCGCGACATGATCGCCCAGACGCAGGAGTCACTGGATTCCGCGGAGGCGGACCTGGACTCCCTGCGTTCGCAGCTCGCCGACTACATCACCGCGACCTACGTGGACCAGGGAATCGGCGATGCCGCGCTGCTGCTGGAATCGGGTTCCCCCGACGCGTTCGTCGAACGTCTCGACCGGCTCAACTCGGCGAACCTCTACAGCTTCGATCTTCTAGACGAGCTCAAGACCGCCTCCGAGGAGTACACGACCCAGCTCGACCTCCTCGAAGACCTCCAGGCCGACCTCGACGAGCAGGAGGCCGAGCTGAAGCAGCGGCAGGACGAACTGAACGCCCGGATGGACGACCTGGAAGAGGAGTGGCAGGCCGCCGCGGGTGACGCGATCACGGACTACGACCTGCCCTACATGAACGACGACGAGTACGCGGTCGTCTCCTTCGCGCTCGACCAGGTCGGCAAGCAGTACGTGTGGGGGACCGCGGGGCCGGACACCTACGACTGCTCGGGCCTGATCCTGCGCGCCTACGCGCAGATCGGGATCGAGCTGCCGCACAACGCCGCCGCCCAGTACCGCGAGACGGCGAGCATCAGCCGCGACGAGCTGCAACCGGGCGACCTGGTGTTCTACAACGACCTCTCGCACATGGGCATGTACATCGGCAACGGCCTCATCGTCCACGCCCCGAACTCCCGCACGGTCGTCAAGGTCGTCGAGCTCGACCACGGCAACGTCTGGTACGGCGCGACCACCATCCTCCATTGAGTCACGACCAGGGCTTGCGAAGGCGTTCTCCCGCATCGATAGTGTGCTGAGCGCATCGCACGCCCTGAGACTTTGCGGCCACTGCCTCGTGGGTAATCGCGCAGAACTCACCGACATGGTCGGCGTGCTGGCCGTGGACATCGCGGCCGATCAGGGAAAGGCCTGCGTCATCGTCGACGACCTCACGGCCGCCGAGTGTGCCGCCGATGCGCTCATGCCGGATGGGACAGCGACCGCATGAGCGATCTGCCACACCATGGTTGATATACCCCCCGGGGGTATGATAGAAATACTCCCACGCGGATCCCCGGGCTTCGAGGCTCCGCAAGTAAACGGAGTAGTGCCCCTCTGGCATACCCCCTACCGGTATAGGAGACGGACATGTCGTCCACATCGACACCCCCGGCCTCGCGCCGCTGGACCGCGCTGGCGCTCATCGCGCTCGCCCAGTTCATGGTCATCATGGACACCTCGATCATCGGCGTCGCCCTGCCGAAGATGCAGGAAGACCTCGGGTTCACCCAGGAGAACCTCTCGTGGGTCTTCAATGCCTACGTCGTCGTCTTCGGTGGTCTGCTGCTGCTCGGCGGCCGACTCTCGGACCTGTTCGGCGCGAGGCGGATGTTCAGCCTCGGCTGGATCGTCCTGGCCGCCGGGTCGCTGCTCGCGGGCATCGCCCCGAACGTGGCGGCCGAGCTCGCCGGGCGCGGGATCCAGGGTGCCGGCGCCGCGCTCATCGCGCCCTCAGCGCTGACGCTGCTCATGATGCTGTTCGGCGGCAACCCGAAAGAGCTGACCAAGGCGTTCGCGTTCTACGGCGCCGCCGCGCCGGCCGGCGGCACGGCCGGCGTCTTCCTCGGCGGCCTCATCACCGAGTACGCCTCCTGGCCCTGGGTCTTCTACATCAACATCCCCGTCGCGGTCCTCGCCCTCGCCGCCGCCCCGGCGCTGCTGCCCTCCGGTGGCGCGCAACGCGGCTCCATCGACGTGCTCGGCGCACTGACCGCGACGCTCGGATTGGCGGCGGCGGTGTTCGCGATCGTCCGCGCGGCCGAAGTCGGCTGGGCGTCCGCCGCCACCTGGGGCACGCTCCTGGTCGCCGCCGCTCTGCTCGTCGGTTTCATCGCCTTGCAGGCGAAGCGCCGCAATCCGCTGATGCCGCTAGCGATCTTCCGCGCCCCGAACCTCGGTGCGGCCAACCTCGCCCAACTCCTGCTCGGTGCAGCGTGGATCCCGATGTGGTTCTTCCTGAACCTCTACCTGCAGCAGGTCCTCGGGTTCTCCGCGTTCCCCTCGGGGGCGGCGCTGCTGCCGATGACGGCGCTCATCATGGTCGGCATGGTGGCCCTGGCTCCCAGGCTCATGGCCCGCTTCGGCCCCAAGGCCATGATCGTCACCGGCCTGGTGCTCCTGGCCGGCGGCCTGCTCTGGCTCTCGTTCATCCGTCCTGAAGGGACCTACGCTGTCGACGTCCTGCCCGCCTCGCTGCTGGCGGCGCTGGGCATGGCGCTGGCGTTCATCCCCTCGCTGCAGATGGCGATCTCCAGCGCCCGACCGGAAGAAGGCGGCCTGGCCTCGGGCATCGTCAACACCGGCTACCAGATCGGCTCGGCTCTGGGCCTGGCCGTGGTGACCGCGCTGGCGGTTGCGAACGGCGCCGGCGAGGTCGGGAACGCACCGGCGCTGACCGAGGGCTTCTCGACCGCGTTCATCGCGGCGGCGGTCGTGGCCCTGGCCGCCGCCGTGCTGGCCGCGGTGACGGTGCGCCGCGCGAAGGCAGAGGTGACCACTGCGGCTTAGGACTGAAACGCAAGACCGGCGGGGCCGGGCGGCAGTGATGCCGCCCGGCCCCGCGGTGGTTAGTCCCTGTAGCCGATGACGGCCATCATGTCTGATTCACCGTGGTAGAGGTTGTGGCAGTGGACCATCCACCGGCCGGGGTTGACCGCGTCGAAGTCGACTTCAAGGGTCTGGTCCGGCAGGACGATCGCGGTGTCCTTGCGCAGACCGGTCTCGGCGAGTGCGAACGTGTGGCCGTGCAGGTGCATCGGGTGCCACATGTGTCCGTCGTTGACGAACCGCAGCCGCACCCGCTCGCCTACTTCGATGGCATACGGGTTGTCGAGGTCGTGGGGCCTGCCGTTGATGGCCCAGTCGTAGTCGCCCATCGACCCGGTGAGCTCGAGGTCGATCGTCCGGTCCGGTTCGCGCGCCTCCAATGCGACCGCATCGGCGGGTGCGAGCTCGCCATAGGACAGCACGTGCCCGCTCAGCTCGGTCGGCGCGAAATCGGCCGCCGGCGCTTCGCCCCGAGCCGGTCCGCACCAATGCGCGGCCGCGCATCTGCTTGCCCTCGGCTTCGGCGACGAGCGCGAATACGCCGTAGAGGCGGACGATGATCGCGCCGCAGACCATGAGGCCGACGGCCGACAGCAGCGGCGACAGGCCGGGGTCGTCCTCGGTTGGGGCCGGCATGGAGTTCGCATGGCCGTGGTGACCGCCGTGCCCCGTCACAACGATCTCGCCGTCCTGACCGCCGTGCGCGGTGTGCCCGAACGAGTGCATCGCGACGACACCCAGCATCAGCCCCGCGACGAGCGTGATGCGAGCGGCGAACGCGGTGAGGGTCAAGGAGGGCCCCGTCGAGTGGTCGGTTCGGTGGCGGTCTGCCGCCCCTATCTACTATCATGAATAGTAGATCCAGGGCAAGGGTGAGGGATAGGGTTCATGTCGAGAGAGGGGTGCTGATGCCAAGACTCGGCGAGCTCGAAGCAGCGATCATGGAGGTCCTGTGGTCCGCGTCCGACCCGGCCACCGTCCGCAAGGTCCTCGGCGCACTCGAACGCGACCCGGAGCCGGCCTACACCACCGTCATGACCGTCTTGGACAACCTGCACCGCAAGGGCATCGTGACCCGAGAGCGCGCGGGGCGCGCCTGGGCCTACCGCGCCGCGCAATCCCGCGAGGAGTTCGACGCCGACGCCATGGCCGCCGTGCTCGAGTCCTCCGCCGACCGCAGCGCCACGCTGCTGCGCTTCATCGGCAAGATCAGCCCTGAGGAGCTGGCGCGCCTGCGCGAGACCCTCGACGCCGCCGAGGGCACCCGATGACCGCAGCGCTGCTCCTGATCGCCTACGCCGCACTGCTCGGCGTCCTCGGTCCGCGACTGATGGACCGCGTCAAATGGGCCGCCGCCTCACCGCGGCTGGCGATCACCACCTGGTTCGCGCTGGCCGTGTCGTTCGTGCTGGCACTGGTGCTCGCAGGCGCAGCGATCGTGCTCCCGACGAACATGTTCGCCAGCGGTGCCGCCAGTTCCGTCGAAGCGTGCGTCGCCACACTCCACGAGCTGCACGGAGCGGTCGGCGGCTCGCTCATCGCGGTAGTCGCAGCCGGATTGACCTGGGCCCTCCCGCTGTGGCTCATCATCGCGGCTATTGGGGTGGTCCGGTCGACCGCCGCCGAGCGGTCACGGCTGCGGCACCTCCTCGCGAGCGCGCCCCGAGACCGCCGCCTCGGCGCGGTCGTCGTCCAAGGCACCCGCCCCGCCGCTTACTGCCTGCCGGGCAAGGGCGGCCTGGTCGCCGTGACCTCCGGAGCCCTCGCGCTGCTGGATCGGCCCCAGCTCGCCGCCGTGCTCGCGCATGAACGCGCACACCTCGCCGGACGCCATCACCTCCTTGTAGCCCTTGCGCAGACGGGGCAACGCGCCTTGGGATGGTTCCCGCTGTTCGCGCGTCTTCCCGGGCGCATCGGCCACCTCGTCGAACTCGCCGCCGACGACGCCGCCGCACAGAGCGCGACGCGCAGCGCCCTTGCCCGCAGCCTGCTGAAGGTCGCCACCGCCCAGGCCCCGGCCGAGGCGCTCGCCGCCAGCGGCGGCGACACCGTCGCCCGCATCGAACGGCTGCTCGATGCTCCCGTAGCACCGGGTCCCGCAGGCATCGGCACGATCCTCAGCGGCAACGCCGCGGCAGTGGCCGCACCCGTCCTGATCCTCGCCACCCCGGTCCTCACCGCCGTCAGCTTCGCCTGCTGCTAGGTACGACACCGCTTCCCACTGTCGGGGTGGCAGTCCTCGCATTTACCTACTATCTTTCTTAGTAGATAAGGGTTGGACGGGAAGAGGTGTGATGGTCAAGCCACTGCAGGCGAGTCGAAGGTTGGACGAGACCGGCCGAACCGAGATCATCCTGCTCACCGAGCCCCGCTCCGAACAGTGCGACCGCGCGAAAGAGATCCTCCACTACCTCTCCGCCGAGTTCGAGCTCAGCGTCACCGAGGTTCCCCTAGTCAGCGACGAAGGACGGAGTCTCGCGATCGAGCACGCCATCCTGACCGCACCCGGTCTGCTCGTCGACGGCGTGCTGTTCAGTTACGGCAAAGTGGACGAGAACCGACTGCGCATGACGCTCGCCTCCATTCGCCCCATCGGAGGCTGAGGCGCAGCCGCCGGTGAAGTCGACGTCGGCGGCACGGCTCCCGTCGACCATGCGAGGTTTCCACTGGGCGTCAGGCGATTCACGCTTTGGCTGGTGGGACTCGCCGCACTCCTCACACTCGGTCACCTACTCGGTCCGCAAAGCGACACCTTGGCAATCGAGTCGCACGAACACGATGCCGAACAGGAACACCCCGGGACGCCCTCCCACGACCACGGCGCCCACGCCTGCGGGCTCGCGATCCAGCCAGACCGACTGACCTGAAGCGAGGGAACCCTCCATGAACCAACCCCAAGACGACCGCGCGCGCGTCCCGCTCGACCGGCCGGCACCACGCAGACGGACCTACGCGCGCGAGCCGTCCCCCGCAACCGACGACCGATACTCGGCTCGGCGCCCATCCGGGCACTTCGGCGGCGAAGGCTCTGAACCGCGGTCCGACTACGGGTTCCCCGAAACGCGCGCCGACAGCGTGCCGAGGGCTGGTTACTATTCCGCTGCAACGACCAGCGGCCCGTTCCGCGTGCAGGCGGCGGAGCCCGCCCCGCCGCGCCTGAACCTCGCAGCGGCGGTTTCGCCGAATCGTGGGCGGATCCGTACCCGGAGCAGCGCCGCGGCGGTGCCCTAGCGGCCGATCGCCCGCGGCCCGGCCGCGAGCTGGAGAACGACTGGGACACGCACGTCTTCTCGCTGCTTCCCGACAGGGATTCATCTGCGGCCGCCGACGACCGCCATGGCCGGACTCAGCCCTCCCCCCGGACCTCGTTCCTTGACGACGTGAACGACACCGAAGCGCCCCACGACGCCGCCGGGACCCGGACCGAAGCCAAACTCGCACGCCAAGTCGCCGCGATCGCCAGTCTGGCCGCCAGCGTCGTCCATGTCTTCGCCACCCCGACCCACTGGCAGGAGTGGCCCCTCGCCGGCGTCTTCTTCGCCGGCACCGCAGGCTTCCAACTGCTCTGGGGACTGCTGGCACTTCGAACCGGAAACGTCTTCTTCCGGGTCTCGGGCATCCTCGCCAACATCGGCTTCCTCGGGCTCTGGGCGGTCAGCCGGAGGTGGGGCGTGCCCTTCGGCCCGCATGCCGGCGTACCTGAGGCGTTCGGTGCTGCCGACCTGATCACCGCCGCGATGGAGATCGCGATCGTCGTCGGGCTGCTCTGGTCCCTCCTGCCGCGGGACCGCCACGGCGCCTTCTCCTCGGGCGGATACCGAGCGGTCGTTGTCCTCTCCTTCGTCACACTCGGAGCGATGGCGGTTATGGCAGCGCTCGAGCACAGCCACTCCCACGACGCCGAGACCGCTGACCACGAGGATGACGGTCATGACCACGAGCACGGCACCGACGAGTCCGCCGACATGGAATCCCCGGCGGACTCGGAGATGAGCGCAGAACCCGGTTCCGAGGAGTCCGAACCGGCAGAGGGCCACACCCACGCCCCAGGTGAAGAACACGACTGATGCGAGCGATCCGCCGGCGTGATCAGTGCCTTCCGAATGCTGCTTGACTCCCCAGGTAAGAGGACAAGCGCCGAGTGATGCGGGCGGCGTCGCGACCGACGCCTCTGAGGCTGGCCGAGGAGAGGCTGCGCTGCCATTCGAGGCCGACGAACCCGAGACCGGAGAGACCGGTGGCGAGCCCGTCGCGGTGCGGGGGGTGTCCGTGTTCGTCGAGGACGTCGAGCGCAGTGAGGTAGTCGAGGGCGGGGCGGTAGCCGGTGGCGAGAATGACCGCGTCGGCTTGCTCGCTGGTGCCGTCGCTCCATCGGATCCGGTCGCCGTCGAGGGCAGTGAACATGGGCCGGTGGTCGGGGCGCCCGGCGGCGACGGCGGCGCGGTAGCGGCCGGTGTCCAGGACCGGGACGGTCGGCGGGTGGGTCAGGAAGCGGCCGACGGGGGCGGCGTCCAGGCCCGTGACGGTGTACCAGAAGTGCAGGTCCCGTCCGAGCGGCCGTTGGGGTGCGAAGCGGAGTTTCCCTCGGGTGGTGACGGTGACGCGGGCGTGTTGGGCGAGTTCGGTAGCGATCTGGACGGCGGAGTTGCCCCCGCCGACCACCACGACCCGCTGCCCGGTGAACGGTTCGGGCCGTAGGTATTCGGCGGCGTGTAGGACGGTGCCGGAGAAGGAGTCGAGGCCGGGGAGTGCGGGCCGGTAGGGGTTGGTGAAGCCGCCGGTCGCGGCGACGACGGTGCGGGCGTGCAGGGTTCGGCCGTCGGCGAGGTGCACCGTGAAGATCCCGTCCTGGTGCTCGACGCCGGTGACGTGGTGGCCGGTGCGGATGTCGGCGTCGAGCTGGTCGGCGCATGAGGTGAGGTAGTCGACGACCTCGTCGCGGTGGGGGTAGCGGTCGCCGTCGCCGGGGAAGGGCAAGCCTGGCAGGGCGGAGTAGCGGGCGGGGGAGAACAGGGTGAGGGACTCGTAGTAGCGGGGCCAGGCGCCGGTCGGGGCGTCGCCGGCTTCGAGGATGACCGGTGCGATGCCGTGCTTGCGGAGGGCGTGGGCGGTGGCGAGGCCGGATTGGCCGGCGCCGATGACGAGGGTGTCGATGAGGTCCATGCACGGATCATATCGTCATTCCATGATTTTACGAAATGATGAAATGAGGTTAGTCTGGAACCTATGGCGACCGCGACCACCGACTCCGCTGTGCCCGTGCCGGACGAGGCGACGGGCCGGTTCCTGAAAGCCCTCGCGTCCGAGGCGCGACAGCAGGTAATGCTGCTGTTCGCCGGGGGCGCAGAGTTGAGCGTCGGCGAGGTCGCCGAGCGACTGACGATCGGCCAGTCCACCGCCTCCCAGCAACTCGCGCAACTCAAGGACGGCGGACTGCTCACCAGCCGCCGCGAGGCGAAGACGGTGTACTACCGCGCCGACAAAGAGCGGATCGGGGTCGCGCTCGACCGGCTGCGGGGATTCTTGGACGGCTGCTGCTGACGCTGCAGTCCCGAGGTCCGGCGGTGGTCACATGGGGCGGACGAAGATGGGGTTCTGGTCTTCGCCGGATCCCACAAGGTTGCCGCCGATCGGCCATGAGACGAGGAACTTCATGGCGAAAGAGATCGTGAACCGCGGTTCCTCGTGGCCCTCGAAGGTGGCGTGGGCCAAGGCGACTTCGCCGCGCGCCCCCGTACCCGGAAGCCGGGCGAACCACAGGCCCGGTGCGGCATGGTCCATCGGGGTCTCCGCCGTCGCCCTCAGGGATGAACACGTCTTGGCCGTCCGTGGTTGTAAGGCGGCGGCGCATTCGAGGGCTGTGGCGTTGACCGGGGAAGGCCGGGTGTGAGAAGCGGGTGCGGACGCGGTCATGGAACCAGTCGGCGAACGCGGCTTCCAGGCGGGTGGGGCCGCCGGAATGGTCACTGGTGCTCATCGCACCAGTGTGACCCTTGGGTGCGACACAAGCACTGTGGGTTGTGTTCGCTAGCAGCAGCCGTTGTGCTCGACCGGGTTGGAGAGGCCGGCGAGGGCGCGCATGGGCGCGGAGAAGGCGTCGCAGCACAGGGAGTAGACGTTGCTGCGGCCCTTGGGCGTCACCGAGACGAGACCGAGTTCGCGCAGGGGCGCGAGGTGGTGGGAGACGAGGGTCTGCGCGAGGCCGGTGGCCTCGGTCAGCTCCCTGACGGTGCGGGAGTGCTCGGAGAGCAGCAGCACGATGGCGAGCCGGTTCTCGTCGGCGAGGGCCTTGAACTGGGGTGCGAGGTCCTTGGCGTGTTCGAGCAGCGACGCGTCCGAGTGCTCGGCGGCGCTCACGTCGGTCAGGGTGAGTTCGATCGTGCGGCTCATGAGTCAAGTAAACCACAGAACTTGCTATCAACAGCAATCACTGGTATTAATTATCGAAGTTGATGTGACCGCGGTCGGCGCGGTCACCATGAGCCGAGATTCCAGGAGTCCGCCATGTCGAACCCCATCACCCGCCAGGTGTCCACGGTCGCCGTCATCGGCGCAGGGCCGGTCGGCCTGGCCGCCGCCGCGCACCTGGTCGAACGCGGCCTGACCCCGATCGTCCTCGAAGCCGGCGAAGGCCCGGCCGACGCGATCAGCCAGTGGGGGCACGTGCGGCTGTTCTCCCCGTGGCGCTTCGACATCGACAGCGCCGCAAGGCGACTGCTCGAAGCCCAGGGCTGGACCGCCCCCGACCCTGACGGCCTGCCCACCGGTGCCGAGCTGATCGACGCCTACCTGGCACCGCTCGCCAAGACGCCCGAGCTCGCCCCGCATCTGCGTTTCGGCACTCGCGTCGTCGCCGTCTCCCGGGTCGGTGTCGACAAGACCCGCACCATCGACCGCGAGGGCCGCCCCTACCTCGTCCGCACCCGCACCACCGCAGGCGAATGGGCCGACCTGATCGTCGACGCGGTCATCGACGCCTCAGGCACCTGGACCCAGCGCAACCCCCTCGGCGCCCACGGCCTCGCCGCACCGGGCGAAGACCCGGGCGCCGCCTGGGCCACCGGACCGCTCCCGGACGTCCTCGGCATCGAGCGCGACCGGTTCGCCGGCAAGCGAACCCTCGTGGTCGGCATGGGCCACTCGGCCGCGAACACGCTGCTGAACCTGGCGACGCTGAAAGAGGCCGAGCCGGAGACCACGGTGGTCTGGGCGATCCGCGGTCAGAGTCCGGCGCGCCTGTATGGCGGGGGATCAGCTGACGCGCTCCCCGCGCGCGGCACCATCGGCACCCGCCTCCGCGAACTGGTCGAGTCGGGCGCGATCGAACTCGTCACCGGATTCACCATCGACCGCTTCGAAGACCGCGACAACGACGCGGTCGCAGTCGTCGGGAACATCGGCGGCGCCCGGCACGTCATCGAGACCGACCACGTCGCCGCCGCGACCGGGTTCCGGCCCGACCTCGACATGCTCCGCGAAGTCCGGCTCGAGATCGACGCCACCGTGGAGGCTCCGGCGAAGCTCGCCCCGCTCATCGACCCGAACTTCCACTCCTGCGGCACCGTGCCCCCGCACGGTGAGGCCGACCTCGCCCAGCCCGACGAGGGCTTGTACCTCGTCGGCATGAAGTCCTACGGCCGCGCCCCGACGTTCCTGCTCGCCACCGGTTACGAGCAAGTCCGCTCCATCACCGCGGCCTTGGCCGGCGACCGGGAGGCCGCCGACAAGGTCGAGCTCGACCTGCCCGAGACCGGCGTGTGCTCCTCCAGCAGGTCGCTGGAAGCCACCAGCATCGCCGACGCCGCCGAGGCCTCCGGCTGCTGCGGCTCCACGGCCGCCGAGACCGCCGACTCCGGTTGCGGGATGAGCGCCGACGGCGGATCCGGTTGCGGCACCGCCCAGCCCGAACCGGTCGCCGTCGGCGCCCGCGGCCTCGCCACCGGTGTCCTGCACGGCTACTCCGGCGAGCGGATCGAACTCAAGCAGGCCGGCGGCAACTGCTGCGGCTAGACATCAAGAGCGATAACGGATCGGGGCCGAGGCGCAGCAGCGCCTCGGCCCCATTGCATTGGTGCTCAGGCTCGTTCGAGCAGTTCGCTCAGCAGCGTCTGGACACGGCTCTCAATGTCGTCGCGGATGCGCCGGGCGTCCTCGAGGTCCTTCCCGGCGGGGTCGTCCAGTCCCCGTTCAGGTACCGCTTCCCCGGATAGATCGGGCAGGCGTCACCGCAGCCCATCGTGACGACCACGTCCGAGGCCCGAGGTGGGTGTGGATCAAGGCGCCGCGGCGCCCGGCCGACTTGGACGACCAGCGCCGCGGTCCCGTGGACAAACGGTCCGTAGGCAGGCGGAATCCGCTCGGACGGAGGCCGTCGTCGGCAGCAGTGTGGGGCGGCACCGCGACGCGGTGCCGCCCCACGTTCGGGTCTGGCGTTCGTGTCTAGCGGAGGGTCCAGCGCTGGTTGCTGCCGCCGTTGCAGGTCCAGAGGATGATCTGGGTGCCGTTGGCGGTTCCTCCGGCGTTGGCGTCGAGGCACAGGCCGTTGTGGACGTTGGTGATGGTGCCGTTCGAGTTCACGTTCCACTTCTGGTTGTTGCCGCCGTGGCAGTCCCAGATGGTCGCCTTGGTGCCGGCCGCGGTGCCCCAGCCCGCCGCCTCGAGGCATTTCCCGTTGATCCGCAGCTCATTCGCGGAGGTGCGGGTGAACGCCTGGTTGGTGCGCTGGTTGCAGTCCCACAGCTGCGCCTGGGTGCCGTTGGTCGTGGAGGAGTTCGGGATGTCGATGCAGCGGTTCGACGCCGCTCCGACGATCGCGACGGAGGTGGACGGCTGGCCGCTGCCGAGGCCGTTCATGATGGCGTCGATGATGCCCTGCTGGGTCACCGAGTTGTTGGAGCGGTTGAACAGGCCGAACCCGTACTGCCCGTTGACGCCGTTGTCCCAGTAGATGGTGGCGGCGCCGTACTTCTTGGAAGTGGACACCATGAGGCGGGCGAAGTCCTGGCGGTAGCGGTTGTTCGCCGAGTCGTAGGAGGACTTGTCGATCGACCCGTACTCGCCGACGACGACCGGGTAGCCCTTCGAGACGAACGCGTCGTAAGTCTTCTTCATCTGGGAGTCCATGTAGTCCTCCTGGCCCCAGGTGGACGTCTTCGAAGCGTTGGTGGCGCCCGGGCCCCACTGGGTGATGTTGCCGTTCTCCTCGCCGGCGAAGTCCCAGGGGGCGTAGTAGTGCACGGAGATCATGATCCGCTTCTCGCCACTGGGGATGGACGGGGAGCGGTGGTTGTCCGTGGGGATCGCGAAGCCGTAGTTGCCCGTCGTGTAGTCGATGTTCGTGTTCCAGCCGGGGACGAGCAGCCACCGGGAGGTGTTGTTGCCGCCGGTCTGGCGCACGGTGTCGACGAAGATCTGGTTGTAGGCGTTGATGTTCGAGTAGCACGGCTGCGTGGGGTTGCCGTACTGCCCGTCGAAGTTCTCGTTCATCGATTCGAGGATCAGGCGCTGGTCGTAGTCGCGGAACCGGGTGGCGATCTGCTGCCACGCCTTCTGGTACTTGTCCTTGATCGCCGTCTGGTTGGACGCGTCGCAGATCAGCCAGGCGCCGCTGACGGTCTTGTAGCCGTCGCCGTGCATGTTGATGACCACGTGCATGCCCCGGTCGTAGGCGTAGTCGACGACCTGCTGGACGCGGTTGAGCCAGGAGGCGTTGATGGTGTAGTTCGGGCCTGAGCCGATGTGGTTCAGGTAGGAGACCGGGATGCGGATGGTGTCGAACCCTGCGGCCTGCACGCGGTCGATCAGCGCCTGGGTCACGGTCGGGTTGTTCCACGCGGTCTCGTTCGGGACGCCGTTGATATTGGCCTCCATGCTGTTGCCGAGGTTCCAGCCCGCGCCCATGTCAGCGACGATCTGGGCGGCGTTGCGTTGCGTCATGGTGTCGGCCGACGCCGGAGAGGCCCAGCCGGTGACGGACACGCCGACCGCCAGTGCCACCGCGACGAACGCCGCCTTGCATCTTCTCTTCATCGAATCCACGAGTAGCGCCCCTTTAGTTTGTTGGATCATCTATTTAAATGATGATCCAGGACATACACCTATGTCAATGTTTTTGTTCCACTGTTCTCGTCGGTTTTCGGGGTTTGCCGCGGCCCGCGGCGGTCGGGCCGAGGCTCTTCAGGTAGTTCTCGAGGAGAGCGGGCTACCGCCTCTCGAGCGCCCAGACGGTGTTCGCGTCGGCCGCTCCGGTGTTCCAGGCAACCGAGGTGCCCGATCCGTAGAGGTAGCCGCGCCCGCTCTGCTTGTTGTCGATGCGGAAGCCGCCGGAGACGGGTGTGATCGCCCAGAGCGTGTCGTCGCCGACGCGCGCGTCGCCCCAGATGACCTTACCGTTGGGATCCGTGTCGAGGTATCCGCGGCCCTCGCGGACGTTGTCGATCGTCCAGAAGCCGGTCTGCTGCTCAGTGAGGGTCCACAACTGGTCGTCGTAGGTGCTGCCCGCCTCCAGTGCGACCGCGCCGGCGGCGCCCGAGTCGAGGTACTGCCCGGTCGAGACGTTGCGCAGCCGGTAGGTCTGGCCGCTCTGCGGGTCGCCGGTCGCGGCGCGCTTGTAGGCGCGGAAGTAGTCGACGACGAGTTCCTTCGGCCGGGTGTCGTTGGGGTCGACCGTGCCGGTCCAGTCGGCGTGCTCGTAGATGCCCAGGTAGAACACGGCCGGGTAGGTGAAGGACTGGTTGATGGTCCTGGTCAGGACGTTGTCGATGTAGAGCTTGAACTGGGTCGGCGTCCACTCGAGGGCGTAGATGTGCATCTCGGTGGTCATGTCGAAGCCGACGCCGACCTGCTCGGTGTGCGTCGAGAGGTTCGGGTCCGACCACCGGAAGAGGTTCCAGTTGAACTTGCTCTTCCCGTGGATGCCCGCGTGCTCGACGACGTCGACTTCGCCGCGCTGCTCCCAGGTGTCCTGCTTGCCGGTGATCCAGAACGCGGTGTGGATGCCGCTCCTGGCGGAGCTCTTCGCGCGGACCTCGAAGTAGCCGTACTGGGGCGTGTACTTCATGTCGGTGGGGATCGAGTGGTCGAACTCGTTGTCCTTGTGCAGATTCGTTCGCTGGCCGGTCTGGACGCTCGAGACCTTCATCGGGTTGCCGCTGTAGTAGGTGGGCTGGTCGTCGTCGATGCGGAGCACGAGCGCGTTGTTGCGGAACCCGTACCGCGCCGTGGACCGTTCGACGGTGGTCCGGGACTCCAGGTACCTCGGGATCCACAGGTTCGTGTCGAGGCTGCCGGTGTTGAACTCGTCGTGCCGGTCGAGGACCCAGCCGGGCTTCTCGAGCGGGTTCGGGGGCATCTCCGCGGCGGACGCGGGCGCTTCCAGGAACGCCGACAAGGCGAGGGCTCCACCGCCTGCGAGTAGACCGCGGCGGGCGAGTTTGACGCGTTTGGGATCGAAAGCCATGAGGGTCTCCTTCGGGATGTCCTGCATCCGGGATGTCAGCGAGTGGGCGCAGGCGATCTCGCCGCCGCCGGGCAGGGCTGATGCAGATGCGCAGCGATCGCTGTGGAACTTCAGAATGACAACGGTTGCAGAATCTGTCAATTTACATGTGTCAATATTCAAGTAACGGTTTCATAACGCAGGCCTCGGCGCGCCGTCAGTCAGCGCGGGCGGGCGTGGTGCCCCGAACGACGACCCGCGGTTCGAATTCGACCCTTCGGCGATCGCCGGATTCGCTCAACGCGAGCTCCACCGCAGCCGCGCCCACCCTCGCCAGGGCGAGATCCACACTGGTCAGGCCCGGGGTGACGTCTTCGGTGCCCACGACATCGTCGAACCCGGCCACGCCGATCCCGGTGCCGGGAGTGAGGCCCGCGTCGCGCATCGCGCTCATCACGCCGATGGCCATCGTGTCTGTGGCGGCGAGGACCACGTCGAGGTGCTCGGGCCGACGCACCATGAGGCCCGCGGCCGCGTCGTACGCACCGTCCCTGGTCATGGGCGCGCGCACGACGCTGTCGTGTTCGATCCGCATCCCCAGCCGGCCGGCGGCTTCGACGACACCGTCCTCCCACCGGCGCGCTGCCGCCGAATCGTGGTCGGGCCGGATCAGGGCGGGCGACCGGTAGCCGAGGCGGAACAGTTCGGCGACGAGCGCCGACGCGCCGCGTCGGCGGGGGACGACGGCGGTGTCGAAGGGCAGCTCGTCGTCGCCGGCGATCACCACCCGGCCCCCCTCCTGCGTGTAGCGCGCGAGCTCCTCCTCAAGGGACGCCCGCGAGACGGTCGAGCCGCTGCGCGTGCCGGTCAGGATCATGGCGTGCGGCCTGAGACTGCGCAACATGCGCACGACCCGGATCTCGTCGTCGATGGCGTGGTCCGTCCCGGCGAAGGTGGCCACGAGCCCGGAGGCGCCCGCCTGCTCGATCACGCCGTGCACGATCTCGGCGTTGTACGGGTCGCGGATGTCGGAGACGAGCACGGCCACCATCGCGGTCGCGCCGGTGGTCGTGGCCCGCGCCGACGCGTTCGGCCGGTAGCCCAGGCGCCCGGCGGCGTCCAGGACGCGCGCTCGCATGGCCGAGGACACGTACTGGGAAGTCGGGTCCAGTGCCCGGGAGGCCGAGGCCTTGGAGACCCCGGCGGCGTCGGCGACATCGCGGAGCGTGGCCCCCGACGGTCGGATCGGTACGCCGGTGGAACGGTCGTCGGTGGCAGGGTCGGTGGTCACAATGACATCCTGGCACTGGACGCATACCAGGGTGTGCCACCCTGTTCCCTGCGTGCTCGCCGACGCTCGGTGGGAGTGCGCGAGTGCGTGTTCGACATTGGAGGATGAATGCGGCGATCGTATCAGCGGGCGACGCTGCGTGACGTCGCCCAAGCGGCCGGCGTATCGCCTTCGACGGCGTCCCGGGTGCTCAACGGCGGTGATCTCCGCGTGAGCGAGCGGCTTTCGGCGCGTGTCCTCGCGGTGGCGGAATCCCTCGGCTACGTCTCGAATCAGGCGGCCCGGGCGCTGCGGGGGAGGCGGACGGCGGTCGTGCTGCTCGCCAGCGATCCGAGGACCGCGTCCGTCGCCGCGATCGCCGCGGGCATGGAGGCCGCAGGCCGGGAGCGCGGTGTACTGGTCAGCATCACCGGGGTCGGAAGCGGCACTGCCGCGCACCGGACGGCCCTGGAGATGCTGCACGCATTGCGCCCCCGTGCGCTGGTCGTGACGAGCGCGAGCTTCGCCGATGTCCCCAAGGAGCAGGTCCTCCCGCAACTCGAGCGCTTCCGCGAGGACGGGTGCGGCGTCGTCTTCATCGGCGAGCACGACACGCCGTTTCAGGCGGTCCGCTTCGACGACTTCGAGTGCGGGAGGGCCATCGGCCGCCATATGGGCGGGCTGGGCCGCAGCCGCGCCGCCGTTCTGACCACTCCGGGGCACCCGGCGCTCGACTGCCGCGCCGAAGGTTTCGTGCGGGGCCTGTCCGAGCGGGGTATCGACCCGGGCTCAGTGGTCGTCGAGCAGTGCGAGCTCAGTCGGGACGGCGGCAGGGACGCGGCCCGCCGCATTTCGCAAATGCGCCCGCGACCGGACCTCGTGCTCGCGGGCAACGACGTCCTCGCGATCGGCGCATTGAACGAGTTCAGACGCCTGGGCGTCGACTTGCCGGCCGACATCGCACTGTCCGGAGTCGACGACATCCCGCTCGCGCGCGACGTCACTCCGGCGCTGACGACCGTGGCGCTTCCCTTCGACGATGCCGGGAGGGCGGCTCTGGAGATGTCCCTCGCACCCGATGCTCCAGAAGACGTGGTGCTGCCCGGGCGACTGATCGTCCGAGCCAGCACGACTTCGGCGACGGTCGAGGACCGCTGAGCCGCTGGAGACTCCGGCCAGGAGGTGCACTGGAGTGACGGGGTCGAGGTCCTGCTTCGCATGTGGAACGAGAACCTGTTTGATGCTTCCCGCCGCACCTTGACAGGTACTGGAACCGTTGTCATCATGATTCCACTTACGTTCGGCCCCCCGTGGGAGGTGATGCTCGCCCTCCGCGCCGGCGGTCGGCGACACCTCGCCAAGGGAGACCCAAGTGCCTATCTCCAAGCGCAGCAACGTTTCTCAGCAGCGAATACGGGTCAGCCTGTTCGCCGCCGGAGTCCTGCTCCTTTCGCTCCTGCTCGCTCCGCATCCGGCGGCGGCCGCCGCATCCTCGAGCACTGTGCTGATCGATGAGCGCTTCGGCGCCCAGACCCTGCCCGCGAACTTCGGCTTCCCGACCGGGGCCAGCGTCAGCGGAGGCGTCCTGAGGGTCACGGAGAACATGCGCAACTACACGACGTCGGTCAGCCGATTCGACCCGTCGATCATGAGCGAGAAGACGCTTGATCTGCGCTTCGACTGGAAGACCTCGATCGCCAGCGACGGGATGAAGACGGGCCTGGAGTTCCGCGACGACGCGGGGCGCCTCGTCTTCGCGATCGCGGCGACCGGCTCGCAACTGCGCTACGCCGTCACCGGTCCCGACTCGTCGTCGGCCACGGCGCCCGACTCCCTCAATCCGGCCTGGACCAGGATCGGTTTCGACCGCTCCAAGTGGTACACCGTGGACCTGCACATGGACTTCACCCTGGGCCGGGTCCAGTACTCGATCGCCTCCAAGGAGGCGTCGCCGCGAGTCATGGCCTCCGGCACCGGGGCGATCACGGGCCAGCGCCTCGCGAAGTTCGTGGCCTGCAACTACTACGGCACCGGCGTGCAGTCGATCGACAACTTCCGGCTCGCCCGTCCGGACCACCCCGCCGAAGGGGTCCTGGCCGGGTCGTCGGTCTACGCCTTCGGCGACAGCATCGTCTACGGCCACAGTTATTCGCGCGGTTTCGTGAACCTGGTGGCCGAGCGCGAGGGCATGGTGCTGACCAAGTACGCGGTGAACGGCGCGACCGTGGGGCCGGTGTCGGGTCCGTCCTCCGGGAAGATCCTCACCCAGGTCCGGTCGGCGAGTTCGCAGGCGCCCGACTTCGTCGTCTTCGACGGCGGCACGAACGACGCGCTGACCCTGCATGAACTGGACGGATACGAGATCGGTGCAGTCGGCGGCTCGTACGACCCCGGCAGCTTCGACACCGGCACCTTCGCCGGGTCGTTCGAGGCGACCATTCACGCCATGAAGCAGAAGTGGCCGACCGCCACCCTGGTCTACGTCCCCGTCCACAAGCTGGGTTCGCGCGACTGGGGCACCCAGCTCGCCCTGCGAGCGGTGACCTTGAAGGCCGCCGAGAAGTGGGGCGTGGCCGTCGCCGACGTGTTCGCCGACGCGACGCTCGACACCCGCATCGAGAGCCACCGTGTCGCGTACACGTTCGACGGCCTCGTCGGCGGCTTCCCGGGCACCGGTGGCACGGGCACGCATCCGAACATCGCCGGCATGACCGAGTTCTACGTCCCTGTGCTCACCGCTCGACTGGCCGATCTCGCCGGGGTTGCGACGGGGCGGCTCTCGGGGAGCTGAGCGCGTCGGGCGTTCAGCGGGGTGCCGTCGGGCCGGTCGACTCGCGCCAGACCACGTGCTGCAAGGGGCGGGAGGCGGGTTCCAGCTCGCGTCCTGAGATCGCTTTGACCAGGCTCAGCATGGCGTTGCGGCCCAGGCCCTCCAGATTGACCTCGACGCTGGTCAGGCTCGGCGGCAGGTACTCGCACGCCTCGTTGTTGTCCCAGCCGGTCACGCTGGCGTCGCCGGGGACGTCCAGGCCCCGCTCGATCAGGGCGCGGATCGCTCCGGCGGCCACGACGTCGTTGGCCGCGATGACGGCCGTGGGCATCGCCTCGTCCGGGAGCGAGCGCACCGCGTCGTAGCCGGACCTGCCCGACCAGTCGCCGTCGACGACACCTGCGGACTCCAGGCCGAGCCGTTCCACCGTTTCGAGGTACGCGGCCTTCCTGGCCCGTGCCGAGGCGAACTGCAGGTTCCCGGCCACGTGGAAGAACCGGTGGTGCCCGAGGGCCGCGAGGCCTTCCATGATCTCGACCAGCGGTGCGGCGTCGGCCAGTTCGCCGATGCCGCGCATCTGGTCGTCGAAGTCGGCGGCGACGACGATCGTCTCCCCATGCGGCAGGTGGTCCTCGGCTCCGGGGGCGATCGGGGCCAGTGCCAGGATGCCCTCGACCTGCCCGGTGCCGGCTATTTCGAGCATGCGCTCGGTGCGCGCCGCCGTGTCGCCGACGACGCTGATCGCCTCGACGGTGAAGCCGGCCTCGTGGGCGGCCTCGGTCGCGCCGTGCAGCATCCGCGCGGGGTTGAAGACCATGGTGGGCAGGAGGATCGCCAGCCGGCCGGTCCGGCGGGTCCGCATCGACCTCGCGACGAGGTTCGGGCGGTAGTTCAGCTCGCTGACGGCGGCGTCGATGCTTGCGAGCGTCGCCGGTTTCAATCCGCTCCTCGAGCGCAGGTAGCGGGAGACGGTCTGGTGCGAGACGCCTGCCAGGCGAGCGACCTCCTTGATCGTCGGCCGCCTCGATTCGGTGGAGCGCTCGGTCATGCCACGGTCTCCTCTCACTGATTCCAGTGATCATCTTGACATACGAGTGAACGTTCACTATCTTAGGTGGTACTTCAAATAGTGAACGATCACTATTTCTGACGCAAAGGAGCGCCGATGCCGGTCCCCGATCCCGCCCGCAGCCCGGGCGCTGCCCGCCCGCTGGAGACGGGCCCATGAGCGCGACATCCGAGCTGCGCAATCTCGGCAAAGGCGGGGCGACAGCCAAGCGGCAGAACAAGACCGCATTCTTCTTCTTGCTGCCCTGGTTCCTGGGCCTGTTCGTCATCACGATCGGGCCGATGCTCGCCTCGCTGGTCCTGAGTTTCACCGACTACAACCTGCTGCAACCGGCGGAGTTCAACGGACTGGAGAACTTCAGCCGGATGCTCGGCGACGAGCGCCTGCACCAGTCCCTCGGCGTCACGTTCACGTACGTCCTCGTGTCCGTGCCGGTCCAGTTGGGACTCGCCCTCGGCCTGGCCATAGTGCTGGACCGCGGCGTTCGCGGACTGGCGTTCTACCGCTCGATGTTCTACCTGCCCTCGCTGCTGGGCGCCAGCGTCGCCATCGCAGTCCTGTGGCGGATGGTGTTCGGCGCCGACGGCCTGTTCAACGACGGCCTCGCCCTGTTCGGCATCGAAGGGCGCGGCTGGATCTCCGAGCCCGAGACCGCTCTGGGCACGCTGATCACGTTGAACGTGTGGACGTTCGGCTCCCCGATGGTGATCTTCCTGGCCGGTCTGCGCCAGATCCCGCGCATGTACTACGAAGCGGCCTCGGTCGACGGCGCGAGCCGCTGGCGCCAGTTCGTGTCGGTGACCCTGCCGCTGCTGACGCCGATCATCTTCTTCAACCTGGTCCTGCAGATCATCCACGCGTTCCAGTCGTTCACCCAGGCGTTCATCGTCTCCGGCGGCACCGGCGGCCCGGCCGACTCCACTTTGTTCTACACGCTGTACCTCTACCAGCGCGGGTTCGGGAACTTCGACATGGGCTACGCCTCGGCCCTGGCCTGGCTGCTGCTGCTCATCGTCGGCGCGTTCACCGCGATCAACTTCTGGGCTTCGAAGTATTGGGTCTTCTACAATGACTGACACCTTCGCCAAAGCGACCCCGGCCACCGCGCCGCCCGCATCGAACCCCGCCCCGCCGCGACGGGCCCGGGGCGGATTCCGACCGGTCCGCTCGGTCGTCAAGCACGCCTTGCTGATCCTGTGCGTGCTGGTGATGCTCTATCCGGTGCTGTGGATGGTCGTCAGCTCGCTGCGGCCCAACGACGTCATCTTCCGCGATCCCAGCCTGCTGCTGAACGACCTGGAGACCGGGAACTACGCCGAGGGCTGGAACGCCTTCGCCGACCCGTTCAGCGTCTACCTCGTCAACTCCTCCATCGTGGTCCTCGGCGCGATCCTGGGAAACCTGGTCTCGTGCTCGATGGCGGCCTACGCCTTCGCCCGCCTGGAGTTCACCGCCAAGCGGTGGTGGTTCGCGATCATGCTGCTGACGATCATGCTGCCGATCCACGTCATCATCGTCCCGCAGTACGTGCTGTTCGCCCAGCTCGGCTGGGTCAACACCTTCCTGCCGCTCATCGTGCCGAAGCTGCTGGCCACCGACGCGTTCTTCGTGTTCCTCATGGTCCAGTTCATCCGCGGCGTGCCCATCGAGCTGGACGAGGCCGCCCGCATCGACGGCGCCGGCCACCCGCGGATCTTCGCGCAGATCATCCTGCCGCTCATGGTCCCCGCGCTCGCGACCACCGCGATCTTCACGTTCATCTGGACCTGGAACGACTTCTTCTCCCAGCTGATCTACCTGACCGACCCGGACATCTACACCGTCCCGCTGGCGCTGCGCGCCTTCGTCGACGCCCAGTCGGGAACGAACTGGGGCGCCGCGCTCGCCATGAGCGTGGTCTCACTCGTCCCGATCTTCCTGGTGTTCCTGTTCGGGCAGCGATTCCTGCTCAGAGGCATCGCCACGACCGGCGGCAAGTGAACCGCCGCAACCCTTCACCATAACCCTTCACAAAAAGGAGCAATCCCATGCAACGCAGACTCATCTTCAAGGGACTCGGCGCCTCCGCCGTGGCCCTGCCCGGCCTGGCCGCCTGCGGCACCGGCGGGGGCGGCGACGTGGAACTGAGCGACGAGCCGGTCACCATCCGCATGACCTGGTGGGGCGCGGACACCCGCGCCGAACTGACCAACCAGGTCATCGCCGCCTTCCAGGAGGAGCACCCGAACATCACCGTCAAGGGCGAGTTCAAGGACTGGGCCGGGTACTGGGACGCCCTCGCGACCACCACCGCGGCGAACGACTCGCCCGACGTGATCCAGATGGACGAGCTCTACCTCTCCTCGTACGGCGACCGCGGCACGCTGCTCGACCTCGCCGACACGAGCGACTTCCTCGACACCTCGGGATTCGAGGCGGCGACCCTCGAGACCGGGCAGATCGACGGCACGCAGTACGCGATCCCGATCGGCGCGGGCATGCTCGCGTGCGTGATCAACGCCGATCTCTTCACCCAGTACGGCGTCGAACTGCCCGACGGCATCACCTGGACCTGGGACGACTACGCCGCGATCGCCAAGCAGCTCTCCGAGAAGAGCGGCGGGGCCATCCACGGCACCGGTCTCACCGGCGGCACCGACGCGGGCAGCATCCGCTACTGGGCGCGCCTGCACGGCAACGAGCTCTACGGGGAGAACGGCGACGTCACCCTCGACCCGGCGGTGCTGGCCGCGCTGTGGGAGTACAACCTCGACCTGATCGAGAGCGGCGCAGGCGAAAGCCCGGCGCAATCCGTCGAGAGCCAGAGCGCCGGCATCGAAGGCGGCAGCCTCGCCACCGGCAAGATCGCCATGGGCTTCGGCTACAACACGCAGATCACGCCCCTGCTCGCCGCGAGCGGCGCCGACCTCAGGCTGCTCCAGCTGCCCGGCAACGCCGAGGCCGCCGCGAACTTCATCAAGCCGTCCATGTACTGGGTGGTCTCCTCCCAGAGCGAGCACCCGGCCGAGGCCGCGACCCTGCTCGACTTCCTCGTCAACCACGAGGCCGCCGCCGACATCCTCGGCACCGAGCGCGGCATCCCGGCCAACCCGGCCATGCGCGAGCACGTCGCGGCCGATCTCGACGCGGGCGAGCAGATGGCCGTGGACTACATCGAGTCGGCCGCCGCAGGACCCGCGGTGGCGCTCACTCCGCCCGGCGGCAGCGGCTTCGACCCGATGATCCAGCGCTACACGCAGGAGGTCATGTTCGGCGAGCGCACACCGCAGGAAGCGGCCGAAGCCTTCATCGACGAACTCAAGACCGAAATCGACGCCGCCGCGTAACCCGCGGTCCGAGTAGAGAAGAGCACCATGCCTGTCCCCAGACCCCCGCTCCGCTGCGGCATCATCGGCACCGGCGGCATCGCCCACGCGCACGCCCACGCCCTGACCGAACTGGGCGCCGACCTGGCGGCCGTGGCCGAAATCGACCCGGCCAGCGCCGCGGCGTTCACCGGCCGCTTTCCGGTCCCCGGCGTGTACGGCGACGCCGAGACCATGCTGAAGGAGGAGCGGCTCGACCTCGTGCACATCTGCACGCCGCCGGGAACCCATGTGCCGCTGGCGATCGCGGCGATGCGGGCGGGGGTCCCGGCGCTGGTCGAGAAGCCGACCGCGCTGAGTCTGGCCGAAATGGACGAGCTCGCCGAGGTCGAGGCCGAGACGGGGGTACCGGTGCTGACGGTGTTCCAGCACCGGTACGGTCCGGCCGCGATCCGGCTCCGGCGGCTCGTCGCCTCCGGGGCGCTCGGGCGGCCGCTCGTGGCGACCTGCGAGACGCTCTGGTACCGCGACGACGCGTACTTCGCCGTCCCCTGGCGCGGGCGCTGGGAGGTCGAAGGCGGGGGCCCGACGATGGGGCACGGCATCCACCAGTTCGACCTGCTCCTGTCGATCCTCGGGCCCTGGACCGAGGTGACGGCGATGGCCGCACGGCTGTCCCGCCCCACGAACACCGAGGATGTCTCGATGGCGCTGGCGCGCTTCGACAACGGTGCGATGGCGACGGTGGTCAACTCGGTCGTGTCGCCGCGGGAGACCTCCCGGCTCCGCTTCGACTTCGAGCACGCCACTGTGGAGCTCGAGCACCTCTACGGCTACCGGGCGGGCGACTGGCGCTTCACCGCCGCGCCCGGCCACGAGGACCTGGCGGGGCTCTGGCTCGCCGGAGACGAGCCCGATGCCGAGAGCGGCCACCGCTTGCAGATCGAGGCGGTACTCGACGCGATCGCGGCCGGGACCGAACCGGGCGTCTCGCTCGCCGAGGCGCGCCGGACGCTGGAGTTCGCCGCCGCCACCTACGCTTCGGCGTTCCAGGGCCGTCCCGTCTCGGCCGGTGAGATCGACGCCGCCGACCCGTTCAACCGCAGCATGGACGGCGGCGTCGTTCCATGGGTGCCGATCAAGGAGACCTTCGCATGAACCACCTCGACATCCGCCACGACATCGACAGCGCCGTGACCGTCAGCGCCGGCGGGACCGAGCTGTTCCGGTACGTCTACCGGCCCGACTCCCCGCAACTGGAGTCGCCGAAGCCGTACCTGCACCCGATCCGCACGCGCGCCGGTCACCTGGTGAGTCTGTTCCGGCCTTGGGACCATGTGTGGCACAAGGGCATCGCCCTGTCGCTTCCGCATGTGGGGGAGGAGAACTTCTGGGGCGGACCGACCTACGTCCACGGGCAGTTCTACGTGCAGCTGGAGAACAACGGCACCCAGCTGCACCGGCGGTTCACCCGCATGGAGCAGGTGGACGGGGCCGCCGAACTGGTCCACGAGCTGGACTGGACCACGCAGGGCGGGGCCCCGTGGATCACCGAGCGCCGCTCGTTGCGCGCGCGTCTGCTCTCGGACGAAGCCTGGATGCTGACCTTCGAGACCGAGCTCCGCAACGTCTCGGGTGCGGACTTCGCGATCGGCTCGCCGACCACGAAGGGCCGCGAGAACGCCGGCTACGGCGGCCTGTTCTGGCGCGGGCCGCGCGCGTTCACCGGCGGGCGGCTCGTCACCGCCGAAGGCTCCGGCTCCGGCAACGACATGCGCGGCCAGCGCCACGAGTGGATGGGCTTCGCCGGGCGGCACGACGACATCGACGCCACCTCGCTGGTGCTCATGGTCGACGACGCCGAGAACCCGCACCACCCGCCGCAGTGGTTCGCCCGCTCAGAGGAGTTCGCCTGCCTCAACCCGGCGCCGTTCTTCAGCGAGGAGCTGACCATTCAGGATGGTGAAGCGGTCCGGTTCCGCTACGGGGTGGGCATCGCCGATGCGGACGCGGATGCTGCTGTCGAATTGGCGGTGGCCGTGCGCAAGTCGCTATGAGGTGGTGACGCTCGATCATGTACCGATAAATCAATGTGTACGAGCGAATTCATCGACTCGCCGGTATGCCGCTGTCCGGGCGGATGTAAGGAGTCGGGTGAATCGCCAGGTAGTAGCGAAGGTTGAATTAACCGGTTCGGTAAGGGGTGCTATTCAAGCTCGGGCGCTGATGTCAATCGATGACCACTCGGATTCGTGTGGGGCCAGTCGATGGCATGGCTCGGCCGTGCCCTATTTCGAGGTTGCAATCGCAAAACTCTTCCATCGTCAACATTGACAGGTCTAAGTGTGACGATATAACGTAGTTTTGAGAGTTGACCAAACAAACTGCTCGCTGAGGACCGCCCGTGGTCCGACGGCACCGCACCGGAAGGATTGAAGATGCCACCCGAAACCCGAAGGGCGCCTGTGAAACGCCTGCTGCTCGGCATCGTCGCCGCGTTCTGCATCGCCCTGGCGTCGACCCTCGTCACCGCCTCCCCGGCCCAGGCGGCGAGCACCTGCAACAAGGGCGAGACCATCGCCATGGGCAAGTACTACGTCACCAACAACCTGTGGGGCAACAACTCCGGCAGCGGCTGGCAGTGCACCTGGAACAACTGGCAGTCCGGCGACACCATCGGATGGGGCACCTCGTGGGAGTGGAGCGGGTCGTCCTACTCGGTCAAGAGCTTCTCCAGCTCGGTCCTCGGCTGGCACTGGGGCTGGCAGCGCCCCGGCACTGAACTGCCGGTGCGGCTCAGCGACAACCGCAGTGTCGCGACGAGCTGGAACTACAGCGTGAACGCGACGGGCACGATGAACGTCGCCTACGACCTGTGGCTGCACCCCCAGTCGAATCCCGACTGGTCGAACAACCCGACCGACGAGATCATGATCTGGCCCTACAAGATCGGCGGGGCCGGCCCCGCGGGCACCCGGCAGGCCACCGTCACCCTCGGCGGCGGCACCTGGGACCTGTACCGCGGCTGGATCGACGCGGGGAACGGCGTCGGCTGGAACGTGTTCTCCTTCGTCCGCACCACGAACACCAACTCGGTGAACTTCGACCTGCGCGACTTCACGAGCAACCTGGTGAACCGCGGATGGCTCAGCAACAGCAAGTACCTCACCAGCGTCCAAGCGGGCACCGAAGTCTTCACCGGCAGGGGCCAGCTGGACACCAACAGCTACTGGGTCGACGTGCGATAGCGCCGGCCGCCTCGGGCCGCAGGCACCCAGCCCGCCGCCAAGGCACTCATGCGACGAGTGGGGGGGGGGGGCGCCGGCGGCCCCCCCCCCCCCCCCCCCCCACCCCCCCCCCAAGAACAAACCCACACCCCCAACACCCCAACCAACAGCGACAAGGGGACCCCCGCCCC
>NZ_JBFADC010000022.1:0-30277 GCF_040641195.1 Glycomyces sp. NPDC021274 | reverse complement strand
GACCAAAATCCCGGGCCGCTCGCCTTTAAAACGGGGATTTTACACGCCCACCCATCCGGGCAGTACACCGCCATTGGCGTTCCCGGGTCGCGGCGCGCGCGGCGGGGACCGTTTCGGTCCCGGCCGCGCGTTCGATCTACTGCGCGATCCTGTCGAGGACGTCCTCGCGGCGCTCTTCACCAGCGTCGTCCAGTTCGAGGCCCGACGCGGTCGAGGCCTCGCAGTACACGTCCGATGCCGGCAGCTCGCCGTCCAGCAGGAACTGCGTCGTGACGTTCAGCGCGCACGGGTTGTCGCCGTAGACGTAGACGCCGTGGCCGTCCCCGTCGACGGTGACCAGGCGGGCCCGGTCGCCGAACGCCTCGCGGAGGAGCACGCCGCCCGCGAGCGGCGTGGCGTTGTCGCGTTCGTTCTGCACCACCAGGACATTGGCGGGGCCTTCGTCATCGACCGGCACCTGCGGCTCGGCCGGGTCGTTGGCCCAGAATGCGCACGGGGTGATGTTGGCCGCGGCCGCACCGAACATCGGGTACGCCTCGCGGTCCGCTTCCACCGCGTCCTGGTAAGTGGCGAGGTCTTCGGGCCACTCGGTGTCGTTGCAGGTGACGGCCAGGTACGAGGACCAGGCGTTGTCGTAGGGCGACAGTGCGGTTCCGGCGTCGGCGGGCGCCGCGGGCTGCGACTCCTCCAGCAGGCGCCCGGCCTCCGCGCCGTCGGCGTCGGCCAGCGCCTGCCAGATCCGGGCCGTCGGCGCGTAGTTCCGTTCCTTGTAGAGCGTGGCGAAAATCTGCATCCGGAAGGTCTTGCCGTCGAATTCGTCGATCGGTGCCGCGTCGAGCCGCTCGGCCAGGGCGAAGTAGTTGTCACGAACTTCGTCTGCGGTCTCGCCGAGCCCGTAGCCGGCGTGCCGTTCGGCCAGCCAGGCCGCGTAGGTCGGGAAGCCGTCTTCGAATCCGGGTCCCCAGCGGCGCTGCGCGTCCCAGTCGAGCGCGGTGGCGCCGAGGTTGCTGTCGAGCACGATCCGGTCGCTCTGCTCGGGGAACATCGACGCGTACGCGGCGCCGAGAGCGCTGCCGTACGAGGCGCCGAAGAAGCTGATCCGGTCTTCGCCGAGTGCGGCTCGGATGAAGTCCATGTCGCGGGCGGTGTTGGCCGTGGTCATGTGCCGCATGAGCCCGTCGGGGTCGTTCGCGGCGCATTGGTCGGCGATTGCTTTGGCGGTCTCGGCCTGCTCGGCGACGTCCGCTTCGTCGGTCGCGTACGGCGGGACGTTGCCCCTATGGCCTTGCTCAACGGTGAAGCCGCAGCTCACCGGGGTCGAGTGGCCGACGCCGCGCGGGTCCATCCCGATGAGGTCGTAGGCGTTCGTGACGTCGTTCGGGAGGCCGAGGTCGATCAGGTCGGTCGGCTGGGACAGGCCCTGGCCGCCGGGCCCGCCCGGGTTGAGCATCAGGACGCCGCGTCGCTCGTCCGGCGCAGTGCCGGCGACGCGGGAGATCATGACGTCGATGGTGGTCGCGTCGGGTTCGTCGTAGTCGAGCGGCACGGCGATGCTCGCGCACTCGAGGCGGTCCGCGCCCGGCACGTCCTCCGGGCACGCTCCCCAGTCCACTGTGGTGGATTCGTGGTCCTCCGCCGCGGCGGGCAGGACGGTCAGCGTCCCGGTGATCCCGGCGGCGGCTGCCAGCGCCAGGCCCGCGCCGACGATGCGTCGTCTTCTCATCTTGTGCCCTCCTGTCGGTTTGCCCCGCTTAGGGGCCATGGGGCACAGTTCAGGCCATGCCGTAACGGCACGGTCAAGCGCTCCGCGCGGTTTCATGAACGAGATCACACAGGGGCGGTGGGGCGGGTCAGTCCGTCCACACGTCGGCGAGCAAGTCGTGGACGCGCCGCAAGACGTCGAGCTGCGCGGGGTTGTACAGGTCGTTGAGGGTCTTGCCGATCGAGCGCTTGACGAAGCCCTCGCCTTGCGGGGCGTCGGTGAAGTCGTTGAGGTCGGGGTGCCGTTCGTGGATTTCGCGCGCGTAGGGCGCGAGGCGTTCGGCCACGGCGATGCGCGTCTGCTCGTCGGCGTCGGCGGGCAGCTCGTTGAAGGCGCGGTCGGGCGGTTCGGGGGGCGGTTCCTGCAGCATGTCGGCGTAGGCCTGGAGGGCGCGCGGGCCCAGGACGCGGCTCATGACGACGACGAACGAGCGGTCGGCGCCGGAGAGTCCGGCGCGGGCGGCCGCGGGCGCGATCTCAGGAGGCAGGTCGGTGGGGGCGGATTCCCGCAGCAGGGCGCCGAGTTCGACCCGGATCCGTTGCAGGCGTGCGATGGTGGCCGCCAGTTCGGCGTCGAGTTCGCGCAGAGCCTCCTCGGGGTGGTCGTCGTCCTCCCCCATGGCGGCGATCTGGGGCAGGGAGAAGCCGAGGTCGGCCAGGCGTTTGATCCGCAGCAGCCGGACGAGGTGGGCGACGCCGTACTGCTTGTAGCCGTTGGGAAGCCGTTCGGGTTCGTCGAGCAGGCCGACCTCGTGGTAGTGCCGGACCGCCCGGAGGCTGGTGCCGGCGAGTTCGGCGATCTCGCGGGTGCTCCATGCCATCGTCGCCACCTTTTCGTCCACTGTGCCTGGTCGAGCTCGGGGATGCGAGGTGGAACTGGCGCGTCCCGCACCTGTGATCGAGATGCCCTCGTGCCAAGTTGAGGCGCCGACCATGGGAGATCGGCGGCTCTGCCGCTCGCCAAGGTGCTGATCCCCGCGCCCGCGGGAATGAGCCTGGCTGCTCCACTGCCCAGGCAGTTTACTTTGCGTCTGCGCCATACGATCATGCAGCGATGTGCCGGCGCGATGCTGAGCGCTGTCGCAACGGCCCGATGTTACGGACCGGCTCTTCGGGCCAGGCGAGGGAGTAGGCGGTCTCGCCAGATCAGCGGGGATGTTGACATGGCGAGCCGCCTCCGGCAGGATTGGCTGCGGCGTTGACTGACGCCCAGCCTCTGAGGACCTGCCCCAGCCAGGGCTTCGAGATGGCGAAGGGGATTCCGCCCTCAAGGTCGCCGTCAAATCCAGGCCCGAATCGAGTGTCGCGCTGCTGGGGAGCGAGCGCACATCGAGGAGGCTTGTCATGACCAAGCAAGGCGGTTTCAAGCGCGCGGTTCGTCGAAGGGCACGCGCGACCGGCCAGCGCTACACCGAGGCACGCGCCGTGATGGAGCAAGCGGGCGAGTCGCCGTTCGCCGATACGCGCCCGTTCGACGACGCCGCACTCGCCGCTCACCTTCAATTGCAGTACGGGATCGGCGTCACCTCGGTCGTGCCGATCGATGACGACCCCGAGTTCCGACCCCGTGGTTCCTGGCCCGGCCACTACCCGTGGACGCTGATCGTCAAGCGTGCAGACGGCCCTCCGTGGGTCGCCCGTGTCTTCTCTTCGCCGGCGGACGGCATCAGCCGTGTGAAGGACGATGCGGACATCCTGCGATTCCTCGCCGCACACGACTTTCCCGCCGAGCGGATCGCCCATGACGATCCGGTGTCCGTGCTCGACGGTGCCGGAGTGATCGTGACCGAGTTCATCGAAGGGGGACGACCGACCGACGCCCATGGTCGTGTCCAGTCGGTGGAGGTGCAGCACGAACTGGCGACCCTCCTCGGCGGCCTCCACACGCTCCCGCCTGCCGGTGGAGCACTCGCCAGGGATGGCGGGGCGGAAGAGCACGACGGGGGATGCTTTGCGGGACGACCCGAGCAGGATCTCGCGGCCGCGATGGGTTTCCTGGTGAGCGTCGAGGACGCCGTCGCCCCCGAAGGGCGCGAACTGTTCGAGTACCTCCGCGAGCATGTCGAGGACACTGACGACGCCGAGGGGCTGCCCGAGGCGTTCACCCATGGCAACTACCACACCTGGGCGGCCGTCGGCGCGCCCGGCGACCTCTCCATTGTGGGCTGGGCCGGGTCCGGTCGCGGACCGCGACTGCCCGCGCTCGCCTGGCTCCTGACGACCGCCGCCGAAGTCGGGCCGGAGTACGTTGATGCAGTGATGCACGGATACCGCGAGCATGTCGCGCTCACCGATGACGAACTCGAGAGGCTCCCCGGCGTCCTGAACATGCGGCCGCTATGGCTGGCATGTCTGGATTACCGCGAGTCGGTACGCAGTGGACAGACGCCCACCATGGAGGAGGGCCGGACGGGCTACGGCTTCTATCGCCCCCAGCACGCCGAACGCTTGGCGGCGCAAGCGATCGCATCATTGCGAAGTTGAGTCGGGCGCGAGCAGTTCGGGGTGATAATCGACCACCACTAGGTGGTTTTGGGACACCAGGACGAAGCGCGGCCTCGCTACGATCATCCGGTGGCTGCATCCCAGTTCCCTCAATCGTTGGCGGGCTCTAGCTGCACGCATCGAACGAATCGGGTTCTGGCGCAGAGGACCGGCATGTCCTCGGGCCCGCGGCCCTGGCCCTCGACGCTTCCCTAGATGGTGAAAAGCGTCTCCGGTTCGTCGATGTACGTATTCCTGTGAAGAGCGGAGCAGTGCATGACATCGAAAGCCTCATCGCCTCGCCCCGAGGAGTCGGTGTTCGAGTGGACCTCCCCCGGGCTCCATTTGCGGTTCGACCACGGCGACGACCGGCCGGTGCGGCTCGTGCGCCTGGCCACCGGGCCCGACGCGCCTTCGGCTGCCGCGCCCTGGCCGGTCGTCGACGTGATCACCAGTACCGGTGAGCAGCGCGCCCGCAACGACCAGAGCCTCTTGCACTCCAAAGCCGGGCAGCGGTTGCGCTATGCCGGGCACGAGTCGCTCGGCGATGAGCTGCGGATCAGCCAGCACGATGCGGAGACCGGCCTCGAGGTGACGAGCGTGTTCCGCGCCGCCGGTCCGGGCCTGCAGATCCGTCACACCGTGCGCAACGGGTCCGAGCGCGAACTCGTGCTGCTCTCGGTGAGCTCGGCGGTCGTCGCCGTACCCGACACAGGCGAGCAGGAGCTGCTGTGGGGCGAGAGCGAGTGGCTGGCCGAGGGACGCTGGCACCAGCGTTCCGTCAAGGAGCTGCTACCGGATGTCAATGTCGCGTTCCACGGTCAGTACTCGCGCGGGATCTTCCCGGTGACCGGTCACGGGAGCTGGTCGACCGGTTCGTTCCTGCCGACCGGTGTCCTGGCGGGCGCCGACGGGCCCTCGCTCGCCTGGCAGGTCGAGACCAGCGCGGGCTGGCACTGGGAGCTGGCGCAGACCGGTGCGACGATCACGATCGGCGTGCACGGCGCGACCGACTTCTACCACCAGTTCGCCCAGCGGCTGGCCCCCGGTGAGGAGTTCACGAGCGTGCCGGCCGGTCTGTGCGCGGCGGACGGCGGGCGGGACGCGGCCTTCGCCGCGCTCACGGACTACCGGCGCGCGATCCGCCGGATGCGCCCGGTCGACGCGCGGCTGCCGGTGGTCTACAACGACTTCATGAACACCCTCATGGGCGAACCGTCCACGGAGAAGCTGCTGCCGCTCATCGAATCGGCGGCCGAGGCGGGTGCGGAGTACTGCTGCATCGACGCCGGATGGTTCGCCGCACCCGGCAGCGCTTGGTGGGTCAGCGCGGGCGAATGGCGCGAAGGCGCCGGGAGGTTCACCGGCGGCCTGCTGTCGGTCGTCGACGCCATCCGCGCCAACGGGATGCGCCCGGGCCTGTGGCTGGAACCCGAGGCGGTGGGCGTCGACTCGCCGATGGCGAAGCGGCTGCCCGAGGAAGCGTTCTTCCAGCGGTTCGGCGAGCGCGTCATCGCAGCGGGACACTACCAACTCGACTTCCGCCACCCGGCGGCGCGCGCGCATCTCGACAAGGCCGTGGACCGGCTCGTGGACGAGTTCGGGCTCGCGTTCTTCAAACTCGACTACAACAGGAACATAGGCGCCGGCACCGAGGTGGACGCCGACGCGCCGGGAGCCGGGCTGCTCGGACACACCCGAGCCTTCCGGGACTGGCTGCTCGGCGTGCAGGCCCGGCATCCGGGCGTGCTGTTCGAGAACTGCGGTTCCGGTGCGCTGCGCATGGACTACAGCATCCTCTCCGTCGCGCACCTGCAGTCCACGAGCGACCAGCAGGACTTCCTGCGGTACCCGCCGATCGCCGCGTCGGCGCCAGCGAGCGTCCTGCCCGAGCAAGCCGGGAACTGGGCCTACCCGGCCGCTTCGATGACCTTGGAGGAGACGGCGTTCGCGATGTCTGCGGGCGTCATGGGCCGGGTCTACCTCTCCGGGTTCCTCCATGAGCTGAGTGCGGAGCAGTCCGGTCTGGTGCGCGAAGCCGTTGCGATCCACAAGGGATGGCGCCACCGGATCGCCGAAGCGCATCCGGTGTGGCCGCTGGGCCTTCCGGAATGGGAGGACGAGGTGATCGCGCTGCAGCTCGACGCCGGGTCCGAGTCGCTGCTGGCACTGTGGTCGCGGAGTGAGGCCAGGGAGATCGCCTTTCCTGGTCTGCGCGGGCGGACCATCGAGCAGCTCTATCCGGTCGCCTTGCCGGAGTGGACGATCCACGCGGCCGAGGACGCGCCGGTCGTCGAAGTGCCGGCCGGTCCCGCCACCCGGATCTTCGTGGTGCGGTAGTGGACAGGCGCAGATGTGCCTCGCCGAGCTCTAGCCGTTGGCGGAGGGCGGAGGTGTCAGGTCAGGCTTGTGCGCCTGGCTGATCTGGAGGCAGGTCATGGCTGCTGCGGCCGACCATGCCTGCGGGCGGCATGCGGCCGGGTAGGCCGTCGGTCGGCCGTGGCGGCTGCGGGGAGTGCCGGCGTGGAGTTCGGGGATGCGGTAGTCGAACCCGGCTGCGGCGTGGAGCAGGTCGTCGACGACGGCGGCGGCTTGTTCGCGGTGGCCGGTGCGGGCCATGCCGTGGGCGATGATCGCCGAATCGTGCGCCCAGACCGCGCCGCCGTGATAGCTGAGGGGCCAGTATCCTGCGGCCGCCGTCGACATGGTGCGGATCCCGTAGCCCGAGCGCATGGAGGGGTCGATGAGGATCTCGGCGATGCGGGCCTCGGCGTCGGGGTCGAGGATGCCGGTGCCGAGGAGGTGCCCGATGTTGCTGGTCAGCGTGTCGACGGCGGCTCCGTTGCGGTCCAGTGCGATCGCCGGATAGGAGCCTTCCGGGGTCGTGACCCAGAAACGCTCGTTGAAGCGGGTGCGCAGCCGCCCGGCCCAAGCCCGCCATTCGCCGGCGCCCTGCTCGCCGAATGCTTCGAGCAGTGCGGCGGCGCCGAGGGCGGCTTCGTGGGCGTAGCCCTGTGCTTCGCAGAGGGCGATCGGGCCGTTCGCGAGGCGCCCGTCGCGCCATTGGATGGAGTCGGCGGAGTCCTTCCAGCCCTGGTTCGACAGGCCGTTGCCGGTGCGGTCGATGTAGGTCAGGAATCCGTCTTCGCCTGCGGCGGAATCGATCCAGGCGAGCGCGGCCCGCAGGTTCGGGATGAGGGCGGCGACCTCGTCGGCCGGCATGCCCGCGCGCCAGGCGTCGACGAGGAGGCACACCCACAGCGGGGTCGCGTCGACGGTGCCGTAGTAGAGGGGCGGGAGGGCGAGCCCGTTGGTCGGCATCTCGAACGTCGCGGCGCGCAGTTCATGCGGGACCTTGCCGGGTTCCTCTTCGCTCGCGGCGTCGTCGCGGGTGCCTTGCAGTCGGGCGAGGACTCGCAGGGTGGACGCCGCCAGAGGGACGTCGAAGGGCAGCAGCATCCTTGCGGCCCAGAGTGAGTCGCGTCCGAAGAGGGTGAGGAACCAGGGCGCGCCCGCTGCGAGGAACACGTCGTCGGGGTGGTCGGGCAGTGCGAGCCGGAGTGCATCCAGGTCGTCGAGGGCGTGCTCCACCCAGTGCGCCAGGCGCTCGTCGGCGATCGCGGCCGGGACCGTCCAGGTCGGCGGCCGGGACACCGCCCCGACGACCAGGGTCTCGTGCGCGGTGACCGACCAGGTGAGCGTTGCCGGATGATGCCGTCGAACGGCGAACGGCCATTCGAGGAGGAGCTCGTCCTTCTCCCGGCTCCAGGCACCGGTGCCGGCTTCGAGTGCGAACGAGGACCCGTCGCCGGTCACCGCGGCGCGGCCGCCGTCGATGCGCGCCTCCCAGACCGCCGGAGCGCCGCCTCCCGACTTCACGTCCTGGAGTGTGCGGAAGTCCGGTTCGACGCGCAGCCGCAGCAGGCCCGTGACCTCATGGTCGAGGACCGAAGTGACCGTGAGGGTCTCGCTCATGCGTCCCGCCGCAACCGTGCGGACGCGGGTGAGACCGACATGCGGATCGGGGGTGTCGTCGTCGACGCCGCGCAGCACGGCCTCGAACGCCACGGTGCGTGCATTGCGTTCGCCCGTGGCGATCGGTTCGGGCCCTTCGCCTTCCACTTCGAGCTGCAGTCCGCGGACGAAGCGGCGGTCGCCGTGGAACAGGCCGTCGATCGGGGCGGTCATCGCACCGTCCGCTCGGGACCACGCCTGGGTGGGGGCGTGGAGCGCGATGACGGCGTCGTGCAGGAAAGGTTGGCGGCCGGAGGTCATCCCTTTACGGCTCCTTCGCTGGTGTTGGTGAGGTGTCGCTGGAAGATGAAGAACAGCAGTGCCACCGGGACGGTCATGATCGCCGCGGCGGCGAGTTTGATCGGGTACTGCGTGCCCTGGCTGAGCTGCCCGGACGCGAGGGAGGCGACGCCTTTGGTCAGGGTCGTCAGCTCCGGGGACTGGGCGGAGACGATGAAGTGGCTGAGCTCGTTCCAGGACCCTTGGAACGACAGGATGACGATGGTGACCAGGGCCGGGCGGGCCATCGGCAGGACGACGGACCAGAAGACCCGGAACGTGCCGGCGCCGTCGATACGGGCCTGCTCCTCGACCGAGACGGGGATGGACTCGAAGAAGTTCTTCATGATGAACACGCCCGCGGCGTCGACCAGGAGCGGGATGATCATGCCCGCGTACGAGTCGTACAGCCCGAGTTGGTTGAGCACGAGGAACTTCGGGATGAGGAGCACGACCGTGGGCACCGCCATCACGGCCACGACCGCCGCGAAGATGACTCCGCGGCCCCGGAACCGCAGCCGCGCGAGCGCGTAGCCCGCGAGCGAGGCGAAGAAGACCCGTCCGAGGCACACCGCGACCGTGACGATCGCCGAGTTGGCGAACCAGAGCGGGAAGTCGCTGTTGAGGAACAGGCGCTCGTATGCGGCGGTGGTGAACGTCTGCGGGACGAGCGAGGCCGGGTTGCTCGCCGCGTCGGCATCGGTCTTGAACGAGGTGGCGACCTGGACCAGGAACGGGAAGACGTAGATCACGGCCAGGACGGTGAGCACCGCGTACAGTCCGGCCTGCGTGAAGCGGCGGGCGCGGCGTTCACGGGTTCGCCTCGGAGCGGTGGACGACGCCTCGGTGAGGTTCGGTGGGTTCACGATGCACCTCTGGAGAGACGGGTCGACATTCGCCGGGCGCGGCGGCTCGGGCCGCCCCGCTCGCGCAGCAGCCAGCGCTGGAACACGGTGAGGGCCACGATGATGACGAACAGGATGAACGCGATCGCGGCACCCTGGCCCCACTGCTGGTCGGTGAATGCCGCCTCATATGACAGGTAGGCGGGGGTGATGGTCGTCTTGCCGGGCGCGCCTTGCGTGCCCGTGTAGATCTGGTCGAACACCTGCCAGGCGCCGATGAGCCCGAGGGTGAGCACGGTGAAGAGGGTCGGCCTGAGCTGCGGGAGGGTGATGCGCCAGAACCGCTGCCACGCGTTGGCGCCGTCCATCTTGCCCGCCTCGCCGAGTTCGGCCCCGATGTGCTGCAGCGCCGCGATGAACAGGAGCATGAAGGTGCCGCTGGTGGTGAAGACCGCCATCAAGATGAAGGCGGTCATCGCGATCGAGGGGCCGGCGAACCAGTCCCACCAGGTCACGCCGAGGAAGTCCGAGCCGGTGAGCGCGGCGGGGCCGGCGTCGGCCCCGAGCGCCGTGAGTCCTACATGGATGATGCCGCGCGGGTCGTTGAACCAGTTCGGCCCGTTGATCCCGACCCAGGACAGCACCTCGTTGACCACGCCGCTGGTGGAGAAGAGGAACAGCCACAGCACCGTGATGGCGACCGTGCTGGTGACCGACGGGAAGTAGAGCGCGGTGCGGAAGAAGCCGCGGCCGCGCCGGATCGCCCGGGTGACCAGTACTGCGAGGAAGAGCGACAGCGCGGTCTGCAATGGGACGACGAGGAGCACGTACCAGGCGTTGTTGCGCATGGCGATGCCGAAGTTCCGCTCGTCGAGGCCGCCGCCGGTGGTGATGGCCGCGTAGTTGTCGAGGCCGACGAACCCGACGCCGGCGGCGAGGGGGCTGCCGCGCCCGGTCCAGTCGGAGAAGCTGACCCACAGTGCCATGAGGACCGGCACGAGCAGGAAGAGTCCCATGATGAGGATGACCGGGAGCGTGAACAGCCACCCGGCGGCCCGTTCGCCGGTCCGGGTCCTGCTCCTGCGGAGGGACCCGGAACGGCGAGGCGCCTGTTCGGCGTGGGTCATGCTAGCCGCCGACCACGGATTCGAGGTTGGCCTGGACGGAGGCGAGGATCTGCGCGGGGTCTCCGGTCGCCAGCGACTCCAACTGCGTGTTGAAGTCCGCGACGACCTCTGACGTGCCGGCGCTGGTGGGCATGCCGGTCGCGTACTCGGATCCGTTGATGAACGCCGCGAGGTCGGGGTTGTCGGCCTGCCACTGGTCGGCGGCCGACTGCACCGAGGGCATGGGCCCGAACGCCGCCGAGAACGCCAGCTGCTGCTCGGCACCGGTCAGGTATTCGACCAGGTCGAGCGCGGCCTGCTGGTTCGGGCTGTCGGCGGCCATGCCCCAGCAGTTGGTGAACTGCATGGTGCCCTGACCGGCGGGGCCGGACGGCAGCTCGACGACGCGGTAGTTCAGGTCGGGGAAGTCGGCGGACATCGCGCCGGTGATCCAGTTGCCCTCGATCGTCATCGCCGCCAGCTGCTTGCCGAAGGCTTCGCCGCCCCATCCGGCGCCGAGATCCTTCGGGTAGGCGAACGTGCCGTCCTCGAGGTTCGACTTGACGTATTCGAGGCCCGCGGCGTTCTCGGGAGAGTCGGCTACGGCGGTCGCACCGTCGTCGGAGACCAGCCCGCCGCCCGCCTGCGCCATGAACACGCCGACGCGCTGGTACTCGGCGGCGAACGTCAAGCCGGTGCGGCCGTCGGTCGTGAGCGCGGTCGCCGCGGTGTCCAACTGCTCCCAGGTGGTGGGGAGGTCGGCGTCGGTGAGGCCGGCGGCTTCCCAGAGGTCGGTGTTGATCACCAGTGCGAGGGTCGATTGATCCTTCGGCGCGCAGTAGAACTGGCCGTCGACGGTGAAGTTCTCCACCAGGGAGGGGTAGAAGTCGTCCTTGTTCGACAGTTCTGGGCCGTAGGCCTGGAGCGAGCCGTTGGCGGCGTAACCGGCGAGGAGGTCGGGACCCAGGTAGAACAGGTCCGGCGGGTTCCCCGCGGCGAACCCCTGGGTGAGTGCCGTGGTCGAGTTGGTGACGTCCGTGGCCACCGGCTCGACCTCCACACCGGACTCCGCGGACCAGGCCGCGATGGCCGCCACGAGCGCTTCCTTCTCGGCGTCGCCGCTCGGGTTGTACATGACGGTGAGCGGGTCGTTCGATGAGGTCAGCCCGTCATTCGAGGTGCGGTCCGAGGTGTCGTCGAATCCTTGGCCGCAACCGGTGAGGGCGAGGGCCGCGGCGAGGGCCACGCCCCCGGACGCGATTGCGGTGTGCCTGGTGCGTCTCACGCTGAATCTCCTTTGATCGCGTTCAATGACCGTTTTTTGATCGATCAAATTTCTTTTGAACGATCATACGCTAGAGTCGTCGCTGAGCCCCTGTCAAGCGGATCCCGGAGAGTGGAAATGGTTCCAGGAAAAGTGGCGACGATCGAGGACGTGGCCCGCGCGGCGGGCGTATCCCGTCAAACCGTCAGCAACGTCATCAACGCGCCCTCGAAGGTCCGCGAGCCCACCCAGCGGAAGGTGCAAGCCGCGATCGAGGCCCTCGGGTACTCGCCGAACGCGATGGCCCGGCGGCTGCGCACCCAGCGCACCTCCACCATCGGCGTGCGACTCGACGCCTTCTCCGGCGGCATCTCCGGCGTCGTCCTCGACCGCTTCGTCCACGCCCTGACCGAACACGCCTCGACCCGCGGCCTGCGCGTCCTCCTCTACGCCGCCCGGACCGTTGACGACGAGCTGCGCCACATCAACGAGTTCGCCGACGGCGGCGAAGTCGACGCCATCATCCTCACCAACACCGCACCGGGAGACCCCCGCGCGGCGCGCCTCCGTGAACGCGGCATCCCCTTCGCGGCCTTCGGCCGCCCCTGGGGCGCACACGATCTCGAGAAGGCCGGACACCCCTGGGTCGACATCGACGGCGCCGCGGGAACCCGGGCCGCCACCGAGCACCTCCTCGAACGGGCAGGCCGGCGCATCGCCTTCCTCGGCTGGCCCTCCGACTCCGGCACCGGCGACGACCGCGAACGCGGATGGCGCGAGACCATAGGTCCCCGAGCCGGCGACCCGTCCGCGCCGCGACTCATCAGCGCCGAAACCGTCCCCGAGGCGCAAGCAGCGGTGCGCTCACTGCTGCAGGACAACGACATCGACGGCATCGTGTGCGCCACTGACGTACACGCGATCGGCGCGCACCTCGCCGCCGTCCGGGGCGGCCGAAGCGACCTTCAGATCGTCGGATTCGACAACACGGCCGCCGCCGAAGCACTCGGCCTCTCCAGCGTGGAACAGCTCCCCGAGGAAGTCGCCACCGCCATACTCGAAATGCTCATGGGCCCCGAAGGAACGAAGATCTCCCGGCCCCCGACGCCGACGCCCACAGGACGACTCGTCGAACCGGAGCTGATCGTCCGCTGAAGGAGACCGCAGCAGGACGAACTGTCCCGGTTCGCTTGTGGCCCTGTGCTGCCGAGCAGCCCGGGGGATTCCCACCGGGGCTTTGCGGCAGCCGATCGGGCACAATCGGCCTTCAGGAAGTCCTCGCCGACAGCTGGAGGAAGCATGTCCGTCGAAACCGAGGTCCAGGCGGTGGCGGAGGCATTCGGGCGCGCGCTGCTCGCCAACGACCCTCCCGCGATCGCCGACCACTTCACCGACGACTGGGTGTACGTCGGCCCCGACGGCAAGGTCGCCAAAGCCGACCTGATCGAGTGGATCGCCTCCGGCCGCCTCGCCCACCTCACCATGGAGGCGGTCGGGCCCGAGCACACTGTCGCAACAGGAGACGCGCTCCTGGTCACCTGTCGGCGCACCAGCACCGGCACTTGGGAAGGCGAGCCGTACACGGCCGACGAATGGATCACCGACCTCTGGGTCCGCAGCGACGGGACCTGGAAATGCGCCTTCAGCCAGAAGACCCCTGCTTGAACGGAGCAGGGACTACGCGCCGGCGTTGCGACTCGGCCACGGGTCCTTGCGGATGCGGGCCTGCTCTGGGCGCATCCGGGAGGGGTCCCGCGGCGGGCCGGAGACACTGGGGCGCATGTACCTTCAGCGCCTTGCCGTCCCGGTCCGCCGGGCCGCCGCTGTGGCCGGACTCGCCGCCGCGTTCGCGGTAGCGGCAGGCTGCAGTTCGACCTCGGATACGCCCTCGCCGTCGCCCACTCCGGAGACGACGTCGATCGCACCGCCGACGCCGAGTGAACCACCGTCGCCCACGCCTTCCCCCACGCCGAGCCCGACCCCGGCCGGGCCTCCCGCCTACTGCGACGACCTCGCCGACTTCGCCGCCGAATTCGAGGACTTTCACCAAGGACTCCAAGACGGCGACAGCAGCGACTTCGACGTGCGCGTCGACCTCGCCGAGCAGGCCGGTGCCGTGGCCACCGCCGCCACCACCATGTTCGGCGCACCGGTCGACATCTCCGCCGCAGTGCTGACACTCGGCAATGAGGCCCTCGACGCCGGCGATCAGATCCTCGATGGCGCTTCACTTGACACCGCCGCGGCAGAACTCGAGGACGAGACCGCGGTCAATGCGCTGGACACCGTCAACCGTCAGCTCGACGACGGCGAGTGCGCTTGAAAGCCGCTGCGCAGCAGGCCGATCAGGATCCGTTCGATCGTGCCGACGCTTTCCACGGCCAAAGGCGCCGAGCAGTCCGGGAGCGCGACGGTCGAAGCTCCTGCAGCGCGCTTCGACCGCCTCGTCCCACGTGCTGGCCGGCCTCGTCGCATCGGGGCAATGGCCCCGGCTCGCATCGTTCAGTCGGATCCGGGGGTGCGGAGGGCCGCGCGGTACTGGCCCGGGCTGGTGCCGACGAGTTTGGCGAACTGGGCGTAGAAGTTGCTGCCCGAGCCGAAACCGGCGGCGTAGCCGACCGCCGAGCAGTCGAGGTCGGTGGTCGCGAGGAGGCGCTGGGCCTCGGCGACGCGGCGGCGGAGCAGGAAGTCCCCCATGGTCATGTGCCAGGCCTTGCGGAACAGGGTCATGGCGTACTCGGTGTTCAGGTGCACCACCGCCGCGACGTCAGCGGTCGTGATCGGATCGCGGAAGCGCTCCATGATGTAGGCCGCCATGCCCAGAGGCCGCGAGGCCGGCCCGGTGCCGCTGGGCGTGCGGGCGGCGCGGAGGGTGCGGCGCATGAGCGCGTGCACCTCCAGGAGCGCGGCGTCCGCATCGCGGCCCGCGAAGTCCGCCTCCCAGCGCCGCCAGACACTCTGTGAATCCACATCGGACGGCACGGCGGCGAGGGCCGGTCGGCCCTCGAGGAGGGCGCGCAGCTCGGGTGCCGGCAGGTCCCAGGTCAGCACCGTGGAGAGCGGGACATGCGCCCAGCAGACCTCGGCGGGTTCACCCTCGGGCGCGAGCAGCCGGTGGGGCAGGCTCGCCCAGAACACCGCCGACTGCCCCTCCTCGACGCGGAGGCGGCGCTCGCCGAACAGGTACTCGATGGCCCCGCTGGTGACGACGTTCAACTCGATGTCGTCGTGGCTGTGCGCGCCGTCCATCGCCGGGGCCGCGCCGTGGGCGACCCAGATCCCGGCGTGGGCGGGGACCGCCACCGCTTCGTGCTTCACGAGGGGCGATGCTAGCCGAACAAAGGATCCCGGAGGAACCGCCAAGCGGACCGGATTCACGTCCGCGCGGCCGCGGTTAGGTTTGAGCCCATGACGTCGACATCTGCGAGGAAGCTCGCCGCGCAACGCCCGCCCATGGGCTGGAACAGCTGGGACTGCTTCGGCGGGGCGGTGACCGAGGACCAGGTCGTCGCGAACGCCGAGTACATGGCCGCCGAGCTCCTGCCGTTCGGCTGGGACACGGTCGTGGTCGACATCCAGTGGTACGAGCCGGATCCGGGCGTGGAGCACGGCTACAACCCGGTCGCCGACCCGGTGCTCGACGCGTGGGGGCGGCAGCTCCCGGCCCCGAACCGGTTCCCTTCGGCCGCAGACGGGTCGTTCAAGCCGCTGGCCGACCGCGTGCACGCGCTGGGCCTGCGGTTCGGCGTGCACATGATGCGCGGCATCCCGAAGAAGGCGGTCGAGCTGGACCTCCCTGTCCTCGGGGGCGACACCACCGCGGCGCAGATCGCCGACCGCGAGAACGCGTGCACCTGGAACCCGGACAACTACGGCATCGACCATGCCCGGCCCGGCGCGCAGGCGTACTACGACTCGCAGGTCGCGCAGTTCGCCGAGTGGGGCGTCGACTTCGTGAAGCTCGACGACGTGCTTCACCCGCCGACGCAGAGCGTCGAGATCGCCGCGTACTCGCGCGCGATCGACAAGTGCGGGCGCCCGATCGTGCTGAGCCTCTCGCCGGGGAAGGCCCTGTCCTTCGCGCACCTCGACGCGCTCCGCGAGACCGCGGAGATGTGGCGCATCTCCGACGACCTGTGGGACGACTGGGACGCGCTACGGGAGATGTTCCAGCGCGCCGCGCGCTGGGCGCCGCACCAGGTGCCGGGCGCGTGGGGCGACGCCGACATGCTGCCGCTGGGGCGCATCGGCATCACCGCGCACGCAGGTCCGGACCGCTTGTCGCGCTTGACGTTCGACGAGCAGCGCACGATGCTCACGCTGTGGTGCATGATGCGTTCGCCGCTGATGTTCGGCGGGCATCTCCCCGACACGCCGCCAGAGACGCTGGCGCTGCTGCGCAATCCCGAGGTGCTTGCGCTCCTGGGCAGCCGGAGCAGCCGCGAGGTCGTCCGCGACCACTCGCTGGTCGTGTGGCGGGCCGATCTCGACGATGCGGAGGCGTGCGCGGTGTTCTGGCTCGGCGACGAGCCGGCCGACCTCGACGTCCACCTCGCGGACGTCGGCAGCGCGCACCGGAGCCGGGTCCGCGACCTGTGGGAGGGCACTGATGTTCCGGTCAAGGACGGGTCGGTCCGCGTCCGGGTCCCTGCGCACGGCACGCGGCTGCTGCGCCTGGAGTAAGTGAGCCTGAGCGAAGGCCCGTGCCCGGTCAGGGTGCGGGCCTTCGGTCTACGCGTCCCGGGCGGCGCGCCATTCCGGGGCGAGGACGGACCAGATCTCCATGTCGTAGCGTTCGCCGCGGTGGAGGTAGGCCTCGCGGACGACGCCCTCCTTGGTCATGCCGAGGCGTTCGGCGACGGCGATGCTGGGGGCGTTGCGGGTCGAGGCCCACCAGTCGACGCGGTGGATGCCGCGGACCTCGACGGCCCAGTCGATGATGGCGGTGACCGCGCGGGTCACCAGGCCCTTGCCGAGGGCGGCGGGTTCGAGCCAGCAGCCGGCCTCGGCGGTCTCCATGCGGAAGTCCATGGCGCGGAAGAGGACGCCGCCGACGAGGGTGCCGTCGAGCCAGATGCCCCAGATGCGGCCGGTGTCCGCGGCGGCCTTGTCCGCGTAGGTCTCGAGGAAGCGCCGGGCCGCGTCCGCATCGGCGACGACGTCCGCGATCGCGACGTGCCGTCCGATGAACTCGCGTCCGCGGTCCATGTGGGTCGCGAACTCCTCGGCGAGGTCGGGCGTCAGGGGGCGCAGTTCCGCGCCTTCGCCTAGGGAAGTCTTGAACATGCGTCCTCCGGATCTGACCGCGCCGACAGACGACATGCTCTCACATGCGGGTCGGGCCAGGCCTGCTCGGCCGAGACGATCAACCGGGTGCTGAGGAACCACTGCGCCGCAACGCGTTCAGGGTCACCTCAGGCTCCGGGGTGTGCGGGCTTGCCGCCCGGCGCTGCCAGTAGGCGTAGACCGCGGCGGCGAGGAGCGGGCCCCAGAGCGGGGCGGGGAAGATGAGGAGGGTCAGGAAGGCGTCCATCGGATAGCCCGACTCGACCGCTCTGACCACGAGCCCGGGCGCGGCGATGCAGAGCACCCCGGCACCGATCATGCCGGGGACGACGGCCAGCTTGACCGGGACGTCGCGGTCGCCGACGAGCGGAACCCAGCGGGGGAACCGCTCGCCCCACCGGCTGATCAGCCCGAGGGTGAGGACCAGGGCGAGTATCGCCGAGAGACCGATCATGACCCCTTGAAGCCGCGCCGAAGGAGCGTCGACGGCCGCGGTCGACTGCATGACGAGTTCGATGCGGCCGGTCACGGGGTCGAGCCCGCCGAGGGGCCACGGCGTGAGCCACGAGAGGCGCACCAGCGCATACGGGACGGCGCCGAGCGCGGCCAGGATCGTCACCGTCCGAGCCCACCGGGGGCCGCCGGTGGCCGACCGGCCGCGCACCAGCGACGTGTACGCCAGCCAGGCCCACACGCCGCCGATGGCGGCCATCGCCCACGACCAGGCAATGCGGATCCCGAACTCGCCGAAGCCCTTCGCGACGCTCTGGAGGTAGCGGCCGACGACGCCGCCGTCGAGCAGGCCGGTCGCCAGCGCGATCGTCAGTGCCGCCAGGGCCGCGGCGGCGGCGTATCCGACCGGGTGGCGCCGGGCGACCCCGACCGCGGTGAGGATGAGCGCGCCGCCGACGACGACCGGGATGAGCGCGTACCCGATCGACGCCATGAGCGACGCGTCCGACATGACCAGCAGGTAGAGCGCGGCCTGGGCCGCCGCTCCCCCGCCCTCCAGGGCAGGGCGGGCGGTGAACGCCAGGGCGAGGCCGAGCGCGCCGGAGGCGAGCATGAGCCCGGCGGCGAGGTCGCGTCCGATGAGGTGGGTGACGCTCACGGTGACCGCGTCGGCCGCGCCGAACGGGTAGCTCGCGGGGACGGCGAGCCAGAGGACGCCGATCGCGAGGGCGGCAAGGGAGACGGTGAGTGCGGGAAGGCGCTGCATGGGACTGGTCCTTCAGTGCGCTACTTCGCCGCCGGGACGCGCGGCGGCAGGGCGGGGAGTTCGGGGTCGGCGGTGTCGAGTGGCACCGCGGGCGAGCGGACGAGTCCGAACTGGACGCTCTGGCGCCGTAGGAGGGCGTCGAGGGTCCAGTCGACGGCGGTCCTGATGCGGTTGGCGGGCATGGCCATCAGGTGGTAGCCGCGGGTGACGACCTTCGCGGGCAGGCCCGAGAGGGGGATGCCGAGGGGTTTGGCGGCGGCCTGCATGCCGCCGAGGTCGACGACGAAGCCGAGGTCGTGGTGCTTGTAGGGGCGGGCGGTGCCGTGGCCGAGCGACGCGGCCACGTTGCGGGCGACCGCGTTGCCCTGGCGTTCGGCGTGCTGGCCGGTCATGGCGCAGATCTCGCCGGGCCGGGTCAGGTCGGGCACGGCGGCGGCGTCGCCGCAGGCGTAGATCTCGGGGCGTCCGGGGACGGCGAGGAACTCGTCGACATCGATGCGGCCCTGGAGTGTCGCGAGTCCGATGTCGGCGGCGACGGGGTCGGGGCGCACGCCCGCGCTCCACACGATGGTGCGGGTGGGCACGAACTCGCCGTCGGTGAGCGCGACGCCTGCGGCGGTGGCCTCTTCTACCGAGGTGCCGGGCCGGACTTCAACGCCGCGGCGGCGCAGCACGCGGTCGGCGGTGGCCGCCAGGCGGGGCGAGAGTTCGGGCAGGACCCGCTCGGCCCGGTCGAGGAGGAGCCAGCGGACCGGCTGGTCGCGCAGTTGCGGGTGCTTGCGGGTGAGGGCCCTGGTGAGGAGCTGCCCGGCGGCGGCGACCTCGGTGCCGGTGTAGCCGGCGCCGACGACGACGAAGGTGCAGCGGGCGGCGCGTTCTGCCGGGTCCTCGGCGGTGGCGGCGAGTTCGATCTGGCGGATGAGGTGGTCGCGCAGGTAGATCGCCTCGGGGATGCCGCGGAATCCGTGGCTGTGCTCAGCCACGCCCGGGATGGGCAGGACCTTGTTGACGCTGCCGACGGCGAGCACGAGGCGGTCGTACTCGAGTTCGCCGCGGGTCTCCTCGGGGTCGCGGTAGTGGACGCGCTTGGCGCCGACGTCGACGTGGTCGACGGTGCCGAGGACGAGGCGCACGCCGGGCAGGGTGTCGGTGAGCGAGACGGCGATGCGGCGAGGGTCGAGCACGCCGGCGGCCACCTCGGGCAGCAGCGGGAGGTAGAGCGAGTAGTCGGTCGGGTTGACGAGCACGACTTCGACGCGGCCCTTGAGGTGGCGCGAGAGTTTGCGGGCGGCGTGGAATCCGGCGAATCCGGCTCCGACGATCACGATGCGGGGATGGCGCATGGCTTGGCTCCTATGGCGAGGCGGGAAGCTCCGATCGCAATGGACAGTCGTCGTTGACCGCGACCAGGTGGTTCTCGCTATAGGTTCATCTTGCATGCGCCCCAAGTGCTTACGGGTCCCCCGCGAGGGGGAGCGCCCTCCCCTGCGCGAGGGGAACGCGGTGACCGTCGGTGATCGGCCTCACGAGGCCGTGCGGAAGACGGGGTCGGGCGAGGCCGTTGCGGGTCAACGGGACGCGCCCGCGCTCCGACGACGGCCGAGCTGGGCGCGCCCGGTGCGGGCGAACGGGACGCGCCCGCGCTCTCGACTTCGCTGCGGTGCGTTCGCGCTGGGCGCGACCGGGTTCGCGCTCAGGCCGCGCGGGCACGGTCGAGGCGTGTTCGGCGGCCTCCGGCTCGGGCTCGCTCAGGCCGCGCGGGCGCGGTCGAAGCGCTCGGGGAGCGGGTCGAAACCGGCGGCGCGGTAGGTGGCGACGGCACTGGTGAGCGAGCTCGGCGTGCAGACCATGGCGCTGGAGGAGCCGAGTTCCTGGAGCGCGGCGGCGGCCGCGATGCAGATCGCCTTGCCGTGGCCGCGGCCCCGGTGGTCCGCGTGCACGCCCATGGGTTCGATGAGTCCGGGCCTGCCGGGCCCGGCTGACCACACGGTCACCAGGGCCACGGCGTCGCCGTTCTCGTCGAAGCCGATGAGGCAGCGGGCGTCGGCGTACGCCGGGCCGGCGGCCATCGCCTGCCAGCGCTCCACAGAGAAAGTCGAGCCCTCGAACGCGGACCGCTGCAGGGAGGCACGCAGTTCTGCCTGCTCCGGCCCGGCCACTTCGATGCGCAGGCCCGCGTCTTCGACCGGTGCGGACAGGTCGCGGCGCAGCGGCGTCCAGGCCTCGTCGGTGCCCCAACCGGTCTCGGCCAGGTGCTCGTGAAGCGCCGCGCCCTCCGGCACTTCGGCGTTCACCTTGCCCGCGGGCAGGACGCCGCGCTCGGGATCATCGAGGTCGGCGGCCATCCGCCGCGCGAGGGCCTCGTCATGGAGGAGGTCCGGTGCGGTGGTCACCCGCAGCACATCGGGTCCGTCGAGGAAGCCGACCGCCAGGATCCGGCCGTCGCGGGACCAGGTCCGTACAGATGCGGCGGTCCTTTCGGCACCGAGCTGCCAGAACCAGCCGAGGTCGCCCGGGTGGAGTTGCATCGGCACGTCGTCGGACTGCCATGCCCGCAGCGCTGCTACGGCGTCGTCGAGTTCGTCGGTTCGCGGCGTGCGCAGCTCGATGTCCATGCCGTGATCACACACCGCCGCGCCGGTCGCCGCAACCGATTATCGGGTCCGATCGCGGGTATCTTCGGCCCCGCAGGCATTCGACGAAAGGAACGCCATGGCGCTCATCCTGATCACCGGGGCCTCGACCGGACTCGGCCTGGCCGCCGCGCAGACGCTCGCGGCGGCGGGCCACGAGGTCGTCGTGCACACGCGCAGCATCGACGGGCTTCCCGACCTGGATCTGCGCGGATCCGTCCATGGTGATCTGTCGCTGATGGACGATACGGCAGTGGTCGCCGAGCAGGCCGACACGTTCGGGCGCTTCGACGCGGTGATCCACAACGCCGGGGTCTACCGCGATCCCGGTGCGCTGCAAGTGAACACGGTCGCGCCGTACCTGCTCACGGCGCTGATGTCGAAGCCGCGCAGGCTGATCTACCTGAGCAGCGGCTACCACCTCGACGGATCCACCGACCTGGACGCGATCGACTTCAACGAAACGCGGGTGCGGCCCGGCGCGTACGAGGACTCGAAGCTGTACGAGACGGCGCTGGCGTTCGCGGTCGCGCGCCGCTGGGCCGACACCGTGTCGCACGTGGTCGATCCCGGCTGGGTCCCGACCCGCATGGGCGGCCCCGGCGCGCCCGGCGACCTCGAGGAGGGGCACCGGACGCAGGAGTGGCTGGCCACGGCGCCGGACGAGGCGATCGAGCCGCGCACCGGCGGCTACTGGCATCACCGCCGCATCAGCCGCTCGCACCCGGCGGCATCGGACCCGGACTTCCAGCACGAGCTGATCGGGCGGCTCGAGGCCCACACGGGTGTGAAGCTCGGTTAGGGCCGGTCCGGCGGATCAGGCCGGTCGTTGCCCGGCCCCGTTCGCCGCGTTGTCGGCGCGTCTGCGGTCTCGGCGACGCTTGCGAGCCGTCGATCGGCAGGGCGAGCGAAGGCATGGCTCGGATACCGCCGCCCCCTGATTCGTGGTGCTAGCCGCGGTTGAGGCGCGCGGCCTGCTTCAGCAGATGCGCGTGCTCGGCCAGGATCGCCGTGGCTTCGGCCGCCGCCTTGTAGAGCCGGGCCGCCTCCTTCAGGTTCCCGGCGCGCTCGTGCAGGTACGCGGCGACGGCGTCGCGGCGCGGCAGGCCCGGGTCGAGCGCTTCGACCAGGCGCAGCCCCGCGAGCGGGCCGTCCACGTGCCCGACCGCGACCGCCCGGTTGAGGGCCACGACCGGGCTGTCCGGGGTGATCCGGGCGAGCTCGTCGTACCACTCGAGGATCTGCGCCCAGTCGGTCTCGTCGGCCGAGGCCGCGTCGTCGTGGAGTGCGGCGATCGCCGCCTGCGCCTGGTACTCGCCGACCCTGTCCATGGCCAGCGCGTGCTGCAGCAGGTCGACGCCTTCGGCGATCATGCCGGTGTCCCACAGGGTCCGGTCCTGCTCGGCGAGCGGCACGAGCTGGCCCGCGGCGTCGGTGCGGGCCGGGCGGCGCGCGTGGTGGAGCAGGAGGAGCGCGAGCAGGCCCGCGGCCTCCGGGTCGTGCGGCACCGAGGCGACCAGTTGGCGCGCGAGGCGGATCGCCTCGGCCGAAAGGTCCTCTTCGGACGGTTCACCGACGAAGCCCTGGTCGAACATGAGGTAGAGCACGCGCAGCACTGCCCGCACGTCGCCGGGCTCCTCGAACCGCTGCCCGGCGAGGGTCCGCTTCGCGCGTGAGATGCGTTGCGCCATGGTCGATTCGGGGACGAGGAACGCGCGGGCGATCTGGGCCGTGGTGAGGCCGCCGACCGCGCGGAGGGTCAGCGCGATGGCGGACGCGGGCGAGAGGGCCGGGTGGCAGCAGCGGCTGAGCAGCAGGAGCGTGTCGTCGGCCTGCCCGGCAGGACCGGCGGCCGGCTCGCGGTGCACCGCGATCTCGCGCATGGCCCGGGAGGACGCCGAGCGGCGCGCGTCCAGGAACTTGCGCCAGGCGACGGTGACGAGCCAGGCCTTGGGCTCGTCCGGTGCACCCTGTTCCCAGCTGCGCACGGCTTCGGCGAGCGCGTCCTGGACGGCGTCCTCGGCCGCCGCGAAGTCGGCTCCGCGGCGGACGAGGACGCCCAGCACTTGCGGGGTGAGCACCCGCAGCAGTTGATCGTCGATCATTCGACAGGTATTCCTTGCCCGTGCTGCCTGCGCTTATTCGACCGCCGGCGCGCCGCTGTGGAACGGCCGCACCTCGAGCCACTCGTGGAGCGGCAGGCTGTCCTTGCCGGGCGCGGAGGAGAGGTAGGCGGCGGCCTCGTAGGCGCGCTCCTTGGATTCGACGTCGATGACCATCCACCCGGCGATGAGGTCCTTGCTCTCGGCGAACGGGCCGTCGGTGACCGGCGGCTTCCCCTCGCCGTCGTAGCGCACGAACTCGCCCTGCGGGGCGAGTGCTTGCGCGTCCACGAACTCGCCGCGTGCCTTGAGGTCCTCGATCATGTCGCCCATGAACTGGATGTGCGCGGTGATCTCCTCCGGAGTCCAGTCCTCCATCGGCGCTTCGGCGTTGGCGTGCTGCTTCGGTCCGCCGCGGTAGTGCTTGAGCAACAGGTACTTGGCCATGATGGCGCTCCTTCGTTTCGGGCGGCTCGTTCGCCGCTGACAACACTAGGACGCAGCCGGTTCCCGGTTCTCGACATCCCCGCTCAACTTTTCTCCAGGTTTTTTCGGGGGCCCGCCTCACCGTGCTTCCGGGGGCTGGCGTGCTGGTGCCGGGCGGCCGGAATCCGAAGAATCAGAGAGGTCAACACCCCCCTCGAATCCGAAGGAGACGCCATGTCCCGCTTCACGATCGACACCCCCGCGCTCACCCGCCGCGCCGTGATCGGCGCGGCGGCGGCAGCCGCTGCCACCGCCGTCCCCGCGGCGGCGCACGCCGACGCCGCCCTCGACCAGGACGCGATCGACGCCGCGACCGCACGCATCGAAGCCGACCTCATCGCACTGCGGCGCGACCTCCACGCCCACCCCGAAGGCCCCGGCGAGGAGGCCCGGACGGCCGCGCTGGTCGCCGAGCACCTCGCCGCGGCAGGGCTCACGGTGGCGACGGGCGTCGGCGGGCACGGGGTCGTCGGCGTCCTCAAGGGCCGCCGCCCGGGCCGCACCGTCGCGTTCCGCGCCGACATGGACGCCGTACCGGGGAACGGGACGACCGGCCCGGAGCACCTGTGCGGGCACGACCTCCACACCGCGGTCGGCGTCGGGACCGCCCTGACGCTGGCGTCACTGCGCTCCCGCCTGCACGGCACGGTGGTGTTCGTGTTCCAGCCCGCCGAGGAGAGCCTCGCCGGGGCGCGGGCGATGCTCGCCGACGGCGTGCTGGAGACCTACGGCTTCACGGAGATCCACGCGCTCCACTGCGGGCCGTTCCCGGTCGGCACGTTCGGCGTCAACCCCGGGCTCGGCCTGCCCGGCCAAGACCACGGCTCGGTCGTGGTCACCGGGGCGGACGCGCAGGCCCGCGCGGCGGCGCTGGCCGCCGAGATCGCCGGGCTCTCGACCGTGGCGGCGCCGGCGGACTCCGCTGACCTCGAGGAGCTGGTGGCGCAGCTCCAGACCGAGGACGGGCCACTCGCCGAGTTCGTGAACATGCGCGCTCACGCCTCGGGGTCCGAGGACCGGGCCGAGGTGCAATTGTCCTACCGCTGCTGGCCCGAGGAGCGGTACACGGAGGTCCGTGCCGAGGTCGCGCGCCTCGCCGAACCCTATGGCGGCGTGGACTTCCCGAACGACCCGTTCCCGGCCCTGGTCTGCCCCGAGGAGGACGCGCACGAGCTGCGGCGGCACCTGCGCCGCGCCATGGGACGCAACACGGCCACGGTGATGCACGCCGTGGTGCCGTTCAACGGCGAGGACTTCGCGCTGTTCATCCGGCAGGTGCCCGGGACGTTCACGTGGCTCGGCGTGCGCGCCCCGGGGACCGATGTGGCGACGGCGGCCCCGCACTTCCCGCCGTTCGAGCCCGACGAGGCCGCGATCGGCCACGGTGTGCGGGCCATGGCCGGGTGGCTCGCCCGCCGCACCCGCTGCTGACACGGCGAAGGCCCGGCCGCTGCTCGCGGCCGGGCCTTCGTCACGTGCGCTAGACGCTGGTCCAGCGGCTCTCGTCCTCGGCGCTCGCCTCGACCGCGGCCAGGACCCGCTGCACGCGCAGCGCGTCCGCGAACGACGGCGTCGGCTGCTCGCCGTTCGCGATGGCACCCACGAGGTCCACGACCTGGTGGGTGAACGCGTGCTCATAACCGAGCCCGTGCCCGACCGGCCACCAGTTGCCCGTGTACGGGTGCTCGGGCTCGGTCGCCTGGATCTTGCGGAAGCCCGAGTTCGGTCCGTCCGCCGAGTCGTAGAACCACAGCGAGTTCATGTCCTCGAAGTCGAACGCGAGGGACGCCTTGGAGCCGTTGAGCTCCACGCGCATCGCGTTCTTGCGGCCCAGCGCGAAACGCGTCGCCTCGAAGACGCCCACGGCCCCGTCGTCGAAGCGGGCGGTGAACATCGCGGCGTCGTCCACGGTGACCGGGCCCTTCGGTCCGTCGGCGCCGCCGACACCGCCCAGGCCCACGAAGTCGCCTCCCACGGGGCGTTCCTTCACGAAGGTCTCCATGATCGCCGAGACGCCCGTGATGCTCGACCCTGCGACCCACTGTGCGGCGTCGATGATGTGCGCGCCGATGTCGCCCAGCGAGCCCGAACCGGACTTCGACTTGTCGAGGCGCCAGGTCAGCGGCGCGTTCTCGTCGGTGAGCCAGTCCTGCAGGTACTGCGCGCGCACGTGCCGGATCGGCCCCAGCGCACCCGATTCGACCAGCCGCTTCGCCAGCGAGAGCGCGGGCGTGCGGCGGTAGGAGAAGCCGCACATCGCGTACACGCCGTTGGCCTTCGCGGCCTCGGCGGCGGCCGTCATCTGCTCGGCCTCCTCGACCGAGTTCGCCAGGGGCTTCTCGCACAGCACGTGCTTGCCCGCCTCGAGCGCGGCGATCGCGATCTCGGCGTGCAGGTTCCCGGGGACGCAGATGTCGATGAGGTCGATGTCGTCGCGCTCGATGAGCCGGCGCCAGTCGGTCTCATGAGAGTCCCAGCCGAGCTTCACCGCCGCCGCGGCGACCCGCTCGGGGTCGCGCCCGGCGAGCGCGGTCATGCGCGGTGCGAGGGGCAGGTCGAAGAAGCGCGGCGCGGTGCGCCACGCGTGCGAGTGGGCCGCGCCCATGAAGGCGTAGCCGATCATGCCAACGTTGAGGGATTCACTCACTGTCGCTCCTCTTAGAGCTCAGGGCCTCCCGGACGGAAGGCCACGATTTCAGGACGGCGAGCACCTCCGGGTCGCGCTCGGCCGCGAGCGCCGCGTCATAGGAGCGGTCGAGCACGTCGTCGATCACGACCCGCCTGCCCCGTGACGCGCTCTGCGTCGCGGCTTCGACCATAGCGAGGCTCATGACGTTCGCGTGCACACGCCCCATCGGTTCGCTGCCGTCGCGGAGCGCGGTGATGAACTGCCGCAAGGAGCCCGCGATGTCCCGGCCGTGGTCCTCGCCGGGTTCGAAGGGCTCGTCCGGGACGGCGACCGGGTCGTCTTCGCCGTTCCAGAGGACCGATCCCTGCTCGGCCGAGATCCGCCAGGAGCCGTTCCAGGAGGTCTCGTGGCCGGGGCTGCACCAAGAGCCGTTGAACGTGAACCGGGCGCCGCCCTCCATCGCGAAGACCGCGTTCGCGGCCGCGTCGCCGGCGTACCAGCTCCAGACCGGGTTGTACTCCTCGCAGGAGACCGAGACGGGGTCGGCGTCGAGGAGGTAGCGGGCCATGTCGAACTGGTGGATGGCCATGTCGAGCAGGAGCGGGCTGGCCATCTCGTCGCGGAACCCGCCGAAGTGCGGCGACTGGAAGAAGTCGACCGAGACGATCCCGACCGCGCCGAGCCCGGCGAGCCGCTGCTTGGCCTGGTGGAGCGCCGGGTGGTAGCGGCGGTTCTGGCTGACCATGAACAGCTGCCCGGTGTGCTGGGCGGCGGCCGCGAGCGACAGGCCCTCGGCCACGGTGGCGGCGACCGGCTTCTCCCCCAGCACGGGGAAGCCCGCGTTGAGCGCGGCGATCGTGACCGGGTGGTGCGCTTCGGGAATGGTCGCGTTCACGATGGCGTCGGCGCCCGTGCGCTGCGCCAGCTCGATCGCGTCGGTGCCCGTGGCGAGGCCCTCGATGCCGGTCTCGGCGGCGGCCGATTCGGCTGCGGCGGGGAACAGGTCGGCGATGCCGACGAGTTCGGCGTCCGCACTGGCGATGATGTTCCGGTTCCAGGCCCGTCCCATGCCGCCCGCGCCGGCCACGATGAGCCGCAGGGGCCCTTCGGTCTCGATGGTGCTGAAGCTCATCGCTCGAACGCCCCTCGGTAGCCCTGGCCGTTGAAGAAGTCGTCGGTCTCGTAGCGCAGCAGGGTCGGCGTCTCGCGCTCGCGGTCCGGGCGGGCCCATTCGATGCCGTTGGCGATCACGTGGTTCACGTCCGGGTGGTGGTAGACCGGGAAGTCCTGGTCGCCGGGGCTGAAGTAGAAGATCCGGCCGAAGCCGCGGCGGTAGGTCATGCCGGAGCGGAAGACCTCGCCGCCGGTGAAGCCGGAGATGAAGATGAGCTCGTCCGGGGTCGGCACGTCGAAGTACTCGCCGTACATCTCCTGCTCGGGGATGACGATCGGGTTCGGGATGCCGCGGGCGATCGGGTGCTGCGGGTTCACGGTCCACACCAGTTCGCGGTCGTGCTCGCTGCGCCAGCGCAGCGTGCAGGTGGTGCCCATGAGCTTGGTGAAGATCTTGGACCAGTGCCCGGAGTGGAGCACGATGAGGCCCATGCCGGCGAGGACGTGGCGGTGCACGCGCTCGACGATCTCGTCCTCGACGTCGCCGTGGGCGGCGTGGCCCCACCAGATGAGGACGTCCGTGGCGTCCAGGACGTCGGAGGTCAGGCCGTGCTCGGGCTCGTCGAGGGTGTGGGTGGTGATCTGGGCCTTGTCGCCGAGCCATGCGCCGACGCCCTTGGCGATGGCGCCGTGCATGCCGTCGGGGTAGCGCTCGGCGACGGAGGGCTCGACCTGCTCGTGGCGGTTCTCGCCCCAGACGACCACTCGGATCGGTTCATTGGACATGTGGTGGGTCTCCTTTGGTGGTTGCGCACATTGTGAGCTTAAAAATCGTTGGCCGCCATCGGGATTCGTCAGACCGCGGGGTCGGTGCTGGAGCGCTCGACGAGCGACGGCGGCAAGAGGAGGTGTTCGGGGGCGTCGGGGCGTTCGATGACCAGGCGCACCAGTTCGGCGGCGATGGCCGCCGACGGCTGGCGGACCGAGGAGATGCCGACGGTGCCGAACGAGGTGAGCGTCGTGTCGTCGTAGCCGGTGACGGCCGCGTCCCGGCCCGGCACGAGCCCGCGGCTCTGGAGCGTGATGACCGCGCCGGCCGCGAGGGGGTCGGAGACGCAGATGATCGCGGTCGGGGGCCCGGTCGAATCAAGGAGGTCCGCGGTGACGCGGACGCCGGTCTCCAGGTCGCGGCCGCACTCGACGATCCGCGCGAGCGAGCCGGTGAGCCCGCGGCGCTCGCAGGCCTCCCGGTAGCCGATCTCGCGCTGGGCCATGGTGACGATGCCGGGGTCGGCGCCCACGAACGCCAGTTCGCGGTGGCCGCGGTCGGCGACGTGGTCGACGGCCATCGCGATGCCTTGGGCCGCATCGGCTTCGACCCAGGACCACGGGCTCGCGAAGGCCTCGGCGGTGCGGCCGTAGGCGGCGAACGGGATGCCGCGCTTGCGCAGGCCGACCGGGCGCGGGTCGTCCGGTCCCAGGTTGGAGATGACGAACCCGGCCGCGGACTGGCCGAAGTAGAGGTCTTCGCAGGCCCGCATGAGCGCTTCGGTGCCGCGCTCGGCGACGAGGGTGAGGTTGCGGTCGACGGCCTGGCAGCCGGCGGCGAGGTCGTGCACGAACGCGTCCATGTACTGGTTGCCCACCGAGTCCTGGGCGGGCAGGACGTAGGCGATCTGGCGCGGCTGTGCGAGCCTGAGGCTCCGGGCGACGAGGTTGTTGCGGTAGCGCAGCTCGCGCATGGCGGCGTGCACCTTCGCGCGGGTGGCCTCGGAGACGACCTCGGGCCGGTTGATGACGTTCGAGACGGTCATCGCGGAGACGCCGGCGAGGTCGGCGACGTCGGACATGCTCGCCTTGCGGGTGCCGGGCGCCTTGCCGCTCATCCGCCGCCTCCTCTCCGTCGTCGGCTTCGATTTTAAGCATAAAAATGGGTGAGGGTCAAACCTCGGCGATGAATTCGGCGGACGCTTGTCGTCATACCGGTGACACCCGCTGAACCAGCACGACTGTGAACGAGGAGACCCTCATGACCGAACCGCAGAGCCACACCGTCGAAGCCCCCGGCGCCGTCCTGCACTACGACGTGCGCGACGGAGCCGGCCCGACCCTGCTCCTGATCGGGTCGCCGATGGCCGCCCCCGGCTTCGCCACGCTCGCGAGCCACTTCGCCGGGCAACGCGTGGTCACCTACGACCCCCGCGGCTCCGAGCGCACCGTCCGCACCGACGGCGCGGACCAGAACACCGTCGAGGAGCACGCCGACGACCTGCGCCGCGTCATCGACGCGGTCGGCGGCGGACCGGTCGACGTGTTCGCCAGCAGCGGCGGCGCGGTGAACGCCCTCGCGCTGGTGGCCCGCCACCCCGAGCTGGTCCGCACCCTCGTCGCCCACGAGCCGCCGTCCGCCACCGCGCTGCCCGAGAGCGAGACGGCCCTCAAGGCCTGCAAGGACCTCCACGACACGTACCTGGCCTCCGGTTTCGGCGCGGGCATGGCGAAGTTCATCGCGCTCGTCTCCCACGAAGGGCCCATCACGGAGGCGTACCTGGCGCAGCCCGCCCCCGACCCGGCCGCGTTCGGGCTGCCGGCCGAGGACGATGGCGCCCGCGACGACGCGCTGCTGGGGCTGAACATCGTCACCTGCACCGGCTACCGGCACGACTTCGACGCGCTGCGCGCCGCCTCGACCCGCATCGTCCTCGGCGTTGGCGCCGACTCGGGCGAGACGTTCGCCGCGCGGGCAGCGGAAGGCGTGGCCCAGGAGCTGGGGACCGCCACGGTGGCCTTCCCGGGCGACCACGGCGGGTTCCTCGGCGGCGAGTACGGCCAGACCGGCAAGCCCGACGAGTTCGGGGCCAAGCTCCGCGACGTCCTCGCGGCCTGAACGCGCGCCCCGAAAGGAGCCGCGAGTGCGGCCTGAACGCCGGCCGGGGATGTGACGGTCGCTGCGGTGCACGGCACCGCCGAAGCCTGAACGCGCGAGCGCCGAAGCTGAACCGACCGCAAGGAGTCCCGATGACCTACGACCCGAGCGACATGGACCGATTCCGCCG
>NZ_JBFADC010000021.1:0-34577 GCF_040641195.1 Glycomyces sp. NPDC021274 | reverse complement strand
GGCCCCGTGGGGGCGCTCGTGGGGGTGGGGGGGGCGTGGGTGTCCTCGCGCAGCGGGTGGGGGCCGCGGTGCGGGGGGGGGGCTTTCCCGGGGGGGGGGGATGCGGCCCGGCCGGGCCGCATCCCCCGCCGACCTACAGGTCCAGCTTCGCCAGTTCCGTGCGCGACGAGACGCCGAGCTTGGGGTAGGCGTTGTACAGGTGGTAGCCGACCGTCCGCGGGCTGACGAACAGCTGCTCGCCGATCTGGCGGTTGGTGAGACCGTCGGCGGCGAGCCGCACCACCTGGAGTTCTTGCGGTGTCAGGAGTTCGGCGAGGTCGGGCTTCGACTCGACGGCCGTCGAGTCGCCCGCCGCGCGCAGTTCCCCTTGGGCCCGTTGCGTCCACGGCACCGTGCCGAGCCGCTCGAAGACCTCGGTGGCCTCGCGCAGGTGCGCGCGGGCCTCGTTGATGCGCCGCACCCGCCGCAGCCACTCGCCGTACAGCAGCTCGGTGCGGGCCCGCTCGAACGGGTCGATGTCGTCGGCGCGGTGCAGCTCCACGGCCCGCGCGAAGTGCGTCCCGGCCCCGGCCTCGGTCGCGAACAGCGCCCGGCAGCGCTCCACGAGCGCCTCCCAGTGGGACCGGCCCGTCGCGTCAGCCCAGTCGGCGAACCAGTCGAACGCCTCCTTGACCTCGGGGAGCCGCCCGGAGCGGAACGCGGCCTCCACCAGCGTCGGCACCTGCATGAGCACCTCCATGGGCGTGACGCCCTCGGCGATCCGCAGCAGCCGCTCGAACGCGGCCTCGTAGCGGCCGAGCCCCAGTTCCAGCAGGCCCAGCGCGGTGTCGGCGGGGATCACGGAGTCCTCGGGCGCGTCCTGGATCGCGGCGGCCACGAGTTCGCGGCAGCGCCGCTCCTCGCCGCGGATGGCGGCGATCGGCAGCAGGACCCAGATGCGGCCCTGCATGAGCGCCCGGCGGTCGTTCTGCTCGTGCGCCAGCTCGATCGCGCTGGAGGCGGACGCCTGCGCGTCCGCGTACCGTCCATAGTGGAACTGGGTCTGGGCCTGCACCAGCAGCGCCTGCACCAGCGGGCTCATCGCGCCGCGCTCACGGCAGGCCCGCACCTGCTCGGCCGCGGCCTGGTACGCGGCCGGCACGTCACCGGCGAGGAACCGCCAGCGCGCCGCCAGGACCTGGTCGAACGCCTGGAAATCCTGGTGGAGCGGCTGGTAGTAGTCGTAGAGGGAGCGCAGCGCGTCGACCGCCTCACTGGCGGTGTCGTCGGGCTGGCGGTTGAGGCCGGCCGCGGCGCGCGCGAGGCGGCGCACCCAGGCGTTGTTGGAACCGCCGTACTTCGAGGCGAGCCCGGACGCGTACTTCACCTTCGTGAAATCGCCGGTCTCCCAGGCGTTCCAGACACCGCGCAGCAGCGGGTAGCCGGTGTTCTCGTGCCCGGTGGCCGCGTAGTGCTCGGCCGAGTCCATCCACACGTCGAAGCCCTTGGAGTTCCCGGCCCAGGAGAGGATCGTGGCGCGGATGAGCGCCGTGCGGGCGAGGAGCACGTGGTCGTCGGTGAGCCGCTCGGCGGCCTCGGCGAGTTCGACGGCCTTGCCGGTCATCCCTGCGACGTAAGCGCACTGGGCGGCCTCGGTGAGGCGGCGGGCCCGCCGGCAGGGGTCGGGGGTGAAGCTCGCCGCGCGCTCGAGGGCGGCCATCTCGGCGACGCAGCCGCCGCGTTCGGCCTCATAGGACGCGATCGCTTCGAGCGCCGCGGCGGCCTTCTCGTCCAAGCCCGTGGTCGCGGCGGCGAGGTGGCGGGCGGCACGGATGTCGCCGTCGCCGAACGCCTCGGACAGGGCCCGGTGCGCTTCGATGCGGCGGGCGCGCGGCGCCGAATGGTAAGCGGTGGAACGGATCAGGGGGTGCACGAACTCGATGCGCCCGCGGTGGTACCGCAGCAGGTCGTCCACTTCGGCCGGTTCGAGGTCGGCGAGGCTCGCGTCGAGCTTCGCGGCGGCCTCGGCGATCACGGCGGTCTCACCGGTCTCCTCGGCGGCCGCGAGCAGCATGATCGTGCGCGTGCTCTCGGGGAGGGCGATGATGCGTTCGGTGAACGCCTGCTTGATGCGGGAGGTCGTGGAGTAGCGGCTGTTGGAGGTGTCGGCGCGCAGCAGCGACTCCTCGTTGTCGGCGGCCGGCAGCTCCAAGAGCGCCAGCGGGTTGCCCTCGGCCATCCGCAGGATCCAGTCGCGGCCGGTGAACGGGATCTCGTCGGCGCGCATGTCCAGGATCGCCTGCGAGGCGTCGAGGTCCAGCGGGCCGAGGGTCAGCTCCGGGATGCCCGGGGCCGGGAAGTCGGGCGCGAAGCCGTCCCGCACGACCAGGACCATCGTGATCGACTCGGTCGAGAGTCGCCGGGCGGCGAACAGCAGCGCGTTCGTGGAGTCCCGGTCGAGCCAGTGCGCGTCGTCGATGACCACGTACACCGGCTGCTTCGCCGAGGCGTCCACGAGCAGGTTCAGCAGGGCGAGGCCGACCTGCAGCGAATGGGCGCGGCCCGTGCCGTCGCCCATGCCGAGCGCGGTGCGCAGCGCCTCCGACTGGGCGGCCGGGAGGCGGTCGATCCGGTCGAGCAGCGGATGCAGCAGCATCTGCAGGCCCGCATAGGACCAGGTGTGCTCGGCCTCGACGCCGAGGGTCCGCAGGACGGTGAACCCCTCGGCGCGCGGGATGACCGCGTCGACGATCGCGGACTTGCCGATCCCCGGCTCGCCGCGCACCACCAGCGCACCGCCGTGGCCGACGCGGGCGCCGTCCAGGAGCGCCTGGATCGAGTCGAGCTCCGCGTCGCGGCCGTACAGGACCGGCCGGTCGGCGTGGTCGGGCTCGTCCAGGAGCGAAGGGGCACCGCGTTCGGCGACGCCCTGGCGCGCGCGCGTGGTGGGGGCGATGGGTTTCACGGCGGCTCCATCCTCAGGACGACCGGGGACTCCTCCAGGGTAGCCACGGGCACCGACGGCTCGCATCTGTCATTCGACTGGGGTCGACTGCGGCGCCCGCCACCAGGTAGAACGCCCGCGCCGACCGGGTTCAGGTCCCAGTCGCCCGGACCAGTCGTCCGACCGGGGCGCACGCGCCCGCCCGGACCTAGCGTCAATGGCATGACCGCACCTACAGAGATCCAGACGCCAAGGGGCGCAGCGCCTGCACGACGCGCGCTCCGCTGGGCGCCGGCGCTGTGGGCGGCTTACGCGCAGGCCGTGGCCTTCGCGGCCGCCGCAGTGACCGCGTTCCTGATCACCGACATCGCCGCCGGCTTCCACGCCTCGCCGGGGACGCGGCTGTGGCCGCTCGGCGCCTTCGCGATAGGCCTGGTCGTCACTGCGAACGCGACCCGCCGCACCGGCGCCCTCGGACGCGCCCGCTACACCGGTTCGATCGCCTTGGGTGCGTTGGCGCTCGGCGCACTCGCATTGGCGCTGGCACCGAGCTTCGCCTTCGCCGTGGGCGCGGCCGGAGCGTTCGGCGTCGCCGCAGGCAGCGCCATCGCGCTGGCGGGTCGGGTGCTGGCGGCCGCGGAGATCGGCGACGGCTCGGCCTCGGTCGCGCTCTCCGCCGGGGCGCTCCTGGCCGGGATCGCGGCGGGCGTGGGTTCGCTGTTCGCGGTGCCGCTGTACGGCTGGCGGGGCGTGTTCGGCCTCGTGGTGGTCGCGGCGGTGCTGGCGGCGTGGAAATTCGCGGAACATGTCCCGGATGATGCCGCCGCGTTAAGGAAATGTGACGTGAGATTCGCCTGAGTTCCCTGGGCGCTCTGGAGTTTCAATGTCACGATGAGGTCGTCCGGGTATTCGGAGGTTTTACCCGGCACGCGGGCACCGGCCGTCCTGTGGCGGTGTCCGGAAGAAGGCCCCGGGGAGGTTCGAGACCCCGGGGCCTTCGCCATGCCCGCCTGCGGCTGACGATCGCGAAGCCGGTCCATGCCAGCGCATGTCAAAGCACCCCGCACGATGCCGTATCGAAGGCATCGGTCCATCCGCCTAGCGGTTCCTGAAGGCCGCTTCAGGCGGCTTCAGCTCTGCTTCAGGTTCGGGTGTGCAGACTCGTCCTGAGTCGAGTTTCAACTCGCGTGTTTCACCGAGCGGGGTCCGGCGCGAAGGACGCCGGATTCGAGCGGACGGCCCACGATCTCTTGGGCGAGTTCGGCAGTGCGGATGAGGGCTTCGAGGTCCACACCGGTCTCCACACCCATGTCGTGGAGCATGTGGACCACTTCCTCGGTCGCCACATTGCCGGAGGCGCCCGGAGCGAACGGGCAGCCGCCGATCCCCCCGACGCTGGCGTCGAACTCCACGACGCCGCGATCGAGCGCAGTGAGGAGGTTGGCCAGGGCGGTTCCCCGGGTGTCGTGGAAGTGCATGAGCGTCGGCAGATCGGTGTCGACGGCGTCGAGCAGGTCCGTGACACGGCGAGGGGTCCCCATACCGGTGGTGTCGCCGAAGGCGACTCGACCGGCCCCGGCGGCCTCGGCCGCCTCCACGATCCGGGCGACCTTCGCGGGCGCGATGTCGCCCTCGAAGGGGCAGCCGAAGCTCGTGGCGATGATGACCTCGACCGAGGCCAGGTGCTCGCGCGCCAGGCCGCAGATGTCGGGCAGCTCGGCGAGCGATTCGGCGACGCTGCGCCCGATGTTGGCGCGGTTGTGGGTCTCCGAGGCCGAGACGACCAGCTCGACGGCGGTGAATCCGGCGTCGAGGGCCCGCTGCACACCGCGGGTGTTCGGGGCGAGGGCGCTGTAGCGGATGCCGGAGTGCTTCTCGACGGCCGCCCACACCTCGGCGGCGTCGGCCATCTGCGGCACGGCCTTCGGGCTGACGAAGCTGACGGCCTCGATGCGCGAGAGTCCGGTGCGCGAGAGCGCGTCGATCAGCCGGATCTTCTCGGCGGTCGGCACAGGGGGTTCGTTCTGCAGGCCGTCGCGAGGAGCGACCTCGCGCAGTGAGACCCGATCGGGCTGGTGCATGCTCCTCCTCCCCGAGGCCGCGACCCGTTGCGGCCCACCAGCCCATGCTAACCCCCTATCCCGAAATACGGGACGGACGCCGACAGGAAAGGAGTCGCCTTCACGACCCAGTGATCAAGGAAGGCCGCAAGCGGCCGAACACGGCCCAAGCGAGGCCTAAAACGCGCGAGCGGCCCGCGCGATACGCGCGATCCGGCGCGACAGCGGCGTGGCCGACGTTGCCTCCAGGCGACGCGCGCCCCGGAGCCGCCCGGGCGCGGCGACCTGCAACGCGATGGGCGCGGATGCTCGCGAGCGCGGGCAATGCGGGCAGCGAGCGCAACGCCGCGGTGCGCTCGCACCAGGGAGGTGGGGAGGTCGGTGGTGGGTGGGTGGGTGGGTGGGTGGGTGGGCGGGGCGGGGGGGAGGGCCCCGAAAGCGGCCGCTTCTCGCTTCGCCGGCTAGCCCGGGTCGAGGGCTCGGAGGGCTGCTGCTCGCAGGAGTGCTGCGGTCTCGTCGGCGCTGACCTCGTCCCCGAGGGACAGGTACGGGGTCGAGTTCATGAGGCCGAAGGCGCCGTGCGCGAGCACGCGGGCCTGTTCGGGTTGGAGGCCGGGGCGCAGGCGGCACAGGACGCCCACCCACTCCTCGACGTACACGCGCTGGAGCTTGCGGACCTGCCGCCGCGGCTCCTCCGGGAGCCGGTCGAGCTCGTGCAGGTGGAGGATGACGATCTCCGGCGAGTCGATGACGACCTCGAGGTGGAAGTCCACCAGCGCCTCGAGCGCGGCCTGCGGGTCCTCCGAGTGGAGCGACGCCCAGTGCCGCCCGCCCGCCAGGAGGCGCTCGGAGACGGGGATGAGCGCGTCGGCGAGCATCTGCTCCTTGCCGCCCTTGAAGTGGTGGTACAGCGCCGGCCCGGTGATGGAGGCGGCCGCGCCGATGTCGTCCATCGACACGCCGTGGTATCCGTGCTTGGCGAGCAGTCTGACGGCGACATCGAGGATCTCGCGGCGGCGTTTGGAGCCGCCCCGGCTATCGGCATTCATCTCCACCTCGATGAGGCTACTCGTGCGTACTCGCCCGAGCAGGGAGCAAAAGCCCACTTTCGCAAGGGCGCAGGTCGTGAATCGGCCCCGGACGCGGGCCGGCCGCACGCGTTCACGCGCGATGTTCAGGATCAGGAGGACCATCGGCCCGAACTCCGTCACGCGCACTGATCAAGATCAGGGGACCATCCGCCGCACGCCGTCACGCGCGGCGATCGAGATCAGGGCACCAACGCCCCCTCACGCGGGCCGGCCGCACCCCCGCCGGTGAAAGCGGGAATGCGGCCGTCGTGTCGAGCAGTGCTGTTGTGGTTGTGCCGCTCTAGGTGAACCGCCGCGGGAGACCGGACACATCGCCTCCCGGGGCGCCTCCTAGGGCTCGTTCGGCGGCATCGGGCGGTCGGTCTCGCGACCGGGTCCGGCGCTGGTGCCGCGCGGCCGGGCGCCTTCAGCCATCGCGCCGCCCATGGTGCCCGCCTCGCCCATCGTGCCCGCCGCCGGGGCCTGGGTGTCAGTGTCGGCACCGTACCGGTCGGAGCTGTACGTCTGCGACATCGACGAGGTCGCGTCGCGGTTCGTGCCGGAAGTGCTCTTCATCTTCCCGGCCTCGTCCTCGGCGGTGTCGAGCATCCGCTGCCAGCGCTCGCGCATGGGGCCGACGAGCCCGCCGCCGACGCCGACGATGACGACGCCGGCGATCATCGCGAGGACCGTCCACATGATCGGCGTGGTCACGGTCGTGGCGATCCCGACCTGCCCGAACGCGGCGACCGCGCCGAAGAACACGATCGCGACCTGGCTGATCCGCGCCACGGTCTTGCCGTAGCTCGTCTCCTCGAGGGTGCCGTTGACCAGGCCGTACACGGCGTTGGCGATCGCGAACGCCACCACGACGATGACGAGTGCGACGAACAGCTGCGGCAGCCAGCCCACGAGCTGGTTGATGAGGGTCGACACGGGATTGTTCCCGAACGCGCCGAACGCGAGCTGCAGGGTGAACAGCAGCAGCGCGAAGTACACGAGCTTGCCGAGCAGGTCGCTCAGCTCGAATTTGCCGGTGAAGCGGCGCAGGCCCGATTTCGCGCCGACCTTGTCGAGGCCGACCTTGTGGAGCAGCTTGCCCACGAGTCTGCCGATCCATTTGCTGACGATCCAGCCGACGATGAGGATCGCCAGGAACGCCAGCGCGCGCGGCAGAAACGCTACGACGCTGTCCAACATGTTCTGGAAGCTCTGCGAGATGTCCATATCCGCAGGCTAAGCCGGTTACGGCCGCTGTTCGGGCGGTTTGCGCGAGAAAGTCCCGCGATCGGTCGACCCGAAACGGACACCGCGCCCTACGTGGGCCAAGTGCGCCAGTGCATCCACGATTTCGACGGGGTGGGGCCGCGCTGGTCCTGGTAGCGGGAGAAGTTGGCGCCCGCGCCGTAGGGGTTCTCGGCGGGGCTGGTGAGCCGGAAGACGCACAACTGCCCGATCTTCATCCCGGGCCAGAGGGTGATGGGGAGGTTCGCGACGTTGGAGAGCTCGAGGGTGACGTGCCCGGAGAACCCGGGGTCGATGAATCCGGCGGTGGAGTGGGTGAGCAGGCCGAGGCGGCCGAGGCTGGACTTGCCTTCGAGGCGCGCGGCGAGGTCGTTCGGGAGGGAGAAGACCTCGAGGGTGGAGGCGAGGACGAATTCGCCGGGGTGGAGCACGAACGGCTCGTCGTCGCCGACCTCGACCTCAGCGGTGAGGTCGTCCTGCTGCTTGGAGGGGTCGATGTGGGTGTACTTCTGGTTGTTGAACACCCGGAACCGCCGGTCGAGGCGGACGTCGATGCTGGAGGGCTGCACGAGTTCGTCTTCGAACGGCTCGATGCCGAGGCGGTCGTTCTTGACGGCGTCGAGGATGTCGCGGTCGCTAAGCAGCATGCGCCCAGGTTAGTGGGCGGCCGTCGGCGCAGCTCAACGGCCCCGGGGGTGGGTGCGGCTCACGGCTGGGCGGGCGGGACGGCGTAGGCGACGGTGCCGAGGTCGTGGTACTCCCAGCCGGCTGGGACGAGGTTCGCGCACTCGTCGAGGTCTTCGGCGCAGACGATGGCGTCCATGGTCGCCGGGTCGGGCGGGTTCTGGTCGGGGACGACCGACTGGAGGGCGTACAGCTCGGTGTCCTCGGGCAGGAGGATCCACCACGGGTACTCCCAGGAGTCGTTGCCCTGGACGATGCCGACGCGTTCGGGGTCGACCGCGGCGACGGCGGCGGCGGCCTCCTCGTACTGGGGCAGCCATTCCTGGCGGCGCACGAACCGCTCTTCGAGGTCGGTGACGCTGAAGACGGACCAGGTGCCGGCGAGGCGGCGCGGGTAGCCGTACGCGACGGTGAGGACGCCGGCGAGCGAGGCGACGACGGCGACCACGGTGACGAGGACGCACGCGGCGCGGCGGCGGCCCCGTTCGCGGGCGGTCGCGGCGAAGCCCTTGACCAGGGCGGCGGCGAGGAGTCCGGCGGCGGGGGCGCCGAGGACGACGAGGAACATGACGAGCCGGTTCACCCAGGGCTGCCAGGAGACGGTGCAGACGACGCCGATGAAGGCGACGGCGAGCGCGGCGGCGTAGGCGCGGCGCAGGCCGGGGCCTTTGACGGCGAACCAGACGAGGCCGGCGAGGGCGGCGAGGCCGGTGATGGGGAACGCGGCGCGGTCCTCGTCGGGGTACCAGGCGCGCACGGGGAACTCGCTGGAGCCGAAGGTGATCCGGGGGTCGTTGGGGTCGACGCCCATGAGGTTCGCGAGGCCGTTGACGGCGGCGGCGAACCCGTCGGAGAGGAAGAACAGGGGCGTGTCGAGGTTGGTCTGGGCTATGCGCAGGCCGTTGATGAGGAGCAGGCGCGGGTCGGCGGTCTGGACGCCGATGGAGTCGCGCAGGATCTCGGGGCCGAGGGGGTGGCCGAAGGCCTGGTGCATGCGCAGGAGGAAGGGCCCGACTAGGACGAGGGCGATGGCGAGGACGGCGAGGGACGCGGCCACGGTGGCGGCGCGGGCGGCGGCGGCCCGCGAGGCGTCGGCGCGGGAGCACCGCTGCGGGCTGCGTCCGCACAGGCAGGGGCGGCGGCGCCGGCCGTCGCGCACGAGCCGTCCGATGCCCCAGATGAGGAGGAGCGGGGCGGCGGCGAGGAGCCCGGTGCTCTTGGTGACGGCGATGAGCCCCAGGGCGAGGCCGAGGTAGACCGCGTCGGAGCGGGGGGCGGTGGCGCGCAGGAGCGCCTCGCCCGGGCGGGTGAATTCGTCGAGGACGATCGTGGCGAGGCACGCGACCCAGGCGGCGGCGACGAGGTCGACCTGGGTGCTGGAGGCCTGGAGGAGCACTTCGGGGGTGGTGGCGAGGATGAAGACGGTGGCGAGCTGGGCTACGGGGCCGCCGCCGAGCTGCGCGGCGATCCGGGACGCGGCGAGGGCCGCGCCGATCCCGGCGAGGAACTGGAGGAGGTTGTACGCGCCGTCCCCGCCGGAGAGGAGCCGCAGGTGGGTGAGGAGGTATTCGGAGCCGGGCCCGATGTCGACCTGCCGGTGGATGTCGGTGGGGTAGACGGCGACGGAGGCGTTCTGGATCCAGTGCTCGATGCGCGGCAGGTGGTAGGTCTGGGAGTCGAAGTTGTTGGGGGACGAGCCGATCGCGAGGACGGCGACGCTGATGGCGAGGATCGCGATGACGCAGCCGAGCGCCCACTGCCAGGCGGGGGCCGCGGCGGCGGCGGACTTGGTGCGCCGCCAGGTGCGGCGGGTGGCGCCCCTGCGCGAGCGCAGTTCCTCGCGGAGGGCGTCGAACGGCTGGCCGCGGCCCGCAGAGCCGCCGGCAGGGGTTACGTCCCGAACAGCGCGCACGAGGACGGCGGCGAAGACGGCGAGGGTGGCCGCGAGCCACGCGATGAGGAGGGTCGGCGCGGTCAGCTCGGTGAACGCGGAGGCGGCTTCGACGACACCGACCGCGTACGCCCCCAACAGGACTGATGCCCGCACGACGGCGAGCCGCGCAGGGGCGAGGACGGCCCCGTCGCGGGGGCGGAGGGCGTAGGCGAGCGCCGGAAGCAGGAGCAGGAGCCACAGGACGAGCAGCACTGCTTCATTCAACACGACCCGTCCGGCCGATGCCGTCCTGGCATGAGCGCGTTATGGTTGTGCAATCTTGTTCGATCCGCGGGGATGGAGCAGCAATGCTGTTGTCGATTCTCGTTCCGGTCTTCAATGAGGAACGCCTCGCTGCCGGAACGTTGAAAGAGCTGCTCGCAGTGGAATTCCCCTGCGAGACCGAGATCGTTGCCGTCGATGACGGCTCCCGCGATCGCTCCTGGGAGGTCCTCCAGACCTTTGAGGACAATCCACGGGTGCGGTTGATCCGCCACGACCGCAACAAAGGGAAGGGCGCGGCGATCCGCACGGCGGCCAAGGCCGCCCACGGCGACCACGTCGTCGTGTTCGACGCGGACGGCGAGTACGACGCCAACGACCTGCCCCGACTCCTCACGCCGGTCCTCGACGGCAAGGCCGAGGTGGTGTACGGGTCGCGCTCGTTCGGCTCGCACTCGGCCTACTCGTTCTGGTACGTGATGGGCAACAAGGGCATCACCCTCGCCGCGAACATCCTGTTCAACTCGTACATCTCGGACCTGGAGACCTGCTACAAGCTCCTGCCGCGCCAGATGTACCTGGACTTGAACATCCGCTCCGGCGGCTTCGGCATGGAGGCCGAACTGACCGCGAAGCTCCTCAAAAAGGGCATCCGCCCCTACGAGGTGCCGATCTCCTACACGGCCCGCAGCCGCGAGGAGGGCAAGAAGATCACCTGGACCGACGGCGTGCAGGCCCTCTGGCTCCTCGGCCGCGAACGCATCCGCCGCTCCAAGCGCTAGCCGGCTCCTACGCGGCGGCGGTGCGCCATTCCTGGTGCTCGTCGCCCTCGGTGCAGGGGCTCAGCGTCGGCACGCCGCCGACCGCGGTCAGGCAGTGGTCGCCGCCGCCCGCGGCGCGGACCTGCCAGAAGTCGGCCTGCTCGGCCTCGCCAGTGCTCACAGCATCGGTGCGCACGTACGTGAACTGCCAGGTCGTGCCGTCGCACGCCGCCGCCAGACCGACCTGCTCGGCGTCCCATTCGATGCAGCCCAGCGCCGCACCGTCCGCGCCGGTCTCGGCGCTGCTGATGCGCAGCGCCTCGCCTTCGGCGGCGAACGCGAACTCGTCGATCCCGTCCTCGCCGCACGACCCCATCGCGGTGCTCGGCGCGGCGTCGGCGTAACCGAGCAGGCAGTCGCCGGTCGCCGCGTTCACGAGCGGCCCGGTGCCCGGGACCGTGGGCGGCGTCGCCGCATCGGCCGCCTCACTGGTCGCCGCATCGCTCGGTTCAGCCGCAGGTGCGGACGCGCCGCCGGTCGGGTCCGCGCTCGCGCCCTCGCCTCCCGGATCCTCCTCGTCGAAGAACCGCATGGCGCCCACCGTCAATGCCGCGGCGACGACCACGGCCGCGAGTGCCGTCAGCACGCCACGGCCGCGCCGCTTCTGCGGGCCCGGCGGAGGCGGCGGCGCGGCCGCCGGGGCGGGCATCGGTGCAGGCGGCCGCGGCGGCGATGACGGCACCAGCAAGTCCACTGTGGTGCGATCGGGTTCGGGCGGCGCGGCCGGTTTCGCCTGCGCGACGGCGACCCTGCACTCCTGGGCGAACATCGCGGCGGAGGCCGGGCGGTCCTCGGGGTCCTTCGCCAGCGCCCAGTCGACCAGCTCGGCCACCGCGGCCGGCACGCTCACCGGCAGCGGCGGCGGGGCCTCGTGGAGGTGCCCGGTGATCACGGCCGCGGGCGAGTCCCGCGCGAACGGCCTGGCGCCGCTGAGGCACTCGTGGGCGATGACGCCGAGCGAGTACAGGTCCGAGGCCGCGGTCAGCGCCTCCCCGCGCAGCTGCTCGGGCGAGGCGTAGCCGACGGTGCCGAGCACGGTGCCCGTGGCCGTGAGCGCGGCCTGGTCGCGGCGCAGCGCGATCCCGAAGTCGAGCACCGTGGGCGCGCCCTTGGCGTCGACGATGATGTTGGCGGGCTTGACGTCCCGGTGCACGATCCCGGCCCGGTGCGCGGCCTCGAGCGCGTCCGCGATCTGCGCGAGCAGCGGCAGCACCCGGTACGCGGGCATCGGCGCGTGCCGCTCGATGACCATGTGCAGCGACAGGCCCTCCAGGAACTGCATGACCAGGTACGTGACGGCCTCGCCGTGCTCGTCGCGTTCGGCGCGGACATCGAAGACGTCGACCACGCCGGGCGCGTGCAGGGCCGCGACGGTGCGGGCCTCCTCGACGAAGCGATGGCCGAAGCGCTCGTCGTCGGAGAGCGCCGCATGCAGGACTTTCACCGCGACGGTCCGGCGGAGCATGGTGTCCTCGGCCCGCCAGACCTCACCCATCCCCCCGGCGCCGATCCGCTGCTGAAGGAGGTAGCGGCTGCCAAGCAGCACACCGGGTCTCGTGAAGAGCATGGCGCCGATTATGACCGCCTCCGGCCACTACGGGGTGTTCATGTCGAATCTGCAATGCGTGACGCCTCGCGCGTCGTGCCTGCCGAATTGCGGGGAGGTGGTGGTTGGCCGCTGTGTTCGCGGTGGGGTTGGTTCTTGGTCGGGGTTCAGGCGGTCAGCGACGAAGAGGTGGGAGATGGCCCCGGGTGGGTTTGCGGGCCTCGGGTGGGATTCGTGGCGGGTCGGTGACACTCCCGAGCGCGGGGGGCCACGGCTGCTTTTCCCTTGCGGCGCAGTGGCTCCGGGGCCGAACGTGAGGGTCTTGTACGCCTGTGGGTGATGACAGCCAGGGGTCACTTGGGAGATAATTGAGGTACGTACAAGGACAGGAAATTCGTACAGGTGCCGGGTAGGTGCAAGCAGACTACGACAAGCCTCTGGCTGAACCGGCAAACCGACTTGTTTCGAGACGACGACCCCGCAAGCCAGGGTGGTCCTCCATTGGAAGCGTCCGATCTCATCCTCGTGCTATCGCCCGCAGCTGTCCGCGCCCCCGATGGGCCGTGACTGGGTGGACGATTCCTGGTCCGGATCACCCTCACCAGCAGGAAGCACCTCACACCGAAGTGTCTTCGACTCGAGTCAGACCCGCCAGCACGACCGGCCGATGCCAGACCGGGCGATGAAGGACCCGGCCCGACAGCACCAGCACGTGTCCATGGCGAAGCACCACCCCGTCCACGCGCCACCATGCGCGCCGAAGGCTATGCCTCCTGGACGGACCAGGCAAGGCGAGTGCAGGGAGGCGAGCCCCCGCAAGCATCCACCCGGGAGAACACATTGGTCCGGAGACGCGGAGCGCACCAGCACCCTGACCGTCCCGAGCGCCGTGATCAGGCGAAGACGCCCGCGCCGGACCAAGGCGCATCGGCACTTCGCTCGATCGGCTGCGACACCGCGAAAGGAGGTGACACGACATGAACAACACGGCCATGCCCCTGAGCCGGCGTAGTGAAAACCACCGCGACGGCGAGTCGATCTTCCCGACCACAAACCACACCCGACCGGCCATCGCCATGCCCGCGACAGCAGCGCCAGTCGGCGACCGCCACCGGCCGCTCCGGCCCGCCGCCGCACCAACGACAACGACCCAGGCCTCCGCCAGGGTCCCCAGTACGGGCTCGGCGACGGCAGCGCACCCGAACTCCGCCACCACCATCTCCGTCGCTGCCCGCGCTAACCGCAACCGTCAACCAGCCCTCGCGGCAGCAGCGCGCCCTCGATCTGAACCTCGCCGTTCTGTCGCTGACCGTCTGAACCGCAACCAAAGACCGGCCCGGATTCACAGTGCAACCGGGGTTCCGCTCCCACATTCGGGCTTTTCGAGCAGGCCATCACCTTGCCTTGCATTCGCCTCCGGCGCACCACCGGCACGCCCGCCTCAGCAGCCCGACCGCGATGTCGAAGCGGCCGGCGCTGCGCTCAGTCGTCGAGGAGGACGACGTCGAGGCGGCGCGGGCCGTGCACACCTTCAACCCTTTGCAGCTCGATGTCGCTCGTCGCCGACGGTCCGGAGATCCAGGTCTGCGGGGCCGTGCGGTCGAGCATCGGCAGGGCCTGCGCCAGGTGGCCCCAGATCTGTTCGCGCCGGACCACCACGACATGGTGGTCCGGGACCAGCGTGATCGCCCTGCGGCCTTGGGCCGCACCGGCGTCGAGCATGATCGTGCCGGAGACAGCGACGGCCGCGGCGCAGCCGGTGAGGACCGCGTCCATCCCGTCCAATTCCGCAGTGGACAGACCGGTGTCGGGAACGAACTCGGCCCCGCCGAGCCGCCAGTCCTCGGGCAGGTCGGCGGGCACGACGACGCGCTTCGCGCCGCCGAGGGCCGCGCTGATCGAGGCGAGGCCGTGGTGGACGTTCGCCTTGTAGTCGACCAGCCGGTCGATGAGCATCGCGGTGATGTCGGTGGCGGCGTCCAGTGATCGCCGGTACTCGCGCGGCGGCTCGGGTGCCTCGCCCGCCCCGTCCAGGGCCCGGCGCATCCGCGCCAGGATCTCCTCGCGCGCCGTCGGTCTCGCGATCATCGCTGCCGCTCCTTCCACCAGTCCCGGAAGTCCTCTTTCGGCGGCACCGGCAGGTCGCGGCTCACCGTCCAGCGGGAACCCGGCCAGGGGAGCCGGCGCAGGAAGCCCTTGCGGCGCCAAGGCATCGACCCCAGCCTTGCGGCCCGCAGCGCGGCCCGCCACAGCTTCGGCCGGGCCATGACCGCTGTCGCCGCGCGCATCGCGGCCTGCTCCCCCGCCTGGTGCGGGCCCTGCTGGCGCAGGTGCACGAGCACTTCGGGGATGTTGATCTTGACCGGGCAGACCTCGTAGCAGGCCCCGCACAGGCTCGAGGCGTACGGCAGGTCGTCGTGCCTCCCCGGTTCGAGCTGGGGCGCGAGGATCGCGCCGATCGGGCCCGGGTAGACGTGGCCGTACGCGTGCCCGCCCGTGCGCTCGTACACCGGGCAGACGTTGAGGCAGGCCGAGCAGCGGATGCACGAGAGCGCCTGGCGGCCGACCTCGTCGGCGAGCACGCCGGTGCGGCCGTTGTCGAGGAGGATGACGTGCACGTCCTTCGGCCCGTCGCCCTCGCGCGCCCCCGTCCACACCGAGGTGTACGGGTTCATGCGCTCCCCTGTGGAGGAACGCGGGAGGAGCTGCATGAAGACCTCGAGGTCGCTGAAGGCCGGCAGCAGCTTCTCGATGCCGACGATGCTGATCAGCGTCTGGGGCATCGTGAGGCACATGCGGCCGTTGCCCTCCGACTCGACGACGACCAGCGAACCGGTCTCGGCGACGGCGAAGTTCGCGCCCGAGACGGCCACCTTCGCCGAGAGGAACCGCCGCCGCAAGTGGAGTCGCGCGGCCTCGGCGAGCGCGGCCGGCTCGTCCGTCAACCCGGCCGGCGCGTCCCCCATCCTCTGGTTGAAGATGTCCCGGATCTGGGTGCGGTTGTAGTGGATCGCGGGCACGAGGATGTGGCTCGGCTTGTCCTCGGCTAGCTGCACGATGAGCTCGGCCAGGTCGGTCTCGTAGGCCTTGAGGCCCACGGCCTCGAAGTGCTCGTTGAGCTCGATCTCCTGGGTGGCCATGGACTTGACCTTGACGACTTCCTCGGCCCCGGCCTCGCGTACGAGGCGTGCGGCGATCTCGTTGGCCTCCTTGGCGTCGCGGGCCCAGTGGACGTGGGCTCCGGCGGCGGTGGCGTTGCGCTCGAACTCGATCGCCAGTTCGGGGAGGCGGTGCTGCACCTCCGCTTTGATCGCGGCGGCGGCGTCGCGCAGGGCCTCCCAGTCGTCGAGTTCACCGGCGACGGCGGCGCGCTTGGTGCGGATGGTGCCGGTGGCGTGGGCGAGGTTCTTGCGCAGCTGCGGCATGCCGAGGGCGACCTTGGCGGCCTTGGGGAACGGCGCGTCGGCGGGGATGAGCGAGGCGGCCGGGACGAACGCGGGCTGGGCATCGGTGCTCATGGCGTCAGTGCTCATGCGGTGCTCGCGAGGATCTCGGCGTAGTGGATGGGGCGCGGGACGCGCCGCTCGGCCGCGCTTGCGGAGCGCTCGAGCCTGGAGATGCCGCCGCCGATGTGGGTGAGGCACGAGTTGTCGGCGGCGGCGAGGTACTCGGCACCGGTGGCGGCGGCGTTGCGGCATTTGTCCGCGAGCATCGCGGAGGAGACCTCGCTGTTCTTCAGGGCGAAGGTGCCGCCGAAGCCGCAGCACTGGTCGGCGGCGGGCAGGTCGACGAGCTCGATGTCCCGGACGGCGCGCAGGAGCCGCATCGGCTTGTCGCCCAGGCCGAGTGCGCGGGTGCCGTGGCAGGTGGGGTGGTAGGTGACGGTGTGGGGGAAGCGGGCGCCCACGTCGTCGGTGCCGGCGACGTCGATGAGGAACTCCGAGAGCTCGTAGACGCGCCGGCCGATCTGCGAGCCGGTGAGGTGCGGGTACTGGTCGCGGGTCATGGCGGCGCAGGAGCCGGAGGGGGTGACGATCGCGTCGTAAGGCTCGAAGACGTCTTCGAAGGCGCGGGCGAGTGTCGCGGCGTCCTTCTTGTAGCCGGAGTTGGCGTGCATCTGGCCGCAGCAGGTCTGGGCCGCGGGGAAGTCGACGTCGTAGCCGAGCCGTTCGAGGATCTGGACGACGGCCTTGGGGGCCGCAGGAAAGAGCGCGTCGTTCACGCAGGTGATGAACAGGGCTACGCGGGGCATCGCGCCCGCGTCCCTGCTCCGGTGGCCGTGAGGCCGCGCCGATCGTCTCGGGCTTGGGTTCTGGTCATCGTTTCGCCTTGGCGCGCTTGGGTTTCGGGGCCGGCTCGGTGCGGGCCGCCTCGAAGGCGGCACGGTGCCGGATGCGGGAGCGTTCGAGGTGGCGGCGCATCGCCTCCTCGGCGGCAAGCGGTTGCTTGGCAATGATAGCCTCTGCGACCGCCAGGTGCTCCACCTCGGTCTCCCCGATCGACTCGGGCTCGATGTAGGCGCGGTGGAGGTGCAGGTGCGCGTCCAGGCGGCGGATCGCCTTCGCGAGGACCGTGCTCCCGGAGTTCACGGCCACCTCGGCGTGGAACCGCGCGTCCGCCTCGGTGAACTCGAGCTGGCTGAGCTTCGCGTCCGAGTGGTATTCGGGGGTCTGCGCCAGCATGCGGAGGGTCATCGCCGAGGTCCCGAGGTCGTGCCGGTCGGTCCCCCGCTCGGCGCTGCGACGCGCAGCGAGCGGTTCCATGAGCATCCGGAGATCGAAGAGGTCCTCGAACTCGGCGATGGTCAGCAGCGGCGTGACCGTGTACCCGATCAGCGGCCGGCGCTCGAGCAGCCCTTCGGCCTCCAAGCGCGCCATGGCCTCGCGGATGGGCGTCTGCGAGATCGCCAAGTGCTTGGCGAGCCCGTCGATGCTCAGCTTCGCGCCCGGCTCGAGGATGCTCTGCAGGATCCGCGACTTCAATTCGACGTAGGCCTTGTCAGCGAGCGTCTGCCGTGTCGGCCATGCCTGTATTTCTCCCATAGGATATATCCTATAGGATATGTGTTCGAGGGCCGGGCATTGCGCCGCGGTTTTCATGAGCCACCCCATATGCCCGTGTTGGAGGACCCGTGGTCGCTGATCCGCATTCGCTCCCCTCGCGCACACTCGGCGACTCCGCCGTCGCCGTCACCGCCGTCGGGCTCGGTTGCGCGCCGCTCGCCGGGCTCTTCGCCCCCGTCGACCCGGCGGTCGCCGCCGCCACCGTCGACGCGGCCTGGGACGGCGGCATCCGGCACTTCGACACCGCCCCGCACTACGGCGCCGGACTCTCCGAGACCCGGCTCGGGAGTGCGCTCGCGAACCGGGACCGCGACGCGTTCACCCTGTCCACCAAGATGGGCCGCGTCCTGGTCGACCACGAAGGCCCCTGGGACATCTGGGGCGAGCCCAACGGGAAGGCCGCCGTCTTCGACTTCTCCTACCGCGGCGCGCACGACGCCTACCTCGGCAGCCTCGAGCGCCTCGGCACCGACCGCGTCGAGATCGGCCTCATCCACGACCCCGACGACCACCGGGCCGAGGCCCTCGCCGGGACCCACAAGGCCCTTACCGAGCTCAAAGCGGCCGGGCGCATCGGCGCCGTCGGCATCGGCATGAACTCGACCGAGGCCGCCGCCGACCTGCTGGAACAGGCCGATTTCGACGTCGCGCTCATCGCCGGGCGCTACACCCTGCTCGACCAGTCCGCCCTCGACCGGCTCTACCCCCTCTGCACCTCCCGCGGCGTGTCGGTGATCGCCGCGGGCGTGTTCAACTCCGGCATCCTCGCGGACCCCAAACCGGGCGCGCACTTCAACTACGCCGAGGCCGACCCGCGGCTCCTCGCCCGCGCCCAGGCCATCGCGGCGATCTGCGACCGGCACGACACGCCGCTGCGCGCCGCCGCCCTCCAGTTCCCCGCCGCCCACCCCGCCGTCGCGTCGATCCTCGTCGGCGCGCGCACCCCCGCAGAGGTCGACGACGCCCTCGCCATGTACGCCCACCCTGTTCCCGGCGCGCTGTGGCACGACCTCAAGCGAGCCGGGCTCCTGGCCGAGGAGGCACCCGTACCGTCATGAGCGCTCCGCAAGTGATCGACGCCCACCACCACGTCTGGACCGCCGACTACCCCTGGCTCGCCAGCGCCCCCGAGCTGGCGCCGATCCGCCGCGACTACGGCGTCGCGGACCTCCGCGCCAACCTCAAGGCCGCCGGGGTCGACCGCACGGTCCTCGTCGAGGCCGACTGGGGCCACCCGTCCGAGACCATCGAGTTCCTGCACCTCGCCGGGGCCGTGGACGAGATCGCCGGGGTCGTCGGCTTCATCGACCTCCTCGACCCGCGCCTGCCGAGCACGTTGGCGCGGTACGCGAACCACCCCCGCGCCCGCTACCTGGTGGGCCTGCGCGACCAGGTCCAGGGCCGCCCCGATCCCGGCTTCCTCGCCCGGCCCGAGGTCGTCGCCGCGCTCAGGCAGATCGCGGGCACCGTGCCCACGTTCGACCTGATCGTGCGCGTCGACCAGCTCCCGGCCGCCGCCGTGGCCGCCGCGGCCGTGCCCGAGCTCCACTTCGTGCTCGACCACCTCGGCAAGCCCCAGGTGCGCGACGGCGACGCCGGCCTCAAGGCCTGGCGCGAGGCCGTCACGCCGCTCGCCAAGCGGCCCAACGTGACCGCGAAGCTCTCCGGGCTCGTCACCGAGGCCGACTGGCGGCACTGGACCACCGATGACCTGCGGCCGTTCGTACAGGCCGCCCTCGAACTGTTCGGGCCCGACCGCCTCATGTTCGGCTCCGACTGGCCCGTCTGTGAACTGGCCGCCACCTACACCCGCGTCAAGGACGCCCTCACGGAAGTGCTGGGGCGCACCGACCCCGACGTGTTCGGCGGCACCGCCGCCCGGACCTACCAGCTAGGAGAGCAATGAAGTACCTGCGCATCGGCCTGCCCGGCTACGAGACCCCCGTGGCGCTCTCGGACGGCAAGTACTACGACCTCTCGGGCCCCATCGGCGACATCGACGGGGCGTTCCTACAGCGCGGCGGCATCGCCACGACTGCGGGCTTCCCGGAGATCGACATCGCGGGCGAGCGCATCGCCCCACCGATCGCCAAGCCCTCAGCGATCGTGTGCATCGGCATGAACTACGCGGCGCACTGCGCCGAGTCCGGCGCCGAGCCGCCCGCCGAGCCCGTCGTGTTCTACAAGCACCCCAACACGATCGTCGGCCCCGAAGACGACGTGGAGATCCCCCGCGGGTCGACCCGCACCGACTGGGAGGTCGAGCTCGGAGTCGTCCTCAACAAGCGCGTGTCCTATCTGGAGTCCGAAGCGGAGGCCCTCGACTGCATCGCCGGGTTCGTGGTCGCCAACGACCTCTCCGAGCGGGAGTTCCAGATCGAGCGCTCCGGCGGCCAGTTCTCGAAGGGCAAGGCCTGCCCGACGTTCACGCCGCTCGGCCCGTACCTGGTCACCCCCGACGAGATCGAGGACGTGCAGGCACTGCGCATGTGGTCCAAGGTGAACGGCGAGATCCGCCAGGACTCGAACTCCAAAGACATGATCTTCTCCGTGGCCCGCATCATCCACCACATGTCCCAGTTCATGGCCTTCGACCCGGGCGACCTGCTGCTCACCGGCACCCCCGAGGGCGTCGCGCTCTCCGGCCGCTTCCCCTACCTCAAGGCCGGGGACGTCGTGTCCGTCGGCATCGAAGGCCTGGGGCACACCGAGAACCCGACGGTGCAGGCGTGACGATCACCGCCGTGGACGTGCTCGACGTCCGCTTCCCCACCTCGCGGAGCCTCGACGGCTCGGACGCGATGAACCCGGACCCCGACTACTCGGCCGCGTACGTCGTGCTCCACACCGACAGCGGGCACGAGGGGCACGGGTTCACGTTCACCATCGGGCGCGGCAACGACATCTGCTGCGCCGCCATCGAAACGCTCAGCGAGTACGTGATCGGCGCCGAGGTCTCCGGCCCCGCGGATCTCGCGGCCCTGTACCAGCGCCTCACCCACGATTCGCAGATCCGCTGGCTCGGCCCCGAGAAGGGCGTCATGCACCTCGCGGCCGCCGCGCTGGTGAACGCCGCCTGGGACCTCGCCGCGCGCCGCGCCGGGCTGCCGTTGTGGCGGTACCTCTCCGGGCTGAGTCCGGAGGAGGTCGTCGCGTGCATCGACTGGCGGTACCTCTCCGACGCGCTCACTCCCGATGAGGCCCTGGCGCTCCTGCGCGAGGCCGAGCCGGGCAAGGCCGAGCGGATCGCCGAGATCGAGCGGGACGGCTACCCGGCGTACACCACCTCGCCCGGCTGGCTCGGCTACGACGACGCGAAGGTCGTGCGCCTGGCCCGCGAAGCGGTCGCGCAGGGCTACCGGCAGATCAAGCTCAAGGTCGGCGCGGACCTGGAGGACGACCGCCGCCGCTTCGCCGCCGCCCGGTCGGCCGTCGGCCCCGGCATCCGGATCGCGGTCGACGCGAACCAGCGCTGGGACGTGGACCAGGCCGTGGAGTGGGTGAAGGCCCTCGCCGAGTTCGACCCGTGGTGGATCGAGGAGCCCACGAGCCCTGACGACGTGCTCGGCCACGCCGCGATCCGGGAGCGCCTGGCGCCCATCAAGGTCGCGACCGGCGAGCACGTGCACAACCGGGTCATGTTCAAGCAGCTCCTGCAGGCGGGCGCGATCGACTTCCTGCAGCTCGACGCCGCGCGCGTCGCCGGGGTCAACGAGAACCTCGCGATCCTGCTGCTGGCCCGCAAGTTCGACGTGCCGGTGTGCCCGCACGCGGGCGGCGTGGGCCTGTGCGAGCTGGTCTGCCACCTGTCCATGTTCGACTACACCTCGGTGAGTGCGACCATGGAGGACCGCGTGATCGAGTACGTGGACCACCTGCACGAGCACTTCACCGCACCCACCGTGATCGAGGACGGCCGCTACCGGGCCCCGACCGAACCGGGCTTCTCCGCCGAGATGAAGCGGGACAGCCTGGTCCGGTTCTCCTACCCGCACGGTCCTGAATGGAGGAGCAACTGATGAGCGGTACCAACGGCTTCGAGGGCCTCACCGCCGTGATCTCCGGAGGCGCGTCCGGCATCGGCGCCGCCGCCGCGGACGCGTTCGCCGCGCGCGGCGCGAACGTGGCGGTGCTCGACCTCAACGAGAGCGGCAAGCACTGGTCCCACAAGTGCGACGTGTCCGACGACAACCAGGTCCGCCTGGCCGTCGCCGCCGTCAAGGCGCACTTCGGGGGCGTCGACATCGTGGTGAACAACGCCGGGATCGGCGCGGTCGGCACCGTGGAGGAGAACTCCGACAAGCAGTGGTTCCGCGTGCTCGACGTGAACCTCCTCGGCATGGTGCGCCTCTCACGCGCGTGCCTGCCGCACCTGCGCGACTCCAAGGCCCCGGCGATCGTGAACACCACCTCGATCGCCGCGCTGACCGGGCTCGTCAAGCGCGCCCTGTACTCGGCGTCGAAGGGCGCGGTGCACTCGCTGACGCTCGCGATGGCCGCCGACCATGTGGGCGAAGGGATCCGCGTCAACTGCGTCAGCCCCGGCACGGCCGACACGCCGTGGGTGCAGCGCCTCCTCGAACAGGCGGAGGACCCGGCCGCCGAGCGCGCCCGCCTGGAGGCCCGCCAGCCCACGGGGCGCCTCGTCAGCCCCGAGGAGGTCGCGGCCGCGATCGTCTACCTCGCCGACCCGCAGAACAAATCCCTCACCGGCACCAGCCTCGCCGTGGACGGCGGCCTCGCGGGTCTGCGCATCGTCCGCTAGCCCGCGCGGTCCGGTACGAAGCCAGGGTAATGCGAAAACGCTGCCGGGCGATCGGTTGTCCGACGGGGTCGAAAAGGGAGGAGGTTCACGGACGGCATCCTTCGTCACACCTCGGTGCGTCTTCCCTGCATGCGGATCACGACGAACCAGTCGCGACCGCGTCGAGCACGGGAGATCGCGGCGCGGCAGCGCCGCACGGCGAAAGGTACGCACATGGGCAGCGAGAAGATCGCTTCGATGAAGCACCGTTTCAAGTCCGGTGCGGCGACCGCATGTGCCGCGGTGATCGCGGGGCTCGCCCTGACCGCCGGTCCGGCACAGGCCGAAGGGGAGGTCGGCGCCGAGTTCTACGCCGGCGGCTGCTCCTCGGGCTACGTCTGCGGCTGGGCGAACTCCGGCTACGGCGGCGACAAGCTGGTCAACTGGCGGGTCGGCGGCGTCGGCTCCACCTACGAGATCGGCAGGAGCGGCGACAACAAGACCTCCTCGATCTCGAACGAGTCGAGCCGGTCGCTGCGCCTCTACGCGAACGACGGCGCCACCGGGGCCTACTTCTGCCTCGGCCCGGGCGACGACGTCCGCAACCTGAGCAGCCTCGAACCGAGCCGCAACGACTGGATCGAGAGCATCCGCGTCGTCTCCACCTGCTAAGGGCCGCAAACGCACGCGCGAACACGCCGGCGGACGGGTCGCGGGACCCGTCCGCCGGTCCCGTCTGTGCCGCAGGCGAAGCGGCGGCTCAGGTGAGCCGGAAGCGGTCGCGGTAGGCCGTCGGGGTCGTGTCGAGAACCCGGCGGAACGCCCGGACCAGGGTGTCCGTCGTGCCGAAGCCGCACGCGGTGGCGACCCGGTCCAGCGTGTCGTCAGTGGTCTCCAGCCGGTTCCGGGCCGCCTCGACGCGGGCCGACTCGATGTACGCGCGCGGCGTCATCCCCAACTCGGACTTGAAGATCCGGGTGAGCTGGCGTTCGCTCACATGCGCCTCGGCGGCCAGCCCTGCGACCGAGAGCGGCTCGTCCAGATGCCGGGTGATGTAGTGGCGCAACACGTCCACGCGCCGCGTGGTCGAGACGGGCGCGAGGGAGACGCTGAACTGGCTCTGGCCGCTCGGCCGCTTCAGGAACATGACGAGCTGCCGGGCGACCCGCAGCGCCAGCTCCTCCCCGAAGTCGTCCGCGACCAGCGCCAAGGAGAGGTCGAGGCAGGCGGTGAGTCCCGCCCCGGTCCAGATGTCGCCGTCACGGATGAAGATCGGGTCCGCGTCCACGTCGACCTCCGGGTGGTCGGCGGCGAGCTGCGCGGCGGTCGACCAGTGCGTCGTGGCGCGGCGGCCCTCGAGCAGCCCCGCGGCGGCCAGGACGTGGGCGCCGACGCAGACCGAGGCGAGGCGGCGCGTGCGTCCCGCCAAGCGGCGCACCCATGCGACGACGACGGGATCGGCGATCGCGCGGACCCGCTTCGCGTCGTCGAGTTCGACCGAGCCCGGCACGATGAGCGTGTCGATGGAGCGCCGCGCCACCTCGTCGAAGGTCGCGTCCGGCAGCACCCGGACCCCGGCCGAGGTCCGCACCGGGTCCATGGTCTCGGCGGCGAGCACGACCTCGTAGCCGCTGTCGGCGCCGAGCTCGCGGCGGAGCAGCGCGAACACCTCCGGCGGTCCGGTGACGTCGAGCAGGTCGATGCGGTCGAAGAGCACGACCACGACCAGTCGCTTGGCGGGATGCACGGATCCTCCGTCCGGCGGCGGCGAGGGCGTCGCAGAGGCATGTCGGTTTCTGCATCTTAGCGGTCATTGCCGACATCCGCGAATCGTCGTAGCGTTGGCCCAGGCCGCTCCGGCGGCCCCGGAACCCATATCTACCAGGAGGAACACCACCATGCCCTCATCGACTCTTCGCCAGCTCGGCCGCGCTGACGAGACCCCCGCCGCGCTCGCCGGCTCGACCCTGATCCTCGTCGACTACCAGAACACGTACACGCGCGGCGTGCTGGAGCTGACCGGATGGCGGCCCGCGCTCGACAACGCCGCCGCGCTCCTCGCCGCCGCCCGCGAGGCCGGCACCACGATCATCCACGTGCAGCACGACGGCGGCCCCGGCAGCGACTACGACATCAGCGCCGACAACGGCGCGATCCACCCCGCGGTCGCCCCCGCCGAAGGCGAGGCCGTCGTGGTCAAGGGCGCCCCGAACGCGTTCGTGGGCACCGAGCTCGGCGAACTCGTCGACGCCGCCGGGAACACCGACGTGATCGTCGTCGGGTTCATGACCCACATGTGCGTCACCTTCACCGCCGAGGGCGCGGCCCTGCGCGGCAACCGCCCCACGGTCGTGGCCGACGCCTGCGCGAGCCGCCCGCTCGCCACGGCCGTCGCCGAGGTCAGCGCCGAGCAGCTCCACCACAGCGCCCTGGCCACGATCGCCGACGCCTACGGTGTCGTCGTCCCCACCGCCGCCGACCTCAAGTAGCGCTCGCCCGCGCCGCATCGGCACGTCAGCGCGCGGTCGTCCGGTTCGTCGCCGCCGATCTGAAGCAGCGCTCGCCGGTATCGCCACGGGTGCGGCGCCACCTCGATACCGTCGATGCTGCCGACGGACCCGCCGGCGCGGCGAAGGGACGACGACCATGCCACTGCCCCGGATCGAGCAGCTCGAAGCGGCGTTCGGGCGTCTGCCCGCGCCGCGGCGGCTCGCGCTCGCCGCCGAGCACCTGGAGTGGACCGTCGCGAACTTCGCCGCGCCGATCGCCGACCTGACCACGCGCAGCCTGGTCCGCCGGGCGGCGGACGCGGTGCGCGCGGCGGTCGACGCCGGCGCGGCCATCACCCCCGCGCCGCCCGGGTTCATCGACGAGCTGGACGCGGCCCTGGACGACTCGTGCGAGCCCGGCGGGTTCGACCTCCTCATCAGCTACTACCTGTGCTTCGACGAGCTGGCACTCGAACTGCGGCCCGACCGGCTCGTCACGATCCTCGACCACTGCCGCGAAGCGGACTCCCAGCGCCACGACCACGACTCGGACGGCGAATCGCGCCGAGAAGCCGTCGCCGCGTACCAGCGGGACCTGCTGCGCCGCCACCTCAGGGAGTGACCTCGCACGGCGTTCGGGGGGACCGCTCCCGCCTGAACGCTGCCATGCTTGAGGGATGGTCTCACCTCTCGCCCTGTGGCTCTCCGCGCACCGGCGCCGCCGGTGGTGCGGCGACCCTTCCAAGATCCCGACGCACCTCGACGACGTCCTCGCGGCGCTGCCGCCCCTGCGAGCCGCCTTCGACGCGCCCCCGACGCATATCCGCGAGGGCCGCTGGGAAGACGGCTCCAGTTGGCGCATCCGGTCGCCGCGTCCGTACGTCCGCGTGTTCGTCTTCCTCTCTCCAGCGGAATGGTGCGCCGCCGAGGTGTGGTCCCGGATGCCGCTGCCGTGCCCGGTGGCGATCCCGGTGCCGCCCGGGCGAAGCAGGTCGTACCCGGACACGGACCTTCCTCCTGCACTCGCGGAGCCCCCCGACGGGCTGTCGCGATTCGAAGGCGTCTACGACTGGTCGTCGCAGCCGATCCAGCGAGTGCACGAATGGCTCGACGCGGCCGCCGCGTACCTGACGCGGCAGCGGGCGATCCTCGCCGATCTCGCCGACTGGGCCGCCGAGGCCGCACTGCTCGACCCCCGCAAGGCCGGCCACGCCGGGCGCATCGCACGGGCCGTTCCGGAGCAGCGCCGCGCCATGGAACGGCTTGCCGAGGCTAGCGCCGCCTATCGGCCAGTGCTGGACGACGTGCGGATCAAGGTCCCCAAGAGCGATCCGGACCCCGTGGTCAAGCCCCAAGTCGTCCTGGGGAACTGGGCGCGCAGGCAGACCTGGCTGGTCGTCAAGGACCCGGACCGCGACCGCATGATCGTCTGCCGCGAGACCGAGTTCCCGCAGCATGAGCTCTCCAAGAACTACTGGGCGCCGATGGAGGCGACGATCGGCGGTGTCACGCACCGGCTCGCGCGCTTGACCGAGCTGCCCGCGGCGCACTTGGCCGAGCGGACCGATGACGCCCCCGCGCCCGAGGCCCTCGAAGTGGTCTGGGACGAGCGCTCGATCGCGTTGTGCGACCGCGAGATCGCCGGACTCTGGTCCCGCATGGACGCGGAGCACGATCTGCCCGGTGACTTCGCATCGGTGTGGCAGGCGTACTCCGGCTACGACTACCGATCGGTGGTCGCCCGCAGCCGCGAGGGCACGCGGCAGGTGCCCCGTGCCGTCGAAAGCACAGTGCCGAGGCGCCGCAACCGGTACGGAACAAGTGGAGGCGGTGGGGACGGCGGGTTCGCCGGCGCTGTCGGCGCGTGTTCGGGCGGAGGCGGCTGCGGTGGCGGTGGCGGTGGCGGCGGTTGCGGGGGCGGTTGCTGAGCCGCCGCCCGGTGCGTTGCGGCCTCAGTGCTCGCAGCCGGGGCCGCCGTGGCGGCCCGGCGCCGTCCACAGCTCCAGGTCGACCGCGAACCCCAAGGCGCCGATCGCATCTGCGGTGACCGAGGGCGGTTCCGCGGCGACCGGCGCGGCCGGGTCGTCGTCGGGCATGTGGTGGATGAAGCGGCCCGCGACGCGATCGCAGAACGCCGCGTACTCCTTGGTGTACAACAGGAACGTGTGCCAGCCGAGGTCCACCTCCGGCGAGGGGGCGAGCGGCTTCGCGGAGCCGGCGCACGTGAAGAGGAATGCCAAGGCCTGATCGAGAATCCTTTCGGCCCTGGCCTTGTCGCATTCGTAGTCGAGCACGATCCGGCGGCACAACCGGTCGAACAGGGCCGGGTCGATCAACTCCCGGCCCGTCTGCACGCGGGGGCGGCGCTTGAGGAACATCTGGTCTCCAGGAGTGGCGGGTACTCCTCCACGGTAAAGGACGGCCACCTGGGGCGGAAGGCCTTGCGGCGGTGTCCTTCTCGGCGATGGCCGCCGCGACTTCCTTGACGGCGCCGCGGATGAGGTCGCCGTACGGGCCTTCGGGGAGCGCCGGGGCGGTCCGCTCGGCCGCGTCGATGTGGGCCTGCGCGGCGGCGAAGGACGCCAGGCGGCGGTAGTCGTCGGCGAGGTTGAGGTGGAGCGAGGGGTAGAAGCCCGCGAGCTCGAGCCCGGCGTGATGCGCCTGCACGCGATCGTTCGTGGCGGCGTCGGCGGCGTCGAGGGCGCGGACGTCCCAGGCGAGGGCCTGCGCGGTGTCGTCCTGGAGGTCGGCCATGGAGTGGGCGAGCGTGCAGCGGTGGAGCGGGTCGCCGGTGACGCCGATCCGGTCCCAGAGCTCGGCCAAGCGCGCCCGGGCGGCGGCGCGGCCGCCGTTCTGGCCTTCCATGACGGCCCGGCCGATGGCGTCCATGATCGGGTCGGATGCGCCCGGTGCTTCGCTCATCCGCCCATCATCCGCGACCGGTACGACATTCGCCCCCGCCGCTTCGACCGCGCCACACCGCCGGAGCCGTTATACCGTTCCGCTGCAAGGGAATTGCTGCCTCTGCACCGCCGATAAACGGCACCGCTCAGCAGCCGAGGACCTGGAGGGAGCGACGGGTCACACTCGCGGATAGGCTTGGGAGCATGGATGCTGCGTCGTTTCTCCGCCATTTCCGGCGCGAGCTCGACGCGTTCGGGGCCTGCCTGGCCGGTGGTGACCTGGACGCGCCGATCGAGCACGGGGACGAGGACCGGACCCTCGCCGAGCTCGCCGCACACGTGGGCACGGCGAACCTGTTCGCCGCCGCGGCCGTCACCGACTGGGACGGCAGGTCCGAACCGCCCGACGAGTCCCCGCCGAAGGTCCCCGAGGACCCGTACGAGCTGACCCGCTGGGTCGACGGCACCGGCGAGGCGCTGCTCATGGCGCTCGACATCGACCCGGCCGCGCCCGCGTGGGGCTACTACACGCCGCCGACCGCCGGGTACTGGCAGCGGTCGCGCTCGGTCGCGATGATGCTGCACCGGTGGGATGCCGAACGGGCCGTGGGCGAAGCGGGCCCGCTCGACCCCGAGCTGGCGTGCGAAGGGATCTCGGAGGTCTTCGACGTGCTGGCGCCCAGGCAGATCGGGCGCGGCAAGGCCTGGCCGCCGGACGTGTGCATCCGCCTGGAGGCGAGCGACACCGGCGACTGGTGGGTGTTCGGCCCGGGTGAACCGGTGGCCGACATCGCGGGCACCGCAGGCGACCTCCTGCTCCTGCTGCGCGGCAGGCGGACCCCGGCCGACGACGTGTTCCGGTGGACCGGCGACCGCAACGCCGCCCTGGCAGTCCTCAAGGGCCCCTTGACCTGAGCGCGGTCGGCGCTACACCCGGCTCGGCGCGGCCGCCTCGATGACCTCGTCGAGGATCTCGCGGGTGCGCTGCAGGTCGGCGATGGCGCGGTCGATGCGCTCGCGCTCGGCCGTGAGGTCCGCCGCGAGGGAGGCCGTGGCCGCCTCGTTCGGGCCCCGTCGTGGTCGCGCATGCACGGCAGGATGCTGTCGATGACGCGGCTGTTCAGCCCCGCCGCGTACAGCACCTGGATCCGGATCACCCGGTCGACCGCGCGCTCGGCGTACTCCCGGTGCCCGCCCGGAGTACGGTCGGACTCCAGCAGCCCCTGCTCCTCGTAGTACCGCAGCGACCTGACGCTGACGCCCGTGCGGCGGGCGAGTTCGCCGATGCGCATGGCGTACCCCACAATTCCTTGAACCTGACATTGGTGTTAGGTTCTACGGTACCGGCATGACGAACGAAACCGCACCTTCCCGCACCGCGGCCCAGCGCCTCTTCGCACCCGCCCGCCTCGGCGCCCTCGACCTGCCGAACCGCGTGGTCATGCCCCCGATGAGCCGCAACCGCGCGGCCGCCGGCGGCGTCCCCACGCCCCTCATGGCCGAGTACTACGCGCAGCGCGCCGGCGCGGGCCTCATCGTCGCCGAGGCCAGCTCGCCCAACCAGGTCGGCTACACCTACCCCGGCGTCCCCGGCCTCTTCACCGACTCCCAAGTGGACGGATGGCGGCTGGTCGCCGACGCGGTCCACGCCGCGGGCGGCCGCATCTTCCTCCAGATCGAGCACGGGGGCCGCATCGGCCACCCCGACACCAGCGGCCTGATCCCGTTGGCGCCCTCCGCGATCGCGCTGCCCGGCTACATCCACACCCCGCACGGCCACGGCGAACCGCCCGTCCCGCGCGAGATGAGCGAGGCCGACCTCCTCGACACGCTCGCCGACTTCACCGCCGCCGCCCGCAACGCGATCCGCGCCGGCGCCGACGGCGTCGAAGTCCACGCCGCCAACGGCTACCTGCTCAACCAGTTCCTCGCCACCAGCACCAACCACCGCACCGACGAGTACGGCGGCTCGGTCGCGGGCCGCATCAAGTTCGTCGTCGAGGTCGTCCAGGCGGTGGCCGCCGCCATCGGCCCCGAACGCACCGGCCTGCGCCTCTCACCCGGCAACCCGCACAACGGGATCGAAGTGGACGATGCCGACGCGCTCTTCCCGGCCCTGCTCGACGCCCTCGCGCCGCTCGGCCTCGCCTACCTCCACCTCGCCTACGCCTCGCCCACGCCGCTGTTCGCGACGCTCCGCGAGCACTGGCGGGGCGTCCTCATCGCCAACCCCTCGAATCCCGAGGCGCCCGAATCGGATCCGCTCCCCGCCGACGGCGGCCTGGCCGCCGCGCAGCGCATCCTGGACGCGGGCGCGGACCTGGTCGCCATCGGCCGTCCGTTCATCGCCAACCCGGACCTGGTCGAGCGGCTGCGCACCGGCGCGCCGGTCAATCCGCTGCGCACCGACCTGCCGCTCTACGGCGGCGGCGCGGCAGGCTACACCGACTATCCTGTGATGGCCGCTTCCGACACGCGCGCCGTTTCCGCTTGAGCCGCAGGCGATGCCGGTCACACCTTCGGTCACGGTCCCGTATCGGTGGAACGTGACCGGTATCGCGGACTATCGGCGCAGCTCAATCAGGCTGCGTCCCAAACCACACCATATATACCGACCTGATAACAAATTCGGTCCAGTTCGGGTGTGGCGGCATCAAAATTCACTTTCGCAGGCGAACATCCATCTATGCCTTCTGAATCGAACCGGCCTGCGACCGCGCGCAGGAGCGCGGGGATCACGGACCGAGGTGTGACTGTCCGTGACGATGCGTTCGTCGGACAGATCATCACACCGCTGCGCCGCTACATCCCCGTGGGCTGGTTCGACTGGGAACCGTACGGGAAGCGGCCCAAGAGCTGGTGGCCCGACCTCTTCATGTTCCTCGGGTTCCTCGCGCTCGCGTTCTTCGTGAGCTACCCGTCGTGGCTCGTGCGGCTCGACTGGGAGATCCGGGTGTGGGCCGCGGACGCGAACGACCTGGAGTGGCTCGCGAACGTCGCCAAGGGCGGGGCCGAGTTCGGCCAGGCCCGCACGGTGGCGACCGTGACGCTGCTCATCGCCATCTGGTGCGCGCTCCGCTCGCGGTCGATCCGGCCGCTGCTGATGTACGTCATCTCGTTCATCACCCTGGCGAGCATCCTCGGCATGAAGCACCTCCTGGGCCGCCCGCTCTCGCAGCACCCGTACGCGCTGCGGGAGGTCTCCCCCGACGGGCCGCTGCTCTTCACGTACCACTCCGAGGGCGGCGGACCGAACATCGCCGACGCCACCGCGTTCCCCTCAGGGCACGCGGTGAACTCGGTCCTGCTGTTCGGCCTCATCGTGATGCTCATCGGCCACGTCATCCCCGCATGGGCGCGCTGGACGCTCCTGCTGGCCCCGCCGGCGATCGTGTTCAGCTCGCAGATCTTCCTGGGCCAGCACTGGTTCTCGGACGAGCCGGCCGGGTTCCTGCTGGGCCTCATCATCATCCGCAGCGCCAAGCGCGTGCCGTGGCACACGATCCCGCTCGGGCCGCTGTCGGTGTTCGACCCCGCGACGCGGCGCACGATCCTGATCTCGGTGCTGCTCATCCTCGGCGTCATGCTCACGCCGACCCTGCACCTGGTCCCGGCGCTCATCAGTGCCGCGGTGCTGCCCACGCTCGGCCTGATCTGGCTGTGGCTCAGCACCAAGGCGAAGCAGCACCGGGACGCGCTCGAAGCGGCCGAGGCCGAAGCCTCGACCGCAGGTCAAGCGGATGCGGATGCCGGAGGGGATCCGGAGATCCCTAGCCAGCCGTCAGATACGCGCCCGAGAGCTTGACGCCGGCGTCGCCCGCGGCGATCTCACCGATGGTCCAGGCCTCGACGTGGCGGGCGGTGAGCACCGCCAGCGACCGGTCGACCTGGTCGGGGGCGACGATGGCGACCATGCCGATGCCCATGTTGAAGGTCCGCTCCATCTCCTCGTCGCCGATGCCGCCGATGCGCTGGACGACGTCGAACACGGGGTTCGGCGTCCAGGTGCCGCGGTCGACCTCGATCTGGAGGCCCTCGGGGACCGAGCGCACGAGGTTCCCGGCGATGCCGCCGCCGGTGATGTGCGCGAAGGCGTGCACGTCGCACTCCTTGGCGAGCTCGAGGCAGTCCTTGGCGTAGATGTGGGTCGGGGTCAGCAGCTCCTCGCCGAGGGTCCGCTGGTTGCCGAACTCGGGCACCACGGTGCCCAGGTCCATCTTGCCGACGCCGAACAGGGCCTCGCGCACGAGCGAGAAGCCGTTGGAGTGGACGCCGGAGGCGCGCATGGCGATCGCGACGTCGCCGGGCTTGACGCGCTCGGGGCCGAGCAGCTGGTCGGCCTCGACGACGCCCACGCCGGTGGCGGAGATGTCGTAGTCGTCGGGCTTCATGACGCCCGGGTGCTCGGCGATCTCGCCGCCGATGAGCGCGCAGCCGGCGTAGCGGCAGCCGTCCGCGATGCCGCCACCGATGGCGGCGATCTTCTCCGGCACGACCTGGCCGGTGGCGATGTAGTCGAGGAGGAACAGCGGCTCGGCGCCGCACACGACGAGGTCGTCGACGACCATCGCGACCAGGTCGATGCCGACCGTGTCGTGGATGTCCATCTTCTGGGCGATCACGAGCTTCGTGCCGACGCCGTCCGTGGAAGAGGCGAGCAGCGGCTTCTTGTACTTCTCGGTGTCGAGCGCGAACAGCCCGGCGAACCCGCCGATGCCGCCGACCACTTCGGGCCGGACGGTCTTCTTGATGAGGGGCTTGAGGGCGTCGACCGCCCGGTCGCCGGCGTCGATGTCGACGCCCGCGGACTGGTAGGAGATTTTCCTCGGAGTGGTGGTGCCGCTGCTCACGCTGTGGTCCCTTCCCGCACTTGCGTGCTCGCTTCGGTCGATCGCTGGACGCCCGGCTTCGCTGCCTGCGGCGCTTCCATGAGGTGCTTGCCGATCAGATCGGAAGCGGGCAGTTCGATGGGGTAGTGGCCGTCGAAGCAGGCCATGCAGAGGCGGGACGCGGGCTGCTCGGTGGCGCGGACGAGGCCGTCCATCGAGACGTACCCGAGCGAGTCGGCGCCGATCTGGGCGCGGATCCCGTCGGTGTCGAGCGCCCCGGCGATGAGCTCGGCGCGGGTGGCGAAGTCGATGCCGTAGAAGCACGGCCACTTGACCGGCGGCGCGGAGATGCGGATGTGGACCTCGACCGCGCCCGCTTCGCGGAGCATCCGGACGAGGGCGCGCTGGGTGTTGCCGCGCACGATCGTGTCGTCGACGATGACCAGGCGCTTGCCCTTGATCTGGTCGACGAGCGGGTTGAGCTTCAGGCGGATGCCCAACTGCCGCAGCGACTGCGAAGGCTGGATGAAGGTGCGGCCCACGTACTGGTTCTTGGTGAAGCCCTGGCCGTAGGGGATCCCGGACTCCTCGGCGAACCCGATCGCGGCCGGAATGCCGGACTCGGGGACGCCGATCACGAGGTCCGCCTCCACCGGGAACTCGCGGGCGAGGGTGCGGCCGACCTCGACGCGGGTGGCGTAGACGTTGCGCCCGGCCAGCTTCGTGTCGGGGCGGGCGAGGTAGACGTACTCGAACAGGCAGCCCTTGGGCTCGGGGTTCGCGAAGCGGGTGGAGCGCAGGCCGTGCTCGTCGATGGTGAGCAGCTCGCCGGGCTCGACCTCGCGCACGAAGTGGGCGCCGATCGTGTCGAGCGCGGCGGTCTCGGACGCGACGGCCCACCCGGAGGCGAGGCGGCCGAGGACGAGCGGGTGCACGCCCTGCGGGTCGCGGGCGGCGTACAGCGTGTTCTCGTCCATGAAGACCAGGCAGAACGCGCCGCGCAGCTGCGGGAGCACGCGCTCGGCCGCGGCGGCCACGGACTCGTCCGGGTGCGCCGCCAGGAGCGCGGTGATGAGGTGCGTGTCGGAGGTGGTGGTGCCCATGTCGATGCCCAGGCGGTCGACCTCTTTGACGAGGTCGGCGGTGTTCACCAGGTTGCCGTTGTGCGCCAAGGCGATCGCGGTGCCCGTGGTCGTGGACCGGATGGTCGGCTGGGAGTTCTCCCAGGTGGGGGCACCGGTGGTGGAGTAGCGGGCGTGGCCGATGGCCAGGTGGCCCTGGAGGGGCGCGAGCGTGGACTCGTCGAAGACCTGGGCGACCAGGCCGAGGTCCTTGTAGACGACGGTGCGCGCGCCGTCGGAGACGGCGATGCCCGCGGCTTCCTGGCCGCGGTGCTGGAGCGCGTAGAGCCCGAAGTAAGTGAGTTTCGAGACCTCTTCCCCGGGGGCCCAGATGCCGACGACGCCGCAGGCGTCGCGGGGGCCGGGATTGTCGGGATCGAGTTCCGTGGTGAGTCGACCGTCACCTCGGGCCACTGCAACTCCTCAGTTTGCTGGGCTGTTTCGATGGCTTACGAGCTGCGCCACCTGAATACACCGATGGCCTGCCAGCTTCGCCATCCGGCGGAACCGCCGCTCTCAGTCTATCGGACCTGCGGGAAGTCGCCACCGTCCAACGACGGCGGGTGTGGGCCGTACCCCTCGATGAAGAGGTGAAACTCACCGCATAACGGCCTAGGGGGCCAGAACCGACCCGCAGGCTCACCCGTACGCGCCGGTACGTGAATGCGGTCACGCACCGGACGGCCTTGCCCGCGAACGGCGAAACAGCGATCCTGAAGCCTCCCGCGTCCGGGCACTGCGACCCCGGCGACATCGGCCTGTTCGAACAGCGCGGTGTCGTACCCCGATGCGACTCTTGATACCGGGGGCCCACCGGGGCACCGCGACCTTGGTGTCGAAGACGGCCTGGTCCTCGGCGATCGAGCGTTCCTCCGCGGCCCCCGCAGTGCCGACGCCGGCGTTGTTGACCAGGACGTCGAGCCT
>NZ_JBFADC010000020.1:0-39657 GCF_040641195.1 Glycomyces sp. NPDC021274 | reverse complement strand
TGTGAGTACAGTTGTGTGTTTTCCCTTCCTCTCAAATATGACCCAGACCCCCCCCCCACCGGGCGCCGGGGGGGGGCGCCCCCCCCCCCCCCCCCCCACCGCCGTACCGAATGTTGCGGACCTAGTAGCGGTTGGGGACCGGAAGTTCGGCCGGGGCCGGCATGCCGGCGGCGCCGAAGGTCAGGTCGAAGGCCTTCTGCCAGTCGCCGTTGGCGGTGGCCTCTTCGATCATGTCGTTGACGAACATGCGCGCGTCGGCCTCCCCGAGCTTCATGCCGACGCCGTAGGGCTCGTCGGTGAAGATGTTCGCGGAGTCGAGGACGCGGAAGGCGTCGGGCTTGTCGACGGTGAAGCCGTAGAGGATGGTCTCGTCGGTGCTGACGGCGTCGGTCTGGCCGTTCTCGAGGGCTTCGGCGCAGGCGGCGTAGTCCACGAGGGGCGTGATCTTCGCTTCGGGGTTCTCGAGTTGGAGGTTCTCGATCGAGCCCGAGCCCTCGGCGATGCAGACGTCCTTGCCGGCGAGGTCGGCCACCGAGTTGATGTCGGTGTTGTCGGCGGCGACCATGACGTTCTGGCCGGTCTGGAAGTACGGGCCGGCGAAGTCGAACTTCTCGAGTCGATCGGGGTACATCGAGTAGGACGCGATGACCACGTCGACGGTGCCGTCGTTGATGTAGGTCTCGCGGTTCTGCGAGGTCGTCTCGACGAACTGGAGGTTGGCGTCGTCGCCCTCTTCGTCGACGGTGCCGAAGATGCGCTGGGCCAGGAGGCGGCCCATCTCGGCGTCGAAGCCCTCGATCTTGCCGGTGGCGGTGTTCTTCTGGCCGATGAGCGGCTGGTCGAACTTGGAGCCGACGACGAGGACGCCCTTCTCCTGGATCTCCTTGATGAGCCCGTCGGGGAGCTCGGTGGCCTGCTCCATGGAGTAGGCGCCGACTTCCTCCTCGAGCTTGTCCTGCTCCTCCTGGTCCTGGCTGGCTTCGCCAGAGCAGGCGGCGAGCGACATGGCCACGGCGGCCATGGCCGCGACGGCGGTTCTACGGAACATGCGCATTGATGTGTCCTTCCTTCAAGGGCGAACGGTGTGGTGGTTTCGGGTGGCTCTAGTGCGTCATGACCTTGGCCAGGAAGTCCTGGGCGCGTTCGGTCTTGGGGTCGTCGAAGAACTCGTCCGGGGTGGCGGTCTCGACGATCTGGCCCTCGGCCATGAACACGACCCGGTTGGCCGCGCGGCGGGCGAAGCCCATCTCGTGGGTCACCACGACCATCGTCATGCCCTCGCGGGCGAGGTCCTGCATGACGTCGAGGACCTCGTTGATCATCTCGGGGTCGAGCGCGGAGGTCGGCTCGTCGAACATCATGAGCTTGGGGTCCATGGCCAGGCCGCGGGCGATCGCCACGCGCTGCTGCTGGCCGCCGGAGAGCTGCGAGGGGAACGCGTCGGCCTTCTCGGACAGGCCCACGCGCTCCAGGAGCTGGCGGGCGCGGGCCTCGGCCTTCGCCTTGGGGGTGCGGCGCACTTTGATCGGGCCCAGCGTGATGTTCTGCAGCACGGTGAGGTGCGCGAACAGGTTGAAGTGCTGGAAGACCATGCCGACATCGGCGCGGAGGTTCGCGAGCGCGCGGCCTTCGGCGGGGAGCGGCTTGCCGTTGACGGTGATGTGCCCGGAGTCGACGGTCTCGAGCCGGTTGATGGTGCGGCACAGGGTGGACTTGCCGGAGCCGGAGGGTCCGATGAGGACCACCACCTCGCCGTCCTCCACGGTCAGGTCGATGTCCTTGAGTGCGTGCAGGGCTCCGAAGTGCTTGTTGACGCCGGAGATGCTGACCATCGGTGCCTTCGGCTGCGTTGCTTCCATTCGTGTCCCTGTTGTCGTGTGCAACCCTCGACTGGTGCGGGGCGAGCGGATTGGCTTGAGTACCTGGAAATAGTAGTGTGACAGCTCACGCGCGGTTAGCGGGGCGGCCAGAGCCGCAACTAGTCGGCAATTAAGTAACAGCATCATAAAGAACGACCTGGGCATAACGGATACGACCCGTCGCCGGAACAACCGTGACGCATCCGGCGTCCAGTGGCCGCGGGGGCGCGGCGCGGATTAATGTCGTTCCATGACCGCAACCGTGGGAACCGCGAGCGTCGCAGGCGGGAAGATCACCGTCGAACGGCGCGGCCTGGTGGACTACCAGGAGGCCTGGGACTACCAGAAGGAGCTGCAGCAGCGGCGGATCGACGACGAGATCGGCGATACCGTGCTGCTCCTCGAGCATCCGAGCGTGTACACCGCCGGGCGGCGGACCGAGACGTGGGCGCTGCCGCAGGACGGCACCCCGGTCGTCACCGTCGACCGGGGCGGGCAGATCACCTGGCACGGGCCAGGTCAGCTCGTCGGCTACCCGATCATGAAGATGCGCAACAAGGTCGACGTCGTCGGGTACGTGCGGCGGGTCGAGGACGCGATCGCGGCGGTCTGCCACGAGTTCGGGGTGGTGTCGGCGCGCGGGCGGATGCACGACCGCACGGGCGTGTGGCTCCCGGAGGACGACAAGGGCCCGGAGCGGAAGATCTGCGCGATCGGCGTGCGGGTGCGGTGGGCGACGACCATGCACGGCTTCGCGTTGAACTGCAACCCGGACATGAGCTACTGGGAGCGGATCGCGCCGTGCGCGATCACCGACGCGGACGTCACCAGCCTGTCGCAGGAGCTGGGCCGGGAGGTCACCGTCGCAGAGGTCATGCCGGTGGTCGAGAAGCACCTGGGCCTGCTGCTCGAAAGCGACTAGCGGGGCTTTACATGGACGGGCGCGGCGGATGCCGCGCCCGTTTCGCGTCGCCCGGGGGCGCCGATGCTGCGGCTAGGAACAGGCTTCGTACGCTTCGGGCTGCTCGTCGGCGAGGTCGGGGGTGTCGTGGAGCAGGACCTTGTAGATGTTGTTCCAGGCGTCGGACTCGGGGTAGAAGATCTCCGAATGCGAGTGCACGCCTTCGACGGGCTTGCCCGACAGGCCCTGGTCGGACAGGCTCAGGCCGTAGTCGTCGACGGCGTCGGGCGCGTCCGAGAGGTTGCCGGTGACGAGGTTCCGGTTGCCGGGGAAGTCGTCGGGGTCGGCACCGTGGCCCAGGAGCGGCACGTACGGCATGCCCTGGACGTAGGAGATCGGGTCGCCCGGGCCGGTGATCGAGTAGCGGGGGCGGCACGGCTCAGTGTAGTCGGCGGGGCTGTACACGTCGTTGCCCATGCCGGCCGAGGCGATGTGGAGGACCTGGTCGGCCGCGATGTCGTACGTCTCGGCGTAGCCGATGACCGCGCCGCCGTAGGAGTGGCCGGCGAGGGTCAGCGGGGTGTCGTCGCCGATCTGGTTGCGCACGTCGAACGTGAACGAGGCGAGGCTCTCGGCGGCGACCTGCGACCAGGACGCCCAGGACTCCTCGATCCAGCCGGAGGGCCAGGAGGCGGCGGCCCAGACGATGACCGCGAGCTCGCCGTCGGCCGCATCCACGAACGACTTCGCCCGGTTGTAGTAGAGCTCGAAGTTCTCGCTGGAGAGCACGGCCGAGCCGCCGGGGACGAGGACGGCGACGTTCGCGGCGGTCTCGAGATCGCCGACGACCTCGATCCAGGAGCCGTCGCCGTTGTTGTTGTAGGGGTCGAGGTAGAGGAACTGGCGGTCGGTGCCGACGAGGGCCTGGAGCTCCTCCCGGGCGGGCCGCTCGGCCTCGTCGGTCCACGGCCGCGTCGGGCTGTCGTACGCGGTGGAGGCCTCGGTGGTGGCCTTGAGGATGAGCTGGTTCGCGGTGATGCGGGCGTCGAACGGCGCGCCGGGCATCTCGGCGACGACGGATGGGTAGAGGACGGCGAGCCAGGCGGTCGCGTCCTCGCCGAGGCCGTCGAAGAACGCGTTGACGTCGAGCGGGTCGAGGCCGCCGCCGGCGTCGCGCAGTTCGGCGAGGGCCGCGCCGAGCTCGCCGGAGTCGGCGGTCGGTTCGGCGGCGACCAGGGCGGCGGCGAGCGCGGGATCGGCGAGGGCCGTCTCGAGCGCGGCGGCGGGGTCGTCCCCGGCCACGGGGGCGTCGGCGCGCAGCGCCGAGAGTTCACTCGCGGGGTCGGCCGCGAGGACGGGGACCGGATGGAGCTGGTCGGCCTCGGCTTCGCCGAGGCGGGTCAGGCCGGCGAGGTAGACGAGCGCGAAAACGGCGACGGCCGTCACGACCGTCGCACGCCACCACCGAAATCTCACCGAGTCAGCGTAACCGAGGACGGCCAGGCGCGACGAGCGCTGCGCGTGTGAGGGCAGCCTCGGGGCGGAGCAAACGAGGGCAGGAGCCGAGCCACTGGGGGCCGTGTTTTGGGCCTCCGGCATACACCCTGACATGCGGGTATGACATTCCCGTGGACCTGAGTCGGCCTCGGGTTGTGGGCGGTTTTCAGGGCAGGGGCCGAGCCGCTGAGCGCCGTATTGCAGGCCCCCGGTCAAAACCCTGACATGCGGGTACGACATTCCAGCGGACCTGAGTGGGCCTTGTGTTGTGCGCGGTTTTCAGGGCGCGGGCCGAGCCGCTGGAGGCCGTGTTTCGGGCCCCCGGTCAAACCCTGACATGAGGGTCTGACATTCCGGTCGGACCCGACTACCGCTCGCGTTCTGCCTGTTCGCGGGGCGGGAGCCCGGTCGGGAGCGGGCGGTCAGGAGGCGGTGGCGGTGTACCGGTTGCCGTTGGCGGTGAGGGTGAGCGGGAGGCCGAACGCCTTGGAGAGGGTCTCCGAGGTGAGCGCCTCCGCGATCGGGCCCGCGGCGATCACGCCGCCGGCCGAGAGGACCATCGCGTGCGTGAACCCCGGCGGGATCTCCTCCACGTGGTGGGTCACCAGCACCAGCGCCGGCGCGGCCTCGTCACGTGCCAGACCGGCGAGGGTCGCCACGAGCGCCTCGCGCGCGCCCAGGTCGAGCCCGGCGGCGGGCTCGTCGAGCAGCAGCAGCTCCGGGTCGGTCATGAGCGCCCGGGCGATGAGGACGCGCTTGCGCTCGCCCTCCGAGAGCGTCCCGAACAGCCGGTCGGCGAGCTGCGCGACACCGAGCCAGCGCATCAGCGAGGCGGCGCGCTCGTCGTCCTGCGGGTCGTACTCCTCGCGCCAGCGGCCCATCATGCCCCACGCGGCGGTGCGGACCACGTCGAAGGCCTGCTCGTCGTTCGGGATCGCGTCGGCGACCTGGGTGGTGGTGAGGCCGATGCGGGGGCGCAGTTCGAACACGTCGACGCGGCCGAGGCGCTCGCCGAGGATCTCGACCACGCCGGACGTGGGGTGGTTGCGGGCGGCCGCTAGGTTGAGCAGCGTCGTCTTCCCGGCGCCGTTGGGGCCGAGGACGACCCAGCGCTGCGCGGCGTCGACTTGCCAGTCGACGCCGTCGAGGAGCTGGTTGCCGCCGCGTCGCACGGTGACGCCGGACAGGTCGAGGACGCGTTCAGACTGAGCCACGGGTCAATGAAACCACGGGCCCGGGACGAACGGTCGCGGGCGGCCCTCGGCGGCGGTATTACGACACACGGGCGAACGCCCGGCGACGCGTCGGAGTGAATGCCCGGGCCGTGCAACGACGCCGCGCCTGGCGGCGTCTGAACTAGCAGACGCCGGTCCCCAATCGGTGTGAGGCGCCTCGGCGCCGCCGCTCGCGCGGCCGGACACCCTGACCATGCAAGTCCTAACTGGAATGAGCAGATGCCCCCCATCATCGAGATATCGGGGCTGAGGAAGACCTATTCGAGGGCCTTCCGTCAGCCGCACAACGCTTTGGACGGCCTCGACCTCGAGGTCGCCGCAGGCCAGGTGCACGGTTTCCTGGGCCCCAACGGCTCGGGCAAGACCACGACCCTGCGGGCCCTGCTCGGTCTCATCCGCGTCGACGGCGGGACCATGCGGATCTTCGGTGAGGAGGTCCCCCAGCGCCTGCCCGAGGTCGTCGGGAGGATCGGCGCCGTCGTCGAGTCCCCGCAGTTCTTCAAGCACTTCTCGGGGCGCCTGACCCTCCAGCTGCTCGCCGAGAGCGCCGGCGTGTCGAAGGCGCGCGTCGAGGAGGTCCTGGAGCAGGTGGGCCTGCGCGACGCCGCGAAGGCGTCCGTCAAGGGCTACTCGCTGGGCATGCGCCAGCGCCTCGCGGTCGCGCAGGCGCTGCTGAAGCAGCCGCAGCTGCTGATCCTGGACGAGCCGGCGAACGGGCTCGACCCGGCCGGCATCCACCACATGCGCGAGCTGCTGCAGTGGCTCGCGCATTCGCAGGGCGTGACCGTGGTGGTCAGCTCGCACCTGCTCTCCGAGGTGCAGCAGTTGTGCGATTCGATGACGATCGTCTCAAGGGGACGGCGCATCGTCGACGGCAAGGTGGCCGAGATCATCGCCGGCCACGGCGATTCGAGCCTGACCGTCAGGTTCCCGGACGCGGCCTCGCTGCCGGAGGCGGCCGAGGCCCTTACTGCGGCTTCGGGTTCGCTCGAGTCGACGAAGGTCGCGGTGACGGCTTCGGTCGACCGCGACCGGCTCGTGGTCACGGGCGCGCCTGAGGCGGCTTGGGTGACGAAGACGCTCGCTGACGCGGGGATCTACCTGTCCGAGTTGCGGACCGAGACGAAGAACCTCGAGTCGGTGTTCCTGGAGCTGACCGGCACCGCGCCGGTCCCGGGGCAGACCGTCCAGATCGGGGAGTCGGTGACGGTGCCGCAGGCGCCGGCCGCGCCCGTCGCTGACGGGGTCGTGACCATCGAGGTCGAGCCGGAAGGGGCCGAGCGGTGAACCTGTTCAAAGCCGAACTGCGGCGCCTGGCGCGCCGCCGCCTGTCGCTGGTCTTCGGCATCATCGCCGCGGCGGGGCTGCTGGTGCTGGCCGGGGTCTTCTGGTTCACCTCGAGCAAGGGCCCGACGGAGGCCGAGCTCGCCGACGCGCAGGCCGAGGCCGACCGGATGAACGAGGAGAACTACGAGTACGAGGAGTGCCTCGACGACGAGGCGTACCTCGATGCCGAGGAGTACAGCTGGATCGAGGGCGACCCGTACTTCGAGGGCATGACCCACGAGGAGCTCTGCGCCAACGTCTTCGGCATGTGGACCGCCGAGGACCTCATCTACACCTACACGTTCGTGTTCGCCGACGAGAGCCCGCTGATCCTCATCGGCGCGGTGGTCATCGCGGGCCTGATCATGATGATGCTCGGGTCCTCGGCGATCGGCGCGGAGTGGTCGAGCGGCGGGTTGGCGAACATGCTGCTGTGGCACCCGAACCGGTTGAAGGTGTGGGGTGCGAAGCTCGGTGCGGTCTCCGCGGTGTGCGCGGCGGCGGTGATCGTGGTGCTGCTGCTGACCTTCGGGCTGCTGTACATGACTGCGGCCGCCCGCGGCGAGATCGGCGATCTGAACGCGGCCTGGTGGGACGAGAACCTGCCGAAGTTCGCGCGCGCCGGTCTGCTGTCGGTGGCGATGACGGTGCTCGGTGCGTCGCTCGCGATGCTGGGGCGGCACACGGCGATCTCGGGCGGCATCATCGCCGGCTACCTGATCGTCGGAGACATGCTGGTGCAGTTCGCGAGCATGGCGATCCAGATGCCGTTCCCGGAGCGGATGTCGCTGTACACGTGGGTGTCGGCGTGGATCGACGGGAAGATCGAACTGCACGACTGGAGCGAGATCAACCAGGAGTTCCCGGACGTCATGGTGATCACCTCGACCGAAGCGGGGCTGCTGTTGGGCGGCATCGTGCTGGGCTTCGCGGCCTTGGCGAGCTGGGCGTTCCACCGGCGCGACGTGTCGTAGCCGTCCGGGACTTGTAGCGCGTCACGTGTGACATGCCACCGCGTTCCGGCGGTGGCACGCACATCGGGGCGGTAGCGCGTGACGCGTGATATGCCACTGCGCTCCCTTTAATGGAGCCTGAGTCTGTTCGAGCGGTGGCGTGTGACGCGTGACATATCACTGCATGGTTGAAGCATGAGCAGACGAGACGCCGCCCGCGGATTTCCGCGGGCGGCGTCTCGTTGCTTCAGGCCGGCAGCGCCGGGTTGCTCAGGAGAGGCGGCTTTCGCGCGCGACGGCGCACGTCGCTCAGTCGTGGCGCCGTTCGCGCGCGACGCGGACAGTTCGCGTCGCACGGGAGCCTCTCGCAGGCGACGTGGGAGGCACCGCGCCGACCGGTCCAAAGGGCTCTCGCGGGCGGCGCTGGAGTGCCGTGTCGCTCAGTCGAAGAGGCTTTCGCGGACGGCGTCGAGGCCGTGGAGGATCGCGCCGCGCATGACCGGCTCGTCCATGACCGAGCCCGCGACGACGCTCGGGTTGACGGGGGCGAGCTGGGAGGTCTGGGCGGCGACGCGTCCGGCGAGTTCGAGCCCGCCCGCGTAGCCGACGGGCCCGCCGAGGACCACCACGGTGGGGTCGAGGAGGACGCAGACGGCGACGATGCCGAGTGCGATGCCGCGGGCGATCTCGTCCAGGCACGCCGCGCCTTCCGGCCCCGCGGCGATGGCGGCGGTCAGGACGTCGCCGGGTTCGGCGGCTTCGAAACCGTGCTTCGCGCCGATGTCGATGACGGCGTCGCCACCGATGACGCGCTGATACGAGCCTTTGGAGAGGCGCGTGACGACACCGCCGGTGGGCAGTTCGCCGCCGGGCACGGGCAGGAAGCCGATCTCGCCGGCCGCGCCGCTGGCGCCCCGGTACAGCTGGCCGTTGAGGATTACGCCGAGGCCGAGGCCGCCGCCGAACCAGGCGTACACGAAGTCGGTGGCCCCGCCGGCGCCGCCGGATCGCTGCTCGGCGAGGCAGGCGAGGTTGACGTCGTTCTCGATCTCGACGGCCGGGGTGAACTCCTCGTTCAGCGCGGTGCGCAGACCGCGGTGCCAGGCCGGGAGGTTCCAGGAGAAGCCGATGTCGCCGCTCGCGGGGTCGATGACCCCGGGGGTGCCGAGGACGATCCGCTGCACCTTGGACATCTCGACGCCCGCGTCGGCCACGGAGTCGGTGACGACGCGGCGGACCACGGCCACCGGGTCGGTCGAGTGCTCGACGTCGATCTCGGCGCGGCCGACGATGCGACCGGTGAAGTCGGCGCAGGCGCCTTTGGTGGTCACCGGCCCGACCTCGACGCCGACGACGTACGTGAACGCCGGCACGGCCGCGTACAGCGACGCGTTCGGGCCGCGGCCGCCGGACTTGGAGCCGACGACTTCGACGAGGCCGCGGGTCTGGAGGCGCTCCATCATCTGCGAGGCGGTGACCTTGGACATCGAGGTCCGCTCGGCGAGCTGGGCGCGGGTCTGGGGGCCGTCCTCCAGCAGGAGTTTCAACGCGGCCTGATCGTTCAGGACGCGAAGCAGTTTGGGCACCCCGGGGGTGTGGCTCTTCGGCATTCGTACTTCCTTATTCTCCGAGCCCACATTATCCACGGCGGCCCACATGACACTGCCGCAGCTAGCGCGCGGAAGCCGAACGCATGATCGGCAAACCCGCAGCGGACCGCGCAGGCACGCGCGCCCCGACCCGGCCGGCCGGATTCGGCAGCCCGAAAATGTCGTACCCCGATGTCAGGGTGTATACCGGGGGCCCGGAATACGGCGCTCAGTGCCTCGACCCCTGCCCCGCGAACCGGCCCTATCGCGAGGCCGGTTCACTCAAGCGGGAATGTCGTACCCCCATGTCAGGGTAGGTACCGGGGGCCCGAAACACGGCCCCCAGCGGCTCGACCCCTGCCCGCGAAACCGCGGTCCCGACCCGGGCCCCGTCACTTCCCTTCGGTCTCGACCAGGCTCCTGATCTGGCGCAGCGACACCGACAGCACCGCAAGCTTCTCGTCCGAGCGCGCAGCCTCTGCCGTCGCCTCGTGGATCCGCTCGATCTCGGCGGCATTGCGCTCCGCCCACGAGTCGACCGCCTCGGCCGGGTCCGTGCCCGGCTTCGCCTGCAGCACGCTCGCGGTCAGGCCCGCCATCGCGCCGTACAGGTCGTACCGCAGCGCCGAGCGCGCGAGCGTCTGCCACCGGTTCGTGCGCGGCAGCGCCGAGATCTCGTTGAGGATCGCGTCGAGGTGCACCCGCGCCGCGATCCCGTAGTACACCTCGGCGGTCTGCTCCAGGTCGGTGTCGTTCAGCCGCGCGCACTCGACCACGTCGACCAGGCCGAACCCGAAGATCGGCGCCGAGGCGTCCCGCGCGATCTCCGCGGGCATCCCCTGCTGCTCCAACTGCTCGCAGAACTCCTCGAACCCGACCGCCTCGGAATCGGTGAGCAGCTCCGGCAGCCGCGGCTGCAGCACCGCGAGCCCCGGGCGCAGCCGCTCGGTCTCGGCCGACACGTCCAGGCTGCCGCGCCGGTGCTGCACGAGCCACCGCACGCCGCGGTCCAGGAGCCGGCGGATCACCAGCATCCCGGCGATCTGCGCGTCCTGCGGCACCTGGTTGTCGAGCGCCTCGATGCGCCGCCACAGCCCCGGCAGCCCGAACGCGTCACGGATGATCACGTACGCGCGGACCACGTCCACGACGTCGGCGCCGGTCTCGTCGGCGATGCGGAACAGGAACGTCGTGCCCGCCCGGTTCACGGCCTCGCCGACGACTGCGGTCGCCACGATCTCGCGCCGCAGCGGGTGGTCGGCCATGAGGTCGGCGTACGGTTCGCGAAGCGGCGCAGGGAAGTACGAGCGCAGCACGGGCGCGGTCCAGTCCTCGTCGGGGAGCCCCGAGTCGAGCACCGCCCGCTTCGCCCAGATCTTCACGTACGAGAGCAGCACCGAGAGCTCGGGCTCGGTCAGTGCCGCGCCCGTCGCGACCCGCTCCTTCAACTGCTTGTCGCTCGGCAGCCCCTCGATCTCGCGGTCGAGGCCGACCGTCTTCTCCAGGTGCTTCATGAGCCGGATGTGGACGGGCAGGAGCCGCGTGCCGAGCCGCGACGCGTTCGCCAGCGCCATGTTCTGCCCGTAGTTGTCGGCGAGGACGGCGTCGGCGACGTCGTCGGCCATGTCCATGAACAGCTTGTCGCGGCTGGCGGGGTCGATGCGGCCGGTGAGGGCGGCCGAGCGGAGCAGGATCTTGATGTTGACTTCGTGGTCGGAGGTGTCGACGCCGGCGGAGTTGTCGATGAAGTCGGTGTTGCAGTGCCCGCCGTTGCCGTCAGGGCCGCCGGAGTGGGCGTATTCGATGCGGCCGAGCTGGGTGAAGCCGAGGTTGCCGCCTTCGCCGACGACGCGGCAGCGCAGCTGGTCGCCGTTGACGCGGACGGCGTCGTTGGCCTTGTCCCCCGCGTCGGCGTCGGTCTGGGCCGTCGATTTGACGTAGGTGCCGATGCCGCCGTTCCAGAGGAGGTCGACGGGGGCGGTGAGGATCGCGCGGATGAGCTCGGGCGGTGTCATGTCCTTCACGTCGGCGTCGATGCCGAGTGCGGTGCGCACTTCGTCGGAGACGGGGATGGATTTGGCCGAGCGTTCCCAGACGCCGCCGCCGGCGGAGATGAGGGTCGGGTCGTAGTCGGCCCAGGTGGAGCGGGGCATGTCGAACAGGCGGCGGCGTTCGGTGTAGGAGGCGGCGGCGACGGGGTTGGGGTCGATGAAGATGTGCATGTGGTTGAACGCGGCGATGAGGCGGATGTGCTCGGAGAGGAGCATGCCGTTGCCGAAGACGTCGCCGCCCATGTCGCCGATGCCGACGACGGTGAAGTCCTGCGCTTGGGTGTTGACGCCTTCGGCGCGGAAGTGGCGTTTCACCGATTCCCATGCGCCCCTTGCGGTGATGCCCATCTTCTTGTGGTCGTAGCCGACGGAGCCGCCGGAGGCGAAGGCGTCGCCGAGCCAGAAGCCGTATTCGGCGGCGACGCCGTTGGCGATGTCGGAGAAGGTGGCGGTGCCCTTGTCGGCGGCGACGACGAGGTAGGGGTCGTCGCCGTCGTGGCGGACGACGTTCGGCGGTGGGACGACGGTGTTGTCGGCGTCGCGGTTGTCGGTGATGTCGAGCAGGGCGGAGATGAACTCGCGGTAGCGGGCGACGCCTTCGGCCTGGAACGCGGCGCGGTCATTGAACTCAGTGCGTTTGAGCACGAACCCGCCTTTCGCGCCGACGGGGGTGATGACGGTGTTCTTGACCTCTTGGGCTTTGACGAGGCCGAGGATCTCGGTGCGGAAGTCCTCTTTGCGGTCGGACCAGCGCAGGCCGCCGCGGGCGACGCGCCCGTAGCGCATGTGGACGCCTTCGAAGTGCGGGGAGTACACGAACACTTCGAACATGGGGCGGGGTCTGGGCAGGAAGTCGAGGGCGCGGGCGTCGAATTTGAACGCGACGTACTCCTTGGGGCGGCCGGAGTCGGCGCGCTGGAAGTAGGAGGTGCGCAGGGTAGAGCGGATGAGGGTCAGGAACGCGCGGAGGATGCGGTCGGCGTCGAGGTTGGGGACGGCGGCGAGGCCTTCGGCGAGTGCGGCGTCGATGCGGGCGACGGCGGCGTCGCGGTCGGCGCCGACGCGCGGGTCGAAGCGGGCTTCGAAGAGCCGCACGAGGTTCGCGGCGATCGCGGGGTAGGCGCCGAGGGTGGAGGCGATGAACGCCTGGGAGAACACGAACCCGCACTGGCGCAGGTACTTCGCGAGGGCGCGGAGGACGACGACCTGCCGCCAGGTGAGGCCGGCGGCGATCACGAGTTCGTTGAACCGGTCGGATTCGGCCTCGCCGGTCCAGACGGCGCGGAACGCGTTCTCGAAGCGGATGCGCAGCTGCGGCACCGATTCGGCGGCGCGGCCGGGCAGTTGGAGCCCGAAGTCGTGCAGGTGGATGGTGCCGTCGGCGCGTTTGATGTGGTAGGGGCGTTCTTCGGAGACGCGTACGCCGAGGTGGCGCAGGACCGGCAGTGCTTCGGAGAGGCCGATGGCCTGGTCGAAGGCGTAGATCTTGAAGTGGACGTCGTCGTCGCTGCCGCCGCGGCGGAACAGCTGCAGCTCCATGTCGCCGCTGTCGCGGAGCGTCTCGAGTTTCGCGATGTCCTTGGCGGCGTCGATGGGCGAGTGCTCGGCCTTGTACGCGGGCGGGTACGCGTGGGCGTAGGTCTTGGCGAGCATGCGGGCCTGGCCTTCGCCGATGTGGTGGTCGAGCTGGAGGGCGAGGTCGGCGTCCCAGGAGCGGGTGGCGTCGGCGAGTTCGGCCTGGATGGACTCGACGTCGACCGGGGGGTGGTCGGCGAACGGGTCGATGCGCACGACGAAGTGGAGGCGGGCGAGCACCGATTCGGTGACGCGGGCGTCGTAGTCGATCTGGGAGCCGCGCAGGCGCCGGCGCAGGATCTCCTCGATCTTCTGGCGGTTCTCGGTGTTGTACCGGTCGCGCGGCAGGTAGACGAGGCAGGAGTAGAAGCGGCCGTAGACGTCCCGGCGGGCGAAGAGGCGCAGGCGGCGGCGCCCGGCCAGACGCAGGACGCCCATCGCGGTCGTGTACAGGTCGTCGGTGCGGGCCTGGAACAGCTCGTCGCGCGGGTACGTCTCGAGGGCGGTGACGAGGTCCTTCCCTGAGTGGGAGGAGAGGGTGACGCCGGAGCGCTCCAGGACGTCCTGGACCTTGCGTTTGACGACGGGCAGGTCGGTGACGCTGGAAAGGTATGCGGCGGAGGTGAACAGGCCGAGGAAGCGCAGTTCGCCGTCGGGGTTCCCGTTCGCGTCGAACGTCTTCACGCCGATGTAGTCCATGAAGGACGTGCGGTGGACGGTGGAGCGGGCGTTCGACTTCGTGATGACCAGGAGCCGCTTCGCGCCGATCTGCGAGCGCGCGTCGGTGTTGAACGAGGAGAGCGGGCGCGGCGCGGCCGGGGCCTTGCGCAGCAGGCCCAGGCCGGTCTCGGCCAAGGGCGTGAGCGCCTCGTCGTCGCCGGAGCCGGTGAGCCGGTACTGGCGGAAGCCCAGGAACGTGAACTTGTCGTCGGCGAGCCAGCGCAGGAGTTCGACGGTGTCGTCGATGTCCTTGGGCGGCACGGGCAGCGGCGTGGTGCCTTCGGCGCCGGTGGCGGCCCGGTCGAGGTCTTCGGCGATCTGGAGGGCCTTGGCGCGCATGGCCTGCCAGTCGGCGACGCAGACGCCGACGTCGGAGAGGACTTCGAGGATGTCCGCTTCGAGTTCGGCGAGGAACGCGGCGTCGGCGACCCGCTGGGTCTCGATGTGCATCCAGGATTCGGCGCGGCCGTCGGCGGCGGGGGCCTCCTGGAGGGTGCCGTCCTGGTCGCGGCGGACGGGGACGATGGGGTGGACGAACACGGAGACGTCGACGCCGTGCTTGTTGAACAGGCCGGTGAGGGAGTCCACGAGGAACGGGGAGTCGTCGCAGACGATGTCGACGCGGGTGGAGGCGGCGGCGTCGGGGCCGTCGGCGTCCTCGGGGCAGTCGAGTTCGAGGGCGACCTCGCCGGGGGCGCGGACCTCGGCCATGCGGCGGTGGTGGGCGGTGGTCTCGAGGAGCTGCTGGGCGCTGCGTCCGACGAGGTCGTCGTCGGCCACGAGGCTCCAGTAGAGCTCGACCAGCCTCGCCAGTGATTCGTCGGGGCCGGCCAGTCGGGCGGCCTCCTGGAGCAGTTCCTCCCGGTCGGGGAGGGTCTCGCGGAACTCTTCGTCGCCGATGAACGCCAACACGTCTCGATCTCCAGTCCGAATCGACTCGGCCCACCTCGTCGTGGGCCGCCTACAGGCTAGATCCTATGGGTCTGCCCCGGCATCGTAGGGTTCTCAGGCGACGCAGCGGTTACACCGGCATTGCCAACTTGGCGGTAGAGTGACGTCAAGGAACCATCCCGCTCCCACTTTGTGAAGGCAACGCCATGGAAGCCGTCATCGTCCTGCTGCTCATCGCCGCCGCCGTGTTCGCCGGCTGGTGGCTCTGGCGCAGGAACTCCCGCAAGAACGAACCCACCCCGCCGCCCCCGCCGGCCGACCCGTTCGCGGACGCCGACACCGACGTGCTGCGCGGCGACCCGATGCGGCTCAAGGCGGCCGACCTGGTCGAGCTGTACGGCAAGACCCTCGCGGTGCGCGGCACGCTGCGCCTGTCGGAGGGCGACTACCGGTGGGCCGAGCACTTCCTGGACACCGGCACCGGTGTGCGGCGCTGGCTGTCGGTCGAGGCCGACCCGGACGTGGAGATGGTGCTGTGGGAGGAGGTCACCGACACCGACCTGCAGCCCGGCCCGCGTGAGCTCAGTCACGACGGCGTCTCGTTCAAGTCGGACGAGAAGGGCAAGGCGAAGTACGTGAGCGAGGCGACGACGGGCCTGGCCCCCCAGGGCACCCTGCGCTATCACGACTATGCGGGCCCCGACGGCCAGAAGCTCTCCTTCGAGGCGTTCGGCGACGACGCCAAGTGGGAGGTGGCGAAGGGGCTTACCCTGGACCGCAACCAGGTCACGATCTACCACCAGAGCGACGAGGCCTGAACCCCCCGTCCCCACGCTCGATCCCCCACTGGAGCCCACGCTGATAGCGCATATCGAGGTGCCGTTCGTCGACGTCTCGGCGGCCTCGCTCACCTTCCGGCCCGACGCCCCGGCGATGCCCGTCCTCGACCTGCTCGAACGCGACGCCGGGCCGCTGCGGCTCTCGCTGCGGCTGCTCGGCGCGAGCCACCAGGCGGTCGTCGCGACCCCGGACGGGCTCATCAGCGAGACCCTCGCCTACCGGTCCGACCTCGGACCGGACCTGCCCGAGGCGTTCACCCAGCGGGTCGGCTCGTGGCGGCACCGCTACGAGTGCACGGTCGAGAAACTCACGGTTCCCGAACTGCGGCAGCGGGTCCGGGCCCTGCGCGACCGGGCCGTGCTGCGCACCGGCGAGCCGGACCTGCTCGTGGGCGTGTTCGGGGACGACCTGGACGCGCTCACGGCACTGGAGGTCACCGGGACGGCGCCGCTGTCGTGGCGGACCGTCCACACCTACCCGCAGTACGGCGAAGTCGTGACCACCCGGAGCACGGTCGTACCGACGTAGTCGCAATGCGACCGTAAGCTGAACCGACTCCCCGACAGGACGACCCGAGGACCACCGATGACCGATCAGCACCCGCCCCCTCCGCCGCCCGCCTCCAGGGGCTTGAACTGGAAGCACTGGACGGCGATCATCGTCGTGATCGCCCTGTGCTGCGGCGGGGTCTTCCTGATGAACACGAACTTCTCGAACCCGACGGACACGATCCGCGACCACTACACGCGGGCCGCGAACCTCGACGAGGGCGGCGGCAGGGCGTACACGTCCCCGGACTCGCCGGCGGTGGTGGCCGACCAGATCGACGACGACGCCGAAGCGCGCTCGGAGCGGTCCTCGGGCGGCACGTACTACCTGCAGTACTCCAAGCACATCGTGGCGGTCTCGCCGTACAACGGCGGCTCGAAGATCCTGCTGCACGACTACCGCAGCGGGTACAACCACTACTCCTCGGTGTTCATCCTGTGGGGATGGTCGTCCTCACCCCCCTCGCCGTTCCGCGGCGGCGGCCCCGGCTCCGGCAAGTAGCGCGAACCCAACCCAGACAAGGAAAGGCAACCCATCATGCTCGCACAGGTTGAAAGTCAACTGGGAGGGTTCGGAGGCGACGTCGCCGGCGCGCTCGCCTACAGCATCATCGGCATCGCCCTGATGGTGCTCGGATTCTTCATCGTCGACTGGCTCACCCCAGGCAAGCTCGGTGAACTCATCTGGACCCACCGCAACCGCAACGCCTCGCTCCTCCTGTCCTCCAACCTGGTCGGCGTCGGCCTCATCGTGGTCGGCGCGATCTGGGCCTCCGAGGGCGACCTCGTCCAGGGCGTCATCTCCACGTTCGTGTTCGGCGTGATCGGGCTCGGCGCGATGGCCGTCGCGTTCCTCATCCTCGACCTGATCACCCCCGGGAAGCTCGGCGCGCTCGTCGTCGACGAGGAGCCGCACCCGGCCGTGTGGGTCAGCTCGGCGATGCACCTCGCCCTCGGCGGGGTCATCGCGATGGCGCTGTCGTAATGCCGGTGCCCTCGTGAAACTGGTGCCGTCTTGACCGCTGAGGCCGCCCCTCAGACCGTGATGCCTGCGCGCCGGGTCCGCCTGGCGCGCTTCGGTCTGCTCGCCACCGCGTTCGCGGTCTCGGCGTGCGGGCTCGTGTACGAACTGGCGCTCATCACCTTGGGCGCCTACCTGGTCGGGAACACCGCGAAGCAGGCGTCGATCGTCCTGGCGGTCATGGTGTTCGCGATGGGGCTCGGGGCGCTGGCGGCGAAGCCGCTGCGCCGCTGGCCCGCACTCGCGTTCGCCGCGGTCGAGCTCGCCCTGGCGCTGCTGGGCGGATTCAGCGTCATGCTGCTGTACGCGGCGTTCTCCTGGACCGACCTGTACAGCCTGCCGCTGGTGCTCGTCGCCGCGGCCATCGGGCTCCTGATCGGCGCGGAGATCCCGCTGCTCATGGAACTCCTGCAACGCATCCGGGAGCAGGCCGCGGGCGCGGCGGTCGCCGACCTGAACGCCGCGGACTACCTGGGCGGGCTCATCGGCGGCCTCGCGTTCCCGTTCATCCTGCTGCCGTTCTTCGGGCAGATCCAGGGCGCGCTCCTGGTCGGCGCGGTCAACGCCGTCGCGGGCGTCCTGCTGGTGTGGATCCTGTTCCGCCACGACCTCTCGAAGGCCGCAAAGCAGCTGCTCACCGTCGTCGCCGCACTGACCGCGGTGCTGCTGGTGGCCGCGTTCGCGTACACCGGGAAGTTCGAGACCGCTGCGCGGCAGGCGCTGTACGCGGCGCCGATCGTCTACAGCGAGGACAGCCAGTACCAGCAGATCGTCATGACCGAGGCGGCCTCGCCGTTCGGCGAGCAGGACCTGCGGCTCTATCTGAATGGCGACCTGCAGTTCTCCTCAGTGGACGAATACCGGTACCACGAGGCGCTCGTCCACCCGGCCATGAACGGCCCCCACGAGAACGTCCTGGTCCTCGGCGGCGGCGACGGCCTCGCCGTGCGCGAGATCCTCCGCTACCCCGACGTCGAGACGGTGACCCTGGTCGACCTCGACGGGGCCGTCACCGACCTCGCCCGCGAATTCGACGACCTGGTGGCGCTCAACGAGGACGCCATGAACGACCCGAAGGTCCAGGTGGTCAACGCGGACGCGTTCACCTGGCTGCGCGAGCAGACGGGCACTTGGGACACGATCATCGTCGACATGCCCGACCCCGACGCGACCGAGACCGCGAAGCTCTACTCCGTCGAGTTCTACGGCCTGGCCACGGACCACCTCAACGACACCGGCCGGATGGTCGTCCAGGCCGGCTCCCCGTACTTCGCGCCGAAGACGTTCTGGACCATCGCCGCGACCCTCGAAGCGGCCGGCCACGCGCCCGCCCCGTACTGGGTGTCGGTGCCCAGCTTCGGTGACTGGGGGTACATGCTCGTCCAATCCGGCGGCGAACTCCCCGACCTCGGCCTGGACACCTCAGTCGGCCCGTTCCAGTCCCTCACGCCCGAACTCATCGAAGCCGCCCAGGTCTTCCCGCCCGACCGCGACCGCATGGACATGGAGCCCTCCACGCTCAATCGCCCCGTGATCCTCGACCGGGTCGAATCCGAGTGGAACAACTACTGACCCCATGCACCCCGCCCCGCATCCCATCGCCGTCCGTTACAACCCGGTCGTCCCGGGCCTCATCACCGCCATGGGCGCGCTGACGCTCATCGGCGGGATCACCCTCATGTCAGGCATCGTCGGCGCGGGCGCCATCGGCTTCCTGCTCTCGGGGCTCATCTCGCTCCTCATCGGGATCCTCCAGTTCACGAAGCCGTACTGCGTCTACGAGCCCGCTACCGGCACCCTGCGGCTGATCGACCTCTTCGGCTACAAGGACAAGATCCACGGCGCCCCCGCGGGCGAACACCTCTACTTCAACGGCCGCAACCTCATCCGCGTCACCCCACAGGGCGCCCACCTGCCCGTGAAGACCTGGACGGGCCACACCGAGGACCTGACCCGGCTGTTCGCGGCACTGCCCTACTACCCGGCCTGAACCGCGCCCCGAGGCCGGTTCGACACGACGCGATATCCTGGCACTCCCCTCGCCCCGTGTCCCCACAAGCCCACAAGGAACAGCAGTGACCGCAACGCAGAACCCCTACCTCGTCACCGTCAAGTACGGCACCGGCCTCTCAGTCCTCAACATCGTCGCCGGCGGCATCCTCGGACTGCTGGGCGTGCTCGCGCTCGTCGGCGGCCGGTTCAGCTTCTGGATCATCCTCGGCCCGCTCTTCCTGATCATGGGCGTCCTCTCGTTCACCCGGCCCTACTGCACCTACGACACCGCGACCGGTGCACTGGACCTGTTCCACCCCTTCGGGTACCGCATGCGCTCCTACGGCGCGCCCAAGGGCGAGCGCATCTACTTCGACCCCGCCAAGTCCAAGATCATGCGCGTCGGCCAGAACGGCAAGCCCCGCAAGGTGAACATGGTCGGCATGAACCGCGACGACCTCGCCCGCCTCATCTCGGTCCTCCCCCAGGCCTGATCGCGCAAACGGCAGGGCCCGAATGCAGAAGCGTTCGGGCCCTGCCGTGCGCTACCGGTTCGCGAGGAAGGACCGGACGGTTTCCCGTCCGGCCCTTCTGTGCTGATCAGCCCTTGACGCAGACGACCTGACGCAGCCGCGCCACGATCTCGACGAGGTCGGACTGGGCGGCCATGACCCGCTCGATGTCCTTGTAGGCGCCGGGAATCTCGTCGAGGACCCCGGCGTCCTTGCGGCACTCGACGCCCTCGGTCTGGGCGATGAGGTCCTCGGCGGTGAAGCGCTTCTTCGCCGCGTTCCGGCTCATCTTCCGCCCCGCACCGTGCGAGGCCGACTCGTAGGCGTCGCCGTTGCCGAGGCCGCGCACGATGAAGCTCGAAGCGCCCATCGAACCCGGGATGATCCCCATGTCCCCCAGACCCGCGCGGATCGCGCCCTTGCGGGTCACCAGGAGGTCCTGGCCGTCATGCTTCTCCTCCGCCACGTAGTTGTGGTGGACGGAGATCTCGGGCTCGAAGCGGACCTTCGCGAACCGCTTCTTGACGACCTGGCGCAGGAGCGCCATCATGACCGCCCGGTTGCGGCGCGCGTACTCCTGCGCCCAGTACAGGTCGCGCCGGTACGCCTCCATCTGCGGCGTGTCGGCGATGAACACCGCCAGATCGGGGTCGGGCAGGTCAGCGTTGTGCGGCAGATCCTTCGCCTTCTCGATGTGATGCTGCGCCAGTGCGTTCCCCACGTACCGGGAGCCGGAGTGGAGCATCAGCCAGACCTGGCCATCGTCAGATAGACAAACTTCGATGAAATGGTTGCCGCCGCCCAGGGTGCCGAGCTGCTTCATCGCCTTTGCTTCGGCCCTTCGGGCGACCTGCGGGGCCAGATCGTCGAAGCCTGACCAGAACTCGTGCCAGCCGTGCAGACCGGTCTTGACGTGACCGGTGTCGACCGAGCTCTTGTGCATGGCCTGGCCGACCGGAATCGCAGCCTCGATCGCCGAGCGGAGCCGCCCGAGGTCGTCGGGCAGATCGTCGGCGGTGAGCGAGGTCCGCTGCGCGGTCATGCCGCAGCCGATGTCCACCCCGACCGCCGCGGGCGAGACCGCGCCGCGCATCGCGATGACCGAGCCGACCGTGGCGCCGATGCCGTAATGCACATCGGGCATGACGGCCACACCGTGGACCCAAGGAAGCCGCGCGATGTTGTGGAGCTGGCCGAGCGCCTGCGGTTCGACCGAGTCGACGTCGCCCCACAGGCGGATCGGAGCCGCCTTGGACTTGAGGTCGGTGAAGGACATGGAGGGGCTCCTCTCAGAGGGGTCATTGTGGACAACCGGCCGAGTTGCGAGGTCAATGTTCCTACGCACGCATGCGAAAGTCCAACACATTAATAGGGCGCGCCTTGGGCGCCTTGCAGAACAGGGCTCGCAGCTGGTCGCTGCAGTTCCTGGGCCGGTACCCTTGGCCCGGATCACCTCCCCCCTCCCTGAAAGCACTGATCATGCAGCCCCGCTTTGCGCCCCGGCGCGCTCGTCGACAGATGACGGCTGCCATCGCTGGAGCCAACCTCTGCTTGATCGCAGTGATCGCGATGCAGGCCGCCGGATACCTCTGGTGGCACGGCGAATTCGCCGAACTCATCGGTTGTCTGCTGCTCCTGGCAGCGGTCGCGCTGGTCGTCGTGTGGTTGCGGCTGCGGTGGCGACTGGGTCGCGCGGCGACGGTCCGAAGGCTTTCGAAGAGCGAGCTCCCATCCGCAGAGGCCACCGCACGGCGACTGCTGCGGCGACGGGCATTCGCCGTCCACAGCATGATGCTCCTCGGCGCCTGCGCGGTCTTCGCCCTAGTCGCGGGCACGCTCGGCGACGACCCCGCCTGGCGCGCCCTCATCGAGGGCGACCCCGGCATCAGCCCGGTCGACATCACCGCGATCAGCGAAGTAGAGCAGTCCAGCAGCCGGCGCGGTCCCCGGTACAGCTTCGAGTTCACCGGCTCCATCACGACCAGCACCGGCTTTCATCCGGTCCATGACCAGATCAGCAGCAACATCGATCCACGCGGGACCGACAACTGGGACGGTCTGGTGTGGGCGGTCTACGACCCCGACGATGTCCGCCTTGGCATCGTGTTCGCCGACTCGTACTCCGAGGCGGTTCAGGTCACGAAGTTTCCACTGACTCCGGTGTTCGCGTTCGGCGGATACGGTCTCGTACTGCTCTCGGCCGCCGCGCTCTTGAAGCCGCCTTCGAAACGGATCGAGGAGATCGCCGTGCCGGGTCGACTCGCGTACTACCGGGGGGACACGGATCGACCGTCCAGGGGCGATCTCTGGTCCCTGGCAGTCCTGATCCTCATTGCCGGCATCGTCTACCTGGGCTGTGCACTCCGGCTGATCCCGACGAGCGGATTCACCGACCAGCTCTTCGACACCGCGTCAACGGGGGTCTTCGTCTATGGCCTCGCAATGCAGATCATCGCGCTGGTCATCGCGAACTTCCTGGCCGGCTTCGCTGTAGGCGACGCCAGATTCCCGGCCCGCTGAGCACCTCGTCCCTATTGGAGGGCCTCGACCAGGAGGTCCGTGAGGGCCTTCGCGTACTGGCCGTCGGGGTCGTAGTCGGGGTCGAAGACGGTGAGGTCCATGCCGGCGCAGCGGTCGTCGGCGGCGCAGGTCGTGATGATCTGGCTCAGCTCCCCGAGGGAGATGCCGCCGGGCGCCGGGCCGTCGACGGCGGGCATCACCGAGGGGTCGAGGACGTCGGTGTCGACGTGGAGCCAGAACGTCGCCACGTCGCCGAGCGCGTCCAGCGCCCACTCCGCGGAACGGCCGACGCCGTTGGCGCGCAGGGCGGGCACGGTGCGCATGTTGACGCCGGAGGCCTCGAGTTCGACGCGGTGCGGGTCGTCGGCGCGCAGGCCGAGGACGACGAGGTGGTCGGTGTCGACGTAGGGGCGCAGACCCCCGATGTCGGTGAGATCGGGCTGGCCGCGACCGGTGGCCAGCGCCAGTTCCTCGGCCGCCGCCGCGCCCACGTACTGCGAGTTCCCCGGGTGGCGGAAGTCGGAGTGCGCGTCGATGAAGACCAGGCCGCGGTCCTGGCGGTCGCGTTCGGTGCGCCGGCGAGCCGCGAGCGCGGGACCGAGGAGGATCGAGCAGTCGCCGCCGAGGACGAGCGGGAACCGCCGCTCCTGCCACAGGCGCTCGACCCGGTCGGCGAGGCGGCGCGTGTACTCGGCGATAGCCTTCGCCTGGCCGACGCCGTCGCCGGGGCGCCACGCGGAGGCGTCGAACCGCGGCGGGGTGAGGCACCCGGCGTCGACGGCGTTGAGGCGCGAGAGGAGGCGGTGGTCGCGCAGCGCCCCCGGTGCTTTCGCGCAGCCGGGGACGGTGCTGGGGGTGGGCGGGCGCAGTCCGAGGTTGGAGGGCGCGTCGAGGACCGCGATGCGTCTCGATCGAGTCGCTGGCAACGCTCACCTCCCACAGGGCACCGGCCACGTTAGCTTGTCACAGCGGACCGCCCCGGCACCAGCTCCGGCGGTCCACCGAACGGCCGAACCTCCGCGTCACAGGGTGGCGCGGAGGTTCGGATCGCCTTGCGGCGGTGGTCGATCGGTTAGAACAGGACGGCGCTGAGCTTGCGGCGGGCCTTCGCCACAGCCGGGTCGTCGACGCCGGCGACGGTGAACAGCTCGACGAGGCGCTTGCGCAGGCGCTCGCGGTCGTCGCCGAAGTTCTTGGCGACGAGCGCGATGAGCCGCTCGTAGGCGGCCTCGGCCTGGCCCGAGAGGAGCTGCAGGTCGGCGGCGGCGAGGGCCGCGTCGATGTTGTCCGGGTCGGCGTCGCTGATGGCGACGGCGTTGTCGGGCAGGGCGCCCACGCGCCGCAGCATCCGCACCTGCGCGAGCCCGGCCTCGGCCTCGCCGGACGCCGGGTGGTTCTTGAGGTACTTGTCGTAGGCGGCCTCGGCGGCGTCGAGCTGGCCTTCGACCATGAGGTTCTCGGCGTTGACGAGCTCGGGGTCGACCGGCTGGGGCACGTCGAGCCCGGCCGCCTGCGTGACGCGGCCGATCCACTGGCGCAGGCTCTGCTCGGACTGCGGGCCCTGGAGCAGGTCGAGCGGGCGGCCCTGCGCGAGCGCGACGACGGCGGGCAGCGACTGGAGCTGGAGCGCGGCGGCAAGCTGCTGGTTCTGCAGCACGTCGGCCTTCGCGAGCACCCACGCGCCCCCGGCCTCGGCGGCGAGGCGCTGCAGGGCGTCGCGCACCTGGAGGCTCTCGGGCACCTGGTCGGCCCAGAAGGCGACGATGACGAGCGCGTCGAGGGAGCGCTCGAGCACTTCGCTCTGGACGGTCGCATCGGTGACGTCGATCGCTACGACGCCGCCGCCGCCGGGGAGGCCGCCCTGCTGGGACTGCGCGGCCTGCTGCTGCGCGGCGGCCGCGAGGGTGCTGAGGTCGACGCCTCCGGAGAATCGTGACGGTACCTGGTCGCTCATAGTGGTGATTGTTCCATTCTCATCGTGGCTCGGGAGTAGGGGCCGGTCGCGGTGTGGGACGCGGCGCGGCGGGAATAAGCGGCGGATAAGCGGCGCCCGGCGGCTTCGTCGCGGCCTTTGCAGGCGAGGCGGTCGGCGCGCTCGTTGCCCGGGTCGCCCGCGTGGCCCTTGACCCAGCGCCAGTCGACGGTGTGGCGGGCGGCGGCCTCGTCGAGGCGGCGCCACAGGTCGGCGTTCTTGACCGGCTCCTTCTTGGAGTTGATCCAGCCGTTGCGCTTCCAGCCGTTCATCCACGACGTGATGCCGTTGCGCACGTAGGAGGAGTCGGTGTAGAGCACGACGTCCATTGGCCGCTTGAGGGTCTCCAGGGCCTGGATGGCGGCCATGAGCTCCATGCGGTTGTTCGTGGTGGCCTTCTCGGCTCCGTAGAGCTCCTTCTCGTGCGCACCCCACTGGTAGTAGACGCCCCAGCCCCCCGGGCCGGGGTTGCCGGAGCACGCCCCGTCGGTGTAGATGACGGCGGTGTCCTCGTTCGCGTCCGGTTTCGGCATGAACGCCAGCTTAGTCGGCGAGCGCCGAGACGGCCTCGATGGCCAGCAGGACGCCGATCACCAGGAACAGGCCGGAGGAGACGTAGCGGACGACCTTCTCGGGGATGCGCTTGGCGATCCAGGCGCCGGCGAACACGGCGAGGAGGTCGGCGGCGAGCATGCCGGCGGTGCCGCCGATCCAGACGCCCCACGGGTCGTAGCTGGAGCCCATGCCCATCGCGATGAGCATGGTCTTGTCGCCGAACTCGGCGAGGAACATGGCGGTGACGATGGTGAGCAGGCCGGTGCGGCGCTCCTTGATGGGGCCGTCGTCCTCGTCGTCGTCCTTCTCGGGTTTGAGGCCCCAGAGGCCGAAGCCGATGAACATGACCGCCGCGGCGAGGCGGATCCAGTCCGTGGGGAGCAGGTTCCCGACGGCGGCGCCGACGCCCACGGAGAGGCCGATGAGTGCGCCGATGGCGATCACGAGGCCGAGGATGACGGTGCGCATCCGGTATTTGGTGGCGAACGTCAGGGCCATGAGCTGGCTCTTGTCCCCCATCTCGCCGAGGAAGACGGCGCCGAAGGCGATGCCTGCGGCGATGAGCAATGCGTCCATTGAGGGTGATCCTCCCAGTGTTCACGCCGGGAGGAGGGCAGTCGCGGACCTCGACCCGGCCGTACGGCCTTGGTCGAAGGTCTCGCTCGCCCCGGGAACCGAGGCCGTGCGGCCGGGTCCGGTTCGGCGAGCCGAGTGGGACCAGTATGTCGACCGCAGCGTTGGGAGCTACTCCCCTTCTGCGCTGGCAAGTGTACGCGCGGACCCGTCGCCGCGGCGACGGGTCCGGTGCGTGACGTGCGCCGCGCCGGTCAGGCGGCGGTCGAGGCGGTCGCCTTGTCGGCGTTGGGTTCCGGGGCCCGGTCCTTGAGGAGGCGGCGCAGGGTGAGCGGCCCGGCGAAGGCCGCGAACGCGGCGAGCACCGTGGGGACGAGGAGCCCGGTCGTGATGGTGGTGGCCTCGGCGATGTATCCGATGGCGGCGGGGCCGATGAGGAGCCCGGCGGAGCCGGACATGGAGATGAGCGCGACGTTGGAGGGGGTGCCTCCGGCGTCGCCGATGGCGCTGAACAGGACCGGGACGATGATGGCGATGCCGCTGCCGGCGAGGAGCCAGCCGGTCCAGGCGAGGGGGAGACCGCCGGATACATCCGAGACAAGGACGAGGATGTACCCGGCGGTGGCCAGGGTGCCGGCCCACAGCAGGGTCGGGCCGGGGCCGAGCTTCGCGCGGATGGGGTCGCCGAAGAGCCGGAAGACGGTCATGGCGACGGCGAAGACGGTGTACGAGAGGGGCGCGAGCGCGGCGTCGGCTTCGAGGGCGTTGGCGGCGTGGAGGTTCGCCCAGTCGATCGCGCCGGACTCGATGAGGTGCCCGCCGAGGCCGAGGACGAACAGTGCGGCGAGGAGCAGGGCGCCGATGCGGCGGACGGGGGCTCCGCTGCTGCCGCCGGAGTTGTCTCGACCCGGTGGCGGCAGCAGCGGACGTGTGAAGGCGGCCATGGCGACCGCGCTGACGAGGGCCACGGCGATGAGGACGCCTTCGCCGCCGAAGCCGATGCCCAGGGCGAGGGCCGTGACGGCGCCGGCGAGGGCGCTGCCGAGGCTCCAGAGGCCGTGGAACGCGGAGATGATGGGGCGCCCGTAGCGCTGCTCGAGCTCGACCGAGTGGGCGTTGATGCCGACCTCGATGAAGCCGACGCCGATGCCGTAGAGCGCGGCGGCGGCGAGGAGCGTCGTGTAGCTCGGGGCGAGGGCGGGCGCGATGAGCACCAGTTGCGTGGCGGGGGCGGTCCACAGGAGCAGTTTGCGGCTGGTCACGCGGTCGGCGATGCGGCCGGCGAGGACCATCGAGCCGAGGCCGACGAGCTGGATGAGCAGGAGCGCGGTGCCGAGCTTCGCCTCGCCGAGGCCGAGCCGGGCGTCGATGCCGGGCAGTGAGGCGGCCCAGGCGCCCATGACGAAGCCGGAGGTGGCGAAGGCGCCGTGCAGGCCGATGCGGGCGCGGCGCAGGACGAGCGGGTCCGGGGTGCTGGTTGCGGTGGGCACAGCCGTTAGGTCCTTGCAGTCTCGGGGGAGGCGGGTCCGGTGGCGGGCCCGACCGTTTTTGTTCTCGACACGAACATAACAAGGTCCTGCGGTACCGTCAAGGCTTATGTTCGAGCCGAACACAAAAATTTCGGTGTGCCTGGCATAATCCCTGCATGCCCCAGACGATGACCAGCGCCGACCTCCGCATTCGCAACCAGGTCCGGCTGCTGCGCGCCGTCCACGACGCTGCCGAGCCGTTCACCAGGGCCGAGGCCGCCCGGCTGCTCGGCATCGGCCGCAACACCGCCGCCGCCCTCGTCGGCGAACTGGAGCAGGCCCGGCTCCTCCACGAGGTCCCGGCCGAATCGAGCGGACGCGGGCGGCCCACCACCCTGCTCGTGCCGCATCCCGAAGGGCCCCAAGTGTTCGCAGTCGACTTCCGGGAGGACACCTGGACGCTCGCCGCCGTGGAACTCGGCGGCGCGGCCACCGAACTCGAGACCGGCGAGCACGACCGCACCCCGGCCGCCTTCACCGAGATCCGCGCCGCCGTGGCGCGGCACGAGAGCGAACGGCTGGCCGTCGTCGGCTTCGCCACCTCGGGCCCGATCCGCGACGGCCACCGGCTGCACATCTCGCATCTCGGCTGGGACGAAGTCGAGCTCGACACCCTGTTGGCGGACTGGCCCACCACTGTGATCGACAACGACGCGCGGCTCGCCGGACTCGCCGAGTCGCGGCGAGGTGTCTTGCGGGGCATGGGAACGGCGATGCACTTCCACATCGACTTCGACATCGGAGGCACCCTGCTGCTCGCCGGGGACGCCCAGCGCGGGGGGCACAACATCGCCGGCGAGTTCGGGCACATGCCGCTAACGGGGTCCACTCTGGAGTGCATGTGCGGGGTGCGCGGCTGCTGGAGCCTCGATGTAGGCGCGAACGCGCTCGTGCGGAGGTTCGGCAAGGAACCGGGCTACGGTACGGGACGCGAACTGGCACAGGAGATCCTGCGTCGTGCCGAAGCGGGCGACAAGGAAGCGGCGGCGGCCCTGGACGACAACGCGGCGGCCCTCGGCAAAGGGCTCGGGGCGCTCGCCAACGCCCTCGACCCCGAGGCCATCAGCCTCTCTGGGCTCGGCGTCGAGCTGATCCGGTTGCGGCGCAACCTGATCGAAGACGCCTGCAGGGAGCAGCTGATGGCCTTCCGCCGGGACGACCCTCCGCAGATCCTGGCGGGGACGGTCGGCTCGGCGGGACCGCTCACGGGCGCGGCCGAGATCGCGTGGGATGCGATTCTCACCCACGACTGGCTTCGCGAGCGCCTCTGAGTCCGGCCGGGCACGTGCCTGGCGCGAACCCCACGTCGGCACCGATCCGACAGCGCCGCACGGTCACGGTGGTGGCATGAATGACAGATACGGCATGTCCTTCCGGACCATGAAGAAAGCGGCTTTGAGTACAGCCCCGTACCCGAATCCGGCAAGACGCCTGCGGCGGAACACCCAAGCCCCGTACATCCCGATGCCGATCATGCACAACGCGATGAACGCGTTCGCCAAGATGGCGAACCACGCCGCGACCCACGGCACGGGAACGGGAAACATGAGGTACATGAGCGGCACGTAGACCGCCGCGAAAGGCGGCATCGCCAGGAGCCACTGAGTTCCCCAGAGGAGCGAGAAATAGGCGCGCTCACGGCGAAAGGGCGCGAGCATCCGGCGGAGGTATTCGTCGTCCATAATGCTCCGAGGGGTAGGCGACCGCGGTCGGCGCAGCTGCCTCGATTCTGGCATGCGGTGCGCTGGGCGTGCCAGGCCGAGCAACCCTGAAACCGGGCCCGCGCAGCCGGTGACGCAGCGAGGACGGCGCCGGTCGCCTCGACATCCGGGCGGCGACACAATGAGGGGCGGACCCCAACGGGGCCCGCCCCTCATCGACTCGTCTTGCGGCGCTTGCTAGATGCCGCCCTCGAGGTGGTGGTAGACCTGGTTCCAGCGGAGTTCCTGCTTGAACTCGCGGACGTTGGTGTCCTCGCCGATGGTCACCAGTTCGATGCCGGCGATCTCGGCGAAGTCCTCCAGGACGTCCCGGCCGAAGGCCTGCGTGAACGAGGTGTGGTGGGGGCCGCCCGCGGTCAGCCAGGACTCGGCGGAGACCTCCAGGTTCGGGCGGGGCTCCCAGACGGCGCGCGCCACGGGCAGATTCGGCAGGTCCTCGTCGGGCTCGACCGCGTCGACCTCGTTGGCCACCAGGCGAAGCCGGGTGCCCAGGTCCATCATGCCGACGCAGATGCCCGCGCCCGGCGGGGCGGTGAAGACCAGGCGCACCGGGTCCTCCTTGCCGCCGATCCCGAGCGGGTGGATCTCGCAGGTGGGCTTCTCGGCCGCGATCGTCGGGCACACCTCGAGCATGTGCGCGCCGAGGATCTGCGGGGACTCCGCGCCCAGGTTGTAGGTGTAGTCCTCCATGAAGGACGTGCCGCCTTCGAGACCGGTGGCCATGACCTTCATGAGGCGCACCAGGATCGAGGTCTTCCAGTCGCCCTCGCCGCCGAAGCCGTAGCCGTCGGCCATGAGGCGCTGCACCGCGATGCCCGGCAGCTGCTTGAGCGAGCCCAGGTCCTCGAAGGTGTCCGTGAACGCCTTCGCGCCGTGCTCCTCCAGCACCGAGCGGAGCGCCAGCTCGATGCGGGCGGCGTCGCGCAGCGACTCGTGCCGCTCGCCGCCGGCCCGCAGTTCGGGCACCACGTCGTACGCGGTCTCGTACTCGGCGACGAGGCCGTCGACGGCCTTGTCCTCGATCTCCTCGACCCGCGCGGTCAGCTCGTTGACGCCGTAGGTGTTGACCTCGACGCCCAGCTTGATCTGCGCCTCGACCTTGTCGCCCTCGGTCACGCCGACATAGCGCATGTTGTCGCCGAAGCGGACCAGCTTGAGGTTCTGGACCTCGTTCCAGCCCAGGGCGGCGCGCGACCAGTTGCCGATGCGCGCCTGGACCTTCTCGTCACCCCAGTGGCCCACGATCGTCTTGCGGCGGTGGCGCAGGCGCGTCAGCATGTACCCGAACTCGCGGTCGCCGTGGGCGGCCTGGTTCAGGTTCATGAAGTCCATGTCGATGTCGGCCCACGGCAGGTCCCGGTTGTGCTGGGTGTGCAGGTGCAGCAGGGGCTTCTGCAGCACGCCGAGCCCGGAGATCCACATCTTCGACGGCGAGAACGTGTGCATCCAGGCGACCACGCCGATGCACTCGTCGGCGGCGTTGGCCTCCAGCAGCACCCGCTTGATCTCGTCAGGGGTGGTCAGCACCGGCTTGGCGACGATCTTGACGGGGATCGCGGGGGCGCCGTCGAGTCCGGCGACGATCTCGGCCGAGTTCTGGGCGACCTGCTCGATGGCCTCGGGGCCGTACAGGTGCTGGCTGCCGGTGACGAACCAGAGTTCTTTCGTTTCCATTGGTGTTACTGCTCCTTGGGGGACGGCTGCTGGCCGTAGACGTTCTGGTAGCGGTCGTAGAGCTTGTCGATGTCCGCCTGCGGGATCGGGACCGGCTCGCCGAGCTGGCGCGAGATGTGGACGGTGCGCGCCACGTCCTCGGCCATGACGGCGGCCTTCACGGCGGCCTTCGGGTCCTTGCCGATGGTGAACACGCCGTGGTTCTGCATGATCACGGCCGGGGAGCGGTGGCCCTGCAGGGTCTCGACGATGCCCTTGCCGATGGCGTCGGAGCCGATGCGCGCGAACGGGCCCAGCGGGATCTCCCCGCCGAACTCGTCGGCCATCGCCGTGATCACGCACGGGATCGGCTCGGCGCGCGCGGCCCACGCGGTCGCGTACGGGCTGTGGGTGTGGACCACACCGCCGACCTCGGGCATCCGCTGGTAGACCACGTTGTGGCTCTCCGCGTCCGAGGACGGCGCGAGCTCGCCGTCGAGGATCTTGCCCTCGAGGTCGGTCACGACCATCAGCTCGGGCGCGAGGTCGTCGTAGGAGACGCCGCTCGGCTTGATGACGATGAGGTCGGTGCCCGGGACGCGGCCCGAGACGTTCCCGCTCGTCCAGGTCACCAGGCCCCAGCGCAGGAGCTCGGCGTGCAGGTTGCAGACGTTGACCTTCATCTCCTCGACGGCCGCGGTCGTCTTGAACGTCATTTCGTTGCCTCCGTGGCGATCTTGTGCAGCGTGTGCAGTGCGCGGGAGCCGCCGCGGCCGAAGTGGTCGTGCAGCTCCTCGTAGACGGCGTACAGCTCGTCGTAGGCGTCGGCGCGGGCCTGGTCGGGGACGTAGGCGTTGCGCTCGACCTTGCCCATGGCCTCCGAGGCCGCGAAGATGTCCGGGTAGGCGCCCGCCGCGACGGCGGCGTGGATCGCCGAGCCCAGGGCCGGGCCCTGCTGGGAGGTGAGGACCGTGATCGGCATGCGCAGCACGTCCGAGTAGGTCTGCATGAGCCACTTGTTCTTCAGCAGGCCGCCGGCGGCGACGAACTCCTCGATCGGGACGCCCGCCTTGACGAGGGTCTCGACGATCATGCGGGTGCCGAACGCGGTGGCCTCCACCAGCGCCCGGTAGACGTCCTCGGGCCTGGTCTGCAGGCCCAGGCCGAGGATGACGCCGTGCAGGTCGTGGTCGACCAGGACGGAGCGGTTCCCCGAGTGCCAGTCGAGCGCGACCAGGCCGTGCTGGCCGACGGCCTGCTGCTCGGCGAGCTCGGTCAGGTACTGGTGGATCGAGATCCCGCGCTGCTCGGCCGCGGCGGTGTACTCGCCGGGGACGCCGTTCTTGGTGAACCACGCGAAGATGTCGCCGACGCCGGACTGGCCGGCCTCGTAGCCCCACAGGCCCTTGGTGATGCCGTCGCGGACCACGCCGCACATGCCCGGGGCCTCGGTCAGGTTCTCGCCGTTGACGACGTGGCAGGTGCTGGTGCCCATGATGGCGACCATCTGGCCGGGGCCGACGGCCTTCGCGGAGGCGGCGGTGACGTGCGCGTCGACGTTGCCGGCGGCGATCACGGTGCCGGGGTTCAGGCCGGTCCATTCGGCGGCCTGCGCGGTGAGCTCGCCGGCCTTGTCGCCGAGCGGCAGGAGCGGGTGCTCCATCTTGGCGTTGAAGTCGGCGAAGTCGGGGTTGAGGGCGGCCAGGTACTCGCGCGAGGGGCGCTCGCCGTCCTGCACGATGCCCTTGTAGCCGGCGGTGCAGGAGTTGCGGGTCTCCTCGCCGCACAGCTGCCACACGATCCAGTCGGCCGCTTCGATCCAGCGCTCGGCGCGGTCGTAGACCTCGCGGTCCTCCTCGAGGAGCTGGAGGCCCTTGGCGTAGGCCCACTCCGAGGAGATCTTGCCGCCGTAGCGGGGCAGCCAGGACTCGCCGCGCTCGGCGGCGACGGCGTTGATGCGGTCGGCCTGGCCCTGGGCGGCGTGGTGCTTCCACAGCTTGGGCCACGCGTGCGGGCGGTCCTTGAGGTCGTCCAGCTCGCACAGCGGGGTGCCGTCGGCCGTGGTCGGCAGGATCGTGCACGCGGTGAAGTCGGTGGCGACGCCGACCACCTGGTCGGGGCTCACACCGGCGGCGGCGAGCGCGGCGGGGACGGCGTTGCGGAGCACGTCGACCCAGTCCTTGGGCGACTGGAGCGCCCAGCTGCGGCCGAGGCGGACGCCGGAGCCCGGGAGGGCCTCCTCGATCGCGCCGTGCTCGTACACGTGCTCGGCACTGGCCAGCTCGCGGCCATCGGCCACCGACGCGACGACGACCCGGCCTGACAGGGTGCCGAAGTCGATCCCGATAGCAACGGCATCGTTGTCGCTGCCAGTCATGGCGCCTCCTTTGGGGGTGCTCGTTTTCGACTCGTTCGTCGAGGTCCTCAAGTAAAAAGTGATCGCTCACATGCTGCTGTTCCACCGCGTGAGGGTGGCGTACGCACGGATTGGATCCCCAACAACCTAACGCATTCGCACGTTCGGTACCAGCTGCGGTCCGGCGATCGGGAGCCCGAACCGGAAATACCGGATCGATTCCGGCGCACCTCGACCGGCGGGCGGCCCCTGAGTGTGATCGAGGTCCCTCCGCGCGCCACCGTGCATTGTACGTCGTACACCGTACGGGATTACTTGCGATCGGCGGCGGGTATTCGCAGCCCTGGGACCGGCCGAGCCGCGGCCGGGCGGAGCCGAAGGGAAGAGCCGATGGGCAAGCCGGGACAGCAGCAGCAGCCTCCGGGGCAGACCGAGGAGATGACCCCGAAGCCGAAGGACAGCATGGAGGGGTACGAGGGACGCGGCCTCCTCAAGGACCGCCGGGCCCTGATCACCGGCGGCGACTCCGGCATCGGCCGGGCCGTCGCGGTCGCGTTCGCGAAGGAGGGCGCGGACGTCGCCATCGCCTACCTCGAGGAGCATGAGGACGCCGAGCGCACCGCGGAACTGGTCGAGGCCGAGCACCGCCAGTGCGCGCTGCTCCCGGGCGACCTCGCGGACCGCGACCACTGCACCGCGGTGGTCGACCAGACGGTGAAGGCCCTCGGCGGTCTCGACCTGCTGGTCAACAACATCGCGACGCAGACCCCGGCCGAGCGGCCGGAGGACATCACCGACGAGCAGTGGGAGCACACGTTCAACGTGAACATGCACAGCTTCCACCGCGTGACCAGGGCGGCGCTGGCGCACATGGGCGAGGGCGACGCGATCGTCAACTGCGCCTCCGTGAACGGGCTGCGCGGCAACAAGACGCTCATCGACTACTCGGCGACGAAGGGCGCGATCATCGCCTGGACGTACTCGATGGCGCAGGCGCTCGCGCCGCGGCGCATCCGCGTCAACTGCGTCGCACCGGGCCCGGTGTGGACGCCGCTGATCCCGTCCACGCTGCCGGAGGACCACGTGGAGGGATTCGGCGAGCAGGTGCCGCTGGGCCGCCCGGCCGAGCCGGACGAGCTCGCGCCCTCGTTCGTGTTCCTTGCCTCCAACCGCATGTCGTCCTTCATCACCGGCGAGGTCATCGCGGCCCTGGGCGGCGAGACCATGCCCGGCTGAGCGACCGAGACCAACGTGCCGCGGCCGAATCCGGCCGCGGCACGTTCGTGTGTCCGGCACAGGCCGCCGCGAACTGTCGTACCCGCCGGTCAAGGTGAGCACCGGGCCCCGCCGAAGCTTGCGAGCCGTGAATTCGCAGAGATGTCCGATTTGCCAAGACCCTCCGTTCACGTTCGGACGCAAGCAAGCCCGCATCCCGATCTGTCGTAGCCGCCTGTCAGGGTTAGTACCGGGGGCCCATCGATGTCCGAATTGCCGGGACCCTCCGTTCACGTTTGCACCGCCGCACCAGGCCGGCCAAGCACGGCCACGCAAAGGCGGAGCGGCGGGCCATGGCCCGCCGCTCCGCTGCTCGTGCGTCACCTCAGTGGGTGAGGCGGCGCATCGCCTTCTTGCGCTGGCGCTGCACGGTCGTCGCAGCCGAGCCGAAGACGTCCTTCGCCGCAGCCCAGCGCTTGCGCGCGGCCTTGCGGGCCGCCTTGCGACGGCGCTCGGTCGCCTTGATCGCCTCCCGGGCCGCATCGCGCGCGGCCTTCGAGGTCCTGCGCTGGTCGCGGATGACGTGCACCCCGACCACCGCAGCTGCCGCCGCGCCCGTCGCCGCGACCACCACCGTCAGGGGGTGGCGCCGCATCGGCGCGAACGGGCCGTGCGCGTGCGCGGCGTCCTCGTCGAGCCCGAGCTTCGACCGCAGTTCCAGCACGGCGTCGTTGACCCGCTCGCGGGTCCGCTCGGCGTCCTTCTCCAAGTCCGATGTGGACTTGTGGTGGTCCGCCTCGGCGTCCTGGAGGGCCCAGTCGTGCTGGCGCACCAGGTTCTCCTCCTCGGGCTGCTCGTCCTCCGGCTGGTAGGGCATGCCCACCGCCGGGGGCGGGGCGAGCCCGACGCCGGGCGGGACTGCCGCGCTCGGCGGCACCGTCCAACCGGTCATCGGTCCATCCTCCCTCGCAGGGCCCGGGCGTCCTCCCGGGCGTGTTCCATGGTCTCGTCGGGGACCGGCGGCAGGGCCTCGCGCAGCTTGGCGCGACCCACCAATGCGAAGATCCCCGCGACCGCCAGAAGCGCCACGCCCATCACGAGCGCCGCGAGCCACGCCGGCCACACCAGCGCGAGCGCGATGCCCGCCGCGAGCGCCAGCGCCGCCCCGCCGTAGATGGCGGTGACGCCGGCGAGGGCGAACATCCCGCCGCCGAACGCCCCCTGCTTGGCCTTGTCGCCGATCTCGCGCGCGGCCAGTTGGGCTTCGACGCGGGCCAGGTGCGCCACCTGCGAGGTCAGGTCGCCGACGATCTCGCCGACCGAGCGGTCCTGCTCCTCCCAGTCGCGGCGGCCCCCGCCGCGGCGTCCGGTGCGTTCGCGGGTGTCGCGGTCGGCGCCGGCCCAGCCGCCGGCGTGCTCGCGCTCGGCGGCGCGGGCGGCCTGTGCCTCGGGGTCGTGTCGGACCTCCATGTCCTCACCTCTCTCCGCCGGGCTCAGGAGCGCTTCTCAACGGCGCGTTCGAGCTCGGCTTTGTTCATCTTGGATCGGCCTTCGATGTTCTTGCGGCGGGCCTCCTGGTACAGCTGTTCCTTGGTGCGGCCCTTGGGTCCGGAGTGCGAGCGCTTCCCGCCTCGCTTGGAGGACGACATGTCCTTGGTGGACGTGCGGCTGGCCGTCTTGGTCTTGCCCTTGCGGGCGCGCTCCTTGTTGACGGTGCGCGCGGCCATCTCCTCCGCCCGGTCCTCGCCCATGCCCCGGTCCTCTGCCTGGTCCCGGATGTGCTTGTACTGGCGTTCTTCCTTCTTGCTCCATTCCTTCGGCATGATGCCCTCCCCTCCGCGTTGTCCGGTTTCGGCCGGCTCCGATGTGGTTCGGGTTCCCCGCCCGGCTCTGAGGAAACCTCGCCTGAGCGGGAGCGGCCCAGGTCGGGGGCGCGCATACTTCGGCGGCCTCCGGGTAGCCACTTCCGGCAAGCCGAGCTTGCGGGCGACTCCCGCCGGCCGGTGCGGTTGTAGAGGGCTGCCGTGTCCGGTGGCGGAGCACCATATGAGAACGGCGCCTCGGGAATCCGTCCCGAGGCGCCGTTCCGTGCGGGCGGTCAGCGGGCCGCGCCGCGGTTGGTCTCGCCGAAGTCGCCTTCGCCGCGCGCCTCGCTCTCCTTGGGGAGCTTGGTGTGCAGGACGAAGCCGAGCACGATCATGAGGACGCCGATGCCGAGGTGCAGCAGGTCGATCGGCCAGTTGGTCGGCAGGAAGTCGGCGGTGGTCGAGTCGCCCACGATGAGGCCGTAGAGGCCCAGGAGCGCGAGGAACGCGCCGACGATGACGAGGTAGGCGCGCGCGGCCGCGACCATCCAGCCCATGATGAGGCCGACGACGCCGAGCACGAGGTGGACGAGGTTGGAGAGGACCGAGACCTCGAAGACGCCGAAGAGCTCGGCGGTCGTGTCGTTCCCGGCGAAGCTGATCCCTGAGAAGCCGGGGGTGAAGACCGGCACGAAGCCCATGACGCCGAGCAGGAGGAGCAGCCACCCTGCGGCGATCGCCCCCTGCTGGACCGCGGTGGTGCGCCGCCGCTCGGCCTCCCACCAGTGGTGGCCGGTGGTGGACATCGGTTGCGAGTTCATCGTTCCCCTCCTTCGCCCGGTGGCAGGCGCGCCGCCCGCCCGCCTATGGGCATCCTCAGGCGAGGCGGCGCGCCGCGGGGTCCGTGCGGACCCGCAGTGCCGGAGTACCCGTGAGCGGCGCGGCGACACCCGGTTTCGGGGCGGTGAGCACGGGTAGTCCTGGCGTTCAGGCACCCGACACTCTGGAGGAGCCGTGAGCGTCATCGAGGCCCGCGCAAGCGATATCGCCGATCTCGGACAGCAGCTGCGCGTCGACGCGGTGCGAGCGTCGGCCCGCGCCGGGTCGGGGCACCCGACGTCGTCGATGTCGGCCGCCGACCTCATGGCGGGTCTGCTGACCGGGCATCTGCACTACGACTTCGAGCACCCGCACCTGCCGGGGAACGACCGGCTGGTGTTCTCCAAGGGGCACGCTTCGCCGCTGCTGTACGCGATGCTGCACGCGGCGGGCGCGATCGACGAGGAGCATCTGCTGACCTACCGCAAGCTCGGCTCCGACCTGGAGGGCCATCCGACGCCGCGGCTGCCGTGGGTGGACGTGGCGACCGGGTCACTCGGGCAGGGGCTGCCGATCGGCGTCGGGATGGCGCTGGGTGCGCGCCTGTCGGGTTCGCCGGCGCGCATATGGGTGCTGTGCGGGGACGGCGAGATCGCGGAGGGCTCGATGTGGGAGGCGTTCGCGGCGGCCGCGGACTTCGGCCTGGGGAACCTGTGCGCGATCGTGGACGTGAACCGGCTGGGCCAGACGGGGCCGACCCGCTACGAGTGGGACACGGCGGCGTACGCGGCGCAGATCGGCGGGTTCGGCTGGCACACCATCGAGATCGACGGGCACGATCCGGTCGCGATCGACCGGGCGTACGCCGAGGCCGCGCACCAGGACGCGCCCACGGTGATCCTCGCGAAGACCCGCAAGGGCAAGGGCGTCGCGGCCGCGGAGGACAAGGAGGGCCTGCACGGCAAACCGCTCGACGAGTCGGAGAAGGCCGTCGTGGAGCTCGGGGGCGTGCGCGAGTCGCGCGTCCGCGTGAGCCCGCCGCGCTCCAGCGAGCCGCGGCGCACGCGGCCGTCGCGGCCGATGGCGCACCCGTCGTTCTCGGTGGGGAGCAACGCCGCGACCAGGGACGGCTTCGGCGCGGCGCTCGAAGCGCTCGGCGAGGCGAACCCTGACGTGGTGGTCGTGGACGGCGAGGTCGCCGACTCGACCCGCACGGCCGCGTTCAAGAAGGCGTTCCCGAACCGCTTCTTCGAGTGCTACATCGCCGAGCAGCAGATGATCGGGGCGGCGGTGGGGCTCCAGACGCAGGGCTGGATCCCGTACGCGTCGACGTTCGCGGCGTTCCTGACGCGCGCCCACGACTTCCTGCGGATGGCCGCGATCGGCGGCGCGGACCTGCGCGTCGTCGGATCGCACGCGGGCGTGTCGATCGGTGCCGACGGGCCGAGCCAGATGGGCTTGGAGGACCTCGCGATGTTCCGGGCGCTGTGGCGCAGCGTCGTGCTCTACCCGTGCGACGCGAACCAGTGCGCGCACCTGACCGCGACGATGGCCGATCTGCCGGGCATCAGCTACCTGCGCACCACCCGCGCCGAGACGCCGGTGATCTACCGGGGCGACGAGCTGTTCCCGGTGGGCGGCAGCCGGACCCTGGTGGGTTCGGCGCACGACCGGGCCGTGATCGTCGCGGCCGGCATCACGGTCTCCGAGAGCCTCGGCGCGGCCGAGCGGCTCGCGGACGAGGGCATCCCGGTGCGCGTCATCGACGCCTACTCGATCAAACCGCTCGATGCGCCCACGATCCGGCAGGCCGCCGCCGACACCGGGCGCGTCCTGACGGTGGAGGACCACTGGCCGGTCGGGGGCCTGGGCGACGCCGTCCTCGACGCCGTGGCCGGGCAGATCCCGGACGTGCGCTTCCACAAGCTGGCAGTGCGCGGCATGCCGGGTTCGGCCGGGCCGGCCGAGCAGCTGGCGGCGGCCGGGATCGACTCGGCGGCGATCGTGCGGGCCGTGCAGCGGCTCGTGGCCTGAGCCGGCATGAGAACCGGCAAAACGCCGCGTGGAAGGACGACCCGAACGATACTCGTGACAAAACGGCTCAACGAATGGAGACGAGCAGCATGGCAACCGCACGCGACCTCATGCACACCGGGTGCACCTGCGTCAAGAGCAACGACACCGCCGCGAACGCGGCCCGGATGATGGCCGAGCTCGACGTCGGCTCGATGCCGATCTGCGGCGCGGACGACGACAAGCTCCACGGCATGGTCACCGACCGGGACCTGGTCCTGCAGGTCATGGCGAAGGGCCACGACCCCGAGACCTACACGGTCGACCAGCTGCCGCAGCGCCACCTGATCCTCGCCGACGCGAACGAGGACGTGAACAACACGATGGCGAAGATGAAGGAGCACCAGATCAACCGGCTCCCGGTGATCGACCAGGGCCGCCTCGTCGGCATCATCTCGATCGCGGACATCGCCAACCGGATGCCCGAATCGGTGACCGGCGACGTCGTGGGCTCCATCAAGTCCTGACCCCGCTCCGGAAGTTCCTGGGGCGCAAGACCACAGGGGGTGGAATCGCCGCCGCGGCTCCGGCCGCGGCGGCGCCTTGCTGGACGGTGGCGGGGGTTTTGCCCGGGAATCGCAGGGTACGCCCAGAACCCGAGCGATTGCACAATGGAGGAATGATGCCGGAGACCGAGGCAGACACCGACCTGATCGATGTCATCATCCACGACCACCGCCGGTTCGAGGCCGTGTTCGTCGAGCTCGAGAGCCGGGCCGGCGACCCCGCCGCCCGCAAGGACCTGGCCGACCACGCCATCGCCGAGATCGTCCGCCACGGCGTCGCCGAAGAGCAGTTCGTGTACCCGGCCGCCCGCACCCGCCTCCCCGACGGCGACGAGATCGTCGAGCACGAGATCGAGGAGCACGCGGAGGCCGAGGAGGTCATGAAGGAACTCGAAGGGCTCGAACCGGAGGACCCGCGCTTCGAGCCGCTCCTCGCCCAGATGATCGAGGACGTCCGCCACCACCTGGACGAGGAGGAGCGCCACCTCCTCCCCCGCCTGCGCGAGGCATGCGACGAGGAGGAGCTGCAGGACCTCGGCTTCAAGGTGCTGGCCGCCAAGGAGTTCGCGCCGACCCGGCCGCACCCCCACGCACCCGACACGCCGCCGGGCAACCTCATCCTCGGCCCCGGCATCGGCTTCATCGACAAGATCCGCGACACGCTGACCCACCGCGATGTCTGAGAACACGTAGCGGTGGCCTTGCGCGGCAGAGGAACACGACGAAAGAACCGGAGCGGGGGGGGGGGGGGGGCGCCCCCCCCGGCGGGGGGGGCAAGTAAACGAAAACCGCCGAAAAGGCGGGTTAGGGAAATGGGGGGGGGTGGGAAAGGTGGTGGGGGGGGTGTGGT
>NZ_JBFADC010000019.1:0-49662 GCF_040641195.1 Glycomyces sp. NPDC021274 | reverse complement strand
CCGGTCCCATTCCGAACCCGGTCGTTACGGCTTCCAGCGCCGATGGTACTGCACTCGAGAGGGTGTGGGAGAGCAGGACACCGCCAAACATTTACGTATGGAAGCGCCCTACCGCAATGCGGTAGGGCGCTTTTTTGTGTCCTGGAGTCAATGACGCGAATAGAGCAATGGCCGCAACCCACTGGGTTGCGGCCATTGCTGTTTTGCGCTTAGACGTACGGGCCCTCGAGGTGCTCGCCGGCGTGCTGGCGGTACCAGAGGCCGCGGTAGCAGCGCCATGGTTGCGGGCGCAGCTGGGTCGGAGCGAAGATCTGCTCGAGGAGGCGCCGCGCTTCGAGGAAGAAGTCGAGGCGTTCATCGGGCGCCGCCACGTGCTGCGAGTCGTCCACGGGCGATTCGGCCGGGAGGATCGTGAGCGAGGGCCACATGGTGGTCTGCTCGGCGAGCGGCAGGAGCCAGGCGCGCATCTCGTCGAGCGGTTCGCTGCCGACGGTGTAGGTGAAGGAGGTCCGGTGCCCGGCTTCACGGGCTGCGGCGAGGATCTCCGAGAGGCGTTCCGACTGGCGGCTCGTGACCGGGACCAGCGGGTCCGCGGCTGCGGCGTCCTCAGGGACCGATGGTTCGGCCTCTGAGGCGGGAACGTCGTCCTGGAACGTCTCGGTCGTCAGGAAGAGCAGGACCGGGCCGACCTTCGCGGACAGCTCGGTGAAGGCGTTCTGGCTGTGGAGGGCCGGGGTGAGGACGCCGAGCGTCGTCGTCTCCGGGAGTCCCTCGGCGGTCATCGCTTCGCGGACCGCGACGAGGTGCTCGACTACGAGCGCTTCGTCGTGGATGCCGGAGGCGGAGAGCGTGACCTCGTCGAAGAGGTGCGGCTCGCCGTCGTCGGCGAGGTCGGAGGCCAAGGCCTGCAACAGGTCGCGGTAGCACTTCACGAGTTCGGGCGTGTCGGTCGCGGCCTGCAGGAGCAGGGTCGCGGCGGTGCCGTCGGCGCGGAGATAGCCGCGGACCTCTTCGCCGGGTTCGGCTTCGATGATCTCGGCGACCGGAGTGCCGTCGACGCAGAGCTCGCTCAGCCCGTGCTGGGGTGAGGAGGGGTCGACGTGGGCGCGGAGGCTGAACGGCGAGGTCGCGCGGTCAGCGGGCAGGACCAGCATGAACTCTTCGTCTTCGGAGTTCAGGCGTAGTCGCATGCCTTCAGAGTTGTTGCCGCGCAACCCGTACAGGTTCAACGCGATGAGCAGGAGTTCGCTCCACTCGAGGTCGTGCCGGACCGCCAGGCGCCGCCAGCGGTGCACCGTCGACGAGATCGGCCCGGCTGAATCAGCAGGCTGTGTCGGCTCTTCCATGACCAGTTCCGATCTTTCCTCTCGTCCCCACCGCAGTCACTCCACGGTACAAGAGACTTGGCCGTACAGGTGGACGCGGTCCACCTCTATGCTAAGGGCGTCCGGAGACAAAAGCACCTGTCGTGAGCACCGGCACGCGGTTCGAGTCCCGCGGAAGTCCAGGCGAACGGCGGCCGCCGCGTCTCCCGCCCCTGCTTGCAGTGCCCCCCGAGCGATCTGGAGTCGGGAATGAGCGATGCCGTCGAACCGAATGCGATCCCGTCGCCGCGTGCGCGCGGGCGCGTCCTCCAGGCGGTGAACAAGACCTGGCCGCGGTTCATCTCCGGCGCGGTGGAGGGCCGGGCGCGGGAACTGATCGACAATGATCAGTACGGGGAGGCCGCCGAGGTCCTGGAGCAGGGCATCGGGAAGTACGGGGCCGGCTCGGTCTCACAACTGCTGCTGGCGTGGTGCCTGCATTTGAGTGGCCGCCAGGAGGACGCGCTCGGGTGGGCCGCGGGGGCGGTCGAGGAGGAGCCGGAGAGCGCGGACGCGCACTGGCTGCACGGGACCATCCTGTTCGAGCTGGGCCGGGCCGACGAGGGCACGGCCTCGCTGTGGCGGGCGGCCGAGTTGACGCCGGACAACGGGCGGTACTACATGCAGTTGGCCTGGTACCGGTACCGGGACCAGGAGTTCGCGAAGACGCGGGAGCTGGTGGAGCAGGCGCTGGAGCGTTCGCCCGATGACGTGTGGGTACAGCACACGGCGGGACGGATCTACGAGCACCATCTGCGGCACAAGCGGGCCCACGCGCATTATGTGCGGGCGCTCGAGCTCGATCCGGACGACGTCTCGGTGCGGGACGACCTGGCCGTGATCCTGCAGACGCGCGGCCGGTTGAGCGCGGGGCTGCGGGTGGCCTGGCAGAGCTTGCGGGCGGCGGAGGCGCGGGCGAAGGTGCCGGGGACCGAGGACGAGCCGGTCGCGGCCGGTGCGGCGGGGACCGAGGACGAGGTGCGGCTCTATGAGATGGCGCTGCGGCACTGGTCGTGGCGGTGGTACGAGCGGGTGCTACGGGGGGCGTTGCTACTCAACGTGATCGACTGGATCTTTCCGACGCCGTGGGTCGAGGCGGGTGCGGTCGCGGGTGCGCTGGTGCTGCTCTACTGGGCCGCTTGGTTCTGGTCGCTGCGGGCGCTGCCGCCGGAGTGCCGTCGCGACCTGGTGGGCAAGGGCCGGCGCGGGCATTTCGCCGGGGCGCTGGTGCGGACGCTGCTGGTGCTCACGGTGATGGGTTTGGTGCTGTGGGGCGAGCTGAGCGCGTTGCAGCACTTGGGGATGCTTGCTTTGATCGTCGGCGGGTACCTGGAGTGGTACTGGCGGGCGGCTCAGATTTCCGGGCGGCCGGTGTTCGGGGTCGACCGGGAGGTCTAACCGCCTCCAGCGAGTTTCTACTTGCCGACCGGCAAGGTAGGCTTCGGGGCGTTGCAAGCGCGCGGACCTGCGGTTCGACGCGCGACGTTCCCCATGGCGGGCCGCTGCGCGGCCCGTCGGTTGCGCAGAAGGAGGCCCAGTGGTCGATCAGGGTGTGGTGTGTTCGGTCGATCCGCTCGTCAGCGGAATCGGACGCGAGGTGCTCGAGAGCGGCGGCAACGCCGCCGATGCCGCGATCGCGGCGGGCGCGGCGCTCACTGTGGTGGCCCCGCATCTGTGCGGGCTCGGCGGTGACCTGTTCGCGCTGGTCCACGTGCCGGGCCAGCCGGTGCCCACGTCGTTGAACGCCTCGGGGCGGGCCGGTTCCGGTGCCGACTCGGAGGCGCTGCGGGCCGAGGGCCATGCGGTGATGCCGTTCCGGAATGACCTGCGGTCGGCGACCGTGCCCGGTTGCGTGGACGGCTGGTTCGCGCTGCACGAGCGGCACGGGTCGCGGCCGATGCCGGAACTGCTGGCGCCGGCGATTGCGCTCGCGTCGGGCGGTTGGCCTGCGACCGCGATGCTCGCCAAGGCGGGCGGGACGCTTGCCGGTGTCGCGGGAGCCGAGGACCTGGTCGGCCTGGAGGCGGGGGCGACGGTTCGTCGCGAGCGCACCGCCGACGCACTGCGCGCGGTCGCCGAGGGCGGCCGGGACGGGTTCTATCTGGGGGACTTCGGGCAGGGGCTGATCGAGCTCGGGGACGGACTGTTCAGCGAGGCCGACCTGGCTGCATCCCAAGCGAACTGGGAGGAGCCACTGAGCGTCGAGGCGTTCGGGCACCGGGTGTGGTCGGCGGGGCCGAACTCGCAGGGGTACCTGCTGCTGCTCGCGCTGGCGATCGCGGACCGGCTGGAGCTTCCGGTGGACGCGGGCGACCCGCTGTGGGCGCATTACCTGGTGGAGGCCTCGCGGCAGGCGGGGTACGACCGGCCGGAGCGGTTGTTCGAGGGCGCGGACGTTACGGATCTGCTGGCGGCGGCCGGGGAGCGGGCGGCGCGCATCAGCGCGGACCGCAAGGCCGAGGTGCCGGTGCGGCAGGGGGCCGGCGGAACGACGTACATGGCGGTGCTCGACGGGGACGGGATGGGCGTCTCGTACATCCAGTCGAACGCGGCCGGGTTCGGGACGTGGCTGTTCGAGCCGCGCACGGGGATCGGGCTGCAGAACCGGGGGACCGGCTTCAACCTGGAGCCGGGGCACCCGGCCGAGTACGGGCCGGGGAAGCGGCCCCCGCACACGCTGGTGCCGGCGCTGGTGACGAGGCCCGATGGGTCACTGCGCCTGGTGGCGGGGTCAATGGGTGGTGATTCGCAGCCGCAGATCGTGGCGCAGCTGATCGCGCGGGTGCTGCACGGCGGCGAATCGGTCGAGTCGGCCGTGGAGGCGGCGCGGTGGCGGCTGCACCCTGGTGAGACCGGCTTCGGGACTTGGACGGGCGAATACGAGATCGACGTCGAGTTGGAGGCCGGGAGCCCGGAGGCGTGGGGCGAGGGGCTCGGCGAGCGCGGTTTTGCGGTGCGGGACGCGGAGGCCGGGAGCGGGTTCGGGCACGCGCATCTGATCGAGGTCGGCGAGGACGGGCACGTCGAGGGCGCGGCGGACCCGCGCGCGGAGACGGGAACGGTCGCGGTCGCGCCGAACTAGGGCGGGTGTGGTGCCGGCTTGGTCTGATCGAGTGCGGGTCGGTCGGGGCGGGTGAGAGCGGGCTCGGCCTGATCGAGTGCGGCTCGGGCTCGCGTATCGGTTCGGCGGGTGCTGCGCGCTGGCGGGTCGGCGATTCGGGTTGGAGGCGTCGCCTCGTGGCGGGGCGGTCCGGTCGCGGGCTCGTGCTTGAGCGCGGTGGCGCTGGGTGGGAGGTCATAGGGCATGCCCCTTCCCACCCGCATCCGCCTCCGACCAACCGAAAAGGACCACACTCCCACATGGGTGCGACATTCGGGCGTCGGTGCTGGTGGCGGGCATAATTCTGGCGTTGGGCGTTGGGCGTTGGGCGTTGGGCGTTGGGCGTTGGGCGTTGGGCGTTGGGCGTTGGGCGTTGGGCGTTGGGCGTTGGGCGTTGGGCGTTGGGGGGACCGGCGGGCCGGGGCTTGGGGTGTTCGGATTGTCGGTGGGCGGTTGTACGGTCTGGGTGACCGCTGTCGTTGTTGGAAGGACCGGATCTGTGCCTGAGTCGTTGCGGCTTGCCGATGCCCGTCGGATCGCCATCGCCGCGCAGTTGCGGCCCAAGGCGACCCGCTTCAAGACGGTGCTGGAGCGGCTCGGGTGCATCCAGCTCGACACGATCTCCGCGGTGCGCCGCGCGCACGAGCTCACGCTGCTCGCCCGGAACCTCGACGTGGACGAAGCCGTGCGGAGCCTCGAGCGGCGCCGCAGTCCCGTGGCGTTCGAGTACTGGGCGCACGCGATGTCGCTGCTGCCAGTCTCCGCCTGGCCCTACCTCGCCCGACGCCGGCGGAACTGGCGCGAGCGCTACGAGGACGACTCGCTGGCGGTCGCCGAGGCCGAGGTGCTGGCGCTGCTGCGCGACCGCGGGGCGATCACCGTCTCGGACTTCCCTTCCGGGGCGATGCACCGCGGCCAGGGCGTCAGCAACATGGGCGACAGCTGGAACTTCCGCACCGACCACAAGCACGCCGTGGAGCGGCTGCTCTGGTTCGGCGAGGTGGCCTGCACGCACCGGATCGGGTTCAAGCGCGTCTACCAGCTCGCCGAGCGCGCGATCCCCGCCGAGCACCTCTGGGACGCCGACGACGAGGCGTGCCTGCGCTACATGGTGTCCACGGCCCTGCGCAACCTCGGCGTGGGCACCAGCAAGGACATCGCCGACTACTTCCGCCTCAAGATCGCCGACACCGAGCGGGTGCTCCGCGACCTCGAGGTCGAGCAGGTCGCCGTCGAAGGCTGGAAGGGCCGCACCTGGATCGACCCGCAGGTGCGCCGCACCCGCCTGCCCGGCGCGGAGCGGCCGGTCGCGGTGTCGATGTTCGACCAGCTGGTGTGGCTGCGCGAGCGCATGGAGCGCCTGTGGGGCCACGGCTGGAAGATCGAGATCTACGTGCCGGAGCCGCAGCGGACCTTCGGCTACTACTGCCTGCCGATCTTCGCCGGCGACGACCTGCCGGGCCGGGTCGCGCTGCGCCGCAGCAACGGCGAGCTCGTGGTGGAGGCCGTGCAGTGGGACGACGCCCGCGCCGACCGGGAGCACCTGCACGCCGCCGTCGACCGGGTCGCGTCGTGGGTGAACGCCGAGGTTCGCTGGAAGGCCGAAGTGCAGCCGCTCGTCCGCTGACAACGGATCCGAGCGCGAACGGGGGCCTTCCTTTCGGAAGGCCCCCAATGCTGTTCGGTTGTGTCGCTGCTTCTAGGTGGTGACGAGGGTCAGGCCCCAGGCGCTGAGGGCCGGGCCGATCGGCTGGAAGTAGGTCGTGCCGCCGGTGCGGCAGTTGCCCGAGCCGCCGGAGGTCATGCCCTGCGCGCTGTTGCCGGTGATGAACGAGCCGCCGGAGTCGCCGGGCTCGGCGCACACGCTGGTGCGGGTCATGCCGTACACGGCGCCTTCGGCGTAGCGCACGGTCTGGTTGAAGGCCTGAATGGTCCCGCAGTGCCACCCGGTGGTCGAACCGGAGCGGCAGACGGAGGAGCCGACGGCCGCCACGTTCGCGTTGGCGACGTCACGGGTGCCGGAGTACATGTTCACGTCGTCGTACAGGGCCTCGCCGGAGCCGACGGCGACCCAGGCGCGGTCGGCGGACGGGAACACCGAGTTGCGGAACGTGCCGGGAGCGGCCTCGCCGCCGGTGACCGAGTCGCCCGCTGCGCCGCAGTGGCCGGCGGTGACGAAGCCGGGGGTCGAGCCCTGGCGGACCGAGAAGCCCACCGAGCAGCGCCAGGAGTTCTCGATGTTGTAAGCGTCGCCGCCGCGCACGAAGTACGTCTGGGGCGCTTCGGCTCCGGCGTCGACGGTGGCGAGGGCCGGGTCGATCCCGGCGGCCTCGATCACGTCGGCGGCGGTGGCGGCGTCGGCGGCCTCGACGACGAGCGTGTTGGCGACGACGTCGATGTAGTTGCCGTAGTAGCCGTCGATGGTGACGGCGGAGAGGGCGCTCGCGGCGTCCTCGAGGGTGGCGAGGTCGTGTGCGACGAGGACCGGGGTGGCGCCTTCGGCGCGCAGCCCGGTGGAGTCGGACGCGTCGGTGGTGGCGACGAAGATCTCGTCGGCGTCCTCCGAGACCCACAGGCCCGCATAGGACTCGTCGAGGTCGGCGGGGACCTCTTCGAGGAGGTCGGCGGCGACGTCCTCGACCGCGAGGCGGTCGTACGCCTCGGCTTCGGTGAGCCCGAAGGCGTCCTGGAGGCCGTCGATCACGCCTTGGGAGACGTTGCCGTGGAGGTCGTCGCGGGCCGCTTCGGCCTTGGCGTCGAGGATCTCGGCCGAGGCGGGTGCCGCGGCCAGGGAGAGAGCGGTGGCGATGGCACCGGCAGCGGTGACTGCAAGCGCGCGTTGGCGATTCATGTGATGCATGCCTTTCGGGTGGGGGCATCGACGGTCGACGGGGAGGCGACCGCCATGGCAGGCCGGCAACGTCCGCTGGTTGCGGACGGGACCGAGATGATGGTGAGCCGTGCCATACAAGGAGACTAGGGCCAAACGGGAAAAAGTGAAAGATCCAAGTAATTCAGTGAATATCAACCTAAGTGGTGTGTTGTTTCAGAATTGTCAAATACTCTGTGAATTCCCAGAATTACCGACGAAAAGGGGCACTGCCGCGATTGCGGCAGCGCCCCTTCGGGTTTCTCGTGTCTAGCGGAACGCGTCGGCGTTCGCGCCCGCCCATTCGACGAACGTCCGGGCCGGGCGGCCGGTCACCCGCTCGACGGTGTCCGCCACGGTCTTCCCCTCCTCGGGCGTGTTGCCGAGCGCCTCGGTCAGGAACGCGATGACGCCCTCGGGCATGCCCTCGCCGCGCCACTTCGCGTGCGCCTCCTCCACAGTGAGCTCCACGAACGGGATCTCGCGCCCGACCGCCTCGCCGAGCACCCGCACCTTGTCCTGCATCGTCAGGACCTCGGGGCCGGTGATGACGAGCGCCTGCTCGTCGTACCCGCCCTCGAGCAGCACTGTCGCTGCGACCGAACCGATGTCGGCCGGGTGGACCATCGCGCTGAGGCGGTCCCCGAAGGGCTCGCGGATCGCCTCGCCGGCCTTGATGACCTCGGACCACCACATGCTCGCGTTCGACATGAACTCGACCGGGTGCAGGTAGGTCGTCTCGATCGCGCTGGCGGCGAGGGCCTGCTCGAGCGGGCCGGTCGCGACACCGCCGAGGACGGTGGCGCGGCGGACGCCGGCGCTCTCGGCGAGGGCGACGAGCCCGGCGGGGTCGGGCAGTGCGCCGTAGCCGTCGCCGGCGAAGTTGATGAAGTGGACGGCGTCGACGTCTTTGAACGCGTCGGTGAGCGTGTCGGGCGAGGCGAGGTCGCCGACGGCGATCTCAACGCCGGCGGGGAGGACCGCCTCGGGGTTGCGGGTGAGGGCACGGAGCTGGACGCTCGCGTCGCGGGCGGTGAGCTGCTCGATGACGTTGCGGCCGACGGTGCCGGTGGCGCCGGTGACGAGGATGCGCATGGGGTTCTCCTTCTTCGAAACTCCGGAACGGAATGTCATGTTCCGATCATAGCAGAGCGGAACGATCTATTCCAATAGTGGGTGGAGTTTTCCTGTATCCCAGCTCAACGAGGAGAGGGGCGGCCGTGGCCGCCCCTCAAGCCGCTAAGGGGCGGCGACCGGCGTCTGCTGGCGCCATCGCGCGGGCCACCAGCCCGCGCGGTCGATCATCGCCATGAGCGCGGGCAGGAGCATGACCCGCACGACCACGGCGTCCAGCAGGACGCCCAGGGCGAGCGCGAACCCGAGCTGCTTCATCTCGATGCGGTCGATGAAGGCGAAGGCCACGAACACCGACATCATGATCACGGCCGCGCTGGTGACGACGCTCGCCGAGGACCGGATGCCCTGGCTGATCGCCTCTCGCGGGGCTGCGCCGCCGAGCGCGGCCTCCTTGATGCGGCTCATGACGAACAGCTGGTAGTCCAGTGAGAGTCCGAAGAGGATGGTGAAGACCAGGAGCGGTGTGCGTGAGCCGATGAACCCGGCGGAATCGAAGTTGAGGAGCCCTTCCGCCCAGGTGTACTGGAAGACCAGTACGAGCGCGCCCCAGGCCGCGAGGGTCGACAGGAGGTTGAGCACCATGCTCAGGAGCGCGAACACCAGTGACCTGAAACTGATGAGCATCGTGATGAACGTGGCGGTGAGGACGAAGCCGACGACGAGCGCCAGCCGCGAGGACTGGTGGTCGGCGTAGTCGTTCGCGTAGGCGGGCTCGCCGGAGACGGCGTAGTCGGCGCTGGGGATCTGGCCGATGGTGGCCGGTACGAGGTCGTCGCGGAGCAGTGCGAGGGACTCGGCGGCGCGGGGGTCGCTGGTGGCGTAGGGGATCGGCAGGTCGAGGCGGATCGCGGTGCCGTCGTCGGCGATGCGGAGGCGGGGATCGCCGTGGGCGGCGAACAGGGCGTCGCCGCGGGTGCGCTGCTGGAGGTCGGCGGCGGCCGCGGCGAGCGCGTCGGCGTCGGCCGGGTCGACTTCGGCGACGATGGAGTGCGCGAGTCCGGCGGCCGGGAACTCGGCGACGAGCGCGTCGTAGGCCGCGATGGAGTCGAGCGACTTGGGGAAGGACTCCCGGCCTTCGACGCTGGTGGTCATGGCCAGTGCCGGGAGGGCGAGGCCGCCGATGACGACCAGGCCGATGACGGCGGTGGCGACGGGGTGGCGCAGGGACGGGCGCAGCAGCGCCGACCACACGCGGCCCTCACCCCGACCCGGTCCGGTACTGGTCGCTTTGCGGCGCAGGAGCTTGCCGCCGTCGATGCGGCGGCCGATCTTGGCCAGCAGTGCGGGCAGGACGGTGAGCGAGCTGATCACGGCGATGGCGACGACGATGATGCAGGCCGTGGCGATCGAGGAGAAGATGACGTCGTCCACCAGGTAGAGGCCGGCGAGGGAGACGATCACGGCGATGCCGGAGGTCACGATGGTGCGCCCGGCGGTCTCGGCGGCCAATTCGATCGCGCGGGCGGGGTCGGCCGTGCCGCCGGAGCGCCGGCGTTCCTCGCGGACGCGTTTGAGGTAGAACAGCGAGTAGTCGACGCCGACGGCCATGCCGATCATGGCGAGGACGCTGGTGACCGCGCCGCCCGCGTCCGGGAAGAAGTGGGAGCTCAACGCGTACACGCCGAGTGCGGCGACGATCGAGGAGATCGCGAGGAGCAGTGGCACGCCCGCGAGGAGGAGCGAGCCGAACACGATGAACAGGATGAGCAGCGTGATCGGCAGGGTGAACCGCTCGACCTGGGCGAGCTGGGTGCCGAGCTGGTCGTTGAGCTCGTTGGACATCGACTTGCCGCCGGTCTGCGCGAAGTCCAGGTCGGGGTGCGCCTCCTGCACGGCCGCAGTGGTCTCCAGCAGCGGGTCGACGTGGTCGGCGGCTTCGTGCGCGGGCATGGACATGGTGACGGCGAGCATGAGGGCGTCGCCGCTCTTGGCGGTGACCGGTCCGGCGACCTCGGCGACCTCGTCCAAAGCGTCCATGCGGGTGCGCAGGTCGGCGGCTGCCGCCGCGGCCGCCTCGGGGTCGAGGGCGCCGTCGGGCGAGGAGATGAGGATCTGCTCGACGGCGGGCGCGTCGAGGCCGTTCTCGAGGGCGATGGTCTCGGCGTCGCCGGCCTCGCCGATCCAGTAGTCGGAGAAGGCGACCTGGTTGGTGCCGGCGGCGGCGCCCGCGCCGAAGCAGACGGCGACGAACACCGTCCACGCGAGGATGGCCTTCCACGGGTTCGTGGCGCTCCAAGTCGCGATGCGGACGGTGGGCGACCGCTTCGTCGAGCCGGTCTGCGGCGGGGGTGCGGTTCGGGTGCTCATTGGTGGCCGATCTCTGGGTCCGGATTTCGGGCAGGGCGGATCACCATGCGGGCCGTGCGGCGCCGCATGCCGCGGGAGTCGGGATTGCGGACCCGCCGCGCGGCGGGTCGGTGTCGACGCTAGTCGGATCGGCCGCGCAGGGCACTGCAGCAGCCCCCACCATTTCGGGTGAGGCCCACTGGAACGGGCCTAATGCTCCCGGGGGTCGCCCGCGGTGATGAGGCCGGTCTCGTAGGCGCAGACGACCGCTTGGGCGCGGTCGCGCAGCCCCAGTTTGCTGAAGATCTTGCCGACGTGGGTCTTCACCGTCTGCTCGGACACGAACAGGGCCCCGGCGATCTCCGGGTTCGACAGGCCGCGGGCGATCAAGCGCAGGACCTCCTCTTCGCGGGGGGTGAGCGCGTCGAGTTTCGCCGACCGCTTGAGCGCGGGCTTGGCCTTGAAGCTCTGCTCGATGAGCCGCCGGGTGACGGACGGCGCGAGCAGCGCGTCGCCCGCCGCGACGATGCGCACGGCCGCGATGAGGTCGCCGGGCGGGGCGTCCTTGAGCAGGAACCCGCTGGCGCCCATGCGCAGCGCCTCGTACACGTAGTCGTCGAGGTCGAACGTGGTGAGCATGAGCACGCGTGGGCGCCGCTCCTCAGGGAAGGACAGGATCCGCCTCGCCGCCTCCAGGCCGTCCATAGTGGGCATCCGGACGTCCATGAGGACCACGCCCGGACGCAGCCGCGTCGTCTCCGTCACCGCGCCCACGCCGTCCTCGGCGTCGCCCACGACCTCGATGTCCTCCTGCGCGTTCAGCAGCGCCGCGAACCCGGCCCGGACCATCGCCTGGTCGTCGGCGATCAGCACCTTGATCGTCACTGGGACTCCTCAACGCTCGAACGGTCCTCGACCGGCAGCACCGCATGCACCCGGAACCCGCCCTCGGCGGTCGGCCCGGTCTCCAGCGTGCCACCGTCCAGCGACACGCGCTCGCGCATCCCCACCAGACCCAGCCCCTGCGAATCCGGTTCCACCCCGCCCCCGGCAGGCTCGCGGCTCGCCGGCCTCGCCGGCGCCGGACCGTTCACCACCGTGACCGCGACCCGCCCGTCGACGAACGCGACCGCCGCGTCCGTGGCCGCGCCCGGCGCGTGCCGCACCACATTGCTCAACGCCTCCTGCACCACCCGGAACACCGTGAGCGCCACCGTCTCCGGCATCTCCGGCAGCTCACCGACCCGCAGCGACACCGGCGTCCCGGACCGGTTCACCGCCTCCGCCAACCCCTGCAGCGCCTCCGGCCCCGGCTGCGGCTCCCGCGCGCCCGCCTCGTCCTCACTGCGCAGCACGCCCAGCAGCCGCCGCATCTCCGCGAGCGACTCCCGCGCCTGGCCGCTGATCGACCGGAACTCCGCCTTCGCCTCCTCGCCGAGGTCCGCGATCCGGTACTCCGCCGTCGACGCCTGCACCGTGATCACCGACATGTGGTGCGCCACGATGTCATGCAGCTCCCGCGCGATCCGCGTCCGCTCCTCCAGCAGCCGCCGCTGATGCCGCTCCGCCTCCGCGACCTGCTCCTCCTCGGCCACCCGCGCCCGCCCCTGCCGGGAAATGCGCACCGTCAACCCGACCAGGAACGTCACCGCGCCGAACAGCGAACCGAGGAGCAGGCTGTCCGTGGCCGGCGTCGGCGTCGGGTTCCACACCGGGTCGGACACGATCGTCACCAACCGGGCGTTCGACATCCAGATCGCGCCCGCACCCACCAGGAAGTACGAGGCCCACGCGCCCACACCGAACCAGGGACGGCGATCGCGCGCCAGCGCGAACAGCACCACCATGAGCGCGAACAGGTTCGGGGAGGTGAGCGGCCACGGGAGCCACCCGACGAAGTCCGCGCCGAACATCGTCGCCAGCAGCGACGCCATGACCAGCATCCACGCCTCGACCGGCCGGAAGCGGGCGAGGACGACCGCCGCGGCCGTCGCGAACGCCGGCAGCGCACCCCACGCGATCTGGTAGTCCTCGCGGAACATCCCGTACTGGGTGAAGAGCAGCACGAGCGCGAACGGAACCGACCCGGGGCCGACGAGCGCGAGCGTCGTCGAAAAGCGCCAGCGCCACGTCCCCGAACCCACGGGTCCAGCGGCGATCAGGTAGCCGACCACGACGCGGATGGCGCTGAACGGGGCCGGCTCGGACTTCGATCGGAACTTCACGCCACCAACCTATGCCGCCCGCAGCCCGCCCGCCCTCACTCCCCGGTACGGGTCGAGCCCCCGCCTCTCACCCCAGGGTATGAGCCCCGAATCCACGCCGCGGACCGAGGGAGACCGCACGTCCGCGCCCCTACCGTTCGCCGCATGAACCAGAACCTGCTCCAATCGCGCGCCGCCGGAGTGACCGCCATGGCCGCGGTCGCCGCCAGCCAGACCGGTTTCGCGGTGATGCACCTGACCCAGTCGCACGCGGTGGACCCGGTGGCGACCCCGGTCTCGAGCTACGCCGTGACCTGGCCCGGGATCGTCCTGTTCCCCGCCTCGGTGCTCGCCCTCGCGCTGGCGTGCGCCGTCCTCGCCGGACGCGGGGTCGGCCTCGCCCGGGAGGGCTTCATCCGCTTCCTGCTCGGCGCCACCTCGGTGATGCTGGTGTGCGCCGCGGTCTTCCGCACCGGCACCCCCGAATCGGGCCTCACCTGGTGGGCGCAGATCCACCGCTACACCGCCGGCGCGGCGTTCGTGCTGCTCACCGTCGTCGCGGCGCTGTGCGCGATCCGGATGAAGGACGCCGACGTGCCCGACTGGGTGCGGCGCGGCACGTGGTGGGCGACCGGCCTGGCGGCGCTGACCTTCCTCACGACGACGGTGAACACGTTCCTGCCCGGCTTCCTCAACGGCGGGGAGTGGCGCGGCGTCGTGCAGCGGGTGCTGCTGGTCGTGCTCTCGGCCCTGGTGTGGATCCTGGTCGCGAACTCGGTCCGGGCGATGGCCCCGGTCGGCGCGGTTCCGGCCCGGATCACAACGCCCGCAGCGACTGCCGCCGCCGGGCGCGTCCCGGCCGGTGCCGGCAGGTTCGCGAACGCGCAGGCGGCCGGCCAGGTCGGCGACGCGGTGCCCGCGCTGGCGGGGACGCGGTCATGACCGGGTTCGGGCGGTTGCGGGCCCGCTTGGGCCGGGCGCGGATGTCGATCGGGAGGTGCGGCGAGCTGCGCGGGCACGGGCCGGTCGGGGCGTGGCGGGACGGCGAGGTCTTCCGCCGCGGCGGGGAGGCCCCGCCGGGGCCGTCCTTCGGCAGCTGGTTCTGATCGAGGCCGCGGCCGGGGCGGTCGAGCAGTACAGTCGAAGGGCCGGGGCCTCTCCAAGTGGGAGGTCCCGGCCTTTCGGCTTAGGGCGGTCTCGGTCTAGGCCGCGCGCCAGTACGCCATGGCGTGCATGCGGTCCTTCGGGAAGCCGATCTCTTTGCGGGCGAAGGTGGTCAGAGCCCGGGTGGACTTGGCTTCGGTGGCGATCCAGAGGTAGGCCTGGGCGGGGTCGGTGGCGAGCTCGGGGAGTTCCTTGCGGACCTGGCTCACGAGCGGTTCGCCGTCGTCGGCGCGGGGGACGAGCTTGAGGTCGTGGCGGTCCGTGGTCCGGTGGGGGAGTTCGTCGTCGGACGCGGTCTCGAACCAGATGGTCGCGGGGGTCTGGGGAAAGGCGTCGAGCAGCGAGTTCACAGCGGGGAGCGAGGCCGCGTCGCCGACGATGAGGAGGCGCTCTGGGGCGGGGTCGAGCGGTGCGAAGCCGGTGCCGTACACCGTGGCCTGGATGGTCGCGCCCGGTTCGACCTGCTGCGACCAGTCGCTCGCAATGCCTTTGTGCAGGGCGAACTCGATGGCGAAGGTGCCGTTCTCGGCGTCGGGGTCGACGATCGTGTAGCCGCGCTGGTGCGGTTTGCCGTGGTCGTCGAACCAGAGGCGGACCCACATCGTGGGGTGGAGGGGCAGTTCGGCGAGGAGGCCGCCGTCGGTGAAGGTGAGTCGGCGGTAGTGCTCGGTGATCTGCGTCGCGCCCGTGACGGTGAACGTGAAGTCCTTGGCGCGCAGCAGTTTCAGTACCGCGCCCTCCCAGCCGTGCCCCATGCCCGATCCCTTCTCGCGTCCCAGTGAAGATCAATGACTTTATGCTTAGGTTAGACTAACCTAACTATGAGCTTCGTGTGCTATCGGGACGCCTGGGGCGTCCCCCACCTGCGCGCGACCGACCCCCAGTCGCTCGCCTTCGCTCAGGGCCGCAACGCCGCCGCCGATCGGGCCTGGCAGTTGGAGACCCTGCTGCGCCGCGCCACCGGGACCTCGGCCGCGGTCTTCGGCGTCGAGTGGCTGCCCTGGGACCGCCTCGCCCGGCAGACCGGAATCGTGGACGCGGCGCGCGCCGCGTTCGACCACCTCGACCGGGAGACCGCCGACTGGGTCCGCGCCTACGTCGCCGGAGTGAACGCGGCCCTCCCCGCAGCGGCCGCCGCGGCACCGGAGTTCCGAAGGGCCCCTGAGACTTGGGAGGCGTGGACCCCGCTCGCGGTCTGGCACGCCGAGCACCTGCTGTTCGGATCCGGGTTCCCGGCGAAGCTCTGGCGCGAGCGCGTCATCGAGCACCTCGGGGAGGACGCGGTCGGGCGGTTCGCCATGGACGGGCCCGCCCCCACCGGGTCGAACGGCTGGATCGTCGCCGAGGGCCTGACCGCCACCGGGGCGCCGATCCTCGCCGGGGACCCGCACCGGTTCCTCCAACTGCCCGGCACCTACCAGCAGATCCGCCTCGCCTGCACCGCGGACGGCCCCGACGGGTTCGACGTGGTCGGACTGGCGATGCCCGGCATCCCCGGCATCGCGCACTTCGGGCACACCGGGAGCGTCGCCTGGGGCATCACCAACGCCATGGCCGACACGCAGGACCTCTTCCACGAACGGCTGCGCCGCACCGACACCGGCGGGATCGAGGCGCTCGGGCCGGACGGCTGGGAGCCGGCGCGGTCGCGGACCGAGACCATCGAAGTCGCCGAACGCGATGCCGTTCCGGTCGAGGTGATCGCCACCCGGCGCGGATCGGTCATCACCGACGCCGACACCGACGGCACCGCGCTCAGCCTCCGCAGTCCGCTGCACGCCGACCCCGAACTCGGATTCGCCGCCCTGCCGAAACTGCTCCGGGCCCGCACGGTCGCCGACGTCGACGCCGCCCTCGACGGCTGGGTGCTGCCCGTGAACGTCGTCATGGCCGCCGACACCGCCGGCGGCCTCCTCCACCGCGTCGCCGGACGGGTCCCCGAACGCGACCGCGAGAACCTCGTCCGCCCCGTCCCCGCCTGGGAACCCCGACACGCCTGGAACGGCTGGAAGCCCCTGGCCGCCAAGCACATCGACGGGTTCGCCGCCATGGCCAACGACCGCGGCATCTCAGGGAGCCTCGGCGTCGAATTCTGCTCCCCGCACCGCGTCGAACGGATCAAAGCGCTGCTCGGCGCGCGCGACGACTGGAACGCCGCAGACATGGCCGCCCTCCACACCGACACCTACCTGCCCACCGCCGACGCGCTGCTCGGCCTCCTCCCCGGACTCGACCTCGACGGGCCCGCCGCGCTCCTGCGCAAGCGACTCCTCGCCTGGGACCGCCGCATGGACGCCGGCAGCGCCGACGCCGCCGCGTTCGCCGCGTTCCGGGCCGCGTTCGTCAGGGGCCTCGCCGCACTGCCCGTCTTCGCGCCGCTCAGCGCCGCCTCCCGGTACCCCGAGGTCTTCGCGCCGTGGCTCGTGCTGGAAGTGCGCATCGGATTCGCCTTGGAGCACCTGCTCAACGGCGACCTGGTCACACTCGCCCAGCGGGACGCCGCGCTCCGCGACGCCCTCGACGCGGCCGCGGCGCTCCCGGCCGTCACCTGGGGCGAGGTCCACCGGCTCGTCCCCTGGCGGGACATCGACCCGCCCGAGGCCCTCACCGGCATGTCCGGCGACGCCGACTGCGTCCTGTCCACTTCGGGCGCACCCGGCATCACCGAGGACTTCGCCCGCGGCCCCGCCGCCCGCTGGGTCTGGGACCTCGCCGACCGCCAGCAGAGCCGCTGGATCGTCCCCTTCGGAACCTCGGGCGCACCCGGCCCGCACCTGCGCGACCAGTTCCCGCTGTGGCGCGACGGCGAACTCATCCCCATCGTCACCGATTGGCCGCAACTGCAAGAGGAGTACCGCATGATCGACCGTCCGGCCGTGTTCGCACAGCACCTGGAAGGCTTCGGCACCGTGTCCATTGTGCCCCTGAGGCCGGCCGAGGACCTCGACCTCATCTACGGCTGGGTCACCGAGGAGCGCGCGAAGTTCTGGGGCATGACCGAGCACTCCCGCGACCACGTGCTCGAGATCTACGAATACCTCGACGGCCTCGACACCCACCACGCGTACCTGATGCTGCGCGACGCCCGACCGATCGCGCTCCTCCAGACCTACGAGCCCGACGCCGACCCCGTCGGCGAGTACTACGAGGTCGAACCCGGCGACTTCGGCATGCACCTCCTCGTCGCCCCCGCCGGCGGCAACGCCCAGGCCGGCTTCACCGGCGTCCTCATGGGCGTCCTCGCCGGGTTCCTCTTCGCCGACCCGAAGCGCCGGCGCATCGTGGTCGAACCGGACGCCCGCAACGAGCAGGCCGCAGCGCGCCTGCGCCGCATCGGATTCACCTTCGGCCCCGAGATCCAGCTGCCGCACAAGACCGCCCGGCTCGCGTTCATCCGCCGCGAGGACGCGCCCGCGCGCCTCCTGCCCTGACGCGCGGGCGCAGCCAAGAGGCGGCGGCCCCCGGCGCCGGTGCACAGCACCGGGGGCCGCCGCCCGAATTCAACGGCGGTGTCGGTCAAGGAGCACCCCGCGCAGCCTAGGTCCCAATCTCGGGCTGCGGGCCGCTGAATTCGTTCAAGAGCGCCGGCACGGCGGCGGCCGGGTCGGCCTTGTAGTCGTAGAAGTCGTGCGGATCGAACGCGTCGCCCTGCTCGCGGACCACATCGCCCCAGGTGCAGTCCACGGTGATGTTGCCGCGCTGGACCAGCTCACCGTCCACGGTGTAGTACGGGTTGTGCGTGCCCTCGTAGTAGCTGTGCTCGATCACCGCGCTGGTGGCGCCGCGCACGTAGTTGCCGTACGCGGAGGCGTGCTGCAGGTAGTTGTTGTACATGTGCAGGTTCGCGATGTTGTCGGCGCTCGGGTTGCGCTGCACGGTGTTCTTGAACCAGTTGTGGTGGATCGTGATCTGCGAGGTCACGTTGGGCGTCCAGCCGATGCCGAAGGTCTTGTTGTTGTCGAAGAACCGGTTCCAGGAGACGGTGAGGAACGTGGTGTCCTTGCGGCTGTCGAGGAGGCCGTCGTTCATTCGGGTGAGGGTGTTGTGGTCGATCCAGATGTGGTCGGCCGTGTCGAGCTGGATGGCGTCGTAGTCGAACTCCTTGTCGTCGGGGTCGTCCTCGGGCATGAGGGTGTCGCGGATGGTGAGGTTGCGGATGATGACATTGTGGACGCCGGTGCCGAGGAAGAAGCCGCCGCCGACGATCTCGCCCTCGGTGCCGACGCCGATGATCGTCTTGTTCGAGGCGACCCTGAGCTCGGTGCCCTTGGGATTGATGTCGATCGCGTCGGCGACGCGGATGACGTACGGCTCGGCGGCGGTGACGTAGCGGTCGAGCTCTGCCATCGTGTCGACGGTGACGGTCTCGCCGGCGGCGCCGCCCGTGGTGGGGCCGCGTCCCAGTCCCGGGAGGGACGCGAAGCCGTCGGCGGTGTCGGACCAGCCGTGCCCCGGCCGGCTGGGCGGCGCGGCATTGGCGCCCGGGAGGGCGGTGGCGGCGGCGAGGCCGGCGAGCACCAGGCCTGCGGCGGCGGTGGCGGCGACGAGGGCGCGGCGCAGCCTCCGGCGGGGCTGATGCCCTGTCTCTGAAGGATTCATGTGACGCTCCTATCGATGGAGTGCGGGCGTCTGCTCGGCCCAGCCTAAGCACGGTCATCGATCTACGTCAATGGGTTGCCAAAACTTCCATTTAATTTCTTTCATGACTTGACATAACCCGCGGCGCGGTCCTAGCCTGGGTCCCATTCATCGAGTTCGATCGATGGCCCGACCCCTCGTCCGTGTGAAGGGACCGCAAGCGTGACCACTGAACGACCTCCCGGCTCCGGTTCGGAGTTCAACCGCCGCAACCTGTTCAAGCTCTCCGGCCTCGGCCTGGCCGCCGTCCCCGGGCTCGCCGCCTGCGGCCGCGGCTTCGGCGGCGGCGGCGATGACGAGAGCGGTGACGGCGTCACCCTCAACATGGTCTGGTGGGGCGACGCCACCCGCGCCGAGAAGACCCAGGCGGCCCTCGACATCTTCACCGAGGCCAACCCGGACATCACGATCAAGGTCGAGTACCAGGACTCGGGCCCCTACCAGGACAAGCTCGCGACCCGCTTCGCCGCGAACGACGCGCCGGACCTCATGGCGATGCGCATGGACTCCCTGCGCGAGTACGCCGACCGGGGCGCGCTCCTGGACCTCAACGAGCACGCCGACGACATCGACCTGAGCGGCCTCAGCGAGAACGCGGCGAATCTGGCCGAAGTGGACGGCAGCGTCTTCGGCGTCCCCGCCGGGCTCAACGCGGTCGGGTTCGTGATCCGCACGGACTTCGCCGAGCAGTACGGCGTGGCCGTCCCGGACGGGAACACGTGGAGCTGGGACGACCTCGCGACGTTCGCGCAGGCGATCAGCGACGCCTCCGGCCAGGCGGTGTACGGGACCGGCTTCGACGCGCAGACGCTCCAGAACCTCGTGGTCTGGGTGCGCCAGCAGGGCGAGGACCTGTTCACCGAGGACGGGAAGCTCGGCGTGTCCGCGGCCACGATGGAGGCCTGGTTCACGATGATCGACGGGCTGCGCCAGTCCGGCGCGTACCCGCCGGCGGGCTTCTTCGAGGAGATCGGCGGCGGCGCCGACCAGTCGTACATCGCGCAGGGCAAGCTCGCGTCGCAGATCATCCCGACCAACAACTTCCTCAGCTACAACGAGGCATGCGGGGGGAACCTCGCGCTGCTGCGCATCCCGGGCGAGACGCAGGCGGTCCGGCGCGGGCAATCGGTTGACTGCCCGCACCTGTGGTCGGTCGCGTCGGCGTCGAAGCATCCGAAGGAGGCCGTGAAGCTCCTCGACTTCCTCACCAACGACCCCGAGGCCTCGCTCGCGACGGGCACCACCCGCGGCGTTCCGGCGAGTTCGGCCGTGGCCGAGGAGATCAAGGGCTCGCTCGAGCCGGACGACCTCGTCGCGACCGAGTACCTCATCGGCCTGCAGGGGGAGGACCTGCCGCGCTCGTACACGTACCCGCCCGGCGGCAGCGCCATTGCCGACTTCCTCGACGTCATCGCCGTCGAGGTCGAGTTCGGCCGCCAGACGCCCGCCGACGGGGCCGCCCAGTTCATCGCCGAGGCGACGGCGGCGATCGAAGGGTGACCACCACGCCGACCGAGACCGCCGTCATGCCGGGGGCGGTCGCCCCCCCTGCGCCGCAGCGCAAGCCGCTGAGCAAATTTATGGCTCGCAAGCGTCGCCAAGGGGGCAGGGGGGTGCGCAAGGACCGCGCCGGCTACCTGTTCCTGCTGCCCTGGTTCATCGGGATGCTCTTCACCGTGGTCCCGTTCTTCGCGTCGCTCTACCTCGCGTTCACCGACTACAACCTGTTGAACGCTCCGAAGTGGATCGGACTGGAGAACTTCGCGGACATGTTCCGCGACCCCGTGCTGCTCAAGTCGCTGCAGGTCACGTTCATCTACACGTTCGTGTCCGTGCCGCTCTCGCTCGCGGCCGCGCTCGGCGTCGCGATGATCCTCAACCGCGGCATCAGGGGCCTGCCCTGGTACCGGGCCGTGTTCTACCTGCCCTCGCTCCTCGGCGCGAGCGTCGCCGTCGTCCTCTTGTGGCGGTACATCTTCGGGTTCGACGGGATCGTGAACGCGTTCCTCGGCTGGTTCGGGATCGACGCGATCTCCTGGACCTCCGACCCCGACTACGCCCTGACGACCCTGATCATCCTGCACATCTGGACCTTCGGCTCGCCCATGGTCATCTTCCTCGCCGGGCTGCGGCAGATCCCGACCATGTACTACGAGGCCGCCGCCGTCGACGGCGCCTCCAAATGGCGCAGGTTCCGCTCCATCACCCTGCCGCTGCTCAGCCCCATCATCTTCTTCAACCTCATCCAGTCGCTCATCGCCTCGTTCCAGACGTTCACGCAGGGCTTCGTCATGAACAACGGCGGCGGCGGACCGGCGAACTCCACATTGTTCTACAACCTGTACCTCTACCAGCAGGGATTCAACCAGTTCAACATGGGCTACGCCTCGGCGATGGCCTGGACCCTGCTCGTGATCATCGCCGTGTTCACCGCGATCACCTTCTTCACCGCCAAGTACTGGGTCAACTACGACAGCTGAGGTCCCACCCATGTCTCAGACCTTGCAAACCCCGCGGGCCGCCAAGCCCAGCAGCGCCAAGCCCAACGAGGACGCCGACGCGCTCATCGAACGCTTCGGCAGCACCCGCAAGAGCCGCTTCACCCGGCACGTGATCCTCTGCGCCATCGGCCTGGTCATGATGTACCCGCTGCTGTGGCTCGTCTCCAGCTCGCTCAAACCGAACGGCCTCATCTTCGAGGACCTGTCGCTGTGGCCGACCGAATGGAGCCCGTCGAACTACACCGAAGGCTGGAACGCCCTCGAATACGACTTCGGGATCTACTTCTCCAACTCGATCATCATCGTCGTCCTCAGCATCATCGGGAACCTCTTCTCCTGCTCCCTGGCGGCGTACGGGTTCGCGCGGCTCAACTTCACCGGCCGCAAACTCTTCTTCGCGCTCATGCTCGGCACCATGATGCTCCCCGGGCACGTCCTGCTCATCCCGCAGTACATCATGTTCGCGAAAATCGGCTGGCTCAACACGTACTACCCGCTCCTGGTACCGAACTTCCTGGCCACCAACGCGTTCTACATCTTCCTGATGGTGCAGTTCATGCGCTCGCTCCCGCAGGAGCTCGACGACGCCGCCCGCATCGACGGCTGCGGCCCGTTCCGCACCTTCTGGAGCATCATCCTGCCGCTGTGCCGGCCCGCGTTCGCCACCACCGCGATCTTCACGTTCATCTCCGTCTGGAACGAGTTCTTCGGGCCCCTGCTGTACCTCACCGACCCCGAGCTGTACACCGTGCCGCTCGCCCTGCGCCAGTTCATCGACTCCGAAGGCCAATCCCAATGGGGCCAGATGTTCGCGATGTCGGTGCTCTCCCTCGCCCCCATCATCGGCTTCTTCATCGCCGGACAGAAATACCTGGTCAAAGGCATCGCCACCACCGGCCTCAAATAGCGGCCCACACGACGAACGGGAACACCCTTGAGCCATTTCCATTTGCGGCACAGCACTCCCGACAACGGCGACGGCACCTACCGCAACCCGGTCCTGCGAGGCGACTGGTCCGACCCCGACGCGATCCGCGTCGGCGACGACTTCTACCTCACCGCCTCGAGCTTCCACCGCGCGCCGGGCCTGCCGATCCTCCACAGCCGCGACCTCGTGAACTGGACCATCATCGGCCACGCCCTCGACCGGCTCGTGCCCGAAGCCGACTTCCAGACCCCGCAGCGCGGCGGCGGCGTCTGGGCCCCCGCCCTGCGCCACCACGCCGGCCGGTACTGGATCGTCTACCCCGACCCCGACCGGGGACTGTTCTGCACCAGCGCCGAAGACCCGGCAGGGAAGTGGACCACCCCGCACCTCCTCAAAGGCGGCAAGGGACTCATCGACCCCTGTCCCCTATGGACCACCGATGGCACGGCCTACCTCGTGCACGGCTGGGCCAAGAGCCGCGCCGGCATCAACAACCGCCTCACCGTCCACCGCATGAACGACGACGCGACCGCACTCCTCGACGAAGGCACCGTCGTGATCGACGGCGACGACCTGCCCGGCTACCGCACCCTCGAAGGCCCCAAGTTCTACGAACGCGACGGCTGGTACTGGATCTTCGCCCCCGCAGGCGGCGTCACCGACGGCTGGCAGTCCGCCTTCCGCTCCCGCGACCCCCTCGGACCCTACGAGGAACGCATCGTCCTCGAACAGGGCGACACCGACGTCAACGGCCCCCACCAAGGCGCCTGGGTCACCACAAAGGACGAACACGACTGGTTCCTGCACTTCCAGGACAAAGGCCCGTTCGGACGCGTCGTCCACCTCCAGCCCATGCACTGGGACCACGACGGCTGGCCCGTCATCGGCGACAACGGCACCCCCATCACCATGCACCCCAAACCCATCCAAGGCGAACCGTCCACCGCGCCCGCCACCTCCGACGACTTCACCGGAGGCATCGGCCCCCAATGGGCCTGGCAGGCCAACCCCCGACCCCACTGGGCCGCAACCGACAACGGCCTCACACTCACCGGCGTCCCCACCGACGACCCCGACCTGCGCCACCTCCCCAACCTCCTCGGCCAGCGCCTCCCCGACGGCGGCTGCCGCGCCCAGACCACACTCCGCCTCAAAGTCGCAACCGACGCGACCGCAGGCCTCGCCATCGTCGGCGACGACTACGCCTGGATCGGGCTCACCCGCTCCGGCGACACGACCGCACTCACCTGCCGCACTGCCCAAACCGGGAAACCGGAACGAGGCAACGGCCCCGAGCGGCCGGTCGCGACCGGCGCCGACACCGCTGTGAGGGTCGGTGTCGACGTCGATCCGACCGGCCGCTGCCAGTTCCACGCCGCCCTCCCCGACGAACCGACCCAGCCCTTCGGCGAACCCTTCCAAGCCACCCCAGGACGCTGGGTCGGCGCCGCACTCGGCCTCTTCGCCACCGGCCACGGCACCGCCACATTCGACGCCGTACACGTCACCGCAACGGACCCCCATGCATGACCCCCGCACCCTCGCCCAGACCCAACCCCTCATCCTCGGCGGCCGCACCGTCGCCGCATACATCTGGCGACCCCACCTCCCCAACACCCTCTCGCCCCGCCCCTACCTCCACCCCGTACGCACCCTCAACGGCACCCCCGTCACCGAAGCCATGCCACCCGACCACCTCCACCACCTCGGCGCCAGCCTCGCCATACCCGACGCCGGCGGCGCCAACTTCTGGGGCGGCCGCACCTACGTCCGCGACCAAGGCTCAATCCCCCTCCCCAACCACGGCATCCAACGCCACCACCGCTGGGAGACCCGCACCGACACCGTCCTCGCCCACGAACTCCACTGGATCGGCCCCGACCGCACCGCACTCCTGCGCGAACGCCGCCGCATCGCCGCCCGACCCCTCGACCACCGCGCCTGGGCCCTCGACTTCCGCTACACCCTCCACAACCTCACCACCGAACCACTCCACATCTCCAGCCCCGGCGCCAAAGGCCGCACCGGAGCCGGATACGGCGGCTTCTTCTGGCGCGCCCCCCGCGGCCACGGCGACACCACCGTCCACGGCCCCGGCACCACCGGCGCCGACCACCTCAACGGCACCACCACCCCCTGGCTCGCCCTCCGCAACAACGGCCCCACCCCCTGGACCCTCATCCTCATCAACCAAGCGCCCCAACACGACCCATGGTTCGTCCGCGGCGACGACTACCTCGGCGCCGGACCCGCACTCGCCTGGACCAAGCCCCTGACGGCCGCCCCAGGCGACGGCCCCCAGCGTCGTATCATCACGGTAGTCGCGGACGGCGACCTCAGCCCCCGAGCAATCGAAGGCCTGGTCGAAGCCATCGCGGCAAGCCCCGCACCCCGCGAGGCCTAAGTGATTGGAGCCGCAATGGAGCACTCCGGCACTGCCCGCGCACTCGACGCCGACCAACCCCTCCGACTCCAAGTCGACGGCCGCGACGTCGCCGACTACGTCTGGCACTCCGACCTCCCCGCCTCCACCGCACCCCGCCCCTACCTCCACCCCGTCCGCACCCTCACCGGCACCACCGTCACCGACGCCAGACCCCACTCCCACACCCACCAGCTCGGCATCAGCATCGCCGCCCCCGACATCGGCGGCCGCAACTTCTGGGGCGGCCGCACCTTCGTCGCCGGACACGGCCCCGCCTGGCTCGACAATCACGGCGCGCAACACCACCAGCGCTGGCTGCGCCACACCGAATCCGAGCTCGCGCACACCCTCCACTGGGTCGACGGGCAGGGCGCGGCCCTGCTGAGCGAACGGCGCGCGATCGCCTGCGTGCCTTTGACCTCCGACGCCTGGACCCTCGCCGTGCAGACCCGGCTCACCAACGCCACCGACCGGCCGCTGCCCATCCGCAGCCCGGCCTCGCTCGGGCGCGTCGGCGCCGGTTACGGCGGGTTCTTCTGGCGCGGCCCCGCCGTCAACGGGCAGGTGCGAGTGCAGAGCCCGGCCGGGACCGGCGTGCGCGCCGTCCACGGCACCACCGCCCCGTGGCTCACCGTCTCGGGCACCAGCGGCGGCGCAGCATGGACGATGCTGTTCGTGCCCGCCGACGCGACCACCGCCCAGGACCGCTGGTTCGTGCGCGCCCGCGACTACCTCGGCGTCGGCTCATCGCTCACATGGGACCGTCCACTGGTCCTGGAGCCCGGCGAGCACCTCGAACGGCATATCCTCGCTGTCGTGGCAGACGGCAACCTCAGCGAAGACGCGGCCGCCGCGCTCGCCGAAGCAGCGCGGCCCCCGGCATGAACGCCGTCCGCTCCAACGACCCCGCCCGGCAGGAACGCCTGCGCGCGTTGAACCTCGAACTCGTGTTCCGGCACGTCCTCGCCGCCGAGGCCCCGCTCTCGCGCACCGAGCTCGCCGCCGCCACCGGCCTGACCCGGCCCACGATCACCCGCATCGTCGACGAGCTCATCGCCGGACGCCTCGTCACCGAGACCGGCGCGACCCCGGACGGGCGGGCCGGCCGGCCCCGCATGGGGCTCACCGTCTCCCGCAGCGGCCCCGCCGGGCTCGGGCTCGACATCCGCACCGACGGCCTCGCCGCGTGCGTGGTCGACCTCGGCGGCTCGGTGCGCCACCTCGCGTTCGCCCCCTGCGACGACACCGAAGCCCCGGCCTTGCTCGAACGCTTGGGCCGCATGGCGACCGAAGCCGCCGAAGCCGCCGCCGCGGAAGGCCTCACCGTCATCACCGCCACCCTCGCCGTCCCCGGCTCCACCGACGCTGGGCTCGTCCGCACCGCACCCTCCCTCGGCTGGCGCGACGTCGACGCGGGAGCGCTCCTCGCCCAGCACCTCCGCCACCTCGACGTCCACACCAATGTGGACAACGAGGCGAACCTCGCCGCCCGCGGCGAACTCCACCGCACCACCCCCGACCACTTCCTGTACGTCTCAGGCGGACTCGACATCGGCGCCGGCATCATCCTCGACCGCCGCCTCATGCGCGGTTCCCACGGCTGGGGCGGCGAACTCGGCCACCTCACCGTGGACCCCGACGGCAAACCATGCCGCTGCGGCTCACGCGGCTGCCTCCAGACCTACGCCAGCCTCGCCGCGATCCTCGACGGCCAAACCCCGCCCGACGGCCTCACCGCCGACGCCGCCCTCCTCACCTGGGCCGACGCCGGCCGCCCCGAAACCATCGCCGCCCTCGACACCGCCGCCACCGCCCTGGGCATCGCGATCGCCAACGTCCTCAACCTCCTCGACCTCGACACCGTCCTCCTCGGCGGCAGCTTCGCGCTCCTCTCCTCCTGGCTCATCACCGGCGTCGAAACCGAGATCAACCAGCGCGTCCTCTCCGCCCGCTGGGCCCCGATCACCGTCCGCCCCGCGACACTCGGCCCGGACGCGGCCGCGATCGGCGCCGCCATGGCCGTCGTCGACCGCATCCGCCGCGACCCGACCGCATGGCTCGCCTCGGGACGATGACACGTCCCTGCCGGGCAGGGCAGGATGATGAGCGAACGAAGGAGACGTGCAATGACGCACCAGCCCGACGCACCGTACGACGAGGCCATCGACGGCCCCGGCCAGGGAACCCTCTCGATCGCCGCCATCCTCGCCGAATCCGCCCGCCGCCGCCCCGACGCCCCGGCCCTGCACTTCATGGACCAGACCATCTCGTACGGGGCCCTGTGGGACCAGACCCGCGCCTACGCCGGCGCCCTCGCCGCCCGCGGCATCGGACCGGGGTCCCGGGTGGCGATGATCGTGCCGAACGTGCCGGACTTCCCGCGCGTCTACTACGCGGCCCTCGCCCTCGGCGCGGTCGTGGTCCCGGTGCACCTGCTGTTCAAAGCCGAGGAGATCCGGTTCGTCCTGGAAGACGCCGACACCGACCTGCTCGTAGCCGCCGCCCCGCTCCTCAGCGAAGCCGCCCCCGCGGCCGCGCTCGCGGACGTCCCGCTCCTCACGGTCCTCGCCCCCGAGGGCTTCGCTCTTGGCGCCGAACCCGTTGCACGCCTCGAAGACGAGGCCGCCGCAGCGGAACCGATCGAACGCTACGCCTCGGTCCACCCGCTCGCCGCCGCCACGATCCTGTACACCTCGGGCACTACTGGCACTCCGAAAGGCGCGGTCGGCTCGCACCTCGCGGTGGTCGAGCAGGTCCACACCTGCCTCCTCGACACCTTCGAGTACCGGCCCGACGACGTGCTCTACGGCGGGCTGCCGTTCTTCCACACCTTCGGCCAGACCGTGGTGCTGAACGCCGGCTTCCGCCGGGGCGCCGCGATCATCCTGCTGCCGAAGTTCGATCCCGACGAGGCCCTGGCGCTCCTGGTGCGACACCGGGCCACGGTGTTCGCGGGCGTGCCTACGAACTACGCCGCGATGGTCGCGGCCGCGAGCCGCACCGCCGACCGACCGCCGCTGCGCTACGCGATCTCAGGCGGCGCGGCGCTGCCGACGGCCCTGCTCGAAGCATTCGAAACCGCATACGGCGCCCAAGTCCACGAAGGCTACGGCCTGACGGAGACCTCGCCGGTGTGCAGCTTCAACCTCGTGTCCGAACCGATCCGGCCCGGCACGGTCGGCAAGTCGATCTGGGGCGTCGACGTGGCGGTCGCCGACCCGGAGGTCGAGGACCGCATCGACCTGCTGCCGGCTGATTCCCTGGGCGAGATCGTGGTGCGCGGCCACAACCTCATGAAGGGCTACCTCGGCCGCCCCGACGCCACGGCCGCGGCCGTCGTCGACGGGTGGTTCCGCACCGGCGATCTGGGCACTGTGGACGAAGATGGTGTGATCCACATCGTTGACCGCAAGAAGGACATGATCATCCGCAACGGCTACAACGTCTACCCGACCGAGGTCGAGGCGGTGCTCTCACGCCACCCGGCCGTGGCGCTCGCGGCGGTCTTCGGTGTGCCGCATCCGGAGCACGGCCAGGAGGTGCACGCCGCGATCGTCCCGGCCTCAGGCGCTGATGCTGACCCGGCCGACCTCGTCGCGTACATGAAGGCGAAGATCGCCGCCTACAAGTACCCCCGGGTGATCCATGTGCTCGAGGCGCTGCCGCTCGGTCCGAGTGGCAAGGTCCTCAAGCGGGAGCTGCAGCAGCTCTACGGCGGATAGGTCTGCGGAGCAGCAAGAACTGGCGGGCGGCCGGGCTGGTGTGTCCGGCCGCCCGCTGGTGTTCCTCCGCGGTGGAGGTGTGGCCCGTGCGGGGACCGCGCGCGGGCGGCTTCCCGCGCGCGGTCTCGGTATGGTGGCGTTCGCGAATCCCCTCTATCGCCGCCATCCCGCAAGGCCAGATGGCTTTTTTGTACCAACCTTGGCACGCTTCGTGATTGGTCGGCAACCGAAAGTTTCTGCCTGTGGATAACTTTCCGCGCGGGAGAATCCATGCTCGACACGGCCTTGTGGAGGATGGTGGCAAAAGTGGCGTTGCTGCTGTTCTGGCGCATGGATCAACACTGTCACGGGTTGCTCTCGGGTGGCAACAGCTAGTTTCCGGCCTGTGGATAACTTGTGGAGTGGCAGCAGGAGCGCGGACCTGAGCTGCTATTGCTGTTGCGAGGGTTTCCATTCGGGGTCGCGGCCGAGGATGGCGAGGAGGCGGTCAAGGTCGGCGCGGCCCGTATCGAGGGCGACGGCCGGGGCGAACGGCGCGTACGGGCCGTTGCGGGTCGGGCCGTCGAGCGGCACTGCTTCGGCGAGCGGGAGGACCGCCTCCAGGAGGTCGGAGTCGAAGTCGGGCGCGAGACCGATCGACACGGCCACGTCCCAGCCGTGCACGACATAGTCGATGTAATGGAACCCCAGGGCCTGCTTGCCGGGGACCAGAACGGACTGGTCGGCCCCGACGAGGATCGGCCAGTCGCGCTCGACCGCGCCCACCGAGGCGAACGCGGCGACCACCTCGGCGGCCGAAGCCGCGAAGGCCTCGCCCGGCTCGGCCGACACGGGCTGGTCGGCCCAGACGGCCGGGTCGAACGTTTCGCCCCGAGCAGCGGAGGCGAAGCCGTGGTTCTGCCCGATCATGTGAGCGAGCAGCTGCGACAGATCCCAACCGGCGCAAGGGGTCTCCAAGTGCAAGTGGTCGCTGCGGACTTGATCGACGATCGCGGTGGCGATGAGCATCGTCCGGCGGTGAAGGGAGAGCAGGTCGGTCATGATCCGGATCATAGGCGGCCTGCGCCCGGGCTCGCGCAGGTAATATCGCCTGCGGCGCTTTCGCCCCCGGGCGGCGCGCCGTGATCGAAGGAGACACCTCAATCAGTTCCGACACCGACCGACTGGTCGCGTTCAGCACCCAGCTTCGCAATGTCCACCAGCGCCTGCGCCAGGCGCTCGACCTCGCCCGCCGCTCCATCGACGGGGAATTCGAAGAGGAGGGCGGGCAGGACCTCCTCCTGTTCTGCCGCGGCTTCTGCTCGGCCCTGAGCGGCCATCACCGCAGCGAGGACGGCGGGCTCTTCCCGCAGGTCGTCGCTGAGCATCCCGACCTCAAGCCCGTGATCGGCAAGCTCATGACCGACCACAACATGCTCGAGCACCTCATCGGCCAGCTCACCGCCGCAATGGACTCGGACGCGGACCCCGATGAGCTGCACCGCCATCTGGACGGCATCGGTGCGGTCATGGAGACCCACTTCAGGTACGAGGAGAGCCAACTGCTCGTCGTCCTCGACGCGCTGGCCCTCGACGGGGAGCCGACGCGGCTGCTCGGCGATCTCGCCTGAGCCACGCCATGGGTCGGCCGATCCGCTTGCGGGTCGACCGGCCTTTCCGTTCGGGTCCTGGACGGGACGTCCGCGACGCGAATCTCAGTACCCAGTCTTCCTATCTACTGGTAGTCAGTTATCCTACCTAGCATGTTGGATGCTACGAGGCAGCAATGGCTGCACGGATTTCTCGACTTCTGCCTGCTGTGCCTGTTGGGCGAGCGCCGCGACTACGGGCTCGGGCTCGCGCAGCGGCTCGCCGAGTCCGGTTTCGGTGAGATCCCTGGCGGGACGCTGTACCCGTCGCTGCTGCGACTTGAGAAGCAGGGCCTGGTCCAAGCGGACTGGGTGTCCTCGACCGTGGGCCCGCGTCGCAAGTACTACCGGCTGACCGCCGAGGGCCGGGCCGCCGCGGAGGAGCGGGTCGCCGTCTGGAGGGAGTTCCGGCAGGCCATGGACCGCGTCGCCGACCGCGCCGACCTGGCCGAGGTGGAGACCGCATGACCGGCGACGAATGGCACGACTCCTTCACCCGCATACTTCTCGAGCAAGGCGTCGATCCCCATGAGGCGCAGCGACTCTCGGAGGACAGCCGCGCCGAGGCGATCGCGGCGAGGCGCCACCCTGCGCAGCTGTTCGGCCCCGCGGCGGCGTACGCGGTCGCGGTGGCCCGCGCCGCCCGGCCCGCGCCTCTGCTCGCGCCGCTCGCCAGGGCCAAGGGCCCGGTCGTGCTGCGCCTGACCAATGTGACGAAGCGCTTCCGCCGCCGCGAAGTCCTGCGCGGCGTCGACCTGACGCTCCACGCGGGCGAGGTGGCGGCCGTGACCGGCGCGAACGGCGCCGGCAAGTCCACGCTGCTCGACATCTGCGCCGGGACCCTCAAAGCCACCAGCGGCGTCGTCGAGCGCGCCGCCCGCATCGGCTACGCCCCGCAGCAGCACGGCGTCGCCCCCTACCTCACCGCCGACGAGCATTTCCGCCTGTTCGGCGCGGTGCACCGCATGGGCGCCCGCAAGGCCGTCGCGACCGGCGCGCACCTCGCCGCCGGGCTCGGCTGGCGGCCCCGGGCCGGCGTCGTCGCCTCCCAGCTGTCCGGCGGCACCCAGCAGAAGCTCAACGTCGTCCTGGGCGAGCTCAGCCGCCCGGACCTGATCCTGCTCGACGAGCCCTACCAGGGATTCGACCAGGACTCCTATCTGGACCTGTGGGCCCAGGTGTACGCATGGCGCGACGCGGGCGCCGGCGTCCTCGTCGTCACGCACCTGCTCCACGACCTCGACAAGGTCGACCACCTGCTCGAACTCCAAGGCGCGGAGGACCGCTGATGCTGCTCGCGATCGCAGGGACCAGCCTGCGCGAACTCACGCGCCGCCGCTCGGCGCTCCTCCTCGTCATCGCCCTGCCGCTGGCGTTCTACGCCGCCAGGAGCGACGAACCGGGCCAGGCGGTGCGCTTCCTGGCCCTCGGCGTCGGCTGGGCGGTGGCGACGCTCGCCCTGTTCTCCCACGTCGGATCCCGACACCTCGACCGCCGGCTCGCCGTCGTCGGCGCGTCGCCCACGGCGCTGCTCCTCGGCAGGCAGCTCGCCCTCCTCGGCACCGGCTTCACGATCGCCGGCGCCTACCTCGTCCTCGTCGCGGTTGCCCAGGACGTCGAGCGGCTCTGGGCGGTCGCGCTGCTCCTGGGGACCACAGTGCTCGTCGCCGCTCCCCTGGGCGCGGTCGTGAGCCTCGCGCTCCCGCGCGAACTGGAGGGCGCGCTGGCACTGCTGGCCGTCATGGCGACCCAGATGCTCGCCGATCCTGAAGGGACACTCGCGAAGGTCCTGCCGCTGTGGTCGACCCGCGAGCTGACCACCTACGCGGTCGACGCGACGAGCGATGAGTTCCTGCGGCGGGGCCTGCTGCACTTCGCCGTGGCGTTCGCGCTCTGCGCCTGCGGCGCTTGGGCGGCGGCGGTCGTCAGGCTGCGGCCGAACACGCCGCCCGAGCCCGCTCCCGCGTGACCGCGAGTCCGGCGCAGCCGTCAGCCATGGGCGGTGCCGAAGGCGGCCCAGATGATCGGGGAGTTTTCGAGGCGGCCGTGGGTCTCCCATTGGGCGGCGTGGTGTCGCTGCCACGCGCTGAGGGCGGCGACGGGGTCGGGGGACTGGTGGGCCCGGTTCACTGCGAGGACGACTTCGGGGATGGCCGTGGTCTCGGGGGTGGCTCGGGGGGCGAAGCGGCGGAGGCCGGCGTCCGTGGGAAGGGTCCAGCGGGTCGCGGTCACGTACTCCGCTCCCGCGTGAATCGCGGCGGCGACAAGCCCGACCGGTTCGGCGAAGCGGGCTTCGCCGCCGCTTTCGCACGCGATCAAAGCGACCCGGTTCGGCATGCTCCAGCGGCCCGGTGCGTCGGGGCGGTGGCCCAGCACGATGTCCGCGGCGGTGAGGGGGCGGTGGCCCGCGACGACCGCCGCTCGGCCGGTCGTGCCCGGGCCGCAGCTCAAGTGGAGACGGGCGTCCAGGCCGTGCGCGGAGGTCGTGACGTGCCCGACGTAGAGGAACCGGGAAGCGTCGGCGAGCTCGGGTTCGAGGGTGTCGCGAGTCTGGTCCGACCTGCGGAAGGCGGTCTTGTCGAGGCCGAGTCGTTCGGCGAGTGCCGGGCCTTCGGGGCCGAGGACTGAGCCGAGAGCCGCCGCCGCGCCGGGGACCTTCGGGTCGAGCACGGCGGCGACACGGCCGTCCGGGTTCCACGGGCTGATGCGGCGTTCGGGGGCGTTGCGCACGGTCGCCGGTGGCAGGACCGACATGTCGGCGTTGGTCACGAAACGCTCGCCCTCGTCGACTCGCAATGCCTCCCAAGGGACTTGGGCCGTCGCGTGCGAGGGCTGGATGCGCACGTGCGCGCGGATGCCCTGCTCGAGGTAGGCGTTCAGCTCCATCGCCAACTGGTGCGGAATAAGCGCCCGCGCGAGGGACCACGCGAGTTCGAACTCCCGCTCCCGGTCGGTGAGCGGGCCGTTGAGAGACCGTTCGAGGGCCTGCTCGACGGTCTCGCCGGGGAGCGGGGTCGGGAGCGCGGCGGCGAGTTCGTCCAGGACCGGCCGGACGGTCTCGCCGGGGACCACGATGTTCTGGATCGCGCCGAGCTCGTGCTCCCACCGCCACGTGTAGAACAGGTGGTCGGTGTCGATGACCTTGAGTTGGACCGTGGGCGTTACCATGCGTCGATCACCAGGTCGGAGCGGATCGCGAAGCCGTACCACTGCTCGGCTGCGGCGATCCACGGCTCCAGGGCGGAGGGCCGGTTCGGGTTGACGCGCATCCGGGGCGGCAGGGCGAACTGCGGGGCGGGGAAGTCCGCTGAGACGCCGGTGACGAATGCCGACGCGGCGAAGGAGAGCTCTTCGGTTGCAGCGCTGAACATCGAGGGCTCGAGCGCGTCGATGTCGGGGGTGAACGCGGCGGCCGGAGCGTGCGCGTACAGGGACATCGTGCCGCTCATGTGCTCGAGGAGTTCGGAGATCAGCGCCCCGTCCTGCAGGGCCATCGCCATGTGCAGCGCGTGCGCCATCGCGGGGATCGCCACGGTGGCGGCCCACTGCTCCCTAGCCGGGCCGGGCGCGTACGTGTGGCGGATCGCGTCGGTGGCGAGCGCGGAGGGCAGGGAGAGGTAGAGCGACATGTGCACCAGGTGCGCTTGCTCGGCGGGGTCGGTCGCGCGCTCGGCCATGTCGGAGATGGCGATCGCGCGGCGCATGTCGAGCCGCGCGAGGTGGTAGCGCGCGCCGGTCTCCTCGTAGAGCGCGCGCGCCTCGAGGTACGTGTTCTCGGCGTCGTAGAGGTCGGACTGGGCCGCGAGCATGTCGCCTTGGAGGGCGAGGGCTTCGGCGAGCATCACTACGTGGCCCGCGGCGCGAAATGTCGCGATCGCTTGCGGGAGCAGCGATTGGGCGAGGTCGGCGTCGTCGTTCTGGAACGCGGCGTGCGCGCGGCTGAGGCGGATCTCCGCGGCGCGCAGCGGCTGCTCGCCGTCGAGGAACGCCTGCTCGGCGGTGGCGAGGAGCCGGGCGGCGGTGTCGTTGTCGCCGAGGCGGGAGGCGACGCGGCCCTGGTTGGCGACGGCCAGCGCGGCGGCGGCGGTGTCGCCGGCGGCGGTGTGGATCTGCTCGGCCAGTCGCAGGTAGGTCATGGCGGTGTCGTGCTCGTTGTGGGCCTGTGCGATGAGGGCGAGGTTGGAGTAGGGGTGGGCGGCGAGGCGGGGGTCGCGGGCGGTGGCGAGTGCGAGGGTGCGCCGGGCGGCGGCCTCGGCCTCTTCGAGGCGTTCGAGGCGGATGAGCTGCACGGTGCGAGTGTTGTGGAGCATGTACTCGACGAGCTGGTCGTCGCTGCTGTCGTCCGCGTTCGCGGTGAGTTCCAGGGCGGTGTCGAGGTCGAGGAGGGCGTCGTCGTAGCGGCCGAGGAGCTGGTGGGTCTGGGCGCGTTGGATGAGGATCGAGGTGCGGGTCGCGACGGTCCCGTACCGGTTGCCGGCCTCGCGTTCGGCGTTGCCGCAGGCGGTGAGGGCCGCTTCGGCGAGGCGCAGTGACTCGGTGGTGTCGCCGCGCAGTTCGGCGGCGGTGGCGAGGTTCGCGAGTGCCCTTGCGCGGCTGTCGTATCCGGCGGCGTCAAGATCGTCGACGAGGGTCATCCGGTAGGCGGCTTCGAGTTCGGCGACCGCTTCGGCGACGCGGCCCGCCGCGAGGAGGCGGGCGCCGGCGTTGTTGTGTTCGCGCATCGCGGCCCAGCGCGGGCCTGAGCTTTCTTTGCCGTACAGGCCGATCACGTCGTCGGTCATGCGGCGCGCTCGGCGAGGCTGGCGTCGGGGTCGGTGAGGCGTTCGCGGGCGTATTCGATGATCGCGGCCCGGTGGGGTGCTGCCGCCGGTTCGGCCGGTTCGCCGACGAAGTCGGGGGAGTGGACCCAGAGGACGCGTTGGGCGGCGGGGAGCATGAGGAACGCTTGCGGCGCTTCGGCTTCGCCGGTGAAGTTCCCGGAGGCGGGGTCGAGCCGCAGCGGGACGTCGACCGTGCCGATCGCGGCGTCCAGGCGGAGGTCGCGGGCTTCGGGGGCGGCCGGGACGCTGACATGGACGACCAGGCCGCCTTCGCGCTGCGTCAGGGTCCAGGTGGCTCCGGCGGCGGCGTCGACCAGGCCTTGGGGGACCCGTTCCCAGGCGACGGGTGCGCCGCCGCTGGCGAGCGCGAAGTCGACGGCGGGGCCGCCGGTCGCGGCGAGCGCCCAGTCCTCGCGCCGGAGCCCGGCGGGTTCGCGGCGCAGTTCGATGCCGTAGTCCTCGGAGAGGGCTTGGAGTGCGGCGGTGAGTTCGGCGGCGCCGAGGGCCGGGTCGAGGTCTTCCGTTGCGGCCAGGTTCGCATCGGCGAGGGCGCGTTCGACGGCTTCGTCGTCGTCGAGGAGGTGTTCGACGGCGGCGGTGCGCCAGGCGGCTTCGGCCCGCAGGAGGCCGGTGTCGAGGGCGGGGACGGCGGCGGCGTGCGAGGACGGCCACCACGCTTCGGCCCAGCGGAGGTGGGCGAGGCGGCGGGCGGCGTCGAGGACGGGCGATGCCCATTCGGTGGCGATGTGGCTGTCGCCGTTGAGGATCGCGCCCGCGGCGTCGGGTCCGTAGAGTTCCCAGAGCCAGTCGGCGGCGAGGTCGGGGTCGTGGATCTCGGCGGCGGGGTGGGCGGTGCGGTCGAGGACGTCCCAGTAGAGGAGTGCGCCGCGAGCTTCGAGGAGGGCCGTGCGCTCGGGGTGCGGGCGGACGACGCCGGGCGGGTCGGTCCGCCAGGTGCCGACGATGATGACCGCGCGGACGCGGCCGACCCGGTACTCGGTCATGACCGGCCCCCGTCCCGTTCGAGGAGGCGCCTGAGCCGGTCGCGCTGGTCGAGGAGGACTGAGCGGAAGACGCCGTCGAGCAGGTCCCAGACCTCGTCGGCCGCGGTGGTCTCGCCGCGCAGTTCGCGGCCGTGCAGGCGCGCCCAGAGGCGCCGCAGGTAGGGCTCCTGGACGTGGAGGATCTCGTGCTTCAGGTCTTCGGGGACGTTCGCCGATTCGGGGTCGGGCTGCCGGTGGACGGCGTGGACGTACGCCTCTCGGGCGTAGCGGGCCTGCAAGCGGCCGTTGGCGTCCGACCGGGGCGTGCCGCCGCCGGCCCAGTAGTCGATGCCGTTGCTGGCGTCGCGTCCGAGGGCCATGGCGACGCGGCTGGGTTCCTCGGCGAGCTGCCAGGCGGCGGCGGAGCGGTGGATCTCGCCGACGACCATCGACGGGATGTCGGCCATGGACTCGCGCTGGAACACGGCGGTGAACGCGGCGAACAGGCGCTCCATGATGGACCGGTCGAACGGCGGCGGCAGCTGCCGTTTGGAGGCGCGCTCGCCCAGCGCCGGGGGTGCGGGGTGTTCCCGGGCGGTGAGCCCGTAGTCCCGGGCGACGCGCGGCCGGTCGAGGTCGGCGGCCTCGGCGGTGCCGGTCCCGTTGGCGGCCAGGGCTTTCCAGGCGCGCTCGTCGGGCTTGGCCGCGCAGGTGTCGAGGAACGCGGTGAGGTCGTCCTGCGGCGCCGGCTGCGGCGCGGGCCGGTCCGCCCAGGCGTGCTGGAGGAGCCCGGCGAGGCGGACGACCTGGTCGGGGTCGGTCATGAAGCGGCGCAGGCGGTCCACGGTGACCTCGCCGCGTTCGGCCCGCACGTCGGCGACCGTGGCGGCCGCGACTGCTTCGGCGTCCGGTACGCCGCGCGGGTCGCCGTGCTCGTGCGCGAGTTCGTAGCAGCGCTGGAAGTAGAGGTCCTGCGGGTTGCCCTCGGTGACGCCCGCGCGCCGCCGGGCCTTCTTGAGCAGCTGGAACCAGGCCGCGGTCGCGGCCAGGACCGGGCCCGCCTCGAGGAGCGTGCTCCGCAGCTCGTCGACGTGCTCGACGCCGACCATGCCGCCCGCGAACCGCGGATTCAGGTTGGGGCGCAGCACGAGCGGGTCGAGGAGGAGCTTCACGGTGCGCGCGAGCGGGCGGCCCGACGGGTTGCTCAGGGGTGCGACGCCGTCGCCGAGCTGGGCCCAGGCGTCAGCGATGAGCATGCCCCGGGGCACGGCCGCCCCGGCCGCGATGCTCTGCACCATGACGCGAAGTGTAGTCGGGTCCGGCCCCCCGCGGGCGCCGACGAAGTTGTGATCGGTAGGGGCCGAACCGGGGCGACGCTGGTGGCATCAGCGCACAAGGAGACCCGTCATGAGCCACGTCCCCGGATACTCGTCGGCCCGGCCGTTCCCCACCCACCAGCAGGCCGTGAGCTCGCCGTACGGCACCCCGAGCCACCCGTTGACGCCGAAGCCGCGACGCCGGGGGCTCTTGGGCGCGTTCGCGCTGATGTGGGTGCCCGGGTTGGCGATCGGGGCGTTCGCGATCTTCGGGGAGCATGTGACGGCGCCCGACCCGGACGTCGCCCTCCAGTCGGGGATCGGCTTCGCCCACTACGACGGCACCGACCTCGCGCTCGTGCCTTACGACCGCAACGGCTCCGGGGGCCTCATCGCCTCGATCCGGCACGACGTGTTCGAAGTGCGGATCGCCGCGGTCGACCTGGCCACGGGCGACACCGCGTGGGACGTGCAGCTCTCCGATGCGCTCGCGTGGAAGACCGCGGTCGTCGCCGCGGGCGAGCACTACGCGTACCTCGCCTCGGACGACGGCCTGATGATCCTCGACCTCGCTGACGGCGACACCGTCACCGAAGCCGGCGAGGTGCCGGGACTCGAAGGCTCCCAGTCGGTCTCGGGCGCCGCCTACGGCTTCGACCCCGCCCTCGGAGCCGTCGTCGCCCTCGATGTGGACGGCGGCGTCCACACCATCGCCCTCGACGCCCTCGAGGCGACCCCCGCCGACGCCGACACCACCGCCACCTGGTCCGGCATGCTCTTCCCCGAAGGCCCCGTCCCCGACATCGGCGGCATGACCAGCACCGAAGCGCTCCTCGCCGATGGCGAGGCCACAGTGCGGATCGCGCCCCTCGCCGACAACGCACTCGGCGGCGGCCTCGTCCTCGACGGCCCCGAAGGCGAACGCGCCCTGGGCACCCGCGTGTTCTACGGCGCCGGCATCGTCCTCGACCAGACCGCCCTCGTCTCCCAGTTCACCGTCGAGATCGACGTCGACGAGCTCATCGAGGAGTTCATGGAGGGCGCCGCCGCCGCGGGCCAGGACCTGTGGACCGGCACGGGCACCACGGCCGCCGGGGCCGCCTCCGGGCACGTCCTCGTCGAGCACCAGCCCGAACCGGCCGTGGAGGCGTACGCGCTCCACGTCGTCGACCTCGCCACCGGCCAGGTCACCGCCTCCATCGACACCGGGAGCCGCCTCGGCCGCGCCCTCACCGGGCCCACCGGCCACACCGTCGTGATCGCCGCCCCCGAAGGCTCCTACTGGCTCGGCGACCTCGTCATCGTCGCCCCCGAAGGCTCCATCGAACGCGTCGAGATCGGCCGCGACTGACCGAAACCTGTGACCGGTAGGCGCAGGAACCGCCAGAGACTGAACCCCACCACCCGAAAGGACCAGCTCATGTTCAAGACCATCGCCGTCATCGGCACCGTCATCGGCGCCGCACTCACCGTCGTCTACGTCCTCACCAGCCTCGGCAGCGACGGCCCCGCCGCCTGGGCGAACGGCTGGATGGCCGGGCCGATCATCCTGGCCTCCACCCTCCCCTTCTTCTCCATCTCCCGCATGGCCGACGGCGCGATCCGCGAGCTGCGCGGCGGCATCGCGAAAGGCTTCGAGGGCGCCCCGATCGCCATGGGCACCGTCGTCTCCGCCACCCGCACCGGCCTGAGCATCAACGACCAGCCGCAGCTGGAGATCCTCTTCGACGTCGACACCATGGACGGCCAGTCGTTCCGCGGCGTCGCCAAGGCCATCATCGACATCACCGAGCTCGCCGCGGTCGTCCCCGGCGCGGTCCTGCCCGTCCGCTACCGCCCCGGCAGCACTGACGGGATCATCACCATCGCCGCCGACGCCCCGCAGGAGGAGCTGCAGGCCGTCCTCGACCGCGTCCGCGTCGCCAAGGGCCTGGTCTCGCCCCGGCAGCTGCAGATCGCCGAGCACGGCGTCGAAGCGAAAGCGGTCGTGCTGGCGATGAGCCCGACCGGCGACATCCAGGGCGACCGCGCCGTCATGGACCTCCAGTTCCGCGTCACCCGCGCCGACCAGACCACGTTCGACCTCGCGCAGCGCAAGCCCATCGACGCCGGCTCGCTCGCGCAGCTCCAGCCGGGCATGGTCGTGCGGGTCCGGTACCTCCCGCACGACGAGTCGGAGCTGGTCGTCCTCACCGCCCTCAACCCGTGAAGGCGCTACACCAGGGCCTCGATCCCGTCGAGCACGAGATCGAGGCCCGGCTCGAAGTCGTCCGCGAACGCGTAATCCGGCCGCATCAGATGGCCCGCGGCGAGCGCGGCCAGGTACGGGTAGTCGCCGATCGCCTCGCCCGCCTCCGGTTCGGCGTCCGGGAACGCCGCCTCCTGGAGCACGAACCCGTACACGTAGGAGTCCACCACCGTGTAAGCGCGCGCGGCCAGCGCGGGGGAGAAGCCGCCGTTGAGCAGCACTCCGGCGACCGCGTCGTGGTGGGCGAGGGTCGCCGGGCCCGGACTCGACCGGGAGTCCATGAGCGCCAGCGCCCACGGGTGGCGGGCGAGGACCGCGCGTACCGAGACGGACCGGGCCCGCATCTCAGAGCGCCAGTGGCCCTGCGGGTCCGGGCGGTCGATGCGGGCGAAGACGGCGTCGACCATGCCGTCGAGCAGGTCCTCCTTGCCTTGCACGTGGTTGTAGAGGGACATGGGTTTGACGTCGAGGGCGGCCGCGAGCGACCGCATGGTGAGCGCGGCAAGGCCGTCGGCGTCGGCGAGGGCGACGGCGGTGTTGATCACGCGGTCGCGGCGGAGGGTCCTGGGCCGCTTGGGTCTCGGTTCGGCTTCGGGCACGTGAACGCTCCTCGGTGTGCTTGACCGGCTGCCGGCCGCAACGTAACGTACTAAGTAAGTTTACTGATCCCGTCTGGAGCCCCGCATGACCCCTCTCCTCGCCGGCCGCGTCACCGGCGCACTCTTCCTGGCCGCGTTCCTGTGCTACGGCGGCGGCACCGCCCTCGGCGCCGTCCCCGGCGGCATCGCACTGATCTTCCTCAACTCGATCGCCGTGGCCGCCATCGGCTTCCTCGTGCGCGCCCGGCTGCGCACGGAGGCGCCGAAGACCGCTGAGGCCTACCTGTGGGCGCGCGGCACCGAAGCGGTACTGCTCGCCGCCGGCGTCTGGTTCCTCCTCGCCGACCGGCCCGAGACCAACGCGTTGCTGTACGCGGCCGCGATGACCGCGCTGGCCGCCGGGAGCGTGCCGATGCTCCTCGCGCTGCGCCGCCTGGCGTGGTTCCCGGCCTGGTTCACCGCCTGGGGCGTGATCGGCTACGCTCTGCTCGGCATCGGCGCGGTCGCCGACTCCCTCGTCCCGGGCACCGGATTGTTCTTCGCCCTCCCGGGCGGCCTGTTCGAGGTCGTCTTCGCCATCGTGCTCCTGCGCGCCGGCTTCCCCGCCCGCACCGAGGAGGCCGCCTTGATCACCACGCGTTAGCGCGCCTCCAGCGCCTCGCGATAGGGCGCCTGCAGCTTGAGGACCTTCTCGAGCGCACCGGCATCCGTCCACAGGTCGTGCCACTCGTTGTCGCGCGGGTCGGCGACCCGGTCGAAGACCCGCAGGGCCTCCAGGCGCAGCTCGCCGTCCGCCTCGAACGGGTGTGAGGCCAGCAGCTCCTCGGCCGAGCCGCTCGCCGGATCAGCGCCGAGCCGCGCCGCGACCAGCACGGCCGCCGCCACGGCCGCGTCGGCCTTCGGATTCGTGAGGTGGCCGCCGCCCTCGGTGGCCTTGCGCATCACCCTGAGCAGGCAGGCGCGGATCGCGCCGGGATCGGCGCCGGCCAGGTCGGCGACGCAGTCCAGCGCCGTGTCGTTCGCGAACGGCCCGTGGCCCCAAGCCCCCATGTGATGCCCCGTTCTCCAGTGCCGGCGGATGTGGGTGCCACAGTAGACCGAGGGTCCGACACCGGGATAGGATCGCCGGTCCCCGCCCCCCACACCACCGCCCATGAACAGGACCAGCTTGCAGACCCCCGTATGGCTCGCCGTCGACCTCGGCACCACCCACACCGTCGCCGTCGTCGGCCGCGAAGGCGCCGAACCCCGCTCCCTGCTCTTCGACGGCTCGCCGCTGCTCCCCTCCGGCGTGTACCTCGACGCCGACGGCGAGCTCCACACCGGACGCGACGCCCAGCGGCTCGCCGCCGCCGACCCCGCGCGCTTCGAACCGCACCCCAAGCGCCGCATCGACGACGGCGCCGTGCTCCTCGGCGACCGCGAGATCCCGGTCGAGGAACTCCTGGCCACCGGCCTGCGCCGCGTCGCCGAAGCCGCCGCGGCCTCGGGCCAGCGCCCGACCGGGACCGTCCTGACCTACCCCGCCGACTGGGGCCCGGTCCGCCGCGCCGTCCTCGAACGCGCCGCCGCCATCGCCGGGTTCGGCCCCGTCAGGCTCCTCGCCGAACCCATCGCCGCCGCCGCCTACTGCGCCGAGATCCTCGGCCAGGAGATCGCGCCCGGCGCCGCCGTCGCCATCTTCGACTTCGGCGGCGGCACCTTCGACGTGGCCGTGGTCCGCCGCGAGCCCGGCGACACCGGGCGCTTCCGCACCCTCGCCGTCGGCGGCCTCGACGACCTCGGCGGACTCGACGTCGACATGGCCCTCGCCGCCCACCTCGGCCGCATCATCGCCGGACGCGACCCCGAACTGTGGCAGCGCCTCTCCGAGCCCGAGACCACCGCCGACCTGCGCGACCGCCTCGCCTTCTGGGGCGAGGTGCGCGCCGCCAAGGAGATGCTCTCGCGCACCTCCACCGCGCCCGTCGCCCTCCCCGGCCACAACCCGATGGGCCTGCACCTCACCCGCGACGAACTCCAGTCCCTCGCCGACCCGCTCGTTTCGCGAGCGGTCGACGAGACCCGCCGCACCGTCGAACGCGCGGGCGTCGACCCCGGCGAACTCACTGCGCTCCTGCTCGTCGGCGGCTCCAGCCGCATGCCCCTCGTCGCCACCCGCCTGCACGCCCGCCTCGGCATCGCACCCGCCGTACCCGAGCAGCCCGAACTGCCGGTCGCCTTCGGCGCCTTGCGGTTCAGCGTCACCGGCCAGGACGAGGCCGTGTCGAGCCCGCCAGCGACCCCGCCCGCCGGCGAACCCGGACCGCTGCACTACGCGCCGTACCCGGTGGTCGGGCCCCAGACCCCGGCGCCGAGCCCGTTTACCGCGCCGTCGCCGCCCCCGACCGGAACACAGCCGCCGCCGATGCAGACCCCGGCCGGTACGCTGCCGCCGCGCTCCGACTTCACCCCGCAGGAGCCCTTGCGGCTGACCTTCCGCGACAGGCCCAGACTGCCGCCGCCGTTCCGGCGGCACGTCATGTCCGTTCTGGCGGGCTCGGTCGCGATCGTGGTCACCGCGGCCGTCATCATCCTCACCCAGATCGACTGGGACGGCACCGCCGGCGACCTCACGGACGGCATCATCGGCGGCGTCGAGGACCTGGGCGAGACCGGCCCCGAACTCGTGTCCGTCTACGAGCAGCAGCTCAGCACCACCGGCACCGCCGCCGTGACCGCGAGCGAGAACATCGCCTTCATCGCCGAGGTCACCACCGGGTCCACCGTCGTCAGGGCGATCGCCGCCAACGGTGATGCACTGTGGACGAACGAGTACGAGCTCGAACCCGATGAGCTGCACATGATGGTCGTCGGCGGCCTGCTCGTGCTCGACGCCCGCTACTCCGCCACCGACGAAGGCAAGACCATGCGCGCCGTCGCCCATGCCGACACCGGCGAACTGCTGTGGAAGCAGCCGTGGGAGAACCGCAACGACGTCGCCTTCTACGGCACCGACGTCATCGTCGAGCAGCGCGACGGCTTCGAGGACAACGCCGTCATCCGCATCGACCTCACCACGGGCGGCGAGGTGTGGCGCGAGAAGGGACCCGAGAGCCTCTACACCATCGACGACCACCGCATCCGCACCGCGACCGCGTGGGACGAGCGCGCGGAGGACCCCGTCGGCGAAGTCCCCCCGAACTCGTACTCGCTGTACGACAACCTCGTCGCCACCGACCAGATCGTGGACCTCGACCCCGAGGCCGGCACGGGCGTCGTCCGCGACGCCGCCACCGGCGACCAGACCGCCGAAGGCGTCCTCGGCATCGACGACGACCTCTGGACCGTCTTCGACGGCCTCGTCATCGGCCGCGCCTCCGACGCCGTCTCACCCGGCCGCGACACCCTGATCGCCTACGCCCTCATCGACTTCAGCGTCGCCTGGAGCATCCCCCTCGACGCGCCCGTCAGCATCCAGCAGGTCAAACCCTGCGGGCCGCACCTCGTCTGCACGGCCGTCGACCACTCCGAATCCGACGACCAGTACCGCACGTTCGCCGTGAACACCGAGACCGCCGAGGAGATGTGGGAGGTCAAAGTGGACTGGGCGTTCGAGGACGGCTGGTACGCGTCCCCCGAGGGCCTCGTCTTCGGCGACCAGTCCTTCGACACCGTCGCCGACGCGCAGATCCTCGACTTCGACGGGAAGGTCCTGCGCGAAGCGGACGACGCCACGGTCATGGCGTTCCGCGACGGGCAGGCCGTCATCGAGACCGTGGCCTCCGGCCTTTCCGGCGCGACCTTCCAGATCTCCGTGCTCGACATGGCCGACGGCGCCCGGTCCGCCACTGTGGACGTCGGCGACGGTGTGCCCGAGCAGGCTGCGCTCGCCGGGAACCTCCTCGTGGTCCTCACCGGCGACTACAACGCGATGGTCCTCACCGTGCCGGAACTGTGAAGAGGGCACCTGCCGCTGTGCGGTCCGGAGGCGGTCAGGGCTGCGGTCGGAATCGCAATCCGCCCAGGACCCAGGGAACGTGCTCTCTGCTCGCCGCGATCAGGACCTCCTTCGCGCCGTCCCTGCACTCCACGAACAGTGGGTCTTGGAGCGCACCGCAGCGGTGGTCGCCCTTCCTCGCGGGGTGGAGGCGAACGAACGTCAGGGGCGGCAACGGCCGACTTCGACCGGCCGCACCTCGGGGATCCGAGGCCACCGCCAGACCGGTCGGGCCGATGACCAGGTAGTTGTCACCCTCCCGGCTGTAGGGGACCTCTCCCATGACCCGCCCGGGCACTACCGTCCCGGAAGTGGCGGGGCTCACCCAGGTCGCCGACAGCAGGCGCGCGGATCTGCGTTCAGCCTTGCGGCGCGCGCGCCGCCAGAGCAGGGCGCCGACGAGCAGCGTGCCGACGGCGGTGCAGGCCAAGGCCGTGAGCGATCCCGCGAGGCCGGCCGGGGCGGCCACCGCGGCCAGGGCGATGATCGCGTAGACGACGGCCGTCAGGGACGGCACGGTCCCGGTCCAGCTTCCGGTGGATTCGATGCTGCGGCCGGAGCGTTGCAGACGCCGTTCGAAGCGGGCCGTCCACAGCAGGCTGAAGCCGAATGCCAGCAGCGCGACCGACCCCATCATCGGCGCCTTGTAGGCGCCGATCGGAGTGCCGGCGATGCGTATCGATGCGCCGTCGTCGGTGACGATCTCCCGGATCCGGTGGCGCCACGAAGTCACGGTCACCTGATCGCCCAGGTCGAATTCGTCGATGTCGGATTGGCCGCTCGCGAGCCGAACGCGGTACCGATCGCCGTCGACGTCGACCGTCACGAAGTGGCGCTTGTTGTCGCCGTCGCCGGTCACCTCCTTGTCGATCACGGTCGCGTCCCAGACCTTGCGGCACTCGCCGGCGTCGTCGGGCGCGGTGACCGAATCCGGACATGACGGAGCCGCCGTGTACGCGCGCTCCTCGGCCAGCGCCGAAGGCAGCATCACGGGAAGGAGGGCCGCCCCGAGCACCACCAGCGGGATGCCGAGCAGGAGCAGGGCCAGGGGACTGGTGCGTCTGCCTGATCGGCGGGGGTAGAGCATCGGCATGGCCGGGGTCCTCCTTGTCGATGGGCGGAACGGTCGACCGCGCTGGAGAAGGGGGCCGTCGGGCGTATGGGCAGATCCTCCCGCACCCGTGCCATGCCCGGATACCGGGGCGGCGCCTGTCGCGGCCGGCCGCCGACGGCAGCGGAAGCCATGCGAAGGGCCGGGCCCGCGAATGCGGACCCGGCCCCTGCTTGCGATGGATCAGGCCAGTCTGATGTTGTCGAGCTCGGCGTAGCCGGTGCCGCCGTTGAAGTGCGGTGAGCCCTTCGCCAGGCGGATCACGTTGTAGCCCGCCTTCAGGGTCACCGTGACGTTGACGGTGGAGAACTGGCCCCAGCCGGACGTCGGCGGATAGGACACCGTGGACCAGGCGCTGCCGTTGTAGGCCAGCCCGTGCGTCGCGTTCGCTCCGGTGCCGTTGGCGTACCTGATGGTCATCGTGTACGACCGCGCCGTCGGCACGTTCACCGTGAAGTCCACGAAGGAGTCCGAGCGCATGTCCGTGTTGTTGTCGATCTGGCCCACGTAGTAGCCGTTCGACGCGTTCCCCGACCCGAACGTGTTGGCGTTCACCACGGTCTGGTTCTCGGCCTCGTACACCTGCTGCCACGAGGTCGTCGGGCCGTTGACCGGAGTCACCACCAGCTGGTAGGCGGCCTCGGCGTCCATGTTGTTCACCGGCACCGAGATCGCGCCGTTCGATACGTTCATCGTCGTGGTCGAGATGGTCGTCGGCGCGGCCACGTGCGTGTGCCGCCCCGAACCCGGCGTCGAGAGCAGCTGCACCCGCACCTGCGACCCGAACGAGCCCAGCCCTTCGACCCGGACCGTGTTGTTCCCGTAGTCGCCGCCGAAGACCGTGTTCACGATCTGGCGCGACGAGTCGTAGGAGGCCACGCCGTCGAGCCACGAATGCGGGGTCGTCTCGACGATGTTGCCGGTCATCGCGCCGTACCAGCGGTACAGCCAGTACGAGGCCGTGGGCTGGTTCTGCAGGGTGAACAGGCCGTCGAACGTGCCCGCCTCGAACCAGTACGCCCGGTGCGCCTCGCGGGCGCCGTGCCGCTCGAGCACCGCCATCCAGTGAAGGGCGACGGAGGGGATGTCCATCTGGTTGAAGCTGTTGTACTCGTTGATCGCGATGGGCCGGTCCGCGATGCCGAGGGAGTCCTCGATGGCCCGGTAGTCGCGCACGTGGTCGTCGAAGTTGTTCCAGTCCATGTCGGTCAGCTCGTGCCACACGATGACGTCGGGCACGGTGTTCGTGGCCTTCGCGTGCGTCAGGAACGAGACCATCCGGTCGTGGCTGTAGTAGGAGTCGCTGGGGCCGACGATCGGCGTCACCGGGTCGAGCGAGTCCACGAGCTTGTACGTGCGCGCCCAGCCCTCGTTGAACGAGCCGGCCTGGCTGGTGTTCCAGGTCCAGTCCGGCTCGTTCCACAGCTCCCAGCCGTGGATGTTCGTCATGTCGGTCTGGGCGAGGCGGTCCTGGACCTGCTTGCGGACCTTCGACTCCCAGTCGGCCCAGCCCTGCCACTGGTACGGGAACGTGGGGTAGATGTCGGGCATGCGGATGAACTGCTGCGCGCCGGCCCGGATGAGGTTGTCGCCCACGTCGAGCGAGTCGCAGCACGGCTCGGTCGCGCCGTTGCCCAGGTGGGTCGTGCCCGGCGCGGGCTGCGTGAAGCTGGTCGGGTTGAGCGGCAGCAGCATCGCGGTGGTCGGCTGCGAGTCCGAGCCGACCCCGTAAAGGCCGCCGGAGGCGACCTGCGTCGCCGGGCGCACGACGTCGGCGACGTTCACCGTGAGCGTGAGCCCCGCGGCCTCGGCCGGGATCGAGCTCCCGGCCATGACCGCGCCGAGGGCGACGGCGATGACGCCCGCCCGCGTCGCGGCCCGGCGGAACCGGGGAAATCTGAGGGTGCCTTGCATGAGTGCTCCTAGTCGATAGAGTCGAACCGGTTCGACACGTCGATGGAGGTCTGACGCTAGATTCGAACGACGTTCGATGCAAGATCTTCGATATAACAAAGGCATATACACGGGAAACGTTGCCACCCGGCACTTGCGTCAGACGCGTCACGGGGTTAAGCTCCGAACCGGTTCGACGATTCAGCATCCGGTCGAACCGGTTCGGAGGAGGCACAGCATGGTGAACATCGGCGACGTCGCCCGCGCCGCGGGCGTGGCCCGCTCGACCGCGTCCTACGCGCTCACCGGCAAGCGCGCCGTCTCGGACGAGGTGCGGACGCGGGTCCGCCAGGCCGCCATGGAACTCGGCTACACCCCGAACGCCGGCGCGCGGGCCCTCGCGACCTCCCGCTCCAACGTCATCGGGCTCCTCGCCCAGTTCCTCCCCGACGAGTTCGCGCCCGCGATGCTCCAGTACCTCCAAGGCGTCACCGACACCGCCCGCGACCTCGGCTACGACATCCTGCTCAGCTCCGACTCGGACGGGCCCGGCGCGCTCAAGCGCATCACCGACTCCCGCATGGTCGACGGCGTCGTGCTCCTCAACGTCGCCGAGGACGACGACCGCCTGCCCGTGCTCCGCGCCGCCGCCCAGCCCGGCGCGCTCGTCGGCCTCCCGCGCGACTGCACCGGCGTCGACGTCTTCGACCTCGACTTCGAAGAGGCCGGCCGCGCCATGGTCGAGCACCTCGCCCGCCTCGGCCACCGCGAACTCATCCTCGTCTCCCAGCCCGAGCACGTCGTCGAACGCGGCGGCGCCTACGTCTGGCGCCTCCAGAACGCCGCCGTCCAGGCCGCCGCCGCCAAAGGGATCACCCTCCACACCGTGTTCGGCGCCGCCACCCAGCCCGACATCGGCCGCGACCTGCACGCCCTCCTCGACGCCCACCCCGGCGCCACCGGCCTGCTCCTCAACAACGAGGCCGCCGCCGCAGCGCTCCCCACCGTGCTGCGCACCCGCGACGTCGAGACCCCCGCCGACCTCTCCGTCATCGGCCGCTACTCCGACGAGTTCGCGCGCACCTTCTCCCTGCCCTACTCCTCGATCGAGAGCGCCCCGGACCGCCTGGGCAGCATGGCCGTACGCCAGCTCGTGCGCCGCATCGAGAACCAGGTCCCCGAAGGCGACCCGTACGTGGTGCGGTTCGTCCACCCAGAACTCGTCGACCGGGGCTCCACGGCCCCGCCCCATCTTGGCGAAGCTTGCGAGCCATAAATTTCGCCCAGTCCCGGCAGTAACCCATCCCTCAATGCAGTAACCCGTTCAAGGAGGAACACCGAAATGCGAACCACGAGACCCCTCTTCAAGGCCGCCGCCGCAGGCGCCGCCTGCGCCGCACTGGCCTTCGCCAGCGCCTGCTCGTCCGGCGGCACCACCGACCAGGACGCCGACACGTACACCTGGTGGGACCCGTACCCCCAGCACGCCGAGGGCTCCGACTGGGCCGAGCGGGTCGCCGCCTGCGGCGACGCCGCCGGGGTGACCATCGAGCGCACGCCGTTCGACACCACCGCGCTCACCAACCAGGCGCTGCTCGCGGCCCAGGAGGGCACGAGCCCGGACGTCATCCTGCTCGACAACCCGGCCGTCTCCACCCTCGCGGACACCGGGATGCTCACCACCATGGACGAACTCGGCCTCGACGTCTCCGGCGTCGACGAGAACCTCCTCGCCGCCGGCGTCGTCGACGACCAGACGTACGGCATCCCCGTGGGCGCCAACACGCTCGCGCTCTACTACAACGCGGACGTGCTCACCGCCGCCGGCGTCGACCCGGCCACCGTCACCGACTGGGCCAGCCTCACCGCCGCGCTTGCGCAAGTTACCGGTAACGGCGCCAAGGGGATCACCTTCGCCGGCATCGGCACCGAAGAGGGCTCCTTCCAGTTCCTGCCCTGGTTCTGGGGCGCCGGAGCCGACCTCCGCCAGCTCGACTCGCCCCAGGCCGTCGCGGCCCTGGAGCTGTGGACCGGCTGGCTCGAAGCGGGCTACGCGCCCGACTCGGTGATCACCAACTCCCAGAACACCACCTGGGAGGAGTTCCTCACCGGCGAGTACGCCTTCGCCGTCAACGGCACCTGGCAGGTCAACAGCGCGCTCGAAGCCGGCTTCGCCACCGGCGTCATCCCGCTGCCCGGCCAGAACGGCGGCACCGCGCCCGCGCCCACCGGCGGCGAGTTCGCCCTCGCCCCCGTCCAGTCCGACACCGAGCGCTACGACGTCACCCGCCAGATCATCGAGTGCATGACCACGCCCGAAGGGTTCGTCGAGACCGCCACCACCTTCGCGTACTACATCCCGCCGACGGCCGACGGCCAGACCGCGCTCCTGGAGGCCCAGCCCGAGCTCCAGCCGTGGGTCGACGCCGTCCGCGGCGCCAAGGGCCGCACCAGCGACAACCTCGGCACCGACTACCCGAAGATCTCCGAAGCGCTCTGGACCGCCGTCCAGAACGCCCTCTCCGGCTCGGCCTCACCGGCCGACGCCCTCGCCCAGGCGCAGGCCGACGCGGCTGCCGCCACCGAGTAAGACGGAGTTGCCATGACCACGACCTCGGTCACCACGACCGGGCGTGCGTCCGGCACCGGTGCGGCGGGGGCCCCGCCCCCCCCCCCCCCCCCGGGGCGCCCCCCCCAACACCCCACCGCCGCCCCGCCCAGGGCCCCCCCCCGCGGCGCCCCGCCCC
>NZ_JBFADC010000018.1:0-62116 GCF_040641195.1 Glycomyces sp. NPDC021274 | reverse complement strand
CGGCCTCGGTATGGCGACGTTCGCGAATTCCCTCTGTCGCCGCCATCCCGCAGGAGCCGGATGGCTTTTTAGATCAAGGCTGACATGTGTTGTAGCCGAATGGCCACAGAAAGTTCGCGCCTGTGGATAACTCGCCGTGCCCTGTGGACAACAGCCTGTGGATAACTCCGTGCGCTGGGCCCGGACCAGCGCTTCCGCCACCGCATGCAGGCCCGCCGTGAAGCGCGGATTCGCAGCCATCACCGGCTCGGCCCGCGCCACCGCCCGCCACGCGTCGTCCTTGTACGTCTCATCGCCCGTCACCTGGAACGCCTCCAGCATCGCGGCCGCCGCCAGCGCCCAACCCGACGCGGTCGGGCCGTCATGCACATCGGCCGGCCGCGTCACCAGCGCCTCCGCGTCAGCGGCCGTGTCGTAGAACCCGCCCTCGAAATCCGTGAAGTGCTCCCGGATCTGCTCGATGAGCCCCTGCGCGCGGGCCGTCCACTCGCCGCCGAGCCGCAGGAACCCGAGCGCGACCGCCGCGTAGTCCTCCAGGATCCCCGGCGCCTCCGAAGCGGCACCGCCCAGCGAGACCCGCGCCAACCGCCCGTCGGCCCCGATGTGGACGCGGCGCAGCAGATCCGCGGCCCGCTCGGCCGCCAGCAGCGAGTCCCGGTGGCCCGTGCGCGAGGCGTACTCGGCGAGCGCCGCGATCGCGAGGCCGTTCCAGGCCGCGACCACCTTGTCGTCCCGGCCCGGTTGGGGCCGGCCGCGCCGGGCCGCGAGCAGCCGGTGGCGCGCCGCCTCCCAGCGCGCGCTGTCGCGGGGATCGCGCGGCAGCTCCAGCACGTTCGCGCCGTGCTCGAAGTTCGGATTCGCCGGGTCGATCCCGAAGGCCTCGGCGGCCCACGCCGCGTCCTCCCCGAGCACCGACTCCAGCTCAGCGGTGGTCCACACGTAGGTCAGGCCCTCGACGCCCTCCGTGTCGGCGTCGAACGCGGCCGCGAAGCCGCCCTCCTCGGTCGAGAAGCGCTCCAGCAGGAACGCCGCCGTCTCGTCCGCGACCCGCGCGAACAGGGCGTCCTCGCCGTACAGCCGCGAATACAGCCACAAGAGCTCGGCGTTGTCGTACAGCATCTTCTCGAAGTGCGGCACCGTCCACGACGCGTCCACGCTGTACCGCGCGAACCCGCCCTCGAGCTGGTCGTAGATCCCGCCGCGCGCCATCCGCTCCGCGGTGAGCTTCACGTGGTCGAGCAGTGCCGCGTCGCCGGTGCGCACGTACGCGTCGCAGAGGAACCGCAGCGCCGGCACGCTCGGGAACTTCGGCGCCCCGCCGAAGCCGCCGTTCACGCCGTCAGCGGACGCCATCGTCGTCGCCGCGGCCGCATCGAGCATCTCGGTGCGGATCGGCGGCGCGGGCGGGCACGGCCCGTCCAGCGGGCATGCCACCGTGACGTCGGCGAACGCCGGGCCGCTCTGCGCGCTCGCCTGCACGATCGCCGCGCCCTGGTGCGCCAGCTCGTCCCGCTGCGTCGTCCACGCCGTGTGCACCGCGTCGAGCAGCCGCAGGAAATGCGTCTTCGGGAAGTACGTGCCGGCGAAGAACGGCGTCCCGTCCGGGAACGCGAAGACCGTCATCGGCCACCCGCCCTGGCCCGTGATCGCCATCGTCGCCTGCATGTACACCGCGTCGAGGTCGGGCCGCTCCTCCCGGTCGACCTTGACGGCCACGAACCGGGAGTTGATCGCGTCCGCGACCGTCTTGTCCTCGAACGACTCGTGGGCCATCACATGGCACCAGTGGCAGGTCGAGTATCCCACCGAGATCAGGACCGGGACGTCGCGCTCGGCGGCCTCCGCGAGCGCCGCGGCGCTCCATTGACGCCACGCCACAGGGTTCGCGGCGTGCTGACGCAGGTACGGGGACAGGGCTCCGGCCAACTCGTTCACCCCCCAAGCCTCGCACACCGCGGCGGTGAAGCGAGCGGGAGCGAAGAGGTAGGGCAGGCGCTACCACCGGGCGGGTGCTGGCGGGGGGAGTGATTCGGGTGCCCGCGTCACTGATTCCGAAGCCGGATTTCGCGAGGCTTGACGGCATGATCATTCATGCGCCCCTTGGCGACAGTGCCAACACTGCGACCACCCTCAAGGGACTGACGACGGCCGGTTTCACCGCGCTCGGCGTCGGGTTCGCCGCGATGGTCGTCCTCCACGCGACCTCCGGCCTCAACCCCGTCGAGGTCGTCATCAGCCTCCACCTCTACACCCCCCTCGGCTGGCTCCTGCCCGTCGCGCTCCTCCTCTTCGGGCTCGGCGCGTGCGCCTTCGCCGCCGTCGCCCGCCGGGTCGCGGCCCCGCGCTGGCTGAGCCCGATGCTGCTGGTCTGGGCCGGATTCCTCACCCTGGTGGCCGTCTTCCCGACCGACCCGCCCGGCCTCCCGGAGGTGTCGCTGATCTCGGCGATCCACCGCTACGCGGCGTTCTGCGCCTTCAGCACCATGGCCGTCATGGGCCTCGCGTTCGCCCGCTGGGCGAAGGGCACCGAGTGCCCCGAGAAGACCCGCAGGTCGATCCTGGCGGCCAGCTGGGTCGCCGTCGTCGCCCTCACCGCCTGCTCGGCGCCGTACGTGGCCGAGTGGTTCGGGGTGCCGCGCGAGCCGGGCGCGTTCGCGGCGGGCCTGCTGCAGCGCACGACCGTGGGCATGGAACTGGTGGCCCTGGCGTTCGTGGGCGCCTGGCTCAAGGGCTCAGTAGAAGCCTTCGGCGTCGGATTGGGCGAGGGCGTCGCAGGGGGCGTCGTACCGGCGCTCGATGTAGTCGAGGCCCCAGAGGATCTGCGTGACCGGGTTGGTGCGCCAGTCGTCGCCGAAGGCCGCCATCTTGTTTCCGGGGTAGGACTGCGGGATGCCGTAGGCGCCGATCGAGTTCTCGGCCAGTTCGTTCCAGCCGGACTCCCTGTCCCACAGTCGTTCGAGGCACGCGAACTGCTCCAGGTCGAATCCGGCCTCAAGCGTGAGCGCGCAGCCCGTGGCCTTGTTCCCGGTGAACTCGTCGCAGCCGGACGGGATCTCGACTGACGTCGGGTTGTTGTTCGCGGCGGCCTCTTCAGCGGCCTGGTCGGCGTCCTCTTGGGCGGCGTTCAGGCCGTTCGCCTTGTCCTCGGCGTACTCGTACACGGCCTGGGCTTTGACGTGGACGTCGGCGCCGGCGGTCGCGGCGATGTAGTCGCGGTGGTGCCCGCGCGCGTCCGCGTAGGCGGCTTCGGCGTCGGCCTGCTGCTCGGCGGCGGCCTGACCGGGGTGTTCGGCGTCGATCTCGGCGGGGTGGTCGGTGATGGCGGTGACGGCGATGAGGGCGCCGATCGCGAGTACCACGAGGGCCGCGATCCGGGCCCCGTAGCGGGTCAGCTTCGGGATCATGGGGGGCTCCAAGCAAAGACCGCCGCCCGGGGGACCGGGCGGCGGTCGCGGTTAATACCAGCCGACTTCTTCGGAGTGGTTCCAGGCTTCGCAGGGCGTGCCGTAGCGGCCCTCGATGTAGCCCAGGCCCCACTCGATCTGGGTGACGGGGTTGGTCTCCCAGTCGGAGCCTTCGCTGGCCATCTTGTCGCCGGGGAGGGCCTGCGGGATGCCGTAGGCGCCGATGCCGTTGGCGGCGGTGTGGTTCCAGCCGGACTCGCGGTCCCACAGGGCCACGAGGCAGCCGATCTCGTCCATGCCGAAACCGTGCTCCTGCGCGAGCGCGCAGCCGGTGGCCTTGTTGCCGGAGTACTCGCTGCAGCTGCCGGGGATGTCCACATCGGTCCGGCCGGCGTTGGCGGCCTCTTCGGCGGCGTCTGCGGCCGCTTCCTCAGCCTCGTCGGCTTCCTTCTGGGCGTCGTTGAGGCTGTTCGCCTTGTCGGCGGCGTAGTCGGAGACGGCCGCGGATTTGACGGTGACGTCGGCGCCGGCGGTCTCGGCGATGTAGTTGACGTGCTGGTAGCGGACTTCCTCGTACGCCGCTTCGGCCTCGGCCTGCTGTTCGGCGGCGGCCTGGCTGGGGTGGTTGGCGTCGGTCTGCCAGAGATTGTCGCTCGCGGCGCTGATGGCCACGACGGCCCCGAGTGCAAGGACGAGCACGGCGGCGAGTTTCGCGCCGTAGCGGGTCAGCAGTGGGATCATTCGCTCTACTCCTGTGTCCCGGGCGTCTGTCCACAGACGCCCGGGACACAGCATGCCAGAGCGGTGTTCCTAGCCTTCGAGCAGGTTGGTGACCATTTCCGCGATCTCCGAACGTTCACTGCGCGTAAGCGTCACGTGAGCGAACAGTGGGTGGCCCTTGAGCACGTCGATCACCGACGCGACCCCGTCGTGGCGGCCCACCCGCAGGTTGTCGCGTTGCGCGACATCGTGGGTGAGCACCACTTTGGATCCCTGCCCGATGCGCGAGAGCACCGTGAGGAGCACGCCGCGTTCGAGCGACTGCGCCTCGTCGACGATGACGAACGCGTCGTGCAGGGAGCGGCCGCGGATGTGCGTGAGCGGCAGGACTTCGAGCATCCCGCGCTCCAGCACCTCCGAGATCACGACGTCGTTGGTGACGGCGCCGAGCGTGTCGAACACGGCCTGGCCCCAGGGGCTCATCTTCTCGCCCTCGGAGCCGGGCAGGTAGCCCAGCTGCTGGCCGCCGACCGCGTAGAGCGGGCGGAACACGATGACCTTCTTGAACAGCTCGCGTTCGAGCACCTGCTCGAGCCCGGCGCACAGCGCCATCGCGGACTTGCCGGTGCCGGCCTTTCCGCCGAGCGAGACGATCCCGATCTCGGGATCGAGCAGCAGGTCGAGCGCGACCCGCTGCTCGGCGGAGCGGCCGTGGACGCCGAAGGCGTCCCGGCCCCGGATGAGGCGGATCCGCTTGTCCACAGTGACCCGGCCCAGCGCCTTGGAGCTGTTGCCGGTGAGGACGAGCCCGGTGTGGCAGGGCAGTTCCAGGTCGTGCGGGAGGTCGGCTTCACCGCCGTCGAAGAGCTGGTCGATCACTTCGTCGGCCACGGCGAGCTCGGCCATCCCGGACCACGTGGGGTCCACGGCCTGCCCGTGGCGGTACTCCTCGGTGGGGATGCCGACGGCGGAGGCCTTGACCCGCAGCGGCATGTCCTTGGTGACCAGCACGGCATCGGCGCCTTCGAGCCCCAGTGCCCGGGTGACGGCGATGATGCGCGAGTCGTTGGTGTCCACGGCGAAGCCGGCCGGCAGGCCGGAGGTGTCGACGTGGTTGAGCTCGACCCGGATGGAACCGCCGTGGTCCCCGACGGGGATCGGCTGGTCGAGGCGCCCGTGCCTGATGCGGAGTTCGTCGAGGCGCCTGAGGCACTCCCGGGCGAACCAGCCCAGTTCCGGATGGTGGCGTTTTGCCTCCAGTTCGCTTACTACGACGAGCGGAATGACCACGTGGTGTTCGTCGAACCGTGAGAACGCACCAGGGTCTGATAGCAGAACCGAGGTGTCGAGGACGTAAGTGCGTTGCACTGGCACGGTCGCCTCCCGGGTGTCGATGTGTAGGGGACGAGCCCCGTTGGTACTCACACTCTAGTTGGGAGGTACGTCACTTCGCCACCGTTAAATGCATTGAAAGCAACACTCGCAGTCACCGCAGCGTCGGAAATCCGACAAAGCAGACACGCCGGGTTATGGGCCGATCACTGAAAGTGGACGCGGTCTCGGTGAGAATGAGCCTGTGTCCACCGTGAGCGTCGCCGAACTCAAGTCCGCCATCGCCGCCGCCCTCCAGCAGGTCCGCGACGGCCAGGCCGCCATTGCCTCCGCCAGCCAGAACATCGAAGCCGCCCAAGGGAGCCTCACCGCCGTCACCGCAGGCTCGGGCCACGACTCGGTCGCCACCGCCCAGGCCGCGCTCGCGCAGGCGGCCGCCGAACTCGAGCAGTCCCTGGCCGCCACCTTCGCCGCCGCCGAGCAGGCCGAGGCGTACGCCGCGACCCTCTAGACAGTGCCTTCCAAGACCAGGCCCTTGCAGACCGTGCCCTCGAAGACAGTGTCCCTGTAGAACGGAGCCCCCTGTGGACGTCGCCGCCCTCGCCGGGCGCCTCAAGGCCCTGGCCGCCGACCTCCCCCTGCCCGCCCTCGACACCGCTGAGCAGTGCTTCGAAGCCGCCCAGGCGGAACTGAAGGAAGCCTCCCGGGAGTCGAACGCCGAGGTCGGCCTCCACAAGCTCGGCGCCGCCCGCGAACGCCTCGACGCGGCCCGGGTCCGCCTCACCGAGGCCGCCACCGCGATCGACGACTACCTCGACGGCATCGGCGCCGGAGCCGCCGCGGCACCGGCCGCGGCCGCCCCCAAGGGCAGCGCGGCGAAGCCGCCGCCGGTCGACCCGCGGCAGTGGTGGACCGACCGCGTGAACGAGCTCTGCGACCGCACCGGCGCCGCCGACCCGCAGCAGGTGCCGCCCACGCGACTCTTCAACGACCTGCTCAAGGCCGCCGGCGACGGCAACGCCGAGGCCTACTGCAAGCGTCTGCGCGACGCCGGACCGCAGACCGGGGTGAAGCTGCCCGGCCTCGCCTGGCCGCTCGTGCGCACCCTCGCCGCCGAACATCTCGGGCGCGCCCCGACCGCGCGCGACGTGCCCTCCCTGCGCGACAAGTGCGCCGACAAGGTGCGGTCGCTCGTCCCCAAGGCCGAACCCGACCACATCGGCGCCGCGCTCGCCTCGGCCTGCACCCTGGGGCGCAGGAGCGCCGACGACGAAGGCGACGCGGCCCGGACCGCGGCGATGGGCCCGGCCCTGGTCGCGGCCCTGCACCGGTTGAGCAAGAGCGAGCGGAGGGCCTGACCATGAGCAGCTGGCGGCGACGACTGGTAGCGGCCATGGGCGATGAACTCGGGCGCGCCCGCGGCGAGGCCCGGTTCCTCGCCGAGCGCACCGCGGCCCGAGCTGAGCACGAACGCGTCCAGGCCGAGCAGGCCATCACCGACACGAACCGCAAGCAGACGCAGCTCAAGAACATTCACGAGCGCATGCTCGCCACCCTCGAGGCCCGCAAAGCCGCTGCGGTGCAAGGCGCCCACGAAGCCGCCTTCCAGGCCGCGCTCGACGCCGCCCCGACGGCCGCCGGGGCAGCCTGGCGCGAGTGGAAGCCCGAATCGGCCCTGACCCGAGGCGCGGCCCCGATGCTCCGCATCGGCGCCCTCGCCGGCAGCGAGCGGATCCTTCCTTCCCCTCCCCCCGTGCCCACCCACCCCGCCTCCTCCACCACCATCGCCACCGCGCGCACCGGCGATGCTTCTGGCCGCGCCCTCAGCGGCGATGCCGCTGCCGCGCAGACCGGCGGCGCTTCTGGCCGCGACCTCAGTGCAGCCGCGGCTCCGCAGACCGGCGGCGCCCTTGCGATCGCGCCAGGCGGCGGTTGCGCTGCGCCGGCCGGAGCTGGCCCCGAAGTTGTCGCCTCCAGCGGCGGAAGCCCTGCGCGGACCGGCGATGCTCCTGATCGCGCACTCAGCGGCGATGCTGCTGCCGCGCAGATCGGCGGCGCCCTTGCGGTCGCGCCGGGCGGCGGTAGTGCTGCGCCGGGCGGAGTCGCAACCGAGGTTGTCGTCCCTGGCGGCGGCGCCGTGCGGGCTGACATCAGTCCTGAGTGGACCGCTTCCCGCGGTGGCAGCACTGCTGCGCGGACCGGCGCAGTTCCTGAGCCGATCGGCCTCGGCGGTGGTACCCCCGCCGAGGGCGGCTTCGGTTCGGGAGCGGGACGCGCCGCCGCTTCCGAGGGCTCCAGGTCTTCCGCCGAGTCCGGCCCGTACGCTGCCGTCTCCGCCGAAAGCCCCGGCGCCGCAACCGCTGCCGCCGCCGATCGTGCCGCGCGGCCCGGCCGACCCGGTGGCGCCGCTACCTCCCTTCTCGACTGCGCCCTTCCAAGTGCCGATGCCGGTGATGCAAGCGTGACAGGGGGGTACGACAATTCGGCACCCACAGCGACGACGAAATCACTGCCCGCACTGATCCCGCTGCTCGACCGCGCCCACCTGCGCATCGATGCCGATGCGGCGCAAGCACTCCCGGGGCTCCTCCTGCGCGCGGTCGGATCGGTCCCCGCAGGACTCACCCGACTCCACGTCTACGACCCCGAGCGGCTCGGCGGCTCGCTCTCCGCCTTCGCCGCCCTCGGCAAGGCCGGGCTGCTCTCGTTCATCGGGCCTTCAGGGCTCCGCGAGACCCTCGACGCGCTGGTCGAGACCGTCCGGCGCGTCAACGCCGAAGTGCTCGCGGGCGAGCACGCCTCCCTCGCCGAACTCGCCGCCGCCACCGGGCGCCGCCCCGAGCCGTGGCGCGTCCTGGTCCTGCTCAACGCCGACCTCGCCTCCTGGCCCGCCCACGACCAGGCCCAGCTCGCCCGCCTGCGCCGCACCGGCGTCGCCGCCGGGGTGCACCTCGTCGTCGTCGGCGACGACACCGCCGGTCCCGCAGACCTCCCGCGCCTCACCGCCACCGCCTACACCGGACTCCCGGGCGCCGCCATCGCACTCGACGGCCCCCCGCCCCTGAGCACCGTCACCGCCGCCGCCAAAGCCGTCGCCGAGAAGCACAGCGCCGGCAGGGAACCCGCCCGCCTCGTCGACCTCCTCCCGCCGCGGCTCTGGGCCGCCTCCTCCGCGACCGGCCTCTTCGCCGCCATCGGCGAGACCGCCGCCGGCGACGTCGCCCGCCTCGCACTCGGCGACAACCCGCCCCACGCGCTCGTCGGCGGCCCCTCGGGCTCGGGCAAGACCAACCTGCTCTACGCCTGGATCGCCGGCCTCGCCTCCAACTACAGCCCCGACGAACTCGCGCTGTACCTGCTCGACTTCAAAGAGGGCGTCTCCTTCGCGCGCTTCGCGTCCGGCCGCCGCGACCCCACCTGGCTCCCGCACGTGCGCCTCGTCGGCGTCAACATCAACGACGACCGCGAGTTCGGCCTCGCCCTCCTGCGCCACCTCAAAGAGGAGCTGCGCCGCCGCGCCGAAGCCGCCAAAGCCCACGAGGCCACCAAACTCGAAGAACTCCGCGCCGCCGACCCCGAAGGCCACTGGCCCCGCATCGTCGCCGTCGTCGACGAGTTCCAGGTGCTCCTCGAGACCCGCGACGCCGTCACCGACGAAGCCGTCCAGCTCCTCGAGGACCTCGCCCGCCGCGGCCGCAGCCAAGGCATCCACCTCGTCCTCGCCTCCCAGGACATCGCCGGGATCGAGGCCCTCTGGGGCCGACCCAGCCTCGTCGCCCAGTTCACCCTGCGCATCGCACTCCCCAAGGCCCGCAGGGTCCTCGCCGAGAACAACCACGCCGCCGACGCCGTCCCCCGCTTCCACGCCGTCGTCAACGACGAATCCGGGCACACCGGCGCCAACAAGATCGTCGCCGTCCCCAACGCCGGGCACGCCGACGCCTGGGAGCCGCTCCAGAAACGCCTCTGGGAAGCCCGCCCCAACGGCAACGAACCGCCCGCCCTCTTCGACGGCGACCACGTCCCCGACCTCACCCGGGCCGCACCGCCGCCCGAGACCGCCCTGCTCGGCCAGACCATCGACGTCGCCTCCCGCGGCGCCGAACTCGCCCTCCACCGCGCGCCCGGCCGCAACCTCGCCATCCTCGGCACCAGGGCCGCCGAAGCCGCCGACATCCTCGCCGCCGCCGCCCTCACCACCGCACTCGGCTCGCAGCAGCACGGCCAGCGCATCGGCGTCGACCTGTGCTGCCTCGAACCCGACGCCGCCCCGTCCGCGCTCGCCCTCGCCTCAGCGCTCGAAGCCGAAGGCGCCGAAGTCGACTGGCACGACAGCCTCGACAAGGTCTGCAAGGAATGGGAGCAACGCTGCGACGGCGCGCTGCGACTCAACCTGGTCTACGCCGTCGACGCCGGGTCGGTGCGGCTCGACGCCGCCGGCACGGCCGCCCTGCGCGCCATGCTCATCGACGGCCCCGAACGCCACCTCCACACCCTCGGCTGGTGGCGGTCGGTGCCGCGCCTGCGCGAGGACCTCGGCGGGTTCTCGGCCCGCTTCGACGCCGTCGACGCGTGGCTCGCCCTCGACGTCCAAGGGCCCGAGCTGGCCCCGCTCTCGCCCGCGAGCGGCGGCCCCGCCTGGTACCCGCGCGAGCGCCGCGGCCTGTACTTCGACCGCGCCCGGCACCGGACCCCGCAGGTCGTCATCCCCTACAAGACAGCCGCTCTGCTGCCGCGGCCCGGGGCCGTCCTCGACCTGCCGTAAAGGAGCGCCATGCCGAACAGCGACACCGAGTACGCCACCGCCGTCGCCGCCTACTTGAAGGAACGCGCCGACGCGGACGCTGAGATCCGCGCCGCCGTCGCCGCCTACCGGAGCGAGGCCGACCGGCTCGCCGCCGCCGTCGAGGCCGCCCGGACCGCCCGCGACGACGCCGACAGCGCCTCGGCGAACGCGGCGGCGCTCGTGGCCGAGACCGACAAGAACGTCACCGTCCTCTGGCGCTCCCTCGGGGACTTCGTGGGCCACCGCCGCACCGGACCCACGCCCGCCGCGGGCGAGCCCGACCCGGAGCCCGACCCCGAGCGGGTGCGGGCACGACTGGAACGATCCGAACGGCTCCTCTCCCTCGCCCGGCAGGGCGAACTGCCGATCGAGGCGCCCCGCCACACCGAGGTCACCGCCGCCGCGATCGGCCTCGGACTGGGGGCGCTCGCGGTCTGGGCGGCGCTGGGGATGCTCGAGTCCGGGAACGTGCCGTTCGCGGAGGCCCTGGCCGCGCTGACGCTGTTCGCGGGCATCGGGACGGGCCCGATCGTACTGGGCGCGTGGCTCTCGTGGCAGTACCGGGTGCGGGCGCGCCCGGGGCAGACGCTGGTGTGCGTGGGGGCGGCGATCGTGGCGGTGTGCGCGCTGGCGGCCCTGTTCATGCGGGGGCTGTAGGCGGCTGGGCGTGCCGCATCGGCGGCTCGCGGGCCCTCAGTCGGCAGGGCGTTGACGCGATGAGGTACACCTGATGCGTCAACTGAACGTGAGGAGTCCCGTCAATGGCCGCCAACGACGACACCGGCTCGTGGCATTACGGCCCACTGCCGTCCACTGACGACGCCCCCGCCTGGATCTACGGGATCGTCCCGGACGGCTGGATCGCCGGCATGCCCGATGTGACCGTGGACCGCGACGAGATGATCATCATCTGCCCGCTGCCGACGCCGGACCACCCGGCGGACGCGACGGAGTCCGACCGGGCCGCGACCGAGGAGGGCCGGATCTCGCGCTTCCGCGAGGCCACGCGCGACATGCGGGTGCAGATCGCGCAGCAGCTGCAGTACCGGTACCACCGGCAGTCCTCGTGGGGGGCGCGCTGCGGTTCCACGACGATGGTGTTCACGCACCAGTCGCTGCCGGTGACGACGCGTCTGCGCCAGCCCGAGCGGCTGGTGCTCGACACGCTCGTGGGCTCCGGGGTGGCCGCGTCGCGCTCGGATGCGCTCGCGTGGTGCGTGCGCCTGGTCGAGCAGCATGCGGAGGACTGGCTGAAGGAGCTGCGGGAGGCGATGGTGAGCGTGGACGAGCTGCGCCGCCGGGGGCCTTCGGTGTAGCCGCGACGACGAGATGCAGGGCCCGGACGTGCGTTCGGGCCCTTTCTCGTGCGCTCAGCGCAGCAGCAGGTAGGCGAGCACGACCGCCATGACGACGGCGATCGCGACGACGAAGCCGACGGTGGCGCTCTTCGCGCGGTTCGGCTGCGGTTCCGGTTCACGGTGCGCCATGGGCGTCTCCAACGCTTCGACACTCGGATGCGGCTGTGCAGACCTGCATCTTCACCCAGGACGGCCCGCTCTGCGGCGATTCGGACCAAAACGGCGGCGACCCGTGCGCGAAACACGATCGCGACAGCGCACTAACGCGCTCGTTCCATGATCGAAACCGATCGCATTAGTTGCGAGGATCGATCAAATTCAGTTCTTTGTGCGTGTTACTGCTCGGTCACGCAGAAAGTGCGAGTAGTTGTGCTCGTTTCGAGCTTGAATGCGCAACAGATCAGTATGTGGGAACGGAACCCCAGTTCAGGACCGGACCGATCGCGCATGAGTGCCTGCGCGCGCCCGGGTATTCCCGTAGCGTCCGAAAGACCGGCCCCGACCGGAGCGATCCGCTCCGGCCCTGACGCACGGCCCGACGCCGGCCGCCACGAGCGGCAGCGCGCACCGTGCATGAGAACAGCACCGAAGGAGCCACCGTGAGCATCGAAGTCTCCACCGCCGATCCCCTGATCGGACTCACCGATCCGCCCACCCGCCACCACAAGCTGCTCGCTTGGGTCGGCGAGGTGGCCGAGCTGACCGACCCCGACCAGATCGTCTGGTGCGACGGCAGCCCCGCCGAATGGGAGCGCCTGACCGCCGAACTCGTCGCGTTCGGGACGCTCGAGCCGGTCCCCGCGAAGCCGGACTCGTTCCTGGCCCGCACCGACCCGGGCGACGTGGCGCGCGTCGAGGAGCGCACCTTCATCTGCTCCAACGACCCCGACGACGCCGGGCCCACCAACAACTGGACCGCGCCCGACTACATGCGCGAGACCATGACCGGCCTCTACCGCGGCTCGATGCGCGGGCGCACCATGTACGTCGTCCCGTTCTGCATGGGCTCGCTCGAAGCGGAGAAGCCGATGTTCGGCGTGGAGCTCACCGACTCCGCCTACGTCGCCGTCTCGATGCACATCATGACCCGCATGGGCACCAAGGTGCTCGATGCGATGGGCAGGGACGCGGACTTCGTAAAGTGCCTCCACTCCGTCGGCGCGCCGCTCGCGCCCGGCCAGGCCGACGTGCCCTGGCCCTGCAACGCCACGAAGTACATCTCGCACTTCCCCGAGGACCGCGAGATCTGGTCCTACGGTTCCGGATACGGCGGCAACTCGCTCCTGGGCAAGAAGTGCTACGCCCTGCGCATCGGCTCCGCGATGGGCCGCGACGAGGGCTGGCTCGCCGAGCACATGCTCATCCTGCGGCTGACGAGCCCGGAAGGGAAGGTCTACCACGTGACCGGCGCGTTCCCCTCCGCGTGCGGCAAGACCAACCTGGCGATGCTCGAGCCGACCATCCCGGGCTGGAAGGTCGAGACCCTCGGCGACGACATCGCCTGGCTGCGCTTCGGCGAGGACGGGCGCCTGTGGGCCTCCAACCCCGAGTACGGGTTCTTCGGCGTCGCGCCCGGCACCGACTACAAGACCAACCCGAACGCCATGCGCACCATCGAGAAGGGCCACACGCTCTTCACGAACGTCGCGCTCACCGACGACGGCGACATCTGGTGGGAGGGCATGGGCGAGGCCCCCGACCACCTCATCGACTGGAAGGGCCGCGACTGGACCCCGCACTCCGATGAGCCGTCCAGCCACCCGAACAGCCGCTTCTGCACGCCCATCAAGCAGTGCCCGGTGCTCGCGCCGCAGTACGACGACCCGCGCGGCGTCCCGATCGACGCGATCCTCTTCGGCGGCCGCCGCGCCACCACGATCCCGCTCGTCACGCAGTCCCGCGACTGGGTCCACGGCGTGTACATGGGCGCGACCCTCTCCTCGGAGACCACGGCGGCCGCGGTCGGCCAGGTCGGCGTCGTGCGGCGCGACCCGATGGCGATGCTGCCCTTCATCGGCTACAACGCCGCCGACTATTTCGGTCACTGGATCGAAATGGGCAAGTCCGCCGTCAGCGAGGACCTGCTGCCCGAGGTGTTCTACGTGAACTGGTTCCGCCGCTCCGAGGACGGCCGCTTCCTGTGGCCCGGCTTCGGCGAGAACGCCCGCGTCCTCAAATGGGTCGTCGAGCGCCTCGAAGGCCGCGGTGAAGCCGTCGAGACCCCGATCGGGTACTGCCCGACCCCGGCGGCCATCGACGTGGACGGCATCGACGTGAGCGAGGCCGACCTCGAGGCCGCCCTCAAGGTCGACAGGGACGAGTGGGCCGCCGAGATCCCGCTGGTCGAAAGCTGGTTCGCGCGGTTCGGCGACCGGCTCCCGACCGTGCTCTGGAGCGAACTCGACGCGCTCAAGCAACGCCTCGACCTGCAGTAGGCCGAACTTCCATCGCCCGCGCGCCTCCCAGCGCGCGGGCGATGGCGCGCCCGCAGGATGACAAGGCCGCGCCCGGGCTTGCGAGCGGCAATTTCGGCCTGCACTGCGAGGCTGGCGAGGCGTCAATGCGGCCTCCGTGGCGAGGCTTGCGAGCCGTAAATCTGGCCTTCACGGCGAAGCTTGCGAGCCGTAAATTTGGCCTTCACGGCGAAGCTTGCGAGCCGTAAATTTGGCAGAGCCTACAATTGCCGGTTGTGGCGATCTCGAACCTGCTTTACCGGATCTACGAGCGTCGGCTCGCGCGCGAGCTGACCGGCCAGCCGCTGCCCAGGCACATCGGTGTCATGGTCGACGGCAACCGTCGCTGGGCCCGCGACATGGGCCTGACCGACCCCAACGACGGCCACCGGGCCGGCGCCAAGCACATCGAGCGCTTCCTCGGCTGGTGCGAGGAACTGGGCGTCGAGCACGTCACGATCTGGCTGCTCTCCACCGAGAACCTCTCCCGCCCCAAGGAGGAGCTCGACCCGCTCCTCGACATCATCGACGAGCTCGCCGGAGAGCTCGCCGAGGACGATCAGCCCTGGCAGCTGCGCATGGTCGGCGCCCTCGACCTCCTCCCCGAGGAGCACCAGGCCGCGCTCAAACACGCCCAGCAGCGCACCGCCGACAAGCGCGGCATGCAGGTCAACCTCGCCGTCTGCTACGGCGGCCAGCGCGAGATCGCCGACGCCGTGCGCTCTTTCATCCTCGAGCAGGCCGCCACCGGGGCGAGCTTGGAGGAGGTCGCCGAGTCCATCGACGCCGACTCGATCGCCCGCCACCTGTACATGACCGGCCAGCCCGACCCCGATCTGGTGATCCGCACCAGCGGCGAGCAGCGGATCTCCGGGTTCCTGCTGTGGCAGTCGGCCTATTCGGAGTTCTACTTCTGCGACTCGAACTGGCCGGACTTCCGCCGGGTCGACTTCCTGCGCGCGGTGCGGTCCTTCGCGATCCGCGACCGCCGCTACGGGAAGTAGCCCGCCGCATCTGAAAAAACTTCGACGGCCTCTGCGTCATTCCGCTCGGGTGCTTCGTGTGGGGAGTGCGATCAAACCGACTGCACGTCAACCTCCTGAATCGAGGAACCGGATGACTGCGAGCCCCATGGTGCAACAGTCCACTGTGTCCCATGTTTCGTCCGCCGACCGCGCGGACTTCGACGGCTTCTACGCAGCGAACGTCGACCAGATCACCGCGCAGATACGCGCCTACGTCGGCGACCTCGCCGAGGCCGAGGACCTGGTCGCGGAGGCGTTCTGCCGGGCGCTGGCGCGCTGGAGCGCCATCAGCGCCTACGACAACCCCGCGACCTGGGTGCGGCGGGTCGCGTGGAACCTGGCGACCTCGCGGCTGCGCCGCGCCGCCGTGCTGCGGCGGTTCCTGCGGTGGCAGCGTCCTGCGACCGCCGAAGGGCCCGGGCCAGAACGGCTCGACCTGGAGCAGGCGCTCTCGGAGCTGAACGAGCGCCACCGCAAGGCGGTCATCCTGCGCTACATGGCGGGCATGACCACCGCGGAGATCGCCGAGCAGGAGGGCGTGGCCGAGACGACCGTCCGCTCCTGGCTGACACGAGGAAAAGCGGCGCTTGCACAGCGCCTTCGCATCGAAGACAACCCCGCCGAATTCGAGGAGCACCGATGAACACCCCTCAGCGAGACCCTTTGAGCGCCATGTTCGACCAGTTCGCCGCCGCCACCGCCGCCGAGACCACCCGGTCCACCACCGGCCAGCTGCGCCGCCGGATGCGCCGCCACCGCACCACCCGCGTCGCCGCCGCAGGCGTCGCCGCAGCGGTCCTGGCCGTCCCGGGCGGCTGGATGCTCCAGCAGGCCGGAGCGAGCGACGGGCCGACCGGGGCCGCCGACACCGGCGAGGCGCCGCCCTGCCTGGAGGACGGCAGGTACGCAATCCTGGCCGAGGGCACCACGGTCGAGGACTACCTCGCCGCGGACAGCATGAGCGGCGGCATCGTCTTCACCGGGGGCGAGGACATCGAGACGATCGCCGCGGATCCGACGCTCTACCGGCTCGCCCAGCGCGCCCAGGAGGCTTTCACCGAGTTCGCCGAACTCGACGATCACTACCTCAACGCGGAGCGGCTTGAGGCGGAACTGCCGGAGAGCGCCGTCGTCGTGGAGTTCTACGGCACCTTCGAGCAGGGCGCTCCGGTCGAGGTGCTGTACCCGTGCGAGGAGACGCCCGTCGAGTCGCCGAGCGAAGGCGGCGGCACACCGACCGACGAGCCCACCGGGTCCTATGAGCCCTCTGCATCCGACGAGCCCACCGGGACCGACGAGTCGACGCCCGGGTACGAGCCCACCGACGCGGGGGAGGAGCCCACCCACGACGGCGACGCGACCCCGAGCTGGGAGGAGCCCACCACCGGTGCCGACGAGGTGTCGCCCTCCGGAGGCGAGGAGCCGAGCGAGCACTCCACTCCCTGATCGCATCCACACGGGCCCCTGCGAGCGATGCTCGCGGGGGCCTTCCTCGTGGTGGGCCGTTGGCGCTCCGCCTTATCGTGAGGGCGGCCCGCGTCCGAGACTGAGTCCGATCGGAGAAAACCCGGTGCCGCGGTGAGACGTCGCGGCCGGTTCGTTCGTGTGAAGGAGGCGATCGACCGATCGCCCTGCTGACCCCAGAGGAGCCCTATGGCAGCCAGCATCGCCGCGAACACCGCCGCGTTGGACCGGGCGAGTCCGACCGACCACCGCGCCGAGTTCAACGCCTTCTACGCCAGCAACATCGGCCCCATCACCGCGCAGATCCGCGCGTACACCGGAGATGCGGCCGAAGCCGAAGACCTCGTGGCCGAGGCCTTCCTCCGGGCCCTGACCCGCTGGAAGACCGTCGGCACCTACGACAACCCGGCGGTCTGGGTCCGCCGCGTGGCCTGGAACCTCGCGACCTCGCGGCTGCGGCGCGGCGCCTTCGTCCGCTCGTTCCTGCGCCGCCAGCGCATCGTGGACGTCGAAGGGCCCGAACCCGACCGCGTCGACCTGGAGCGGGCGCTCGCCGGACTCAACGAGCGCCACCGCAAAGCGATCATCCTCCACTACATCGCCGGCCTGTCGGGCGCGGAGATCGCCGAGCAGGAGCGGGTCGCCGAGTCGACCGTCCGCACCTGGCTGGCCCGAGGGCGCGCCGCCCTCGCTGAACGACTGCGCATCGACGACCTCAAGGAGCCGCAATGAACACCCCGGACCCGATGAAGAGCATCTTCGACGAGTACACCGGCGACGTCACCGCCGCCACCGACACGGGCGACGCCGACCGGTTGTGGCGCAAAGCGAAGCGCCGCCGAGTCGGCCGGGTCGCCGTCGCCGGCGTCGCCGCGCTCGCCCTTGCGGCGCCCGCGACGTGGCTCCTCGCCAACACCGCCGGCGCGGGCGAGCCGCAGCAGCCCCTGGCCCAGCCTGGAGCGCCCGAATCGACGGCAGCCGAGACCTCCCCGGAGGAGACGCCGCCCGCGTTCGAGTTCGTGCCGGACGATGACCCCGTCGACGCCAACGACATCATCGGTGCGACCGTCGACATGCCCTCCTTCGTGCCGGGGGACCAGGACGTCGAAGCGGCGTGCGGTTCCGGCGACACGGTCGTCGCCGACGGCACGTACCACGGGGCCGGAGTCAGCGGCGACGCCGAGGAAGGGGAGGCGTTCCTCTTGCTCGTCACGACAGCCGTCGTCACCCCGGAGGACCGCGCCGACGTCGCCGACGGCCTCGCTCACGCCGCGGACCTCAGCCTCGTGGCGTACTTCGGATGCGACGCCGGCGACGAGTTCGTCTTCCAGGTCGTGGTCCTCGAGGAGTCGGGCGACGGCACGTGGGGGGCCCAGCAGCTCGTCCACTCCCAGCCCGGGGGGACAGTGATCAAGGGCGCCATGGCCGGTGACGGCCTCCAGCTGCTGGTCGGGTTCGCCGAGCGGTGGGACCCCACCGCCACCAGTGCCGAGTCCGAAACCGAGCACTGGATCGAGAGCGTCCAGTTGGAAGAGGACGGGACCGTGGTCCGGGAGCCGTCCGAGTACGACTACTGGTCGTTGGTGATCGACTCGAGCCCGATGTTCTCCGCGGAGTAGTCCGGCCCCCGGTGCCCCCGCGAGCGCAGCTCGCGGGGGCACCGTCGTGTGCCCGCCCCGCCGCAGTGGGCGAGGCCACTGGAACTGCATGCGGGATCCGGTGCATTACTTTGCGATCGCCGCTCGTGTATTCAGTGCGGACCCCCGCCATACCCGAGTTGAGGAGCCCCGATGATGACCCGCGACAGCCCCGACGCCATATTGGACAGCGTGTCCGTGGAACCCCCACCGCTGCGCGCGAACCAGGAGTTCGACGACTTCTACGCCGCCAACGTCAGGGCCCTCACCAGCCAGCTCCTCGCCTACACCGGCAACAAGGCCGAAGCCGAAGACCTCGTCGCCGAGGCCTTCTGCCGGGCCCTCGCCCGCTGGAAGAAGGTGCGCGACTACCAGAACCCCGTGGCTTGGGTTCGTCGCGTCGCCTGGAACCTCGCCACCAGCCAGCTGCGCCGCCGCGGCGTCGTGCAGCGGTTCCTCAACCGCCAGCGGGAGACCCACGAGACCGCGCCCGACGGCGACCGGGTCGACCTCATGCGCGCCCTGGCGAGCATCCAGCCGAACCACCGCAAGGCCGTCATCCTCCGCTACATGGCCGGACTCACCGTGAGTGAGATCGCCGAGCAGGAAGGCACCCCCGAGGCCACGGTCCGCTCCTGGCTCTTCCGCGGCAAAGCCGCGCTGGCCGACCGACTCAGCATCCGAGACGAGAGGGAGCAGCGATGAGCACCCCCGAAGACGAGATCCGCTTCGCCGAAGCCTTCAACGAACTCGGCGAAGCCGCCGAACTCATGGTCGAACCGCCGGCCGCCGCCGACATCCGCGGCAGGGTCCGCCGCCGCCGCGCCACCCGCGTCACCGTCGCGGCCGTTGCCGCGCTCGCGCTGATCGCCCCCGCTTCGTGGATGCTCCAGCAGGCCGCGACGGCCGAGGAGCAGGCGCCGGCCGCCGGCGAGCCCACCGTCGAGGCCACCTCCGGCGACGTGCCGGTGAAGCCCCAGGACCCCACGTCCGCGATCGAGAGCGCACCGGACGCCGAGACGCAGACCCTCGAGACCGAGCCGCCGCCCGCCTATGACGACCTCCTGGGCCAGTCGCTCGAACTGCCCGACTTCGGGGAGGGCACGGAGGCCGCCTGCCCGACCGAACCCGCCCAGCTCACCTCGGCCGACGGCGACGGACCGATCCACCTGATCAAGGTCGTCCACGCCCGCCTCAGCGCGAACGGGCCGCTGCAGGCGGTCGCCCTCGTCGGCTGCCGCCCCGGCGAGGCCATGATCCGCCAGGTCCTCGCCATCGAAGCGGACGGCGACGGCTTCGCAGTCGCCGAGCAGCTCTACCGCTACGAGTACGGGGAGAACGGCTCGGTGTACGACATCGCCCCCGACGCCGAGTACGGGGTGCTCCTGGGCCTCCTCGCCGTGGAACCGTGCTGCTCGACGCAGATCCAGGACGTCGACCGCTGGATCGAGCGGTACCGCGACGGCGGGCTGGAGCAGCTCACCGGCGGGGTGCCGGGGACGCACATCACCGACCTGGCCGTGACCGCCGAAGTGGTCGGATCGGGAGCGGACACCCGCGAGGTCGCCGTGACCGTGACCAACCTCGGGGAGGACGACGCCGCGCAGTTCACGCTCGGCATCTGCTCGACCGAGTCGATCCGCCTCGCAGGCGAGGACCACACGGAGTGCTCTGACGGCTCGGCCCATGTCGAGACCGTGAACGGGCTGGAGGCCGGTGAGTCCTACGAGACGACCTGGACCATCGAGGTCGATCCGAGAGAGGAGTGGCCCGAGCATTCGCGGGCTTACGGGCAGGAGTTCATCGTCGTCCTCCAGATGCCCAGCAACCTGGTCGACGCGCTCGTCCTCGAAACCGACTGGGACAACAACAGCTTCCAGCGCATCTTCGCGTACGACGCGACGGACTGACCGCCGCACGGCGAGGCCCCCGCGAGCATCGCTCGCGGGGGCCTTCCCATGTCAATGATCAGGCGAGGGTCACGCCCGCCGCTTCGAGTTCCTTGAGGGCCTTGGCCTTCGTCTCCTCCGCGACCGCGGCGGTGTACTCGAGGAGCACCGTGGTCTGGAACCCCTCGGCGGCGGCGTCCAGCGCGGTGGCGCGGACGCAGTGGTCGGTGGCGATGCCCACGACGTCGACCGCGTCGACGCCGCGTTCGCGCAGCCATTCGGCCAGGCCCGTCTCGCCGGCCGAGCCCTCGAAGCCCGAGTACGCGGCCTCGTAGGCGCCCTTGTCGAACACGGCCTCGGCGACGGTGTGGTCGAAGTTCGGGTGGAAGCCCGCGCCGGCGGTGCCCACGACGCAGTGCGGGGGCCAGGAGTCGCGGAAGTCGGGTTCGGCGGAGAAGTGCAGGCCGGGATCGATGTGCCAGTCGCGGGTGGCGACGATGTGCTCCCAGCGGCCCGGGGCCGACCCGATCAGGTCGGTGACCGCGGAAGCGACGGCCGCGCCGCCCGCGACGGCGAGCGACCCGCCCTCACAGAAGTCGTTCTGGACGTCTACCACGATCAGTGCCCGGCTCATGCCCTGATCCTATTGCCATTCGCGGTGGGCTACAAGACGCGAGGTCCCCGACCCAGATCCTATAGGATATATCCTGCAGTACTGGGTACGAAGAAGCCCGGGGGCGATCGCCCCCGGGCTCTTCACGTGCGTCTTAGTGCCCCTTGACTTCCTTGACCAGGTGGCCCCACTTCTCGTCGAAGACGGGGCGCTCCGAGCGGATGCGCGGGAGGCGGTCGAAGTTGCGCAGCGGCGGCGGGCAGCTGGTCGCCCATTCGAGCGAGCCGCCGTAGCCCCACGGGTCGTTGGTCTCGACCACGCGGCCGGCCTTCCAGGACTTGAACAGGTTCCAGATGAACGGCAGCGTCGACAGGCCCAGGATGAACGCGCCCACGGTGGAGATCATGTTCAGCGTCGTGAACTCGTCGCTGGGCAGGTAGTCGGCGTACCGGCGGGGGAAGCCCTCGGCGCCGAGCCAGTGCTGCACCAGGAACGTGGTGTGGAAGCCGATGAAGGTCAGCCAGAAGTGGACCTTGCCGAGCCGCTCGTCGTACATGCGGCCCGAGACCTTCGGGAACCAGAAGTAGACGCCGGCGTAGACGGCGAACACGATGGTGCCGAACAGCACGTAGTGGAAGTGCGCCACCACGAAGTAGGAGTCGGAGACGTGGAAGTCCACCGGCGGGCTGGCGAGCAGGACGCCCGAGAGGCCGCCGAGGAGGAACGTGACCAGGAAGCCGATGCTGAACAGCATCGGGGTCTCGAAGGTCAGCTGGCCCTTCCACATGGTGCCGATCCAGTTGAAGAACTTCACACCCGTGGGGACCGCGATGAGGAACGTCATGAGCGAGAAGAACGGCAGCATGACCGAGCCGGTGGCGTACATGTGGTGGGCCCACACGGCCATCGAGAGGCCCGCGATCGCGAGGGTCGCGGCGACCAGCGTCTTGTAGCCGAAGATCGGCTTGCGGCTGAACACCGGGAAGATCTCGGAGACGATGCCGAAGAACGGCAGCGCCACGATGTACACCTCGGGGTGGCCGAAGAACCAGAACAGGTGCTGCCAGAGGATCGCGCCGCCGGTCTCGGAGTCGAAGACGTGCGCGCCGAGCTGGCGGTCGGCCATGACGGCGAGGAGCGCGGCGAACAGGATCGGGAAGACCAGGATCACCAGGAGGCTCGTGATGAGGATGTTCCAGGTGAAGATCGGCATCCGGAACATGAGCATGCCCGGGGCGCGCATCGTGATGATCGTGGTGATCATGTTGACCGCGCCGAGGATGGTGCCGATACCCGAGATCGACAGGCCCACGAACCACATGTCCGCGCCGATGCCCGGCGAGTTGACCGCGTTCGACAGCGGCTGGTAGGCGAACCAGCCGAAGGACGCGGCGCCGCCGGGGGTGATGAACCCGGAGACCGCGAGGATCGAGCCGAGCAGGTACAGCCAGTACGCGAAGGCGTTGAGCCGCGGGAACGCCACGTCGGGCGCGCCGATCTGCAAGGGCACCAGGTAGTTGCCGAACGCGAACACGATCGGGGTCGCGAACATCAGCAGCATGATGGTGCCGTGCATCGTGAACAGCTGGTTGAACTGCTCGGACGACACGATCTGGAGGCCGGGCTGGAACAGCTCGGCGCGGATCAGGAGGGCGAGGACGCCGCCGATCGCGAAGAACGCGAAGGACGTCACGAAGTAGAGCAGACCGATCTGCTTCGCGTCCGTCGTGCGGAGCGTGCGGGCGAGCCAGGAACCGTTGGGCTCCCGGCGTACCGGCCAGGGGCGCGCGACGATAGGCGTTGGCTCAAGCTTCGGCTCAACCGTGGTCACCTGTGGGCCTCCATGATTCATTTCCAGGTAGCGAAACGCAGCATAGCCCCGGGAAGGGCCGCCGATGCGGAGGGGGATTGCACTAGCGGCGTGGCGGAGCGTGACCGCATGCCGTGTGCTTCGTGGTTGTCGCAGGTCGCGTCAGCGACCGGCAGGTCGAGGGGAGTGTCGCCCGCGGGCCGCGCTCTCGGGCCGACGCCCGCGGGTGAGCAATCTCCTACAGGTTCACAGGCTGCCGCGGGCGTCGGGCTCGAGCGCGGCGTAGACCCGCTTGACCAGCAGGGCGGTCTCGTAGCCGACCTGGCCGAGGTCGCAGCCGGCGTTGGCGAGCACGGCGAGCTGGGCGCGGTCGCCGACGGCCATGAGCAGCAGCACGCCCTCGTCCATGTCGATGACGGACTGGCGGATCCGGCCGGCGTCGAGGACCTTCGCCGCACCCGTCGTCAGGCTCGCGAGCCCCGAGGTGATGGCGGCGAGCTGGTCGGCCCGGTCGGTCGACAGGCCGCGCGAGGCGGCGATGGCGAGTCCGTCGACGGACACCGTGAGCGCCTCTGAGACGTCTGGGACCTTCTCCACGAAGGAGGTCAGGAGCCAGTCGAGTTCACCGACGTTCTTGTCCTTGTTGTCCATCTCGCTGCTTTCTATTGGCGTTGTTCGTGCGCGGCGGCCGCCGCGATGCCGGAGGCGAAACCGGCGAGCCGGTCCCGGATCTCGGCAGGGTCGAGGTCGGTTCCGCCGCCGCCCGAACGCGAGCTGGGGACGGAACCGGGGAGCAGCCGGGAACCGGGCGCGCGGCGGGGCAGTTCCGCGCCGTTGACCCTGCCGGAGGTTTCGAGTGCTCGGTTCACTTTCCTGAAGGTAACATCCAGCGTCTCGGGCGCGGGCCCCGCAGGGGCGTGGGTCCCGTTCCCGCCGTTGAGTGTCGTACCAGCTACAGGCAGTGGTTCGGGGGCGGAGCCGGCGCGGCGCGGACGCGGCACGATCGGCTCGACGCCCGGCGCGCCCGTCTCGGCGCCCGTCCCGGTCACCGGCAGGTTCGCGGCGCGGGCCGAGAGCGCCAGCTGCGCGGCCGTGCCGCGGTCGGCCGGCGAGAGGCCCACAGGGTCCTCGGCGTGCGCGCTCGCGGGGATGCGCACGAGCGCGAGCGTGCCCTTGCCCATCGTGGAGTGCAGCTGGACGCTGATGGAGTGCTCGGCGGCGAGCCGGCCGACCACCAGGAGGCCCATGGTCGCGGTGAGCTCGGAGTTCAGCTGGGTCGGCTCGGCGAGGCGGCGGTTGATCGCGGCCATCGGCTCGGGGGCGAGGCCGATGCCGTCGTCGGCGATGGAGATGACGATCTCCGAGCCCGAGCGGCGCGAGGTCACCCGCACCGACTGCGTGGGCGGGGAGTAGGACGCGGCGTTGTCGAGCAGTTCCGCGAGGATGCGCACGAGGTCGCCGGCGGGCTTGGTCTCGAGCCGGACCGCGACCTGGTTCTCGACCACGACGCGCCCGGCGTCCTCGATCTCGGCGACGGCGTCGCGGATGATCGCCTCGAGCCCGGCCGGGTGGTTGTAGCGGCGCTGCGGGTCGCCGCCGGCGAGCAGGAGCAGGTTCTCCTCGTTGCGGCGCATGCGCGCGAGCAGGTGGTAGACGCTGCGCCACTCGTCGGGGATCGCGGACGGCGCGGTGCCCTCCACGAGGGCCTCCATGACCTGCTGCTGGCGGCGGATGAGGCTCTGGCCGCGGCGGGCGAGGGTCTTCATCATCGCCTCGACGTCGATGCGCAGCAGCGCCTGGTTCGCGGTCTGGCGCAGCGCCTGGTGGTGCGCGGCGCTGAAGGCCTCGGCGAGGCTGTCGAGTTCGTCGGCGTAGCGCGAGTCGGTCTGCAGCACCGTCTGCTGCTTCGCGGCCTGCAGCAGCCGGTCGACCTCGTTCGCGTTGGCGGCCTGGGAGACCGCGGCCACCGTCTTCGGCAGCGTGTCGTACGCGGCCGTCAGGGTCGCCTCGCGGACGCCGTCGACGCGGAGGCTGATCCGGCGCGCCAGCATCGCCGCGGAGATGATCGAGGTCAGCGCCAGCACGAGCACCAGCGCGAACGTGGTGAGCAGCGTGCGCGAGGCGGCCTCGCGCATGAGGTTCACGTCCTCGCCCATGAAGGACAGGACCGAGACCTGCGTGGTGTCGAGCGAGGCGACGACCGCGCCCTGCGCCGTCATGAAGTCGGCGGGCGAGATCGTGGGGATGTTGCCGCGCAGGTAGACGCTCATCGCGGTCCGGGCGTCCTTGGCGTCCTGGGACTCCATGGCGTCCCGGTAGACCGAGGCGGTCTCGTTCGAGGCGTTGGCCCGGAACTCGATGATCTGCTGGTCGAACTTCCCCGAGAGGCTCGCGACCCGCCCGAGCGCCTCGCGGTCGACCAGGCCCGCGGCCTCGGTCTCCAGCAGCGCCAGGTCGGCGGCGACGGTGAACTGGATCTCGGCGGCGATGCGCCCGGCCTGCATGACCGCGGCGAGGGAGTCGAGGTGCGCGGAGATCTCGGAGTCGTCGACGAGGCGGGGGAGGATCGCCGCGATCCCCACGATGTGGTCCGCGAGGTCGCGGTACACCTGGATGCCTTCCGCCACTTCGTCATCGGTGTAGACGGCCTCGCCGTTGTACATCGCGTCGAACGCGAGCCGGGCGGTGCCGAGCTCGTCGACCTTCGCGAACAGGGTGTCCATGTCGTTGCCGAGCTCGGGGAAGCGGGCCACGGCCGCGTCCGAGGTCCCCCGCAGCGCCTCGAAGGCCTCGTCGGTCTCGCGGCGGGCCACCGCGGAGTCGAACTGGCCGCCGCCGCCGTTGACCACGGCCATCACGACCGGCCCGATCTCGGCCTGGTGCTGGTCCAGGGTCTCGTTGAGGCCCTCCGAGAGTTCGGCGAGGACCTCGGCGTCGGTGGCGTTCTGATAGGAGTCCCACACCGTCACCGTCTGGAACAGCCCGAGCACCAGCATCCCCATGAGCGCCGCCGCGATCGGCAGCATCAACTGCATCCGAATCGGGAGGCGACTGGTGCGCTGCCGGCTTTTACGGGCCATCGGGGGGCGTCCTTTCTGAGGGGCGAAAGCGCTGCGGCGTGCTGCTCACATCTTCGCTTGTGCTTTCAGGGCTGTATGAGGCGGGGCTCACTCCCCGGGTCGGCCGTTCAGCCCACGAGCGGCCGTCCTTCCGGGTATCGGTACAGGCGGTGGCGGGAGCGGAGGGCGAGGGACGCGGCGAAGAGTACCGGCCCGATGCGCCCGGTGTACATCGCGATCGCCAAGAGCCACTTGGACGGCTCGGACAGGTCGTACGTGACGCCCGTGGACTGGCCGAGGGTCGCCAGCGCGCTCGTCACCTCGAACATGATCGACATGAGGTCCAGGTTCGGCTCGAAGCGCTGCATGAGGAACACGCCGAAGGCGTTGCAGGCCACGTACACCAGCGCCACCGTGAGCGCCTCGCGGATCACCGAGGGGTTGATGCGGTGCCGGAAGGCCGTGACGTCGGGCTCGCCGCGCACCTCGGCCCAGATGACCAGGAGCAGCACGAAGAACGTGCCAACCTTGATGCCGCCGGCGGTCGAGGCCGAGCCGCCGCCGATGAACATGAGGATGATCGAGGCGAGCTGCGAGTCCTGGTTCATCGCGCCGATGTCGATGGAGTTCAGGCCTGCTGCGCGCACCATCGAGGTCTGGAAGAACGCCGGCAGGATCCGGTCGTACCAGGGCCACTGCCCGAACGTGGCCGGGTTCGACCACTCGAAGAGGAGGAACGCGATCCAGCCGCCGACCAGCAGGAACCCCGAGCCGACGAGGGTGATCTTGGTGTGCACCGACCACTGCTTGCGGCCCCACTTGCGGCGTGTGACCTCGAAGATCACGGGCATGCCGAGCCCGCCGATGATGGTCGAGAGGCACAGCGGCAGGCAGATCCACCAGTCGGTCGCGTAGCTCATGAGCGAGTCCGAGAACAGCGAGAACCCGGCGCTGTTGAACGCGCTGACGGCGTGGAAGATGCCGTACCAGATCGCGTCGCCGAGCCCGAAGCCGTAGGCGGAGAAGCGGATCGCGAGCACCAGCGCGGTGGCGGCCTCGACGACGAGCGAGAGTGCCACGGTCCGCAGGAGCACGGCCTTCACGTCCCCGAGGCTCAGCGCCCGGCTGATCTCCGTCTGCGTCATGATCTTCGTGCGCAGGCCCAGCTTGTTCGACACCAGGAGCCCGACGAGCACCGCGCTGGTCATGATGCCCAGGCCGCCGACCTGGAAGAGCAGCAGGATGACGAACTGCCCGAACCAGCTCCAGTGGAAGGGCGTGTCGACCACGGCCAGGCCGGTCACGGACACGGCGGAGGTGGCGGTGAAGAACGAGTCGGTGAAGTGCGTGACGTCGTTCTCCAGGTGCGCGATCGGCAGCATGAGGAGGAGCGTGCCCGTCATGATCACGGCCAGGAAGATCAGCGGGATGAGCCGGGCGGGGTGGCGGAAGAAGGCCTTGACGCGGGTCATGTCAGGTCGTGGAGGCGAAGTGCTCGACCTTGGTGGTGGCACCGGAGACGATGAGGGTGTCCCCCTCGGCGATCACGGTGTCGGGTGTGGCGTAGGTGAAGTCCTCGCCGGGCTGCTTGACGCCGACGACGGTGACGCCGTACTTGCTGCGGAGCTTCGACTCGCCGAGGGTCCTGCCGACGGCCTCGGCGGGGGCCTTGGTCTTGACGATCGCGAAGCCGTCGTCGAACTCGATGAAGTCGAGCATCTTGCCGCTCACCAGGTGCGCGACCCGCTCGCCCATGGCCGCCTCGGGGTAGACCACGTGGTGGGCGCCGGTGCGGTGCAGGATCTGGCCGTGCTTGGCGTTGATGGCCTTGGCCCAGATCTCGCGGACCCCGACCTCCTCGCAGGCCAGCACGGTGAGGACGCTCGCCTCGATGTCGGTGCCGATCGCGACCACGACGTGGTCGAACTCGCCGATGCCGAGCTGGTTGAGCACGGTCGACTCGGTCGAGTCGGCCTGCACCACGTGCGTGAGGGTCTCGGAGGCGCGCTGCACGATCTCGGGCCGCTCGTCGATCGCGAGCACTTCGTGGCCGAGTCGCGTGAGGGACTCGGCGACCGCGGACCCGAAGCGGCCGAGGCCGATCACGGCCACGGTCTCCTCCGGGGCGCTTTCGCCCTTGCCGAACAGGTTCATCGGATCGCTTCCTCAGTAGGTGCTGACACGCTGTCTGATTCTGCCACCCGCCCGGCGGGGCGGCGGTCCGTACCCGCAGTGCGGCCGCGGCGGTGCGGTCCACAGTGCCGTCCACAGTGCGCTCGACGGCACGGTCCACTTCGGAATCCAGGGCGAAAAAGAAGAGGGGGGCGGCCGATAACCCCTCATGGCCGCCCCCCTCGAACACCCCTAACACTCTCCAAGGATGGAGGAGAACCTCAAGTCTACTCCGCGAGCACGGCCCTGAGGAAGTCCTGTGTGCGCGCTTCTCGCGGATCCGAGAAGATTTCGTCCGGGGCGCCCTGCTCGACGATCTGGCCCCGGTCGAACATCATCACCCGGTTCGAGACGTCCCGCGCGAAGCCCATCTCGTGCGTCACGATGAGCATCGTGATGCTGGTCGTGTCGGCGACGTCGCGCAGCACGCCCAGCACGTCGGCCACCAGCTCCGGGTCGAGCGCGCTGGTCACCTCGTCGAGCAGCAGGATGTCCGGGTCCATCGCCAGTGCCCGGGCGATCGCCACCCGCTGCTGCTGGCCGCCCGAGAGCTGCGACGGGTAGTTGTCCACTTTGTCCGAAAGGCCGACGAGGTCCAGGAGCTCCCGGGCCTTCGCCTCGGCCTCGTCCTTGGAGCGGCCGAGGGTGTGGACCTGCGCCTCGGTGACGTTGCGCAGCACCCGCATGTTCGGGAACAGGTTGAACGACTGGAAGACCATGCCGATCTTCTTGCGCACCCGCCGCAGGTGGCGCTCGTTCGCCACCACCAGCTTGCTCCCCTTCTGCATGTGGGACAAGGGCTCGCCCTCGACCCAGATGACGCCGCCCTCGGCGGCCGGGTCCTTGGGCGGCGTCACGTGCTCCAAGGTCATGAGCAGCCGCAGGATCGTGGTCTTGCCCGAGCCTGAGGGCCCGATGAGCGTCACGCGCTCGCCGGGCTGCACCTCGAGGTTCAACCGGTCGAGCACCTGCAGGTCGCCGAAGGACTTGTTCACGCGGTCGAAGCGGACACTGTACTCAGGCGCTCCATGCTGGTGCTCGCCGTTAGAAGTTGGATTTTGCAAGGCGGTTCTCCAATCTCCGCGCCGCGACCGCGACCGGGTACGAGGCGGCCAGGAACAGGATCCCGGCGATGGTGTAGCCCTCGACGGCGCCGTCGTAGTGCTGTCCTTGGTACTTCTGGGCCTGGGCGATCATTTCGAGGACGCCGATGATGAACAGCGTCGGCACCTCTTTGAACATGGCGATGATCCAGTTGGTCACCGCGGCGGTCGACCGCCGCATCATCTGGGGGAGCACGATCGCGCCCCACACCCGGTGGGTGGGCAGGCTCAGCGCCGTCGCGGCCTCCCACTGCCCGACCGGGATCGCCTCGATCCCGGCCCGGTACGACTCCGAGGTGTAGGAGGCGTAATGGACGCCCAGGACCGCCGAGCCCACGGCGAAGGCGCTCCACTCGGGGTTGATGTACAGGCTGGTGGCGGTCCAGACGAACAGGACCTGCACCAGCAGCGGGGTGTTCCGGACGAACTGGAAGAAGCCCGAGAGGACGCGCTTCAGCCAGGGCGGGCCGATGCGCTCCCCGATCGCGGCCAGGAGCCCCAGCAGCACGGCGATGATGCCCGCGACCAGGGTGACCTGGAGAACGACGATGAATCCCTGCCAGATCGACGGGAAGACCTCGGCGACGATCTCGTTGTCCCACTCGTTCATCAGGCCAGTCCCTTCTCGGCCACGGCCGGGGTCAAGCGGCCCTTGACGGGCTTCGCGTCGATGCCGAGGCCGCGCTTGGCACGGCGCTCGAGCGCCCGCATGCCGGTCCAGATGAGCCAGGCGAGGATGAAGTAGACGACGAGGATGAGCGCGTAATGCGGCAGCTGGTTCACGCCGCCGTCGCGCCCGCCGATGAGGCTCGCCATCCGAGTGAGGTCGGTGACGTTGATGAGCGAGACCAGGGCGCTGGCCTTGAGCAGCATGATGGCGAAGGCGCACAGCGAGGGGATCATCTCGGGCCAGGCCTGGGGGAGGACCACCAGGCGCAGCCGCTGGAGCGGGGTGAAGTTCACCGCGAGGCTCGCCTCCAGCTGCCCCTTGGGCACCGCGGCGATGGCGCCGCGCACCACCTCGGAGCAGTAGGCGCCGTAGTTGAGGCCGAGCGCGATGATCCCGGCGACGATCGCGTAGTCGAACTGGACGCCCAGGATCACCGGCATGGCGTAGGCGAACCAGAAGAGCTGCACCACGACCGAGGACCCGCGGATGAACTCCACGAACACGCGGGCAGGGGTGCGCACCGCCAGGTGCTTCGAGCTCGTCATGAGGCCCAGCGTGAAGGCGACGACGAGCGCCAGGGCCGCCGAGGCCAGGGTGACCTGGACGGTCACCAGCAGTGGCTCGGCGTACCGGGGCAGCGAGTCGATGACCGCAGAGAAGTCCATGACGCCTACTGGTACGTGCCCGGGCAGAGGTCTTCGGCGGTGAGGCCGTCCGGGTGGTTCTCCTCGACGGTGAAGCCGTACTCGGAGACCAGGCCCTCCCAGGTCGCGGTGTCCTCGAGGAGCTTGCCGAGCTCCTCGTTGAGCGCGTCGCGGAAGTTCGCGTCCTTCGGCTGGAAGACCGCCGCACCGGCGCCGATGATGTCCTCACCGGAATCGGGGTCGGTCAGCCAGAACCCCTCGGTGACCTCGAGTTCCCCGTCGGCGTCCGCGGCGAGCTTGAGGTTCGCGCGCGTCAGGCCGATCGCGTCGCAGCGGCCGGCCTTGAGCTCCAGGATGAGCGCGGCGAGATCCGCCTGGACGTTGATGCGCTCGGCGTCGAAGATCGCGTCGGCGACCTCCTGCTCGCTGGTGCCGTTCATGACGCCGATGACGCCGTCGGTCTCGGCCATGGCGTTGAGCGTCGTCCACCCGCCGGGGTTGCCGGCCTCCACCAGCAGCGCGTCGGGCATGACGTAGTCCGGATCCGCGAAGGCCACGGCCTCGCAGCGCTCGGGTGTGACGTACATGCCAGCGATGACCATGTCGTGGGTGCTGCCCAGGCCGGGGATGAGCGAGTCCCATTCGGTGTTGATCCACTCGATCTGATCGGCCTTGATGCCGAGCTTGTCGAGCAGGTAGGTGTGGACGTCGACGGACTGGCCGGTGGTCGAGCCGTCGTCGGCGGTGAAGGCGTAGGGCGCTTCCTCGGCACGGGCGATGCGGAGCTTGCCGCCGTCCTGGGCCTGTTCCAGCAGGCCGCCACCCTCGCCGTCGCCGCCCTGGTCAGTGCGTGAACAGGCCGCCAGTGCGAGCGCCGCCGCTCCGGCGGTCGCGCCGCCGAGGATATGGCGGCGGTTGAGGTGCAGATGGTTCGACACGGTGGTCGCCTCCAGTTTCGGGGTCGGGTACGTTGCCGACCCTAACGTTCTATTGTAAGTTTGTCGACAATACGATGATCGACGTTCGATAACAAAAATGCAAGCATGTTGACGGGGGACGCAACCGGAGCTTGCACCTGAACGTGATGTACCGGCAGCGCTAAGATGCTGCCCAGAAGAGACAGTGGGGGAGCAGGCAGAGTGTCGACGCACAGCAGCGGATTGAGCGGGCTCACGAGCGCCCGCCAGGTGGGGCGCCTGGCCCCGGTGCGACGCACCTCGACGGTGGACCTCATCGCCGACCGGCTCCGCGAAGCGGTCGTGGACGGGTCGCTCCCGCCCGGGGCCGCCCTCGGCGAAGCCGAACTCGCCTTCCAGCTCGGCGTCAGCCGCGGCCCGCTCCGCGAGGCCATGCAGCGGCTCACCGCCGAAGGACTCCTCGTCATCCCGCGCCGCCGCGGCCTCGCCGTGCGCACCATGACCCCCGAGGACGTGCGCGACATCCACTGGCTCCGCGCCCGCATCGAACCCGAACTCGGCCGCCGGATCCTCGCCCGCCCCCTCGCCGAACGCAAGACCGTCCTCGCCGAACTCGGCTCCGAGGTCAAGCGCATGCAGCGCGCCCTCAAGAAGGACGACGCCCGCGCCCTCGGCGACGCCTACCTCGACTTCCACCGCGGCCTCGCCGCCTGGGGCGGCTCGATCCGCCTGGCGCGCATGATGTCCACGCTCCTCATCGAGACGCGCCTGTGCACCTTCTCCATGTACGAGCACTTCGAGGTCGCCGTCGACCTCGTGCCCGAGCACGCGGCCTTCGTCGACGCGCTGGCCGCCGAGGACGCCGAGCGGTTCACCGCCCTCATGCGCACGCACCTCGACGCCGAGGTCCGGCGCCTGCTCGCCGAGCCCGAAGCGGCCAAAGAGGACGACGCCGACCGGCTCCTGGCCGAGACCCCGGACGAGCCGCAGCCGCTCGACCGCCTCGACCTCCCCGAGGGCATCTGACCTGCCGCGCGATCGGCTCCCGCGACCCGTTGCCGTGCAGGCGGGAACGACGACTGTCAATATCCTGACAGTTCACGGTCCGTTGGTGGACCGTCCGTTACGAAACCTATATAAATAGGGCCCCGACCCCGGACAAAATTCGAGACGGAGCCCAAAATGTCATACCCCCGACGAATCTCCACAATGGCGGCGGCACTCCTCGCCGCCTTCGTGACCGTCATGACCCTCACCAGCGGTGCCGCCCAAGCGCAGACCCTCGAGTACGTCGCCCTCGGCGACTCCTACGCCTCCGGCGTCGGCACCCGCGACTACCTCGACGACTCCGACTGCCGCCGTTCGGACGCGGCCTACCCCTCGCTCCTGGCCGAAGCCATCGGCGCGGACCTCACCTTCGCCGCCTGCTCGGGCGCGAAGACCGGTGACGTCCTCGCCGGCCAGCTCGGCGGCCTCTCCTCGAGCACCGACCTCGTCACGATCACCATCGGCGGCAACGACACCGGCTGGGCCGGCGTGGTCCAGCAGTGCGCCTACCCGTACCCGTGGACCTGCACCAGGGAGATCGACGCGGCCGAGGCCTTCGTCCGCGACGTGCTGCCGGGCCGCCTCCACGAGGTCTACGACGCGATCGAGGCCGCCGCCCCGAACGCCGACGTCATCGTGGTCGGCTACCCGCTCCTGTTCAACGGCGAGCAGTGCAACGCCATCACCCGCATCAGCCCCGCCGAGCAGGCCGCGCTCAACGACGCGACCGACCTCCTGGGCGACGTGATCGGCACGGCCGCCCGCGCCCACGGCTTCCAGTACGCCGACGTGCGCGCGGCCTTCGACGGCCACGCCGTCTGCGACGACGCCGAGTGGATCAACGGCCTCTCCTACCCCATCCGGGAGTCCTACCACCCCAACAAGGCCGGCCAGACCGGCTACTTCGACGTCGTCGACGACTACGTCTGAGCAGCGCAATCTGAGCATTGAAACGCGAAGGGCCCCACCGGAGATCCGGTGGGGCCCTTCGCTCGAGTCAGGGATCAGACCTCGCCGCAGGCGAGCCAGACGCCGTCTTCCTTGACGAAGTCCATGGTGTCCGACTCCTCCGTGGGCTCCTCGGTCCAGCCGGTGATCGACATGCCGTCGGCGCCCATCTCGGGCGACGGCATGTTGAAGCTGTAGGTGTAGTCGACCGTGGCCGTGTCGCCGTCCTCGCTCGAACCGGTGACCTCGTACTGGAAGTCGACCGAGATGTCGATCGGAGGCACGTCGGTGATGCCGTTCTCCTCCAGCTGACCGGCGAAGTCGAGCTCCTCGGTGGAGGCGTCCATCTCCGACTGCATGTCCGCGCACATGTACGGCTTCATGTCCTCGAGGACTGCCTGCACCTCTTCGGGCGTGCCGGTGAAGGCGGTCTCGAAGACCTGGCCCATCATCGGGAGCAGCTCGTTCGCGATGTCCTCAGGGGAGTCGGACTTCGACGGGGCGCCGCCGCCGAAGGGCTTCACGACGAGGAAGACGATCGCGACGATGAGCACCACGGCACCCGCGCCGATGGCGACGATGAGGCCGGTCTTCGACTTCTTCGGGGCCGGGGGCAGCGGCTGCCCGCCGCCGGGCTGGCCGAACCCGGGCTGCTGCGGCTGCTGCCCGTACCCGGGCTGCTGGCCGTAGCCGGGAGGCGGCGTCTGGCCGTATCCGGGCTGCTGGGGCTGCGACTGGCCGTACCCGGGCTGCTGCCCGTAGCCCGGCTGCTGCGGCTGCTGCCCGTATCCGGGCTGCTGGCCGTACCCCGGCTGCTGGGGCTGCGACTGACCGTACCCCGGCTGCTGGCCGTAGGGCGGTTGCTGGTTCGGGTCGAACCCCGGCTGCTGGGGCGGGTAGGCCATGACGTGTCCTCGTTTGTCGGGAGTGGGTTGCGCCAGGTTAACACGCAGACACCAACATCACCGCCCTCCGATCCCGCCGGAGAACGAACGACGCCGGAACCGTCGAGGTTCCGGCGTCGCCCGATGCGTCCGCGGCGTCAGCCGCCGCCTTCGCCTTCGCCCTCGCCTTCGGGGGCCTCGGTCTCGAAGACCTTCACGTCCTCGGTGTCCATCGCCATCTGCTTGCGCGCCTCGTACGGGTCGAGGTCCGGACCCCGCGGGATCAGGTTGATCATCTTGTACGGCACCGAGATCGGGTCGACGCCGCCGTAGCCGAGCATCGTCTGGGTGGTGTCCGTCGCCCCGTCGTCGGCGATGCCGTGGCGAACGCCCTGGTCGCTGATCATGAAGGTGATGCCCGAGATCGTCGCGCCCTGATCGGTGCGGCTGTCGATCAGCGCCGCCCGGCCCTGCGGGAGCACCGTCTGCGCCTGGAGGCCGTCGACGTCGGAGAAGATGTCGCCGTCCTCGGTGATCTCCACGGACTCCGCGCTGTCGACGAGGAGGTCCGGGGCCTCGTGGTACATCGCGACCTTGATCGTCGTCGTCTCCGACTCCTGCCCGTCCGGGTCGTACACGGCGCACACCGCCGGGCGGCTCTTGTCGGAGGTCCACAGGTTCGCGCTCAAGTCGGCCTTCGGGTACTCCTCCTTCTCGTACTGCGCCTGGGTGCCGAGGTCGGAGACGAGCGTCGCGGAGACCTCCTGCACGTCGCCGTAGCGCTTCTCCAGCAGCTTGGCCATGGTGGGCTGGATCACCGCGAACGTGTCCCGGCCGCCCTCGTTGATGAGCACGTACGTGTCACCGCCCGCTTCGACGGGCACGCCGTACTTGATGTTCCCGTTGCTGCCGGCCACGGCCGACTCGGTCCCGAACTCGGGCCTCGCCGTCGGCACCATCGGCGGTCCCGTCGGGATCGTGTTGAGCATGCTGTCGTTGAGGATCATCGCCTGGTTGATGTTCAGCCCGAGGTCGCCGATGAGTCGTTCGGCAGGGTACTCCTCGTCCCCGATCAGATAGCGCATGCCGTTCCACAGCAGGTAGTACAGGGGCACCTCGCCGCTGTCCTCCTTGACGGTGGTCTGCGCCAGGATCCAGGAGTCGTCGTTGAGCCACTGGTCCGGATCCTCGAGGTCCCCGACCACGAGCTGCGTCAGCTGGAACTGCGCCGTACCGCCCGCCTCGCGCGGCATCGAGCAGGTGTTCCAGTCGACGCCCTTCAGCAGTTCGCTCTTGTCCGGCGGCTGCGAGGGGATGCCCTGGATGCCGATGGTGAACGAGCCGCGCGGCACGTCCTTCAGCGACGAGGGCTTGAGGTCCTGCACCTCCGGCATGCCGGACGAACCGGGCTTGGCGAGCAGCAGCGCCGACGTGTAGTTGGCGACCTGCCACAGCCGCGCCGGGTCCTCTTTGGTGCCCTCCTTGCCGTCCTTCGTGATGTACACGTAGACCGCGTTGGAGCCCTTGATGGTGATGATGTTGCCCTCGACCGGCAGCGCGTTCCCCTTGTTGAACAGGGTCGCGATGGCGAACCCGCCGAACACCAGCGCCAGCACCATCACCGAAGCGAAGATCGAGACGCCGATGCGCCGCAGCGGACGCTCGATCGAGTCGGGGTTGGCCAGCACCAGCGCCTGGTTCATGCGCGAGGTGATGAACTTGTGGGCCTCCACCTGTTCGCGGCGGGAGCGCATCTGGGCCATTCGGGTTCGCCTCTCTCGGGAGTCGAGGTCAGGGGGTGGGGCTCAGCCGCGCAGCGACAGGGCGATCGAGTACAGGTCGCAGACCCAGCCGACCAGCGGCAGGATCGAGACGATGAGCAGTGCCTCGATGATGTCGAGGGCACGGCCCCAGGTGGGGGCGATCTTCTTGCCCGCCACGGCGAGGCCGTAGACCATCGCGATGAGCGTCAGGAGCGTGAGCGCGCCGAGGATGACCGTGAGGCGCACCAGGATGTTGTCCTCGCTGGCGACGAAGATCGCCGCGAGGGTCGCGGCGAGGCCGCCCATGCCGCCGGTGAGCATCACGATGCGGGCGGCGCGGTCCTCGACCGAACGCGACCGGCTGAGCAGCACGAGCGACAGGATCGTGGAGAGGATGAGGCCGGGGACCTCGCCCGAGAACGCGAGCGCGATCGAGGAGATCAGGCCGACCACGGCCGCGAACGAGTACAGGGCCTCGAGGTAGTTGCCGGCGTGCTCGGAGAGCTTGAGGATCCGCTTGCCGTCGATGGCCTCGGCGTCGCCCTCCTTCAGCTCCTCCGTGGTCGTCGGCAGCTGCGGGGTGGGCACCATCGCCATGGACAGCGCGAGTCCGGGGGCGAACGGCAGGATCACCAGCGCCAGCGGCGCGGCGATGCCGGCGGCCGTGGCGGCCGACCCCTGCGGGATGGCCATCATGAGCGCGGTCGAGATGCCGAGCACCACCGCGCCGAGGATCGTCACGATGAACACCGGCGCCGAGGCCATGTCGCCGACGGCGACCATGGACAGGACGCTGAACAGCAGGATCGCCGAGGCCGCGATGAGCACGTGCGGGCCCTCGAGGTCGAACAGGCCGGTGTTCTCGGTGTCGGCGATGAGCAGGCCGCCGACACCGCCGTAGAGCACGGCGGTGATGCCGAAGTACGTGGCCGCCCGCGAGTCGCCGACGGCGCGCGAGAGCAGCGCGGAGGCGCCGACCAGGATCGCGGCGACCGAGAGGCCGACGATCGCCGAGGCGAGGTGGCCGGTCAGCAGGATCGCGATGGCGCCCAGGGCCAGGGCCGCGGTGCCGACGCCGACGCTGAAGCGCTTGGTCGCCAAGTAGTCCCAGCGGTTGCCGCGTTGATCGGTGGCGGTGGCGATCGCGTCGATGATGTCGTCGAAGACCACCTCGGGCTTGGCGGCGTCGGCGGGGTTGAGGTACAGCATCTCACCGTCGTTGATCCCCAGCTGGGAGCAGGAGTGACCGGTGTCGATCGCCTCCTCGCCGAGGCGGGTGAGGATCCAGCCGCCGTTGTCGCCGGCTTCGTCGATGTAGTACTCGCCGGCTTGGTGCAGGATCGTCGGCAGCAGGTCGGACAGGGGGACGTCTGAGGGCAGTGCGAGGTCGATCCTCGTGCGAGGACTGACGATCGTCACCCTGGAAAGAGTGGCCGACTTGGTGCTCACCGTGCGAACCTCCGGGTCGGGTCGGTGATCGGGGGACTGCTCAAGGATAAATGCCGCATGCAACGGCGGGGGGACCGGCGTGGGCGTACCAGCGATGCGGCCGCACCGGCGGCGTGGGTGTACCAGCAGAGTGGCGACCCGGCATTACCCTAGTAGTGCGATACTCGACAGAGCGCACTTACATCTTTTATACGACAGCGCTAAGTTACGGCCAGCAAGCGTCCCCGTGGTAGGCGCATCCCCCGGTGAGCACAAGGACCCTCTGTGACGACCAAACTCTTCCGCAGGCCTCCGCGCAAGCGCGGACCGCAGGCCCCGCGCGGTGACATCCTCCTGGAGTCGCCGCCGGACATGCCCGACCCGCAGCCCAGGAACATCTCGCAGTATCTGATGATCCTGCCGATGCTCGCGGGGGCCGCGGCGATGGCGATGATGATGATGTCCCGCGTCGGCACCGGCTCGACGCAGAACTCGGGCAGCAACACCATGCGCATCGCCATGGGCGCCATGATGGGCATCTCCATGGTCGGCATGATGGCCACTTCCATGGGCGGCAACCGCGCCCAGAAGAAGGCCGAGTTCAACGCCGACCGGCGCGACTACATGCGCTACCTCAACCAGGTCCGCCGCCGTGCCCGCAAGGGCGCCGAGCGGCAGTGGCGCGCGGCCCGGTGGCGCCACCCGGACCCGAAGGCCCTGTGGTCCCTGGTGGGCTCGCGCCGCATGTGGGAGCGGCGCGCGAAGGACGACGACGCGCTGGACATCCGCGTGGGCGTCGGCAAGCAGCGCATGACGATGAAGCTGGTCCCGCCCGAGACCAAGCCGGTCGAGGACCTGGAGCCGATGACCTCGATGGCGCTGCGCCGCTTCGTGGCCGCGCACTCGAACGTCATCGACATCCCCCGCTCGATGAAGTACACCGAGGCCGCCCGCGTGGTCCTGCGCGGCGACCGGGCGCTCGTCGTCGACAACATCCGCGCCCAGCTCGTCCAGGCCGCGGTCCTGCACTCGCCCGACGACATCATCATCGCGGTGGTCGCGGACAACGAGCGCATGCCCGAGTGGCACTGGATGAAGTGGCTGCCGCACCTCCAGCACCCGTCCGCCGAGGACGGGGCCGGACCGGTCCGCATGTTCTACAACACCACCACGCAGCTGGAGAACTCGCTGCGCGAGCAGCTCTCGGGCCGCGGCGCGTGGTCGCCCGGCGCCACCGCGGGGGAGGGGCAGCCGCACCTGGTCGTCATCCTCGACGGCGGCGAGGTCGACCCCACCGGCATCATCGCCGCCGACGGCATGGGCGGTGTCACGGTCTTCGACTTCTCCGGCTACCTGCCGCGCAAGCCCGGACCGCAGATCAAGCTCTACGACGTCACGGCCGAGGAGATCTACACCGACCAGGCCGGCCGTCGCCGCGTGCTCGGCAAGCCCGACCGCATGTCGTACAACCAGGCCGAGGGCGTGGCCCGCTCGCTCGCGCCCTGGCGGCTGACGCTCAAGGGCGCGACCGGCAAGACCGAGTCGGGGGACGAGGACCAGTCGCCGCTGGCGAACCCGTCGTCGCTGCCCGAGATGCTCGGCTTCAACGACGCCGCGGCGCTCGACCCGGCCGTGCACTGGCGCGAGAAGCCCGTGAAGGACTACCTGAAGGTCCCGATCGGGCCCGGCCCCGACGGCGGCATCGTCGACATCGACTTCAAGGAGTCCGCGGTCGGCGGCATGGGCCCGCACGGCCTGCTCATCGGCGCCACCGGTTCCGGTAAGTCCGAGGTGCTGCGCACCATCATCGGCTCCCTGATCGCCACGCACTCCTCCGAAGAGCTCAACTTCATCCTCGTCGACTTCAAGGGCGGCGCGACCTTCGCGGCGCTGGACGACCTGCCGCACGTCTCCGCGGTCATCACCAACCTCGCCGACGAGATCGAGCTGGTCGACCGCATGGCCGACGCGCTCGAAGGCGAGCTGGTGCGCCGCCAGGAGGTGCTGCGCGCCGCCGGCAACTACACGAACCGCTGGGAGTACGAGAAGGCCCGCAAGGCCGGGCAGCCGATGGACCCCATGCCGACGCTGCTCATCATCGCGGACGAGTTCTCCGAGATGCTCGTGGCGAAGCCCGAGTTCATCAACCTGTTCCTCCAGATCGGCCGCATCGGCCGCTCGATCGGCGTGCACATGCTCCTCGCCTCGCAGCGCCTCGAAGAGGGCAAGCTCAAGGGCCTGGACACGTTCCTGTCGTACCGCGTCGCGCTCCGCACCTTCTCGGCGCAGGAGTCGCGCACGGTGATCGGCTCGGGCGCGGCCTACGAGCTGCCGCAGGCGCCCGGCCACGGGTACCTCCAGGTCGGCACGCAGGACCTGGTGCGCTTCCGCGCCGCCTACGTCGGTGGCCCCTACAAGCCGCCGAAACGCGTCGCCTCGCGCGCCGAGCGCATCGCGGCCGTGCAGCACAAGGTGCAGCGCTTCCTCCCCGGATTCGTCGAGCTCCCCCCGGAGCCCGAGGTCGATGAGGAACCGGAGGAAGTGCTGGAGGCGACCGAGGCCGACGACGAGAACGAGAAGCTCTCCGAACTCGAGGTCATGGTCAACAACTGCCTCGGCATGGGCCGCCCGGCCCACGAGGTGTGGCTCCCGCCGCTCCTCGAACCGCCGACGCTCGACCAGCTGCTGCCCCCGCTCGAAGCCGACCCGGTGCGCGGCCTGCACCCGAAGGGCTTCTCGCTCAACGGGAAGCTCCACGCCGTCCTCGGCGAGGAGGACCGGCCGTTCGAGCAGCGCCGCAGCCCGTTCGTGGTCGACCTCTCGGGTGCGCAGGGCACCGTGGCCATCGCCGGCGGGGCCCAGTCGGGCAAGTCGACGATGCTCCGCGGCCTCATCGGCTCGCTCGCGCTCCTCCACACGCCGCGCGAAGTGCAGTTCTACTGCCTCGACTTCGGCGGCGGCACCCTGCGCGGCATCGAGGACCTCCCGCACGTCGCGGGCGTCTTCGGCCGCCAGGAGGAAGAGGGCGTGCGCCGCACCATCCAGGAGGTCTCGACCATCCTGGACGAGCGCGAGAAGTTCTTCACCGACAACAAGATCGACGGCATGAACTCCTATCGGCGCATGAAGGCCGACGGGCGGTTCCAGGAGGACCCCTACGGGGACATCTTCCTCGTCATCGACAACTGGATGACGCTGCGCGAGGACTTCGAGCCGTTCGTCGACCAGGTCCGCGCCATCGGCAACCGCGGCCTGGCCTACGGCGTGCACGTCATGGTCACCTGCACCCGCTGGGGCGACATCCGCATGAACATGCGCGACATGTTCGGCCTCAAGCTGGAGCTGAAGCTCTCGGACAACATGGAGTCCGAGATCGACCGCAAGGCGGCGGCGAACGTGCCGAAGAACCGCCCCGGCCGCGGCCTCTCGCTCCAGAAGCTGCACTTCCTCTCCGGCGTGCCCCGCATCGACGGGATCCGCGACGGCGACGACCTGCAGGGCGGCGTCGAGGACTTCGTCAAGAAGGTCAAGCAGGCCTGGCGCTTCGCGCCCTGCCCGCCGGTGCGGCTCCTGCCGCGCCAGCTCCACGTGGCCGACTTCCTCCAGGCGGTCGACCGCTCGAAGCCGGGCATCCCGATCGGCCTCAACGAGGCCGGGCTCAAGCCGGTGTACCTCGACTTCCAGTCCGAGCCGCACCTGCTCGTGTTCGGCGACTCCGAGTCCGGCAAGACCAACCTCCTGCGCCACATCGCCCGGCAGATCCAGGCGACGTACACGCCCAAGGAGGCCAAGGTCATCATGGCCGACTACCGGCGCGGCATGCTCGAGGAGATCGCGAAGCCGACCCTCCTGGACTACGCCATGTCGGGCAAGCAGTTCGAGACCTCGATCAAGAACCTCAGGGGCCCGATCGAGCGGCGGCTCCCCGGAGACGACGTCTCCCCGGCGCAGCTGCGCGACCGGTCCTGGTGGACCGGCCCGGACCTCTACCTGATCGTGGACGACTACGAGATGGTGGCCCAGCGGGTGAACCCGATGACCGCCATCGCCGAGCTCATCCCGCAGGGCCGCGACATCGGCTTCCACGTGATCATCGCCCGCCGCGCCTCCGGTGCGTCCCGCGCGCTGATGGACCCGATCGTCGGCCAGATCAAGCAGCTGGAATCCCCGGGCCTGCTCATGAGCGGCCGCAAGGAGGAAGGCGCGATCTTCGGCAAGCTGCGCCCCAGCCCGCAGCCTCCGGGCCGCGGCACCCTGGTGCGCCGCAAGGACGGCGAGCAGCTCATCCAGACGACGCTGCTGCCCCCGAACGGCACCGCCTAGCGGATCACTGCGTTTGACGCACATCGCAGGGCCGCCCACCGCAACCGGTGGGCGGCCCTGCGGCGTATAGGTTGCAGAACGGACGCGAAACCCGCTCGCGCCACTGGACCCCAAGGCCCCGCATGAAACCGCTGCTCACGCCCCCCGGCCCCGACGCCCCCACTGTTGCAGACAGCAGCGGCGCGGGCACGGCCGAGACGGCGCCGCCGCACGCCCGGACACGGGCCCCCATGAGCGTCCAGATCCTCCGGCTCCTCCTCCTGGCCGCCACCGCGACGGTGGTCGCCACCTGGCTCTGGGCCTGGCAGGGCGTCCAGGCCTACGCCTGGCCCGGCATCGACAACCGCCTCACCGAACGCGGCCTCGCCTACCTCCTCATCCTCGCCCCCGCCGTCCCCGTGAACCTCATCGCCGCGATCCGCCTCGCCTGCGGCGGCCGGCGCGCAGGCCGCTACCTGGCCGCCGCCGCGGCCCTCGCCGCCGTCCAGACCGTGCTGCTCCTGACCCCGAGCGCCATGCCGCTGGCCGACACCATGAGCGACGGCTCCAACCACGTCGGCATCCGCCACCTCGTCACCACCGGGCCCCTCGTCTTCGCCGGCCTCTGGCTCGCCACCACGACCAAAACCCGCGCATGGCTCGGCGCCGCCCCCCGGCCGCACCGCCGCGTGCTCGGCCTCGAAGCGGCCGTCTGGTGCCTCGCCCTCGCCTGCGCCTTCGCCACGGGAACCGAAGTGCGCCAATGGGCCCACGCCGCCACCGCCACCGAGGCCCCGGGCGGCGAGTACCGCGAACCCGGCACCTGGGCCGGCCTCGAACAGGCCGTCACCGAGACCACCGACGCGATCCCCGGCTTCACCGGCTTCACCACCCGCACCCTCGACGTGCAGCCCTGCGACTACTACACCCCCGCCGGCCTGCCCACCTACCGCTACCTGCTCACCTACGAACTGCGCGACCGGGCTTCCACAACCAGCGCAACCGAACCCGGTGCCGCCGCCTCCATCGCGGCCCGCTGGAGCGAAGGCGAGTTCACCCTCACCTACGACGGCGCGGCCCTCGACGACACCCGCCTCGTCACCGCCGAACGCGCCTTCCCCGCCGACGGCGACGCCTACCCCACCGCCACCGGCGTCCACGCCATCAAGCTCGCCTACACCGAAGCCGCAGCCCCGACCCTCCACCTCGAGAGCCCCTGCGTCGAACGCGCCGCCGAACCCACCGAATGCATACTGCCCCAAGGCGACCCGCTCAATGACACCATCAACGGCATCACCTGCCGCGACTGACTACCAGATCGTCACGAACTCCGTCATCGAAAGATCCGCACCGTCCGGCACGTCCTTCTTCCAGACCTCGAGCTCACGCGTCGAATCCCCAGAGGGCACCGGCTCGATCAAGTAGAGCGTGGCAGCGCCGACCGGTGTCCCGTCGGCGCGGTGGAAGGCCGCCGTCAGGACGGGCCTGATCGCATGGGCGGCACTGTTCGTGATCGTCACCGAGAACCGCATCTCCCCGTTCGGATCGTCCCCCTCGTCGATCTCGTCCAGACGCGCACTCAGCGGCGACACCAGCGCCTCCGGGGACGTCCCGCCGTCCGAAGCGAACCACTCCAACTCCACGACCGCGATGTCGACCACAGGATCTGACGGGAAGTCATCGCCCAAATAGAACGATCCCCCGACCCGGGCCTCGCCGCCCGGCGGCGTCATCCCGCTGAAGGCCGACACGAACTCGCCGCTCACCAGATCGACCCCCTCGACGGACACCTGCAGCCCGAAGGTCGCCGCGTACTCGCCGTGGGTGTTGCGAACCGAAGCGCCCCAGGTGAACGCACTGCCGTCCACTGAAACGTCATGGCCGAACGCCTCGACCACAACACTCGACGCCGCCGGAGGCTCCTCGTCCGGCCGCACTTCGGCCAGCCCCAGATACTGGCCGACCGTTTCGGTCTCCGGCAGGTGGGTCTCGCTCACCGCCTGAGGCTCAACGAAATTCGCGGCGTCAGGAGCCCAGAGCGGCACATAGACCAAGGCCAGGATCGCAACTCCGAACCCCAGGGCGAACGACCAATCGGGCACACGACGTCGCTTGGGAGCTGCGGGTTCAGGTGAGGGATGCACCCTGCCATCATAGAAATCGGCCGCCACCGTGTGGATGCCCCGAAGTACGGTGAGTCGCAATCCCCGAAACCCCGAGCCGCCCGAGGAACCCGATGGTCGTCCGCCGAGTCAAGCCCGAACCTGGCAACCCGCAGCGCTGGCCCGACGTACCGATGCAGGCCCGCACCCGCCGCCGGATCGCCATCGCAGTCCCGTTGATCCTCGTCCTCGCCGCAGCCGGCTACACCGCGCGCTGGACGTACACGGATCGCCAGGCCGACGAACCGGTCGCAGTCGTGCGCGCCTTCCTTGAAGCCTCCCGCGCCGGCGACGTGGAGGCGGCGCTGGCGCTGACGACGGGCGACCACTACCGCTCGAAGGACCTGCTCGTCCCCGAGGCGATGAGTGCCGACTGGGAGATCCTGGACCTCGGCCTCCAGTCCTGGACGCAGTTCACCGTGGACGCACAGGTCTGGGCCACCGTCAAAGGGCCGGGCGACACCGAGCTCACGCACCAGTTCGACCTCGAACTGCTCGACGGCGACTGGAAGGTGGCGGACCCGTTCGCGACCTTGACCATCGACGAACTTCCCGTCCCCTATCTCGAAGTCAACGGGATCACCTTGCCGTTCGACATCGCGCCCGAGACCGCGTTCGAAACCGATTTCGCGCTGCTCCCCGGCGTCTACCGGCTCTACGAGCATGCCCCGGAGTTGTTGGCGTACAAGGGCGAACCGCTGCTCGCCCTGGGGGAACGCCTCGTCAGCGCCGACGGATCCGAGTCGCCGGGCCTCGTCGAGGCATTTGCAGGCTTCGCCGTCGTCGAAGGCGACGAAGCGGCACTCAACGAGCGGCTCACCGCGTACCTGGACGAGTGCCTGGCGGCCCCCGAAGGCCCGGAATCATTCGGCTGCCCGTTCGGCTTGCAGGACCACCACATCGACGACCTCGACTTCACCCTCGGCGACGACAACCGCTGGGAGATCATCGAGTACCCCCACGCCGCCCCCGCCTCCGTCGTCTGGGACACCATCTACCGCGCCACCGACATCGGCCTGCTGACCAGGCACGAAGGCCGCGCCCGCGTCACAGCCGTCGATGCAGCGACCGCTGAGGAGGTCGTCCTCGAATGCCCGCTCACCACCAACGGCCTCTACCTGGTCTTCGATGAAACCGGCGAGTACGCGATCGGCCCGAACCAGGACCCGAATGCCTCCACCGAATTCGATACGACCGCATGGGACGACGGCTACGAATCCTATTGCGAGCCGGCCTGATGAAACGTCGCGTCGCTTCGGAGCGAACGGGCGCGGTGAGGCTCGGACTCGGGGTCAGTTCGGGTGGCTTTGTGGAGTTACGCTCGCTGAATGAGTTATACGCCTCCCCAAGGGCAACCTGCGGGCTACGGCCAACCCCAGTACCCGAACCAGCCGCCGCAATACCCGCCTCCCGGGGGCTACAGGTACGGCGCACCTCAGTTCCAACCGCCCATGCCGCCCGCGCCGCCCAAGCGGCGGACCGGACTCGTCGTGCTCATCGTCGTCTGCGCACTGGTCCTCGTGGCAGGCGGTGCGAGCGCGTTCTACTTCCTCTCCAGCGAGGACGAGCCCGGCGACGTCACTGCAGCGGACGACGAGCAGGGCAGCGCCAGCGCCGAGCCCGAGACGAGCGAGTCCGCCACGGAGGTGCTGCCGTGCGACCTCGACCATCCGGACCTCGGCACCGCGACGCCGCTCCCGGGAGACGGCTGGAGCCCGATCAACTTCGAGTCGGGAGCGGGCTACGTGTCGGACGCATCGGTCGGCTGCCTCGTCATGCACAACGACGACCACATGTCGTACATCGAAGCCGGCGCCTGGCCCGAGGCCAGCTTCTATGACCCCGCCCGCCTCGGCGAATCCGCTGCGTACGTCGCAACTGCATGGGCTGAAAGCGAACACGTCGGCGGAGCGGACGCCGAGGCCAAGACCGTCGGTGCTCCCGAAGCCGGCGAACTCGACATGGACGGCCACGCCGCCGGCTGGTGCGAAGTCCGCGTCACCTGGCAGCCCGCCGCAGGAGAAGCCGAAACCTTCGAAGACGTCGCCGTCCTCGTGGTGGACATCGACGGCAGCACCGCGTTCGTTGCCATCGCGAGCATCCCCGAAATCGGCGAAGGACTCTACGAAGAGGCGACCCAGGCGCTCCTCTCCACGACCTTCACCGAATAGGGCCCCCTGCAGTTGGTCCGGTATCTTGTGGGACAGAGCGGACCGCGCTGTAACGACCGGCACACGGAAGGGGTCTCACCCTATGGCCACACCTCTCACGCCAATCCCTCTGCAACCCCCACCAGCGCGACGCACTTCAAACCCCCGCACCGCCTTCGGCGCGGGATTCGCAGCCCTCGCCACAGCAGCAGTCCTCGCAGCCGCCCCGAGCACCGCCCTGGCACAGGACCCCACCTACGAGGCCGACAACGCCTGGGTGCCGGAGCAGGTGCAAGCCCCTGCAGCTTGGGAAACCACAAGAGGCGAGGGCATCACCGTCGCGGTGATGGACACCGGAATCAACGACCATCCGTTCTTTGACGACAAGGACATCTTGGACGGCTATTCCGCTCTCGGCACCGAGGACGGCACTGGCTGGAACGACACCGATGGACACGGATCCGCTATTGCCGCTGCCGTGTTGCTTACGGCGCCTGAGGCCACCATCATGCCCGTCCGTCTCAGCACAGGCGCATCAGTCATCGCAGGGGGCCTGGGCGACATCGAGTTCGATGCTTTCCGATGGGCAGTCGACAACGGGGCGGATGTCCTGGTAGTTCCTTGGGCCGTCTATGGCCGCGGGTTCGAGGGAGATTATCTCGAAGTCCTGCAGTACGCAATCGACAAGGGTGCGATTGTCATTGCCTCAGCGGGCAATGATCCGGCTGAAGAAGTGCCCTATCCAGGATTCGTGCCTGGAGTGGTCACTGTGACTGGTACTGATCGCAACGGAAACATCTGGTTTGAGAACACCACTACTGGGCCTGAAGTTGAACTTGCCGCCCCGGCTGACGAGATGACCGCACCGCTGCCACAGGACAGCTCGCTGGGAAACACGGAGCTTTACGCTGACGTTATCGGTGGTACCTCGATGGGTTCAGGTGTTGTCGGCGGCGTCGCCGCATTGACCTGGGCCGCGCACCCGGAACTCGACGCGAGCAACGTCATCCAGCGCATGATCCAGACCGCTGGTGATGGGAGCGGCAATAAGAGCGAAGACACGGGATATGGGTTGGTGAACGCTGATCAAGCCGTGCATGCTGAGAACATCGAGGAAGTCACCGAGAACCCGCTTGGCTACCCGATGGGGGAGGCCGGAGCGAGCGGTGCCACCCCGGCTGACGACTCCTCCGAGGAACCCGCCGAATCCGCAGCGCCTGGTGAATCTGCAGGACCGGCCTCCGGTGGGGCTGAGGCGAACAAGGAATCGAATCTCTCGACCATCATCGTAGTTGCAGCGGCAGTCGTGCTAGTCGGTGCGGCCATCGCCGTCTGGTTGGTTCTCCGCGGTCGAGGCCGCAAGAGCGCTACTGCGATGGAACCCGGGGCTTACATCCCGGCCAACGGTCCGTCTCAGGGCGGACTTCAGCAACCACCTGCGATGCAGCAGCAATACAACGGCCCCCCGATGGGCGGCGGCCAGGCCTACGGCAGTCCGCCTCCGCCTGGCCCGCAGGGCTACAGCAGCCCTCCCCGTGGTCAACAAGGGTTCACGTCTCCGCCGAGTGGCGGGGATCAGGGCACGCCTTGGCGACCGAATGATCCGAACCGACAATAGCTCCTAGAAGGGGCCCAAGCGATGAGCTTGGGCCCCTTCTACTTTCAGTCTTGCGACGTGTGAGGGGCGGTTGGCTCCAGCCAACCGCCCCTCACACGTTGCTCAGTGTCCGTCAGTCGTCGTCATCGTCGTCGAGTTCTTCGCGACGGACATTGTTCTGGCTCCAGTCGACATCGTCCTCCCGCAGCCAGGTCTCGCGGGTGTACGTCTCATCCTCGTCATCGTCGTTGTACCCGGAACGGGTACCGCCACGAGGGTTGTTGCCCCCGCTGCCGCCACGACCGATCGTGTTGCGACTGGTCGAGGAGAGGCGGTTTCCGGTGTTGCCTCCGCGAGGGCTGCTGTTCGCACCGGAACGAGCGGGGCTCGACCCCGGCTTGCCGGCGTTCGCGCCGGAACGCGCCGGGCTGGAGCCGGCACCGCGATTGCCGCCCGTCCCGCCTTGGGAGGGACCGAACAGCCCTGCGCCACCGGGAATGTTGGAGCCTCCCATGCCGCCGGTACCGCCGCCGGTCGTGAAGCCGCTGCCCCCGCCGGGAATGGTCGTCGCGCTGGCAAGACCACCGACATCCGAGTCGACGTCGTCGTAGGAACCGAAGCCCCATTCGCCCGCAACCGGGTCGAGGTCGTCCGAAGCCGGGTCGAAATCGCCCGGTGCATCGGCGAAGCCGTCGCCATCGAGGTCGGCGGACTGGTCAGCAGGAACGCTACCGAGCGAGTTCGACGGGTTCAGCGCGGTCTCGGAGAACACGCCACCGGTGGGCTTCGTGTAGGTGTTGTTGCCGGGCATGTCACTCGGGGGAGGGGGCGGCAGCTCACCGAAAGTCTCTTCATTCGCCTTGGCGTAATGATCGCCGAGGTCAGCGACGATCTGAGCCAGTTCGCCATGCTTCGTGTTGAGGTCGTTCTGGTATTCCTGCTGCCACTGGGTCTTCTTCGACTGAGCCTCAGCGCTGGCCGGGTCGACCTTCTTCGTGCTTTCGACCCAGTCTTCGTACTCGTCGATGAAAGCGGGATTGAGCGCTTCCGATTGCGTCTGAGCTTGTTTGAGGTACTGAGCCAGCCGGGGAATGGCGATTTCTCCAGCGGTCTTCATTCCCTCTTCGGACTCGACGCTGTACTGCTTGACAAGATTCATACGGCCGTCGAACTCGTCCGAGGCAGGTCCGGTCCACTGCAAGCGCAGGGACTGGACGTGCGTGTCCATCTCCTCGCGCGCGGCCTTCATGCCGCTCGCGGCAGAGACCCAGATGTAGCCGGCTTGCTCGACCGTGTAGTCGTCGCCTTCGTGGAGCATGTCCCAGAGCTGCTGGTGGGTGTAGGTGCTCTTGTAGTAGTCGACACCTTTGCCTTTGGCGGCCATCTTCGACTCCTTCCTAGGGGGTCAGGTCTTCACCGATGAACGAGGACTAGAGGACCCGGGGCTGCTCTTCGGTACCGGTCCCGGATTCGGTGCCGGCACCGGTCTCGTCGCCGGCGGCGGGCATGTCGCTGCCGCGCTCGTTGTCCGAACGGGCCTCGTCCACGTCGCCGGCCGTGATGCTGCCGGTGCTGGAATCGAACTCGCTCTGGATGTTGACCACGTCGGCCGAGACGTTGCCGTCGTTCTCGAGGTAGCTGTTCTTGATGTCCTCGCTGACCACGCGACCGGTGTCCAGGCCGTGCACGACCCGGTCCAGTTGCTCTGCGCGGGAAGGATAGAAGACGGTCCGGTACGCCTCCTGCAGCTCGAGTGCGTCGTCGAAGCCGCCGAGCTTGAGGTTCTGCGCGTCGACCTCCTGCATGGCGCCCATGCTGAGGTAGTCCTGGTTCCAGCTCTCGCGGATGGTGACGACGGTGCCGGAGAGGACCCGGTTGCGGAAGAGCCCGAGATCCTGGATCGTGGTGTCCATCTTCGAGATGAACTCGTTGAAGGACTCCTCGGTCATCTGGGTCGTCACACCGGTGGAGGAGTTCGTGACCGAGTACAGGTTCTCGCTCGCGTCGTAGCTAGCCGTGTAGCCGGAGTCGGCGTCCAACAACGTCATCACCTCGGTGCAAAGATCGGGTTTACAGGGGGAATATCGACCCGAGCCGTTCGGCGTGGCGCTGCGGGCACGGTCGCTCGATTGTGCTGAGACCAGCATACCGAGGTGCGGCCACCAGGACCGAACAGGCCGTCTCGCATGGCACGAAAGCGGGAGTTCGGGACACAGGCCGCCAGCAGGTGCGTTCCCTGCCTTCGGCGACATCGCGCCGGCGCCGTCGCGGCGAACCGTTCGCCCCGGCAAGACCGGTTTGTGCACCCCTTGCGCCGCAACCTGACGGCCGGACTCCGGGACTCACCCGATCGGGGGAAGACCGCCTGTGGAGCTGGCACAAAGTGGGGATACACGGCCGTCGCCAATGCTTGTAAACTCAGAGGCGCACCGCCAACCCGGTGAGTTTGCACGGACGGGTTATGGTGACTGCGGAATCGATCGAAAACTCACTGGGATACCCCTGCAGGCCTAGGTTGCTAGCGCCTCAGCCCCCGGTTTATCACTTGGAGGTGAAATATGGCCGGTGTCGTAATGGACACAGAGACAGTTGCTCAAGCAGCGACTGACACGGTCAACACCAAGCTCGAGGTCGACGGTGAGCTCGACGCGCTGAAGGCTCTGTGCGACGACCTCGCCGCGGGCTGGACCGGTCAGGGTGCCGCCGCGTTCGCCAACGTCATGCAGGCGTGGGACGCCGAGGCCGCGAAGCTCCTCGACGCGCTCCAGGACATCGCGGACAGCCTCGACACCTCGGCCGCCCAGCAGGCGGAGCAGGACGCTGCGTCCAGCTCCGACTTCGGCGCCTTCGACGCCGAGCTTTAAAACTTCCCCCCGAAACTAAGGAAAGAGGTGAACCATGGGTTCTCGTATTTCTATGAGCTACGAGCAGCTCGAAGCTGCAACTGCTGAGATCGCGTCGCGGTCGGGCGCAATGACCAGCGCGCTCGCCGACCTTCGCACCAAGCTCGACGGCCTTGAGTGGGAAGGCGCCGACAAGGCTGCCTACGAAGAGTCCAAGGCCCAGTGGGACGCGTCCTTCGAGAAGATCAACGACATCCTCGAAGCAGTCGGCCGCGCGGTCGAGAACGCGAAGGAACGCTACCGGGAGACCGAGGCCGCGAACGCTGGCCGTTTCGGCGGGTAGCAGCTTCCCTGAGCTCGAAGACGACAGGAAACCCGGGTAGTCCACAGGACGACCCGGGTTTCTTCATGCCATGGATGCCGCCGCGACGTCAACGTTTCGAGGACGCCACGGGGCCGCCCCTCATTCGCGGCGTCCGGGGGAGTCCGGCTCGACAAGCAAGGAAGGGCGGGACCGCGCGGTCCCGCCCTTCCCCGTTCGCCTATGTCAGTCGGTCACGGTCTTCACCGGGACCAGGTCGGCTTTCCGGGTGCCAGGCCGCCAGCCGCGCCTGCGGCCCTTGGGAAGGATCTTCCGCAGCACGAGCACCAGCGTCACGAGCACGATCGAGCCGCCCACACTCGCCCAGGCGATCGCCTTCTCGGTGCGGAGCGGGTCGTAGTCGGGGTCGAGGCCGGCGATCGAGTCGCGGTCCTCCTCCGCGATCGGCGTCGCGCTCGGCGCCTCGGTCGGCGCCTGCGAGGCCGTGTCGGAGACGACCTCGTCCTGGTCGACCGGCGCGGTCAACGCCGCGCCCACGTTGAGGATGCCGTGGCCCTGGTAGATGTTGAACTCGTTCGGCGGGTGGATCGCGGTCTCCTGCAGACGCTGCTGGATCCACGCCGGCGTCGCCTCACTGCCGTACTCGCCCTTGAGGAGCGCGGCCGCCCCGGCCACGAACGGCGCGGCGAAACTCGTGCCATTGCCCGTGAGCCAGTCGCCTTCGCCGCCGGCGAACGGGTAGGCCAGCTCCTGCCCGGGGGCGAGCAGGTCGATGTTGGCCCCGAAATTGGTGCCCTCGTACCAGTTCCCGGACGGGTTGTGCGCCCCGACCGCGATGACCTCCGGGTAGTTGGCCGGATAGAACGTCTGCTTGTCCGCCTCGATGCTCGTGTCGTCCATATGCTGGGTGTCGTTGCCGGTGGCGGCCACCATGACGACGTTGTTCTCGATCGCGTAGGCGACGGCGGCGGCGAGCTCGTCCGTCTTGAGCATCACCGACGAGACGTTGATGACGTCGGCATCATGGTCCACCGCGTCCCTGATGGCCTGGGCCACCACCTTGCTCTTCTCGACATCCCCGCCGTCCCCGCCCGCGAAGACCCTGATGGGCAGGATGTTCGCCTCAGGCGCGACACCGATGAAGTCCTCGTTGCCCTGAACGCCGATGGGGCCGCCCGCGGCGATCGCCGCCACCGCCGTGCCGTGGCCGTCCTGCGCCGAATCGCACTTGCCCTTCGCGTTCGCGTCCCAGGCGTCGTAGCCGTCCAGCAGGCGGGAGCCGAACACGTCCTCACGCGCCGCCGCCACACCCGAGTCGATCACGGCGATCGTCACCGCCTGGCCCTTCTTGGCGCCCGTCTCGAACGTGCCGCGGTTGTACTGCTGCGCCTGCTCGAGACCGATGAAGTTCTTCGCCCATGGCCGCTGATTGAGCGTCGTACCGCCCTCGGAGACCGGAATGCATTCGGCGCGTTCGTCTTCGGGGGCCATACTCGAATCCCAGCCCGGCTGCTGCGTCTGCGCAGGGGGGGCAGGCGCCAGGATGAGCATGCCAGTCGCGAACGTGGCGACAGCGGCGGCATAGAGAGGTACACGCGGGAGGAATCGCACCCGGTCAGTCTAACGCCGCAATACCAGCGGGCAGGTGCACCCGTATCGGCGCGAAACACCGGAAGGGCGGGGGACCAAGAGGTGGACTCGTCCGCATACGATGGATACGACCACTCACCTTCATCTTGGAGACGTCGCCCATGACGATGCTGCAGGCCCAACAGCAAGCTCGCGGCACCGCGTCCGTGCAAGCCCAGCAGGGCAACGGCCCCGCCCCCGGCGAGTCGGTCGTGTTCACGACCCGTTCGACCGGCCGGCTCGGCCCGCTCACGGTCGCCCAGCTCATCACCATCGAGCTGGCGCTCGTCCTCGCGCTGGCGTGCCTCGCGTTCGGCATGATCCCCGGCGCCGTCGGCGGCGGCGTCGCCCTGATCGTGCTCATCATCGTCTTCTGGCGCAAGGGCGACTACTGGTGGTACCAGACCTGGCCGCTCAAGTCGCGCATGAAGCGGCGCATCCGCGCCCTCGACCCCGAGCAGCTCACCGAGGTCCTCCACCGGATCGCCCCCGACCTGGGCATCACCGGCATCGAGGACCGCGACGAGAACGTCGGCATCGGCCACGACAACGGCGGCTGGTTCTCCGTCATCGAGATCGGCACCACTGACGAGGGCACCAAGGCCGTCCCGCTCGAACGCCTCGAACGGCTCTTCGACGAGACCTCCGTCCCCGTCACCGCCGTCCAGCTCATCGGCCACACCACCCCGGTCGGCCTGAGCGCCTACGACAACAGCCCCGCCTCCCGCTCCTACCGCGAACTCCTCGGCGACTACCCCGCCGTCGTCCACCACAAGGCCTGGCTCGCCGTGCGCCTCGGCGCCCGCGACGCCCGCGAGGCCACCGCCGAGCGCGGCGGCGAGGTCGACGGCGTGTACAAGGCGCTGGCGAGCACTTCCCAGCGCGTCAGCAAGCTCCTGGGCAACGTCGGCGTCCCCAACCGCATCCTCGACGCCGAGGGCGTCCGCGAAGCGGTCTCGCAGTCGCTCGGTGTCGCGTTCGCGCCGGTCCCCGGCGAGCGCACCGCCGAAGAGTGGAGCCACTGGTACGCGGACGGCCTGCGCCACGTCGCCTACCGGATCACCAAGTGGCCCACCGACGCCGCGTCCCTTCACCGCACCGGCGACGCGCTCTCGGGCGTGCCCGCCGCGTTCGTGACCGTCTCGACCGTGGTCACCGCGGGCACGAACGGCAAGGTCAACCCCGACGGCCGCGTCACCGGACGCCAGCTCGCCGTCGAAGGAATCGTGCGCCTCGCCCTCGACCAGTCCTCCTGGGAGTCGGCCCAGAACCAGCTGCTGAACGTCGCCGACCAGCTCGGCGTCCGCCTGCAGCGCCTCGACGGCGAGCACGGCCCCGCCGCCTACGCATCCGCCCCCACCGGAGGAGGCCCCCGATGAGCGACCGCAACAACGGCACCGGCAACGTCTACGGCGGCGGCACCTACCAGGGGGGCTCGTACCAGAGCGGCGCCCACCGCACCAACCGCCACTCCGAAGAGGACGATGAGCAGCAGGGCGGCCAGCGCCGCGCCGTCGACGACGAGGCCTCGGGCACCGCGAAGATCGGCCGCCCCAGCACCGCGGGCGCGGCCACCCCGCCGCCGAGCGCCCGCGGCGGCGCGCAGCCCCCGCAGGGAGCCGTGTACGGCGCCCAGCCCCAGCCGGGACAGACCGGAAGCCAGCCCGCGCAGCCGCCCGCACCGGGTGCCGCCTACGGCGCCGCCCGCCAGGGCCAGCAGCCCGCCGCGCCGCAGGGCCGCCCGGCCTCGCCGCCGCAGTCGCCCACCGCCCGCGGCGGCGCGCAGCCGCCGCGTCCGGCGCAGCCCGTGTCGCCGCAGCAGCAGACGCCCCGGCCGCCCGAGATGCGCCCGCCGGCACCCCAAGGCCAAGTGCCGGGGCCGGCCTCGCCGCCGCAAGGCCAAGCGCCGCAACCGTCTTCGCCGCCGCAGTACCAGCAGCCGCAGCGTCCGCCGGCCCAGCCGCCGACGCCCGCCCGGGCCACGCCGCCTCCGCCGCAGCAGCAGACCCCGCAACCGCCTGTGGCGCAACCGCCCCGGCCGCAGCAGTCGCAACCGCAGACGCCGTACCAGCCCACGCCGCAGCCGGTGCAACCCGCGCAGCCGATGCATCCGTCGGTCGCACCGGTCTCCGCCGCGCCCGTCAGCGCCCCCTCGATCTCACCGGTCTCGGCGCAGCCCGTGTCCGGCCAGCCCGTCTCGGGCCAGCCGTTCTCCGCGCAGCCCGCCTCGGCCCAGCCGTACTCGGGCATGCCGTACTCCGGCGCGGCCCCGATCACCGGCGGCCCGATCAGCTCCCTGCCGACCTCCGCCGGCCTGTTCGGCGTCGGCTCGGTCTCCGCCGGGCCCACCGAGGGCACCGTCTACGGCCTCCCGGTCACCGACCGCGCCGTCGAGACCGCGAGCGACGCGGGCCGGCCCGTCGAGGCGGTCAAGCCCTCCCCGCAGATCCCGACCGCGCGGGCGCTGGAGCTCATGACCTCCGCCAGCCCGCCCTCCGGCCTCGTGATCGGCCGCGACGCCGAGCAGGTGCCCGTCGTCGCCCCGTTCTTCCGCCCGGAGGAGACGCGCATCAACCTCATCGGCGGCGTGTACCTCGCCCGCCTGCTCGTCTTCCGCGCCTTGGCGATCGGCACCCGCGTCGCGGTCTGCACGACCCGCCCGCAGGAGTGGAACGGCCTGGGCGAGACCGCGACCGGCCGCAACGACCGCCTCGCCGTCCTGCACGGCGACCAGCCGGTCACCGTCGAGGCCAGCCAGCACTCCCCGGCGCTGTACGTGTACGACGTGGGCGAGCGCGGCTCCCAGACCAAGCCGGTCCTCGGCCCCTGGCGCACCCAGCTCACCGTGCTCCCGCGCCTCACCAACTACGCGGACGAGCTCACCGGCGAGGCCCACATGACCGTCCTGCAGCGGCTCACCGCCGAAGAGGCCCAGATCGCCCGCTCGGCGATCCGCGTCAACCAGGAAGTGCTGCAATGGCTCCAGATGCTGCACGACGACATGATCGCCATGCTGCGCAAGGGCCAGAAGGAGCGCTACCTGTGGTGCTCCCCGACCTCTATCGAGGCGCAGATGTTCGGCGCGCCCATGCGCACGTACTGATCACGGCATAGCAAGAGGGGCGGGGCCATCGGCCCCGCCCCTCTTCGCATGCTGTCAGCTCGCGTCGCGCCAGTTCTCGAGGTACCCGTTCGCGATCTCCAGCGCCATGTCGGTCAGGCCCTGCTGGTCGAGCGCGGCGTCCGGCGACACCGAGAGCCGCACCACCACGTACGCGTTGTCGTCCTGCACATGGAGGTGGAAGTTCGCGGTCTCCCCCTCAGGGACGCGCGCGACCGCCGCCGACTGGTCGCCGATCTCCGGCGCCGGCTCCACCAGCGTCCAGGCCGCGCCAGGCTCGCCGACATCGCTCGTGCCCAACTCGAAGTAGACGCTCGCCCGCGCGTCCGTCTCGAAGACCGTGCCGTCGACCTCGAGCAGCGCCGTCGCGCGCTCGGCCTCGCCGTACGTCATCGAGCAGGTCTGGAACCACCCGCCGGTCTTCTCCTCGGCGTCCCCGACCGCCTCCGGCTCCCCACCGTCCACAACGGACTCGAGCGGCCCGGCGTCGACCAGCGAGCACGGCTCGTCACTGCCGTCGTACGTCAGATTCGTCTCGGTGCCCGCCGTGTTCTCGCCGCCGTCGTCGTCCCGGTTCATGAACCAGTACACGCCGCCGCCCACCAGGGCCAGCGCGACGACACCGATGATGACCTTCGGGACCGGGCTCGACTTGCGCGCCCGGCTCCGCACCTTCTGGAAGTCGGAGCGGCGCCGCGGCTCCTTCGGCATGTACCCGAGCCGACCGATCGTCGTCGTCTCGTTCCCCACACCCCACTCGCCGCGGGACTCATCGGCGAACGCGGCCTCCTCGAACGGCTCGTCCCTGCGCGAAGGCGGCTCGGTCCCCTGGAACTGCGGCTCACCCGCACCCCGCGGAGGCGAACCCGCGTCACGACGCGGCGGCGACCCGGCCTCGCGCCTCGGCGGCGATCCCGCGCCCCACTGGTCCGGGCGCGGCTCCGATCCCGGAGCGGTGCGCGGCGTCGAACCGGTCACCGGTCCGCCTTGCGGACGGCGCGACTCGTAGCCGCCGGTCTGCGGGGAGAAGTGCTGCGGCGACTGGCCCTGCCCCGCAGGACCGGGTCGGCCCTGACCGGGCTGCGGCCCGCGCCCCGCCGAAGGCCCGCCCGCACGCGGCACGCTGCCGCCGCGAGGGTCCTGCGAAGGCCGCCCGGCCTGCGGCAGCGGGCGCTGGCCGCCCTGAGGTCCTTGCGGTCCGCCTTGCGGGCCCTGGGGTCCACCGACCGGAGGGCCGCCCTGCGGTCCGCCCGCTTGCGGCATCTGCCCGCTGGGGTGCCGTCCCGGCTCGCCCTGCGCCCCGCGCGGTCGGCCCGCCCGGGGCCGCCACTGGCCCGCGCCCGGCCGCTGCCCGTCCTCGGGCTGCTCGTCGTATGCCGGGCCAAAGGGTGGTGTGGCGCTCACGATGATCCTCCGCGAATGATTCCCGGCGTGTCGACTTGACGCCGCGGTAGTCACCGCCAGCTTAAGGGGAGCCGCCTAATTCGCCACTCGGGGGAGCGCGTCGACGAGGCTCGTGCCGAGATCCTCGGTCAGTTGACGCACGTCGCCGCCCTCGGGCGGCACGCCGGTGAAGAACACCGTGACGGTCAGCGTCACGTTCGCGACCTGGACGTGGAGCCTGACCTGGGTCTCTTCGCTCCCGGCCACGGTCACGGCCGCCGCCTCCTCGCCGATGCCGCCCACGTCCTCGGTGGTGAAGCCCTTGGAGGCCTCGAACTCGAGCACCCCGGCGTGCGCGGCCCGCGCCTTCGACGCGTCCTCGTAGACCTGCACGGTTGAGAAGAGCGTCACCAGCCGGTACGCCTCGTCACCGGCGTACTCCGCCGAATAGGTGCAGTTGAACGTCCGCACCGCTTCCTTCGAGGACTCCTCGGGGTTGCGGGCCTGCTCGGTGTCGGCCCACGGCGTCAGCAGCTCGGTGTTCACCGAGAGCGCGCACAGGTCGTCGATCTGCCCGGCGTCGACGAAGGGCGCTTCGTCGCCGCTCCCGGAGGACCAGTACAGGACGGTGGCCCCGCCCGCGAGCAGCAGCGCGACCACGGCGAGCACCCAGCCCACGCTCGTGAGCTGGCGGAAGAGGTCGGCACCGCGATGCCGCCCCTGGTAGGTGGAGGGTTTGCCGTCCGCCCGGGGTTCCTCGGACTTGTCCGAGTCGATCACCTGGAGTGCGATGGTCGTCTTCCTTCAGTGCCGAAGCTTGCGGGGCGCGCCTGAGCTCGGTTCGGAGGGCTCGCTGCCGACGCGCCAGCCCACAGCCTACCGAGTACATGGGACACGGGCCACGCTCGAACCGTGCCAACCACGAGGAGTCGTGTTTTCTCACCCTTTCGTGACGGCGCTCATGGCTTCCGGGCCTGTGACGCGGCCCGGGACTGAGAGCGGCGGCACCGGTCTGCTGACCGGCTCGGCGAATGACGCAGAGTGTGCGATACTCGACCTTGTCGTACCGCACATAGCAACGGACGGTGCGACCTGGAGATGTCCTGTCCGCGTCCCTCACGACGGCGACGGACTTGACCACTCGGCTGGGGCAGAGGTTGAAATCCCAGCGCGAGTTGAGGCTTTCAGTGCGGCCCGAACGGCATGATTTGAGCGCCGGAGTATGGCTCGCCAGCCTCTTGGGCGAAGCGAGCCGGATGCCGGCCTCGCCAGGCCGGGAGGACCGCACTGCTGATGCCGCGCCCGTGCGGCAGCGGATGCAGATCGCATCACGCGCCCGGGCGGCGGCTGGAATGGAGATTTATTCATATGCGCGAGAATGAGCCGCGCGAACAGGTTCCCGTAGTCGCGGTGACCTTCATGGCTCCTCAGAAACCCAAGAACGACGAGCCTCCGGCGGAACCGCCGCGGACCGAGCGCCCCCGCGCCGCCGCTGCGACCGCCGCGCCGATGTTCGCCCCCCCGCCGAAGGTCCAGCCCAAGGCTGCCGAACCCAAGGCCGAACCCGCCAAGCGCGAACCGCGTGAGGAAGAGCCCGAGCCGCGCCGCGGCCAGGCGAAGAAGACGCAGGCCAAGAAGGCCCAGCCCCAGGAGCAGCAGGCGACGCGCAAGCGCACCCGCAACCGCTCCGAGAACCGGGCCGCAGAGAAGACCGCCGACAAGGGCCCCGAGAAGACCGAGCGGTCCTCCGACAAGCCCGAGCCGAAGGCCGAGGCGCCCGCCGTCGACGAGTACGACGACGACGATTTCGACGACGATGACGACTCCGAGGCCGGGCGACGCCGCCGCGGTCGCCGGGGCCGCCGCGGCCGAGGCCGCGGCAAGGGCGTCGACGGCGCCATGGACGACGACGAAGAGAACGACGACGAGGACCGCGAGTCCGACGACGAAGAGGACGAGGACACCGAGGCCGACGGCCCCGAGGTCACCCGTCGCCGCCGTCGCCGCCGCCGCCGCGCCGGCTCGGAGGACTCCGACCGCTCGCGACCGGACGACTCCGACGACGACGCCGAAGTGGTCGTCAAGGTCCGCACCCCGCAGCGCCGGGCCCTCTCCTCCAACGAGGAGGTGCGCGGCGTCTCCGGCTCCACCCGCCTCGAGGCGAAGCGCCAGCGCCGCCGCGACGGCCGCAAGTCCGGCCGCGGCCGCGTCAACGTCGTGAGCGAGGCCGAGTTCCTCGCCCGCCGCGAAGCCGTCGAGCGCCAGATGGTCGTGCGCGTGCGCAACGGCCGCTCCCAGGCCGCCGTCCTCGAGGACGGCATCCTCGCCGAGCACTACGTGTCGAAGTCCGGCACCCAGGGCCTGGTCGGGAACGTCTACCTCGGCAAGGTCCAGAACGTGCTCCCGAGCATGGAGGCCGCCTTCGTCGACATCGGCCGCGGCCGCAACGCCGTGCTCTACGCCGGTGAGGTGAACTGGGACGCCACCGGCCTCGCCGGCAAGGCCCGCTCCATCGAGCAGGCCCTGCGCCCCGGCGACGCCGTGCTCGTCCAGGTCACCAAGGACCCGGTCGGCCACAAGGGCGCCCGCCTGACCAGCCACGTCGCCCTCTCGGGCCGCCACCTGGTCTACGTCCCGGGCGGCAACGCCTCCGGGATCTCCCGCAAGCTCCCGGACCGCGAGCGCACCCGCCTCCGCGCGGCGCTCAAGAAGCTGGTGCCCGAGGGCGCCGGCGTGATCGTCCGCACCGCCGCCGAAGGCGCCGGCCCCGAAGAGCTCGCCCGCGACATCTCCCGCCTCCAGATGGAGTGGGAGGAGATCCAGGTCAAGTCGAAGAAGGGCAACGCGCCCAGCGTGCTGCACTCCGAGCCGGACGTCCTGATCCGCGTGGTCCGCGACGTCTTCAACGAGGACTTCAAGGAGATCGTGGTCGAAGGCGACGAGGCGTACGACGAGATCCACAAGTACCTCGAGTCGGTCTCGCCCGAGCTGCTCCCGCGGCTCAAGCGCCACACCGGCGCAAAGGACGTCTTCGCCGAGATGCGCGTCGACGAGCAGCTCCTCAAGGCCCTGGACCGCAAGGTCTACCTGCCTTCCGGCGGCTCGCTCGTCATCGACCGCACCGAGGCGATGACCGTGATCGACGTCAACACCGGTCGCTTCACCGGCGAGGGCGGCAACCTCGAGGAGACCGTCACCAGGAACAACCTGGAGGCGGCCGAGGAGATCGTCCGGCAGCTGCGCCTGCGCGACATCGGCGGCATCATCGTGATCGACTTCATCGACATGGTGCTCGAGTCGAACCGCGACCTGGTGCTGCGCCGCCTCACCGAATGCCTGGGCCGCGACCGGACCAAGCACCAGGTCACCGAGGTCACCTCGCTGGGCCTGGTCCAGATGACCCGCAAGCGCGTCGGTCAGGGCCTCATCGAGGCCTTCTCCGAGCCCTGCGAGCACTGCAAGGGCCGCGGCGTCATCGTCCACGCGGACGAGATCCTCGGCAACACCCGCAAGAAGGGCAACGGCGGCGGGGGCGGGGGCGGCAACGCCAACGCGAGCCAGTCCCAGGGGCAGCAGGGCCAGGGCGGCGGCAAGAAGAAGCGGGACCGGAACAAGTCCGGCCAGCAGAAGCAGCAGGAGCAGGCCGAGCCGCACGTGAAGTCGGCAGCGGCCGAGACCGCGAAGATCGCGGCCGCGCTCCCTGAGCACGACCACGACGATTACGACGAGGACGATTACGACGACGTCGCGATCGTGGACGAGACGACCGACGAGCACGACGAGGCGGCCACGGTCGTCGAGACCGAGCCCGTCGACCTCGCCGCCGCGACCGAGGAGGCCGTCCCTGCGGACGCCGACGAGGTCCTGGCCGAGGAGCAGACCTCCGCCGACTCGTCCACCGAGGCAGCGGAAGCCGACACCGAACCCGGCGACGAAGCCGGTTCGGCGGCACCCGAGCACTAGGACGGCCCGGCGCCGCGGACTGTGACGTCCGCGGCGCTGAGCTGATCCCGATGCCGGAACCAGCGGGTACATGACGTACCCTAGTGAGCGGCCTATAGAGCCCTCAGCTTTTCCTCCCCGCTCTCACGGGGATGAACGCGGAGCTCGATCGGCGGGCCGGCCCAGGTGACGTTCGCGAAACCGAAGACCGGCAGGTGCCTGGCACCGCGAAATTGACAAACACCGTTCCCCTGCGGGGAACTCATTTCCCCGCACCGGGGAGGACCCAAGGAGACCGCGTCGACATGTACGCAATCGTCAAGACTGGCGGAAAGCAGTACAAGGTCGCCGAAGGAGACGTCCTCGAAGTCGAGAAGCTTCAGGGCGCGCCCGGCGACACGCTTACGCTGCCTGCGGTGTTGCTCGTCGACGAAGGCACTGTGGTCACCGACGCCTCTGGCGTCACGGTGAGCGGTGAACTTCTCGAGCACACCAAGGGCCCGAAGATCAAGATCCACAAGTACAAGAACAAGACCGGCTACCACAAGCGACAGGGTCACCGCCAGCCGTTGACCCTCGTCCGGGTCACCGGCATCACCAAGTAAGGGGTTGGACAGATGGCACACAAGAAGGGCGCATCCAGCTCCCGCAACGGGCGCGACTCCAACTCCAAGCGACTTGGCGTCAAGCGCTTCGGTGGTCAGCACGTGAGCGCGGGCGAGATCCTCATCCGTCAGCGCGGCACCAAGTACCACCCGGGCGACCTGGTCGGCCGCGGTGGCGACGACACGCTGTTCGCCCTGGCCGAGGGAGAGGTCCTCTTCTCCTCCAAGCGCGGCCGCAAGCTGGTCAACATCGTCCCCGCCTCCACCGAGGTCGCGGCGTAAGACCGGAGCGGCAACGCTCGAAAGCATGAACAAGGGCCGGGCCCGTCGAAAGACGGGCCCGGCCCCTTCGCGTACCCGCCTCCAGGACGGCGCCATCGCCGGCGCCTCGGTCAGGGCGTGAACACCGATCGCAACGGTCTGTTCACCGCGACGACCCCGGAATGTCGGACCCTTCCCCTAGGTTCGAACCAGGGACCCCGCGATGAAGCGAGAAGAGCCGGCCCACCGGCGACCCGTTCGGATGGCCCTCCGGCCGATCCGACTGCGTCGCAGCGGCATCGCCGCAGTTCAGAGCCATCGCGATCAAAAAGGGGACCCCCTGTTTCATGCCCTCCAAAAGGCGTGTAATGTTGTCCTAGCCCGAGGGGGAACGGAACAGAGCCGAAACGGACTGGTCCGGAAGCCGCCGGAGACCAGCGACCAGCTCAGAGAGCTTAGGCGCGGTCCGGAAGCTGAATCTCGGGAATCTTTGAGACTCGCTAGAGACTCGATCGGTTGTGACACAGGTTAACTAGCCTGAAGGTTGCGGAACGAATCGAGACTGGTAAAGTTGAGAAGTTGCTCCGGCTGAGGCCGAATCCTTATGAGGATCGTTCTGGGTTGGCGTGTTGTTTGAGAACTCAACAGGGTGTTTGGATGGTCAGCGTGCGGG
>NZ_JBFADC010000017.1:0-66752 GCF_040641195.1 Glycomyces sp. NPDC021274 | reverse complement strand
CCGGACGCCCTGGAACGGCTGCGGCTGGCGGTCCCGGCCCGGCGTCAGCGGCGGCGTCATGCCGTGGTGGGCGCGGCCGCCGCGCTGCTGCTCGGCGGCACGGCGATCCCGGCGATGGTCCACGTGGCGAGCCTCAGCGACGGCCCCGGCGACCGTCCGGCCAACGCCGCCAGCAGCCGGGACGCCGAGCACGACACCAGCGGCACGCGCGGCGAAGGCACCGAGAAGGCCAGCACCCGGCCGACCGGCGGGAGCGGGGAGAAGCCCAGCGCTGACCGGCCGGCGGACAAGGCGGGCAAGGACGCCGAGAAGCCCGGTGCGGGCCTGCCCGGCACCGGCGCCGGCACACCCGCACCCGACACGACGATGGACGTCACCTCACCGGTCTGCGGGCGCGATCAGCTCGGCAAGGGCACCGGAACGGTCCGCCCAGCCGACGCGTCGGGCCGGGTCTACGGCGCGTTCCGGGTGGTGAACACGTCCGATTCCGCTTGCTCCGTGGAGGGCGGCGGGACCGTGGACCTCACCCCGCAGGGCTCCACCAAGGCGGACAAGATCCACGTCGTCGACCACACCTCGGGTGACGACGCCACCGGGCTGCCGGACCCGGCGACCACCCCGGACCAACTGGTGCTGAAGCCGGGGCAGGCGTACGAGGTCAAGTTCGCCTGGATCCCGGCGGCCGGCGGCGGCACGACCGGATGCGCCAGCCCGGGACCGTCGCCGACGCCCGACCCGTCCAAGGCGCCGGGGGACTCGCCGGCCGCGGCGACGACGAGCGGCAGCGGCAGTGGCACCGGCGGCCAGGCCGGCGGCGGTGACGGCTCCGGTGACGGCGGGGCGGCGGCCGGCGGCGTGCTTCTGACCCATACGCCGGAGGCGGGTCTGCCCACCGCGGCCGACACCAAGATCCCCGACGCCTGTGCGGGCACGGTGTACCGCACGGCACCGCTGGCCGCACCGTAGGCCGAGCGGCGCCCTGCCCGAGGACGGGGCCCCTGCGGCGCGCTCCCGGAGAACGGGCGGTGCTGCGCCCGAAGACCTGATGGCGCTTCGGTTGTCCGGAGATCTGGCGACGCTTGGGCCACCTGGCGACCGGATGGCGCCTCGGCCGCATGGCAGACCTGACGAGGCTTCGGCTGCCCGGCAGACACTGCTCGGCAGACCTGGTGAGGTCATGGCCGTGCGGCAGACCTGATGACGGCTCGTTCGCCAGGGGCATCTGAGGAAGCCTCGGCTGCCGGGGAGTAACGCCGGTCTGGGGAGCAACCCGGAGCGCTGCCTGGGGGCGAAGGGGGCACCTGGCGGGCCCGAGGCTTCACCTGGGGAACCCGAAGGGGCCCTTGTCCGTTCGGTACGGGCGCGGGGTGGTGCGGCATGGGCGGAGGGTGGTCGGTATGGACGAGGGACGGCTGTCGGGCACCGGGCCCGGAACGGCAACCACCCAGGTCCCGGGGCCGGAACCGCGGCGGGGAGGGGGCGGTGCGGCCGTGCGGCGCGGGCCCCGTACCGTTGGTGGGGTGTACCGGTTCCTGCTGACCCCGCGGTGGTGGGGAATCAACGTCTTCGCCGTGCTGGCGATCCCCTTCTGCATCTTCATGGGCAGCTGGCAGCTGAGCCGCTTCGACGCCCGGGTCGCCTCACACCACCAGCAGGAGAACCGAACCGCCGACGCCAAGGCCGCGGCTCCCCGGCCGTTGCAGAGCCTGCTGCCGGTCGATCAGGTCACTTCCGGCCGCCAGGCCAGTGCCCGTGGCCGCTTCGACGCCACGCACCAACTACTGGTCCCGGGCCGCACCCTCCAGGGCAAGAGCGGCGACCAGCAGGGCTTCTACGTTCTGACCCTGCTGCGTACGGACGGGGGCAAGGCCCTCCCGGTCGTCCGCGGCTGGCTGCCCGGCGACGCGAACGCCACGGCCGACGCGGCGAAGGTGCCCGCGCCGCCCACCGGTGAGGTCACCGTGGTCGGCGCGCTGCAGGCGTCCGAGAACGAGGGCACGGCCGGGGTCCGGGCGGGCGGCGGTCTGCCGAAGGGGCAGCTCGGCATGATCAGCGCGGCGTCGCTGGTCAACATCGTGCCGTACGGCGTCTACGACGCCTGGATCACGCTCACCGACCCGCCCGCCCCGCTGCGCGCCGTCCCGCCGGCCGCCGTGGAGGGCACCGGCCTGGACATGAAGGCGTTCCAGAACCTCGGGTACACCGGCGAATGGTTCGTCTTCGCGGGCTTTGTCCTCTTTATGTGGTTCCGTCTGGTCCGTCGCGAGGCCGAGGCCGCCAAGGACGCCGCCCTGGGCATCCTCCCTGAGGGGCCTGAGGGGCCCGTAGGGGCGGCGGCCGAGGAGGGCGCGACTGGCGAGGGCGCGACTGGAACCGAAGTCACGGCCGGCAGGTAGGGGGGGCTCCCCCCGGGGGGGTGCCCCGGGCCCCCGCCGCCCCCCCCCCGCGGCGCTAGAAGGCCTTCGGGACGAAGGTCAGGAGGCTGGCCTCCGGGGCGCACGCGAAGCGGACCGGCGCGTACGGGCTCGTGCCCAGGCCGGCCGAGACGTGCAGCCAGGTGTCCTCCCACGGGTGCAGGCCCTTCACGCGCTCGCGGTCGATGCCGCAGTTCGTGACGAGCGCCCCGTAGCCGGGGACGCAGACCTGGCCGCCGTGGGTGTGGCCGGCGGCGATGAAGTCGTAGCCGTCGGCGGCGAACTCGTCGAGCACGCGCGGCTCCGGCGAGTGCGTGAGCCCGATCGACAGGTCGGCGCTCGCCGGCACAGGGCCGGAGACGAGCTCGTAGTCGTCCAGGTCGAAGTGCGGGTCGTCGACGCCCGCGAAGTGGACGTTGAGGCCCGAGACGACCTTGTCGGCGGCGGCGTTGTTCAGGTCGAGCCAGCCGCCGTCGACGAGGACCTTGCGCAGCTCCTCGGTGGGTAGCGGCTCGCCGTACTTGTGCTCGTGGTTCGGGTTGAAGTACTGCAGCGGGTTCTTGAACACCGGTGCGTAGTAGTCGTTGGAGCCGAACACGAACGCGCCCGGCGCGCGGAACAGCGGTCGGAGCGTCTTGGTGACGAGGTCGATCGCGTCCGGGTGGGCGAGGTTGTCGCCCGTGAGGAGCACCAGGTCCGGGTCGAGCGCGGACAGGGACGCGACCCAGTGGGCCTTGCGCACCTGCCCGGGCGTCATGTGCAGGTCGGAGATGTGCAGGACCCGGATCGGCTCGGCGCCTTCGGGCAGTGCGGGCACCGCGAAGTGGCGGAGCGTGTACTGGACGCGCTCGTAAAGAGAGGCGTACGCGAGTGCCAGCGCGCCGGCGCCGACCCCGATCCCGGCTGCTGCGGCTAGTCCACGGCTGATCTTCATACCCCAACGGTAGATTGTCGATCTATGAGCGAGCTAAAGACCCAGTTGGAAACCGATATGCGAGCCGCCCTCAAGGCGCAGGACAAGGTGACGCTGGGCACCCTGAGGATGGTGCTCACTGCGGTCCGGAACGAGGAGATCGCAGGTAGGACCCCTCGCGAGCTCGATGACGCGGACGTCGTGAAGGTCCTGGTCAAGCAGGCCAAGCAGCGGCGTGAGGCGGCCGAGGGGTTCCGTGCCGGCGGGCGTGAGGAGTCGGCCGAGGCCGAGCTGGCGGAGGAGGCCGTGATCAAGCGGTACCTGCCGACCGAGCTCACTGAGGCCGAAGTCACGCAGCTGGTGCGCGAGGCGATCGCGGAGGGCGGTTTCGCCGGTCCGAGGGACATGGGCAAGGTCATGAAGGCGATCGGCCCGAAGACGGCGGGCCGCGCCGACGGCAAGCTCGTGGCCTCGATCGTGAAGGCCGAGCTCGCGGAGTAGCGCAGCCCGGTCGTGTCGCCGTTCACGGCTATCGTTGAGGGTCGGGCCCGCCTAGCTTTTCGAAACCTTGAGGAATCCATGTCCAGCCATATCGCGGCCGAGGCCGCGCGCCGCCGCACCTTCGCGGTGATCTCGCACCCCGACGCCGGAAAGTCGACGATCACCGAGGCCCTCGCCCTGTACGGGCGGGCGATCTCGTCGGCCGGCGCCGTGCACGGCAAGGGCGACCGCAAGGGCGTGGTCTCCGACTGGATGTCCATGGAGCAGGACCGCGGCATCTCGATCACCTCCGCGGCGCTGCAGTTCGAGTACCGCGGCTGCGTCGTGAACCTGCTCGACACCCCCGGCCACGCCGACTTCTCCGAGGACACCTACAGGGTGCTCACCGCCGTCGACGCCGCCGTGATGCTCCTCGACGCCGCGAAGGGCCTCGAGCCGCAGACCCTGAAGCTCTTCGAGGTGTGCCGGGCCCGGCGCATCCCGGTGATCACCTTCATCAACAAGTGGGACCGCCCGGCGAAGGACGCCCTCGAGCTCATCGAGGAGATCGAGACCCGCATCGGCATCAAGCCGACGCCGGTCACGTGGCCGGTGGGCGTCGGCGGCGAGTTCCGCGGCGTCATCGAGCGCGTCGGGTTCGGCGAGGAGCACGCGGGACGCCGCGCGGTCGGCCCGCAGGTCCCGGGCATGGTCCGCTACGAGCGCTCCCCCGGCGGGCAGCAGCTCGCGACCGCGGAGTTCCTCGACGAGGACGCGGCGATGGCCCAGTTCGGGCCCGATTACGAGCGCGCTCAAGAGGAGTCGGAGCTGCTGAGCGAGGTCGAGGCCGATTTCGACCCGAAGACCTTCGAGTCCGGGCAGACCACGCCGACCCTGTTCGGTGCGGCCCTCGTCCACTTCGGTGTGGGCCAGCTCTTGGACCTGCTGGTGGACATCGCCCCGTCGCCGTTCGCGCGCGAGGACGTCAAGGGGAGCCCGCGCGAGCTGGAGGACGGCTTCTCCGGGTTCGTCTTCAAGTCGCAGGCGAACATGAACGCCTCGCACCGCGACCAGCTGGCGTTCATCCGCGTCTGCTCGGGCCATTTCGAGCGCGGCATGCAGGTCACGCAGGCGCAGGGCAAGCGCACCATGTCGACCAAGTACGCGCAGACGCTGTTCGGCTCGGCCCGCGACACCGTGGACGAGGCCTGGCCCGGTGACATCGTGGGCCTTGTCAACGCCACGGGCCTGTCGGTGGGCGACACGATCTACGCGGGCAAGGCCGTGGAGTACCCGCCGCTGCCGGCGTTCGCGCCCGAGCACTTCGGGGCGCTCCAGATGCACGACACGTCGAAGGCGAAGCGGTTCCGGCGCGGCATCGCGCAGCTCGACGCCGAGGGCGTCGTGCAGGTGCTCTACTCCGAGCGACGCGGCGAGGCCACGCCCGTGCTCGCGGCGGTCGGCCCGCTCCAGTTCGAGGTCACGGTGGCGCGGCTCCAGGCCGAGTTCGACGTCCCGGCGACGATCGACCACCTGCCGTTCAAGCTCGCTCGCCTCACCGATGCCGAAGGCGCGCAGCGACTGCGCACCGCACCCGGCGTCGAGATCTTCACCCGGCCGAGGGACGGCGCGCACCTGGTGGCGCTGCCGAACAAGTACCGCATCCAGACGATCGTGAACGACTACCCCGGGCTGGTGCTCGAGCCGCTGCTCGCCGGGGGCCAGGGCTGATGGCGCGCCTGCTGACCTCGGGCGACATCCGGTCGCTCTCGCGCGGCCTGCAGATCACGCCGACGAAGAAGTGGGGCCAGAACTTCGTCGTCGACGCGAACACGGTGCGGCGCATCGCGAACGTCGCGAAGCTCGACGCCGATGACGTCGTGATGGAGGTCGGCCCGGGGCTCGGCTCGCTCACCTTGGCGCTCATCGAGGTCGCGCGCCGCGTGATCGCCGTCGAGATCGACCCGAAGCTCGCGCTCGCGCTGCCGACCACTGTGGAGCACCGCGCTCCGGAGGAGCACGAGCGGCTCACCGTCATCGAGACCGACGCCGCCCGCATCAAGCCCGAGCAGATGCCCGAGGCGCCCACCGCGCTCGTGGCGAACCTGCCGTACAACGTGGCAGTGCCGGTGGTCCTGCACGCCCTGGAGACTTTCCCGAGCCTCCGGAAGGGCCTCGTGATGGTCCAGGCCGAGGTCGGCGACCGGCTCACGGCCGGGCCGGGCTCGAAGATCTACGGCTCGCCGAGCGTCAAGATGGCCTGGTACGCGAAGGCCCGGCGCGCCGGTTCGGTCTCGCCCAACGTGTTCTGGCCGGTCCCGAACGTGGCGAGCGGCCTCGTCGCGTTCGAGCGCATCGAGAGCCCTGACGCGAACCGCGCCGAGGTCTTCGCCGCCGTGGACGCCGCGTTCGGGCAGCGGCGCAAGATGCTGCGCCAGTCGCTGAAGGCCTGGGTGGGCGCCGACGTGGACGCCGTGCTCGATCGGGCGGGGATCGAACCCACCAGGCGGGGTGAATCGTTGGACATAGCGGAGTTCATCGCCCTCGCCGACGCCAAGGAGGCGCTGGGCGCGACCGCACCGTCTCAGGAGGCCTGAATGACCGGACAGACCGCGCCAGCCCAGCCGGGCGCGCAGATCAGCGTCGACGTGCCCGCCAAGATCAACCCGCACCTCGGCGTGGGCGACCCCCGGGCGGACGGCTACCACGCACTGTCCACGGTGTACCAGGCGATCAGCTTGCACGACACCGTGACCGCGGAGCGGCGCGGTGAGCCGGGCATCGCGATCACCATCTCCGGGGAGGGCGCGGGGACGCTGCCCACCGACGAGGCGAACCTGGCCCACAAGGCCGCCAAGCTCGTCGCCCTGTACGCCGGGATCGAACCGGACGTGAAGCTGCACTTGAACAAGCGCATCCCCGTGGCCGGCGGCCTCGCCGGCGGCTCGGCTGACGCGGCCGGGGCGCTCATCGCGTGCGCACGCCTGTGGGAGGTCGAGATCGGCGACGCCGAGCTGCAGCGCCTCGCCGCGGGCCTCGGCTCTGACGTGCCGTTCTGCCTCAGGGGCGGCACGGCGATCGGCAGCGGGCGCGGCGAGGAGCTGACCCCGGTGGCCGCCAAGGGCACCTGGCACTGGGTGGTCGCCACGACGGACACGCAGATCTCGACCCCCGAGTGCTACAAGGAGGTCGACCGCCTCCGCGAGGACGGCATCGGCCGCTATTCCTCCGATGTGGACCCGATCGTGAAGGCGTTCGAGGCCGGTGCGAGCGCCGACGACCTCGCGCGGCTGCTCATCAACGACATGGAGGCGGCTGCCGTGAGCCTGCGCCCGCAGCTGGCCTCGCTGATGCACGGCGGCCTCGAGGAGGGTGCCCTCGCGGCGCACGTCTCGGGTTCGGGTCCGACTGTCCTGTTCCTGGCCACTGACGTCAAGCACGCGGTCGCCCTGGCCCGGCGGATCAGGATGCGGGGCGGCGCGAAGAGCGTCCACCTGGCGCACGGCCCGGTGAACGGCCCGGCCGCCTAGGAACTCAGGCCGTGCCCGTCCGGGCCCGCTGCGGACCGCGTTCGGGCCGGCGCTGAGGGACGACCGGTTCGCTGCCGTCGCGCTTGACCGTCCACAGGATGCGGAAGCCCTTCGCGGTCTCCACCGGGCGGTACCGGCCCGGCAGCGTCTGGTCGTGCAGCATCCGGCGGAACAGGGCCCCGTTCAGCGCGACGTCGTCGAGGAACGCCGAGCGCTCGAAGTCGACGGTGGCGTTGAAGTGCACCATGAGGAAGCTCGCGCGCGAATGCCACACCGATTCGCGGAACACGGTGCCGTCCATGAAGACCGACTCATCGAAGGAGACGCTCTCCCGGAAGGTCGAGCGCTCGAAGGTCGTCCAGTCGGCGAACGAGACGGTCTCGAAGTCGGCGCCGCCTTCGAAGGCGACCTCGCCGAAGAGCGTCGCGTCCTCGAACCGCGCGAGCAGGAAGTCGGCCGCGCCCGCGAACGACGAGCGGTTGAAGTTCGTGAAGCTATGGAACACCGTCCCCGAGAAGTCCGCGTTCCCGTCGACGACCACCTCGGCGAACTCCAGGTGCTTGCGGAACGCGGCCCGCGAGCAGTCGATGCTTTCGGCGAACCTCGCCTTCTCGAACCAGGCCGTGCCGGCGAAGGCCGCTCGGCCGAGATCGGCTTCGGCCCTGAACACGGCCTCCAGGAAATCGGTCTGGCCGTCGAACGTCGCGTCCGAAAAGGATGCGCGCCCTTCGAAGACGACCCCGGTGAACCAGGTCAGCCCTTCGAAGGAGGCGTTCTGGAAGTTCGCGGTGCCGCGGAAGCGGGCGCCGGTGAAATCGACGTTCCGGAGCCGGCAGCCGCTGAAGTCGGTCAGCCCCAGCGATGCTCCGCGGAGATTGAGGCGGTCATGCTTCCAGTAGTTCCGGCGGCTGAGCTTGCGCTTGAGCCGCACCTGCAGAATCTCCTGCGCGAAATTGCGCACCTCGCGCTCGGGATCTGACGGCGGGCTCGTCGCCGCGTCGAACGGGCGGCGCAGATATGCGCAGATCTCATCCAGAACCAGTTGCCGCAGCTCCTCGTGCTGCTCCCCCAGCCGCTTGAGATTGTAGAGACCGCCGACGCGGATGGTCGCGTTCTCCGACGACAGCTGTTCGACCGCTTGGATGCGCAGTTCGGTGATCCGCTGCTGCGTGCTGTGGAACTCGTCGTGCTGCTGGCGTCGGAAGCTCAGCACCAGCGCGGAGGCGGCGCCGATGCCCGCCGCGACGGTCAGCGTGGCCCGGACGGTCTCCAGCCGCATCTTCGCGATCTCCAGGTCGGCCTGGGCGTCTCCGGGTGCCCGCAGCGCTTCGATCTCGGCCATCTGCAGGTCGTAGTACCACCAGCCGCCGAGCAGGATGAGGGCGAAGACGACCAGGAGCACCCAGGTCCGGATCGGGCGGGGCCGCCACGGCGGCTTGGGCACGGGGTCTTCAGTGCGGCGGCTCAGTGCGCCTTCGCGTCGCATGAGGGCGCGCTGGAGGCGGTGTGAGAGGTCGCGGAAGGCCATGGCGCCAGCCTAGGCAACCACCGCATCCGACGCGGGTCCCGGCGTCAGGTCTCGGCGATGCCGACAATGGAACGCCGCAGTGCTCAGACGTTCCGGTCCCAGATCATCCTCAGGCCGTGCAAGGTGAGGTTCGGCTCGTAGTGGGTCACGGTCTCGCACTGCTCGATCACGACCGGGGCGAGGCCGCCGGTGGCGACGACCGCGGTCGGGGTGGTGCCGAGCTCCTCGGTGATGCGGCGGACGAGACCGTCCACTTGGGCCGCGGTGCCGTAGACCATGCCCGACTGCAGGCATTCCACGGTGTTCTTGCCGATCACGCTGCGGGGCTTGACGAGCGGGATCTTGAGGAGGTTCGCGGCGCGGGAGGCGAGGGCGTCGATGGAGATCTCGATGCCGGGTGCGAAAGCGCCGCCGAGGAAGTCGCCCGTTGCGGAGATGACGTCGATGTTCGTCGAGGTCCCGAAGTCCACGGTGATGCACGGCCCGCCGTAGAGGTGGAAGGCCGCGTGCGTGTTCGCGATCCGGTCGGGTCCGGCCTCGCGCGGGTTGTCGATGCTCAGGCGCACACCGGTCTTGACGCCCGGTGCGATCTGCACGAGGTGCGCGTGCGGGTAGTAGCGCTGCACCATCTTGGCGACCTCCGCGCCCTGCTGGGGCACAGTGGACGACAGCGCGATCCCGCTCAGGTCGACGCCGTCGCCGTCCAGGAGCGCCCGGAAGGTGAGGCCCAGCTCGTCGGCGGTCGCGTGCGGGTCCGTGCGGATCCGCCACGAGTGCTTGAGGGTCTCGCCCTCGAACACGGCGAGCACCGTGTTGGTGTTCCCGATGTCGACGCACAGCAGCACGGTCATCCCCCGATCGTGAATCCTATAGGATATATGGTATAGGGTGCCTATTCCTCGAAGTCGAGGCCGATGTCCAGAATGGGCGAGGAGTGGGTGAGCGCGCCGACCGAGATGTAGTCGACGCCGGTGGCGGCGTACTCGACCACGCTGTCAAGGCTGATACGCCCGGTCGCCTCGAGCTCGGCCCGGTCGCCCACGGACTCCACGACCTCGGCGAGCTCCTTGGGGCTCATGTTGTCGCACAGCAGGAACACGGCCCCGGCGGCGACCGCTTCGAGCGCCTCGTCGAGGGTCTCGACCTCCACTTGGATGTCGATCTCGGGCTCGGCGGAGCGGACGGCGGCGAACGCCTCGCTGATGGAACCGGCCGCCTCCTTGTGGTTGTCCTTGATCATCGCCACGTCGTACAGGCCCATGCGCTTGTTGTCGCCGCCGCCGGCGCGCACCGCGTACTTCTCCAGGGCGCGCAGGCCCGGCGTCGTTTTGCGGGTGTCGAGGACGGTGGTGTGCCAGTCCGCGAGCACGTCCGCGAAGCGGCGGGTGTGGGTGGCGACGCCGCACATGCGGCACAGCAGGTTGAGGGCGGTGCGCTCGGCCGCGAGGAGCGAGCGGGTGGGGCCGGAGACGCGGGCGAGGACCTGACCGGCGCGGATGCGCGCACCTTCCTTGGCGAGGTAGGTGAACTCGATGTCGCCGGGCATGGCGTGGAAGACCGCGTGCGCGACCGGGAGCCCCGCGAGGAGCCCGTCGGCGCGGGCGGTCACGGCCACAGTGGACTTGTGCTCCGGTCCGAAGATCGACTCGGAGGTGACGTCGCGGCGGGCGTGCGAGAGGTCCTCGTCCAGGTAGTCCTGGACGGCGACGTACACGTCCTCGGGGTCGAGGCGGAGGGCGAGCAGGCGCTCGTCCAGTCCGGCCCCTCCGGGCGAAGCGGCGAATCGGCTCATGCGATGGGCTCCCAGGTGGTTTCGAGCTCCCCGTCGGAGCTGATGGAGAGGCTGAGGTGGCCGAGCCAGTCGGCCTCGGCATCGGGGTGGTCCTCGCGCCAGTGGCTGCCTCGGGTCTCGCGCCGCCGGTGGGCGGCGGCGGTGACCGCGGTGGCGACGGTCAGAAGGTTCGTGGCCTCCCATGTGGCCGGTCGCGGACGTCCGGACACATTGTCCCCCAAAGCCGTCAGCGACTCGGCGGTGGCCTCCAGTGACGACGCGGAGCGGAGCACGCCGGCACCGGCGGTCATCGCCTCCTGGATCGGCGCGCGGGAGGTCGTGGAGCAGACGTCGCCTTCGCCCTCGGGCGCCTCGGCGACGCCGGGGCTCGGCTTGTGCTCGGCGAGGTCGTCGGCGATCCGCTGCGCGAACACGAGCGCTTCGAGCAGCGAGTTGGAGGCGAGGCGGTTGGCGCCGTGCAGGCCCGTGCAGGCGGCCTCGCCGGCCGCGTAGAGCCCGGGGACGCTGGTGCGGCCGAACAGGTCCGTGCGCACGCCCCCGGAGGAGTAGTGCGCGGCGGGCGCGACCGGGATCATGTCGACGACCGGGTCGATCCCCAGCGCGCGGCAGGACGAAGTGACCGTGGGGAAGCGCGTCTCCAGCATGTCCTTGCCCAGGTGCCGGGCGTCCAGCCACACGTGCGACTGCCCCTCGGCCCGCATGCGGGCGGTGGCGGCCTTGGCGACGACGTCGCGCGGGGCGAGCTCGGCGAGCTCGTGCGCGCCGACCATGAACCGGTCGCCCGAGAAGTCGCGCAGGTGCGCGCCCTCGCCGCGGATGGCCTCGGTGATCAAGGGTTGTCGGTCCCCGCCGATACCCTCGAGGAACAACGCCGTCGGGTGGAACTGGACGAACTCGAGGTCGGTCACAGTTGCCCCGGCCCTGAGGGCCAGCGCCACACCGTCGCCGATGGACACTGAAGGGTTGGTGGTGGACTGGAAGATCTGACCGAGGCCGCCGGTGGCGAGCACGACCGCGCGGGCCTCGACGCCGCCCACGCCGTGCTCGACGCCTTCGCCGAGGACGTGGAGGCTCACGCCGGCCGTGTGGCCCTTGGCGTCGGTGAGCAGGTCGAGGACCATGGCGTGCTCGATGATGCGGATCCACGGGTCGCGCAGGACCGCGGCGTGGAGGGCGCGCTGGATCTCGGCGCCGGTGGCGTCGCCGCCGGCGTGCACGATGCGGCGGGCGCGGTGGCCGCCTTCGCGGGTGAGCTGGAGCGAGCCGTCCGGGTGCCGGTCGAACTCGGTGCCGAGGTGGATGAGGTCGGCGATGCGGGCGGGGCCTTCGGTGACGGTGACGTCGACCGCGGCCGGGTCGCAGAGGCCGACGCCGGCGATCTGGGTGTCGCGGGCGTGGGCCTCAGGGGAGTCGAGGGGGTCGAGGACGGCGGCCACGCCGCCTTGGGCCCAGCGGGTGGAGCCGTCGTCGATGCGGACCTTGGTGACCACGGTGACGTGGAATCCGGCCCGGCGCAGGTTGAGGGCGCAGGTGAGGCCGGCGACGCCGGAGCCGATGACGCACACGTCGGTGGTCTCGGTCCATGACGGGGCCGCGGCGCGCATCCGCCGCGGCAGTCGCGGCAGGTCCGGCAGTGGCACTGAGTGAGGCATGGTCGCGGGTGGCACGTGCCGTTGCCCTTCTAGCGGTGGACGCCCGGCAGCCCGGGTGCCCGTTCGATGGGTGCGCCGCCGATGGGCGCGGCGGTCGGCTCAACTGTGCCCCCGCGGGCACGGTGGGTGCCAACAGGGTGTGGCGTGCGTCCCGTTGTTCGGCGGCCGTCCCGGCCGCGAACCCGGCCGGGACGGCGCGGGCGGGTGTTCGCGGGCGCACCCGGAGCCGTGCGGCCGTCCGGTTCGCGGGCCCGGTCGATGGCCGCCGTGCGTGCCCGGCCCCGGCCTGGGCCGCTGGTCGCGGCCCCTGCCGGGCCCGGGTTCGCGTACATGTCGGTGCTAGCCCCGGTTCGCGGCGCGTCGGACGCTGTGCATCAGTTCGTCCTCGCTGCGGGTCGGACGCTGTGCATCAGTTCGTCCTCGCTGCGCGTCGGACGAAGTCGGCGAGGTCGGCGGACTGCTGGATGCGCGACTCCTCGTGGACGTACATCATGTGCCCGGCGGGGTAGGTCTTCGTCTCGATCCGCTCGCGGTCGGCGAGCGGGATCTCGAGGTGGTCGAGGGTGTACTCGATGGCCTCGATCGGGACGCCGCCGTCATAGCGGCCCATCGCGATGTGGACCTGGAGGAACGGATTGAGGCGCATGGCGTTGCCGAGCTTGCCGATGACGTCGACGGCCTCGCCCTCGAACTCCTTGTACGACCAGGGGTGCACGGCGCGGGACAGCCGCTCGTAGATGTGCTCGTTCTCGTATTCGAGCTCGGACCGCAGGTAGTACTGGAGCGCTGCCGTGTAGGGGCCGTCCGTGCCGACCAGGAACGGGTCGTACGGCATGCGCTCGTGCGTGTAGTGGTCGGCGGGCCCGGTGAACCGGGTGTCGAGGCGGCCGGTGACCAGGCGCTTGTGGCGCAGCAGCTCCGCGTAGTACCGGGTGTGCTCCAGGCGCAGGTTGGCGCGGTCGACGTAGTCCTCGCTCACCCCGGCGAGGGAGGCGATCTTCGTGACGGCGGCGGCGCGCTCCTCGGGGGTGAGGTTCTGGCCCTTGGCGAGGATGCCGCGGAACTCGTCGGCGTAGGCGCGGGCCTCGTCGACGACCGATTCGAGGCTGCGGTCCGGGTGGAGCCCGTGGTAGTGCGCGGTGGCCGCGTACGTGGGGAGGAACAGCGGGTCGGGCAGCTCGGAGCGGCTGGCGTGGTACAGCGTCTCGGTGTTGAACGCGGGGGCGATGAACATGACGCCGTTGAGGAACAGCCCGAAGCGGCTCTGGAGGTAGTCGGCGAGGGCGCCGCCGCGGGTGCCGCCGTAGGACTCGCCGATGAGGAACTTCGGGGAGAGCCAGCGGTTGTGGCGGGTGGTCCAGAGGCGGATGATCTCGCCGACGGACTCGATGTCGCGGGTGAACCCGTGGTAGTCCTTGGCCTTCTCGCCTTCGACGGCGCGCGAGAAGCCGGTCGAGACCGGGTCGATGAACACCAGGTCGGTGTGGCGCAGGAGGGACTCCTCGTTGTCGAGGAGGCCGTACGGGGGCGGGGTGAGGTTCCCGGCGTCGCCGGAGTCGACGCGGCGCGGGCCGAGGAGGCCCATGTGCAGCCAGATCGAGGAGGAGCCGGGGCCGCCGTTGAACGCAAAGGTGACGGGGCGTTCGGTGACGTCCGCGTCGTCGACGGTGTACCAGGTGATGGAGACCTCGGCCTTGGGCTTGCGGCCGTTGAACTTGTCGTCCTCGGTGATCTCCTCGCGGAGCACGATCCGACCGGTCGTGGCGGTGTAGGCGAGGTCGCCCAGGGTGTGATGGGTGGTCTTGAGGTCGTCGGCGGGTTCGGGCTTGTCGGCCTTCTTGTCGCCGGCGGCGCCGGTGTCGGCGGCCTCGTTCTTGAGTTCGTCGGTCATGAAAACAGAACTTACCGCGCGGCTAGTGGCGACGCCACAGGGTTGCCCGCGGTGCCGGGCGCGGGGTGCGCCTTGTCCGCGTTGACCTCGATGATCTCGTTGCGCTCGTTCACGTGGACCACGGTGGGGGTGAACGCGCGCGCCTCGGCGTCCTCCATCTGCGCATAGGAGATGAGGATCACCAGGTCGCCCGGTTGGACGAGGCGGGCGGCGGCGCCGTTGATGCCGATGACGCCCGAGCCGCGCTCGCCGGCGATCGTGTAGGTCTCCAGGCGGGCGCCGTTGGTGATGTCGACGATGGCGACGAGTTCGCCGTCGAGGATGTCGGCGGCGTCGAGCAGGTCCGCGTCCACGGTCACCGAGCCGACGTAGTGGAGGTCGGCCTGGGTCACGGTGGCACGGTGGATCTTGGACTTGAACATGGTCCGGATCATCGGGCGTCTCCAATAGCGGTGTGTCCCACGACAACGGGGGCGTTGTCGATCAGGCGGGTCGTGCCCGCCTTAGCGGCGATGAGCAGCCTCGCGGGCCCCTGTGCGGGGGCCTCGCCGAGGTCGGTGGCGCGGACGACGACGTAGTCGACGTCCAGGCCGGGCTCGGCGGCGAGGGTCTTCTCTGCCGCGGCGAGCGGGTCGGGCGAGGCTTGAGCGGCCTCGATGGCGCGCGGGATGGCAAGGGCGGCAGCGCGTTCGGCAGCGGAGAGGAACACGTTGCGGCTCGAACGGGCGAGCCCGTCGGGCTCGCGGTCGGTCGCCACGGCCCAGATCGCTATCCCCATGTCGAGGTCGCGGACCATGCGGCGGACCATCGCGAGCTGCTGGAAGTCCTTCTCCCCGAAGCAGGCCGCGTCGGGCCGCGTGAGGTGGAAGAGCTTCGACACGACGGTGAGCACGCCGGTGAAGAACCCCGGTCGGGAGGCGCCCTCGAGGATCTCGCCGTCCGGTCCTGCGTGGACGGTGGTGAGGCCGTCGCGGCCGTCCGGGTACATCTCGTTGACGCTCGGCGCGAACACCAGGTCCACGCCCTCGGCCTCGCACATGGCGAGGTCGGCGTCGAGTGTGCGCGGGTACGTGTCCAGGTCCTCGTTCGGCCTGAACTGCAGCGGGTTCACGAACACCGTCACGATCACCGAATCGGCGTTCTCTCTGGCGCGCTTGATGAGCGCCCGGTGGCCGTCGTGCAGCGCGCCCATCGTGGGGACGACCGCGACGCGCCCCGGCAGGGCCGCGCGGGCCTTCGCCAGCTCGGCCTTGGTGTGGACCGTGGTCGTCACGGCGTCTCCTCCTTCTCGGGCTGCGCCAGGACCTCGAGCAGCCCTTCGGCGTCGGCGCTCTTCAAGCGGCCGGAGGCGAGGGCGCGCTCGGCGGTGCGGCGGGCCATCGTCCGGTAGACGTCCTCGATCCCGGTCCCGGCCAGCGCGTCCAGGTGGCGCGCCACGGTGCCGGCGTCGCCGCGCGAGACCGGGCCGGTGAGCCCGGCGTCGCCGTGGCGCAGCGCGTTGTCGAGTGAGGCGGACACGAGCGGCGACAGGAGCCGCTGCGGGTTGGCGACGCCGATGGCGCGCAGCTGCTCGGCCGCGTCGTTCACCAGGGTCTGGAGGTGGTTGGCGGCGTAGACGAGCGCGGCGTGGTAGCGGGCGCGGTCGGCCTCGTCCACGTGCTCGGGGTCGCCGCCCATCTCCAGGACGAGCGCTTCGCCGACGAACCGGGCCTCGGCCTCGCCGGTGATCGCCCAGGAGATGCCCGCGAGGCGCTCCAGGTCCTCGTCGCGGCCGGTGAAGGTCATCGCGGGGGCCAAAGCCGCGGTGAGCGCCCCGGCGTCGCGGGCGGGCCGCAGCACGTCCGCGCCGAGCGCGCCGGAGGTGTGGACCCAGATCTGGCCCGGCCGTACGGGCAGTGAGGCGACAAGCGGCGCGATGGCGTCGTCGGGGACGGCGATGAGCACGAGCTCAGCGGCGGCGGCGACGTCAGGGGCGGGGAGGATCTCGGCGCCGGGGAGGTGGCGGGCGGCGCGGGCGCGGGAGGCGTCGGATACGGCGGAGGCGGCGACGACCCGGTGGCCGGCGCGGGTGAGGGCCGCTCCGACGACGGAGCCGACCCTGCCTGCGGAGACGACCCCGACGGCGAGCCGTGAGGCGGGCCGCTGCGGGGCTGCGCTGCGCTGCTGATCCATGTTGCTGATCCAGTCCATATAGAGGTACCGGTCAATGCTTACGCGTTAATTGTGCTTCGCAGGATCGCTGACGCCAGCCCGGGAGGCTCTGAGTGGCAATTCTCACTCGCGGACTATGGTCGGGGCCATGACGGGGTTCGAGCGCTGGGGCGCGGCGATGGCTCGGACCCTGTACGGGCCGGGCGGCTTCTACCGGCGCGAGCTGCCCGGACGCCATTTCGCGACCAGCGCGCAGACTCCTGCGTTCGCGGAGGCGATCGCGACCCTCGCGGACCAGGTCGACGCGCGCCTGGGCCGCCCCGCGGGCTTCACTGTGGTCGACGTGGGCGCGGGCGGCGGCGAGCTGCTGGAACGCCTCGCGGGGCTCCTGGACGAGCGCGTCCGCCTGGTCGCGGTGGAACTGCGGCCGAGGCCCCCGTACCTGCCGGGGCGGGTCGAATGGCGCGTGGAGCCTCCCGAGGAGATCGAGGGACTGCTCATCGCGTGCGAGCTGCTCGACAACGCGCCGTGCGACGTCGCGGTGGTCGACGGGCGCGGCCGGGTCCGGTACGAGGAGGTCGACGGGTCGGGCGAGACCCGCTTGGGCGAGCCCGTCACCGGCGCGGACGCGGCCTGGCTGGCCGAATGGTGGCCGATCTTCACCGAAGGCGAGCGCGCCGAGATAGGCGCGCCCCGTGAAGCACTGTGGCGCGACCTGACCGCGCGCCTGACGCGTGGCACGGCACTGGCGATCGACTACGGCCACTTGAAGACCAATCGTCCCGAGGCCGGCACCATGACCGGCTTCAAGGACGGCCGCGAAACCCCGCCGATCCCTGACGCCACGAGGGACATCACCGCGCACGTCGCGGTCGACGCCATCGCATGCGACCGCCTGGAAACCCAGCGGGAGGCGCTGCTGAACCTCGGCCTCGACGCGGATCTGCCGCCACTCCCGATGGCCTTCCACGACCCGGTCGGATACGCCGAGGCGCTGGCCAGGGCCGGCACCGCGGCACGCCTCACGGACCCGCAGGGCCTAGGGGCCCACTGGTGGCTCCGCACCGACCGGGACCTGCGATGACACCGCGCCGGGCCGGTCAGAGCCGGGCGATGATGAGGGAGATGTCGTCGGGCGCGCCGCCCGCCACGCCGAGCTCGTCGAGCACCACGTCGGCCATCTGCCGCGGGGCGAGGTCGCAGTGGCGGGTCAGGGTCTCGCAGAGCCGGTTCAGGCCTGCGTCGATGTCCTCGTCCCGCCGTTCGATCAGCCCGTCCGTGTAGAGCACGAGGGTGTCTCCCGCGGAGTAGGGCTGCCCGGCCTGCGAGCAGGGGACGTGCTGCGGGCGGGCGCCGAGCGGAGGGTCGAGGGCCTGGCTCAGCAGGTCGCATCGGCCGTCCGGGTGCACGAGCGCCGGCGGCGGGTGCCCGGAGTTGCTGTAGATGATCAGTCCGCTCGAGGGGTCGACCAGCGCCTCGACGGAGGTGGAGTTCAGTGCGCCCTCCATCGAGCGGGCGTACAGGGCGAGGACTTCGAGGGCGTGGGCGGGCCGTTCCAGGGCGCGGATGGCGGCGTTCAGCACGCTGCGGAGCATGCCCATGACCGCGGCGGCCTCCAGGCCGTGGCCGACGACGTCGCCGACCCCTACGGCGAAGCGGCCGCCTGACAGGTCGACCACGTCGTACCAGTCGCCGCAGACGTTCAGGCTCTCGGTGGCGGGCAGGTACCGCACCGCGATGTCGGTGTGCTTCTCGAGGTCCGGGGTCAGCAGCATGGCCTTCTGGAGTGTGACGGCGACCTGGTGGTCGCGCAGGTTGGCCTGGCTCAGCTCCACATTGTGGTTCTGGAGCTCGCGGGCCCGTTCGAAGAGCTCGGCCTCTCGCGCCATCGCCGCGGAGGGGACCTCGGCCCGCAGGGGGTGGCCGGAGTCGTGGGACTGGACGAACGCCGTCACGTCCTCCGCTCTGATGAGGATCCACTCGACCGGGCCGTTCGGACCGGCGATCGGCGAGTTGATGAGCGACCACCAGCGTTCCTCGAATGCGGAGGTGCCGTCGATGGGGACGTCGTACTTCTGCAGGGCCATGGTGTGCTGCCGCCCGGTCTCCAGGACCCAGTTCAGCGAGGTCCTGACGCTCCGCTCGTTGCTGGCTTCGGGATCGGGGAAGACGTCGAAGAGGGGGCGCCCGACCAGTTCGTCGCGGCTCTTGCCGGTGGCCGACGTGTAGGCCGTGTTGGCGGCGACGATCGTGAAGGTCCGGTCGATGACCACGCACGGGGTCGGCATCGCCGCGAACAGTGCAACGTAGTCCAGATCCGCCATTTCAGACAACCCCTGCGTCCCGGGCGCTGCAGCCTTGCCCTTCGGTCCCTTCTGTCACTGTATACGCCGGTGGGTCGGGGAAAGGGCAACACGGAAATGCGCCGCACGGACCCGGGCCCGGGGGCGCACTGGCGGCGCCGCACCAGCCGCAGCGGCCGAGCAGTCATGACAATCATTGGCGATCGCCGGTCGCCGGGGTTCAGACCGTGGCGGCGGTCTTCTCGATCTTTCGGTATTCGCTGGGGCTCTTCCCTTTTCGCCGCTTGAACGCGTTGCTGAAGCCGAACTGGTCGGCGTAGCCGATCCTGCGGGCCACTTGGGCGACAGTGAGATCGGGGTCGGCGAGGAGTTCTTCGGCGAGCTGCATGCGCCATTCGGTGAGGTACGTGAGCGGCGGTTCGCCCATGATCTCGTTGAAGCGCTTGGCGAGCAGTGCACGGGAGACGCCCGCCTCGCCCGCCAGGTCGGCCACGGTCCAGGGGTTCTCGGGTCGAGTGTGGATCGCTTCGAGCGCCGGGCCCGCGATTGGATCGGAGAAGCCGCGGTACCAGACCGGGGCCTGCCGGCCCTGCTGGTCGAACCAGGTGCGAAGGGTGCAGACGAGGCCCCAGTCGAAGAGGCGGTCGATGAACGCCTGCGTGCCGGGCTTGCGGCTGCCGATGTCGATCACGCAGGCGTCGAGCCAGACGCAGATGTCGGAGTCGTCGTCGATCACCAGGACCGGCGGGAGGGCGCGCATGAGGCGTTCGTGGCGGCGTCCGGAAGCGCGGTAGGCGCCCACGAACAGCGCGGTCGGGTTGCCGTCGGCCGCAACGGGAGTCGGGGGGTCGAGCTCGGCGCAGGCCTCGGGGTCGAAGCAGGTGAGCCAGTAGTCGAGGTGCGGGCGGTCGACGGACGCGGCCTCGTCGGCCATGCGGAACGGCTCGCCGCCGGTCACGACCGCGGTCTGCCCGGCCTTGAGCTCGACCCGGGTGCCGTCGGCCAGCATGATGACGCCGCCGCCGCGGGCCACGGTGACCATGGTCAGCGGCGCCCGGTCGTCGAAGCTGACCACCCAGGGCGCCTTGAGGATCGCGTCGCTGAGGATCGCGCCTTCCGCGCGGATGCCACCGAGGAGTTCACTGAGCGGGTCCATACGCCAATCGTAGACGAACTCGCATGGATCGGAGCGTCACGGCCATCGCGCGTCTAAGCGATCGAGGCTGTACTGGATACCAGGCACCGCAACCACCTGGAGCACACCATGACCGCGAAAACCGCACTCGTCGTCGTCGCACACCACCGCGCCGACTCCCTGACCGTCCGCATCGGCGACGTCGCCGCCGCCCGCCTCAAAGAGGCCGGATACGCGATCGACCTGCTCAACCTGCAGGCCGAGGGCTTCGACCCCCGCATGACCGTCGCGGACCAGCCCGACTGGGACGACCGCGACAAGGCCTACTCCCCCGAGGCGCAGTCCCATATGGAGCGCATCCTCGCCGCCGACCTGATCGTCCCGGTGTTCCCGGTCTACTGGAACGCCCCGCCCGCCCTCCTCAAGGGATGGATCGACCGGGTCTGGAACTACGGCTTCTCGTACGGCCGCAGCAAGCCCCGCCTCGCCGGGAAGCAGATGCTGTGGATCGGCACCGCCGGCGCCGCCGAGGGCGACGACTACTGGGCCTCGCTCCAGAACATCCTCGACCTCACCCTGCGCGACGGCGTCTCGTACTACAACGGGATCACCGAGGCCGCCGTCGAGATCCTGCCCGACGCCGAAGGCGAGCCGCAGATCGTGGACGCCGCCGGCAACTTCACCAAGGGCGAGGCCCTCACGGGCGAGCAGCGCACCGCCCACTACGAGGCACTCGAACGGCGGGCCGTCGAACGCGTCGAGAAGTTCCTGGGATAGCAGGAGCGCCCGGTACCCCTTGCGCTGCAACGGGTACCGGGCCGCATTCACGCCAGTCGCAGCGCCCCCGCGGGGCACAGGCGCACCGCGTCGGCCACCTCGTCGTCGCGGTCTTCGGCCTCATCGGCCAGGAGCACGACCCGGCCGTCCTCGTCGTCCTGGTCGAAGTACTCGGGCGCAGTCAGCGCGCACATCCCCGAACTCGCGCACGCCTCCGTGTCGGCGATGATCCTCACCATGGCCCCTCCCTACCAGGTCACCGGCAGTTCGGCGACACCATAGAAGCTCTGCCCGGTCACCAGCGGCACCTCCGCGGCCGGGACGGCGAGCCGCAGGCCCGGGAACCGCTCGATGAGCCCGGCGAACGCGATGCGCATCTCCATGCGCGCCAGCTGCTGCCCCAGGCACTGGTGCACGCCGTGCCCGAACGTCAAGTGTCCCTTGGCGTCACCGGTCACGTCCAGCTTGTCGGGCTCGATGAAGTGCGCCTCGTCGCGGTTCGCGGTCTGCACCGAGACCGTGACGTACTCGCGCGCCTTGATCTGGTGCCCTTCGAACTCCATGTCCTCCTTCACCTGCCGGATGAGTCCGGTGTGGATGATCGTGAGGTACCGCAGCAGCTCCTCGACCCCGCCGGCCATCAGCTCGGGCCGCGCCCGCAGCAGCTCCCACTGGTCGCGGTTCTCCAAGAGCGCCATGGTGCCCAGGGCCAGCATCTTCGCGGTCGTCTCGTGCCCCGCGACGAGCAGCAGGATCGCCATGCCCGCGACCTCATTGTCGTCGAGCTCCGGGTCGGCGGCGAGGTCGGAGAGCACGTCGTCGGTGGGCTCGGCCCGCTTGGCCGCGATCAGTTCGCCGAGAAATGCGAACAGGTTCAGGATGGCGGCCTCTTTGCCCCCGCCGGTCTCGTCGTTGGTGAAGATCGCCCGGCTGTCCGCCTCGAAGCGCTCGCGCTGGTCGTAGGGGACGCCGAGCAGTTCGCAGATCATCATGGCGGGCACGGGGACCGCGAAGTCGGCGACGAGGTCGGCGGGTCTCGGCCCGGCCGCGAGGGCGTCGAGGCGGTCCTGCACATGCGCGGCGATGCGCGGTTCGAGCTGCTTCATGCGCTTGACGGTGAACACGCCGGTGAGCTTGCGGCGCAGTCGGGTGTGGTCGGGCGGGTCCATCTCGATGAACATGCCGGGGGTGAGCGGGAAGTCGCCCTCGAAGTCGAGGTAGCCCTCGAGGCCGGGCATCGGGATGGGCACCTGGGCCGGGCTGCCGAGCGTGGAGCTGAACCGGGTGTCGGCCAGGACCTTGCGGGCGAGGCGGTGGCTGGTGACGAGCCAGCCGAGGCGGCCTTCGGGGTAGTAGCGCATCCGCCGCATCTCGGACCCGCGGTGCAGGGCCATGACGGCGGCGGGCGGGTCGAACGGGTGGTCGCGTTCGAGCGGGATGCCGTAGGGCACTGCCTCTGCGGTGTCGGGGGCGCTGGTTTCAGGCGTGCTGTCGGGTGCTGACATGGCTGCCTCCTCGGTGGTGTGCGATCGCGGCTTGCACGATCTACGTATATATAGGCTATACGTATATGCGTGGATCGTGCAAGCCGCCCCTCACCCCGCGAGCAGTTTGTCGACCGCCTCGTCCGCCTGGGCGAGCAGGGCCGCGTAGTGGCGCTCGCGCTCCGCGCCGTGGAGGCCCTTCGCCTCGCTGTCGAACAGGGCTCGGGTGTGCACGTCCGTGACGTCGCAGAACTCGCTGGTCCCGCGCCGCAGCGCCCCGTCGAGCAGCGCGCGGGTGAGGTCCGAATTCGGGTCGTCTTCGGTGAGGCCGGCGAGCCCGAGCCACAGCATCCGCTTGCCCGCCATGGGCTTCTCGCGCCGCCCGTAGGTCAACCCGTAGTTCCAGACCCGGTCGATCCAGCCTTTCAGCAAGGCGGGCAGACCGAACCACCACACCGGGAACACGGCGGCGACGAGGTCGGCGGCCAGGAGCCGCTCGGCGTGGGCGTGCACCTCCGGCGAGTACCGCTTGTCGCGGTCGCCGTAGTCCGGCTCGTCCTCGACCCGGTTGCGCGGGTCGAAGCCCTCGGCGTGCAGGTCGAGCAGGTCGACGCGGTACCCGGCGGCCTCGAGGCGGTCCGCCGTGCGGCGCGCGAGGACCGCGGTGAGCGAATCGGCGCGGTGGTGGGCGAAAACGACGAGGGCCGTGGGCTTGTCCATGCGGGTCTCCTTCCGGGTGCCGCCACTGCGGCGGCGCCCCTTCAGTACAACCCGAACGCCGTGGACGAACCATGGTCGAGAGATGGCGAAACCTTCGCGATCGTCTACCGTTGCGGCATGGATCCGCTCAGCGACATGCTCGCCGACATCCGCGCCGAGGGCGCCGCGGTGCACCAGGCCGCGCTCGACCCGCCCTGGCGACTGCACGGCGACGGGGAGGCGCCGCTGACGATGGTCACCCTCGTCGCCGGCAGCGCCGCGCTCGTCCTGCGCGACGGCACGACCCGCCCGCTCACCACGGGATCCACCGCGATCGTCCGCGAGCCCTTCGACCTCGTCGATGCTCTGTCCACACTGGACCGACCGATTCCGGCCGTGTCCATAGGCGCAGCATCACAAGGAGAACGGGACGTGCTCATCGCCGGGGCCTACCGTCCCGCGAGCGCCCGGCACCAGCGGCTCCTCCGTGCACTGCCCGCGGCGCTCGTCTTGGACGAGGAGGTCGAGGACGTGCTCTGGCTCCACTCCATGCGCGACGCCCTCACCCGGGCGAAGGCGCCCGGCGGGCAGGCCATGCTCGACCGCATCCTCGACTGGGGGCTCGTGTGCACCCTCGGCTGCTGGTTCGAGCGCCAGGAGGCGGCCGCCCCCGGCTGGTACCTGGGCGCGCTCGACCCCGTCACCGGCCCCGCGCTCGAGGCGATCCACCGCCACCCCGACCGGGCCTGGACCGTGGCGTCGCTGGCCGCCCGCGCGAACGTCTCGCGCGCGCACTTCGCCAAGCGCTTCACCGAGGTCATGGCGCAGCCGCCGCTGCGGTACGTCGCCGAGCGCCGCATGGAGCTCGCCGCCGACCTGCTCGCCGATCCGGGGGTCCCGGTGGCCGCGGCCGCCGCCGCGGTCGGCTACCGCGATCCGTTCGCGTTCTCCACCGCGTTCAAGCGCCACCGGGGCCTGAGCCCCCGCGATTACCGCTCACAGCGGATGCGATGACATCGAAGCCGGTCACAGCCGTGCCACGAGCCAGCCGATGCCGGCGAGCAGGGCGATGAGGGCGAAGAAGACGTAGATCGCCAGCTCGACCCATTCGCTCGCCGAGCTCGGACGCCAGAAGCGCCTGCGCTGCCGCCCGGGTTCGTTCCGGTCAGGGGTGTCGTTCATGCGTCCAGGGTAGGCAGTGGACCCCACCGAATCCAACACCGCAAATGACTTTGACGCAGTGCCGTTAACCGCACAGAATCGACCCATGGGATTCGTAGACCTCTCGGGCGTGCGGTTCGGCCTCAGCGACGGCACCACATTGTTCGACGAGGTGTCGTTCCGTGTCGGCGAAGGCGCGAAAGTCGCGCTCATCGGCGCGAACGGAGCGGGCAAGACCACCCTGCTGAACATCGTCACCGGACTGCTCGCGCCGCAGGCGGGCACGGTCGCGCACGCGGGCGGGCTGGGCGTCATGCGCCAGCTCGTGGGCATGCGCGAAGGCGAGCGGCCCCTGCGGCACCTCGCGGTGGACCTGGCCCCGCCGCCGGTGCGGGCGGTCGCCGCGCGGCTGGCGAAGGCCGAGGCCCGCATGGCCGCCTCGTACGGGACGGAGAAGGACCAGCTCGCGTACGCGCAGGCCCTCGCCGACTGGGGCGAGGCAGGAGGCTACGAGTTCGACGTGCTGTGCGACACGGTCGCGGTCGCGATCCTCGGCCAGTCCTGGGAAGCGGTCAAGGATCGTCCCCTCAGGACGCTCTCGGGCGGGGAGCAGAAGCGGTTCGCGCTCCAGCTGCTCCTGCAGGGCCGCGACGAGGTGCTGGTGCTCGACGAGCCGGACAACTTCCTCGACGTGCCCGCGAAACGCGAACTGGAGCAGGCGATCCGCGACTCGGACAAGTCGATCCTGTTCGTCTCGCACGACCGCGAGGTGCTCGCGAACGCCGCGAGTTCGATCGTGACGCTCGAGGCCGGCACGACCTGGACGCACGGCGGCGGGTTCGCGACCTGGCACGAGGCCCGCGCGTCGCGCCACGAGCGGTTCGAGGAGCTGCGGCGCCGCTGGGACGAGGAGCACAAGAAGCTGCGCGAGCTCATGCTCATGTACAAGAACAAGGCCGCGTACAACTCCGACATGGCCTCCCGGTACCGGGCCGCGCAGACGCGCCTCCAGAAGTTCGAGCAGGCCGGGCCGCCGCCGTCGCCCCCGCGGGAGCAGGACATCCGCGTGAAGCTCGAGGGCGGGAGGACCGGCAAGCGCGCCGTCATCTGCGAGCAGCTCGAGCTGGAGGACCTGACGTTCCCGTTCGACCTCGAGGTCTGGTACGGCGACCGCGTCGCGGTACTGGGCGCCAACGGAACCGGGAAGAGCCACTTCCTGCGGCTGCTCGCGCAGGGCGGCTCCGACCCCGAGGCCGGGCTCAACGCGAAGCGCAGCCTGGACCCCGTGCGGCACAACGGCGTCGCGCGCCTCGGCGCGCGCGTCTACCCTGGTCACTTCTCGCAGACGCACGAGCATCCGGAGTTCGACGGCCGCACGCTGCGCGAGATCCTGTGGGAGGGCGATGAGGACCGGCCCTCGCTCGACCGGTCGAAGGCCATGAGCGCCCTCAACCGCTACGAGCTCACTGCACAGTCCGAACAGGACTTCAAGACCCTGTCGGGCGGCCAGCAGGCGCGGTTCATGGTGCTCATGCTGGAGCTCTCGGGCGCGACCTGCCTGCTCCTGGACGAACCCACGGACAACCTCGACCTCGCGTCGGCCGAAGCGCTCGAGCAGGGCCTGAAGGCCTTCGACGGGACCGTCCTCGCCGTCACCCACGACCGCTGGTTCACGCGCGGCTTCGACCGCTTCGTGGTCTTCCGGCGCGACGGTGAAGTGATCGAGTCGGACGAGCCGGTCTGGGACGTGCGGTAGCAAAGCGCGACCGGGACGCCGCTGGTGGAACGGCGACCCGGCCGCGCGTCTAGTGCCCCCTAAAGGGACTTCGGGCGATGCAGGTCATTGCGCCGCAACGGGTGCCCGCGAATGATGCGATTCACCAGTTGACGGGCAGCGTGTGGACCCCGTACACGGCCATGTCGCTGCGCATCGGGATCTCCTCGGACGGCACGGCCAGCCGCAGCTCGGGAAAGGCCTCGATGAGCTTCGCGAAGCCGATCCGCATCTCCACGCGCGCGAGCTGCTGGCCCACGCACTGGTGGACGCCGTGCCCGAAGGCCATGTGCCCCTGGGCGTCACGGCCGACATCGAGGACGCCGGGCTCCTCGTACCGGCGCGGGTCGCGGTTGGCGGTCTGGAGCACCACCGTGACGTGCTGGCCCGCGCGGATGCGCCGGCCGTCGATCTCCGCGTCCTCTTTCGCGATGCGCATGACCCCGTTGTGCGCCACCGTGAGGTACCGCAGCAGCTCCTCGACCGCACCGGGCACGAGTCCGGGGTCGACGCGCAGCCGGGCGAGCTGGGCCGGGTGCTCGAGCAGCGCGAACGTGCCCAGGGCGAGCATGTTCGCGGTGGTCTCGTGCCCGGCGACCAGCAGGATCAGGGCGATGCCGGCGGCCTCGACCTCGTGGATGTCGGCGTCGGCGGCCAGGGCGCTGAGCATGTCGTCGCCGGGTTCGGCGCGCTTGGCCGGGACGAGCGCCGTGAGGTACCCGAACAGCTCGGCCATCGACTTGTTGCGCTCCTCGACCGAGCGGGAGAGGTCGAGCATGTCTGCCGAGTTCCGTTGGAACGCTTCGCGGTCGGCGTACGGGACGCCGAGCATCTCGCAGATGACGAGCGAGGGCACGGGGAGTGCGAACTCGCGTACCAGGTCGGCGCCGGGTCCGGCCGCGCGCAGGGCGGCGATGCGTGCATCGACGATGTCGGCGATGCGCGGCTCGAGGTCCTTCATGCGCTTGACGGTGAAGACCCCGGTGACCTTGCGGCGCAGGCGGGTGTGCTCGGGCGGGTCGAAGAAGAGGAAGAACCCGGGCGGGACCTGCTCGGAGATCGAGACGAACACGTGCGGGAGCTCGGTGGGGGAACGGGTGAACCGCTCACCGGTGGCGAAGCGGGGGTCGGCGAGGACCTTGCGGGCCTCGGCGTGCCCGGTGACGAGCCAGCCTTCGACGCCGTCGGGGTAGTACTTCATGGGGCGCAGGGGCTCGGCCTGCATCGCCATGAGCCCGGTGGGCGGGTCGTAGCGGGTCTCACGCCGGTACGGCATGCCGTAGGGCACGTCTTGGAGGTCGGCATCGGCCGGGTCTTGCACTGGCATGGGGAACTCCCGGGAGTGCGGCAGCACGGTCGCCGAAGCCCGAACCGGTTGCGGCGCAGCACGTTCCGTGCAAGCCGTGGTCGATCAAGGCTTCGTGGTCCCCACCACATCGGAGCTTAGGGCCGGAGGCGCCGGCGCGCAACGCCTCCGGGCGTTCCTGTCAGTAACCCGACACGGATCGTGCGCACGCGTGTGCCTGCGGCCTACGGGAGTTCGAGGAGTGCCTCGATGTACTGGGCGACGCCGTCGTCGTTGTTGCCCGCCGGGGCGATCTCGGAGGCGGCGGCCTGGACCCACGGGTGGCCGTTGGGCATCGCGACGGAGTGGCCGGCGGCCTCCATCATGCTCAGGTCGTTGGTGGCGTCGCCGAAGACGAGCACGTCCGCCCAGTCGATGCCGAACTTGTCGAGCACGACCTGGATGCCGGCGGCCTTGGTGACGCCGACCGGGCAGACCTCGAGCATGCCGACGCCGGACTCGGTGACGGTGACGAGCGAGGGGTCGATGACGTCTTTCGCGGCGACCAGCAGCTCGGGCCCGGTGTACTCGTCGGACACGAAGTAGCCCTTGACCATCGGTCCGGTGAACGCGATCTCGCGCGGCGCGGTCTCGAGGGTGACGGCCGTCCACGGCCAGTCGGGCATGGGGTCGCCGGTGATGTGCTTCGCGGGGTCGGCGGGCTCGGCGAGGGCGCGCACGGGGCCGACCTCGGCCTCGATCAGGCGCAGCGCCTCGAGGAGGACCGAGCCTTCGACGGAGCGGTCGGCGAGCTCGACGACGGTGTCGTCGTACCGGCATTCGTAGACGAACGCGCCCTGGCCGAGCACGAGGAAGTCGGCGGAGGGGATGTCGTTGCGGCAGAGCTCGAGCAGCCGCGGTCCGCGGCCGGTCGCGCCCACGAGGATGACGCCCGCGGCGGCGAGGCGCTTGAGCGCGGCCATGGTGCGCGGGGAGACGGTCTCGTCGGAGCGGACGACGGTGCCGTCGAGGTCCGTCGCCACGAGCCGGGGTGCCCGGTCCAGCTGGATCATGTGTCCTCCATTGGTCGTCTCGCTGCGTTCCGCCGTGCCGATCGGCGTCGCCTGCGGGGGTGACGCTGCCGCATCGGTCGATGCGGCGTCTGCGGCCCGCCCGGGCCCGCGCGGCGCGGCGGCCCTCAGAACCACCGCGACAGCACCTTCGCCACCCCGTCCTCCCACACCGAGGGGGCGACCTCGTCGGCTGCGGCCCGCACGTCAGGGGCCGCCTGGCCCATCGCCACGGACCAGCCCGCCCACGCGAACATGGTGAGGTCGTTGTGGGCGTCGCCGAAGACGACGGTGTCGGACGATGATACGCCGTAGTGGGCCGCGATTCGGGCGATGCCGGTGGCCTTGCTGATTCCGGGCGGTCCGATGTCGACCCAGCCGTTGTAGCCGACCTCGACGTGGTAGTCGGCGGCGTCCAGGGCCGCGCCGGCGGCGAGGCGCATCGCCTGCGGGCAGCGCACGGGCCCGCCGTAGGCGTTGGTGGATTCGACGCGGGCGACCAGGCGCGGGGCCGGGCGCGAGACGAGCTCCTCGATGGTGATCTCCCCGGCCCAGCGGGCGGGGAAGTCGCGGCGGAAGCCCTTGGTGTGCCACCAGCCGTCGAGGTCCCATTCGACCGCGAACTCGACGGACGGGTTGGAGCCGATGAGCGACTCGACCGCGATGGCGGCGTCGACGGTGGCCTGGTGCGAGATCGCGCGGGCGCCGAGGTCGTATTCGCCGGCGCCGTGCGAAGCGGAGGCGAAGCCCTCGTCGAGCCCCAGGTCGTCGGCGGTGCGCACGGCGCCCCAGATGGCGCGGCCGGTGACCACGGCGACGGGCACGCCGGCGTCGCGCACGGCCTGGAGGGCGTCGATCACCGCTCGGCTGGGCCTGGTCGACGGCGGGCCGCCGCCGGGCTTGGACGGCTTCGTCTCGTGGTAGTCCACGACCGTGCCGTCGAGGTCGACGGCCACGAGCTCGGGGGGCGTCTGGCGGGGCTCGGCCGGGGCGGGGGTCAGGGCGGTGTCTGGCACGTCTCAACCGTAGCCCCGCTTGAGTGAACGGAAGGGTACCGAGCGTTTGAACTCACGCCGCCGCCCTCATGACAAGCTGCAATCACACCAAACCCACCCACCGGGGCGGCTTGCGGCATACGGTTCGTCTATGGGCGAGATCATGATCGAACGCGTCTACGACTACCGCGAGGACCCGCAGCGGGCCGGGGCGGTCTTCCTGGTCGACCGGCTGTGGCCGCGCGGCGTCAGCAAAGAGGACCTCGATGGGGTCACCTGGGCGCAGGACGCCGCGCCGTCGCCGAACCTGCGGATCTGGTTCGGCCACATGGCCGACCGCTTCGAGGAGTTCACCGGCCGCTACCGCAGCGAGCTCGACGGCCACCCCGAGCGCGCCGACCCGCTCCTGGAAGCGGCGAGATCGGGCCCGGTGACCCTCCTCTACGCCGCCAAGGACCCGGAAGTGAACCACGCACTGGTCCTCAAGGCGTGGCTCGAAGAGCAACTGGCCGAACCCGAATAGCCTTCGATCCCGTCGGACCCCCCTGTCAGGTTTGTTGAACCGGGGGCCCGCAAGTTCGTAGGGGCTCACGGCAAAAGTCGACACGCCGAGACTGTCGGACCCCCGTGTCACGGTTATTGAACCGGGGGCCCAGAGGTTGGTCGGGTCGCCAAAAGAACCGGAAACGCCCGAAAACGCACGGCCCGCAGGTCACCAGACCTGTGGGCCGCTCACGTTTCGAGTGCTACTTCGGCTCGAGCACGTCCTTGCCGAGGAACGGCTGCAGTGCCTTCGGCACCGCCACCGAACCGTCCGGCCGCTGGTGGTTCTCGAGGATCGCCACGAGCCAGCGCGTGGTCGCCAGCGTCCCGTTCAGGGTCGCCGCCACCGCGTTCCGGCCCTGCTCGTCGCGGTACTTCACATTGAGGCGCCGCGCCTGGAACGTGGTGCAGTTCGAGGTCGAGGTCAGCTCCCGGTACCGGCCCTGCGTGGGCACCCACGCCTCGCAGTCGAACTTGCGCGAAGCCGAAGTGCCCAGGTCGCCGGCGGCGACGTCGATGACCCGGTAGGGCAGCTCCATCTTCTGCAGCATCTGCTCCTCATAGGACAGGAGCTTCTCGTGCTCGGCCTCGGCGTCCTCGGGCTTGCAGAACGAGAACATCTCGACCTTGTCGAACTGGTGCACCCGGATGATGCCCTTGGTGTCCTTGCCGTACGACCCGGCCTCCCGGCGGAAGCACGACGACCAGCCCGCATAGCGGCGCGGCGCGGTGAGCTCGCCCAGGTTCTCGCCCGAGTGGTAGGCCGCGAGCGGCACCTCTGACGTGCCCACGAGGTACATCTCGTCGCGTTCGAGGTAGTAGATCTCGTCGGCGTGCTCGCCGAGGAAACCCGTGCCCTCCATGGCCTCCGGGCGCACGAGCACCGGCGGGATCATCGGCGTGAAGCCGGTCTCGACCGCCTGCTGGATGGCGAGGTTGAGCATGGCGAGCTGGAGCAGCGCGCCGTCGCCGGTGAGGTAGTAGAAGCGGGCGCCGGAGGTCTTCGCGCCGCGCTCGGTGTCCAGCAGGCCGAGGGCCGTGCCGATCTCGAGGTGGTCCTTCGGGTCCTCGATGGCGGGCTTCTCGCCGACCTCGCGCAGCACGATGTAGTCGTCCTCGCCGCCGGCGGGGGCGCCCTCGGCGACCAGGTTGGGGATGGCCTTCCCGGCCGCGTCGAACGCGGCGGCGGTCGCGGTCACCTTGAGCTCGGCGGCCTTGACCTCCTCCGAGAGGGTCTTGGTGCGGTCGAGCAGCGCCTGCCGCTCCTCCGGGTCGGCGCCGGCGATCCGCTTGCCCAGGCCCTTCTGCTCGGCGCGGAGCGTCTCGAAGGACTGGAGGGCACTGCGGTGGTCGGCGTCGGCGGAGAGGAGGGCGTCGACGGCCTCGACGGAGGCACCCCTCTTGCGCTGGCTGTCGCGGTAGGCGTCCGGGTTGTCTCGCAGTGCACGCAGATCAATCACCGGTCCAGATTACCGGCCGGGCCGCCCCGGCTCCGAGCGCATATTGTGGGCGTGTGGCGGTCGATATGGGCGAGGCGGAATTCGAGGCGGCGGTGTCCGACGCGCTGGACGCGGTGCCGCAGGAGCTGATGGCGATGCTCGACAACGTCGTGATCCTGGTCGAGGAGGAGCCCGAGGGGCCCGAGAAGGATCTGCTGGGGCTGTACCAGGGGACGGCCCTGACTGACCGGGGCTGGGAGTACGGCGGGGTCCTGCCCGACACGATCACGATCTACCGGGGGCCGACGCTGCGGATGTGCGCCACGGTGGAGGAAGTGGTCGACGAGGTCGCGGTGACGGTGGTGCACGAGATCGCGCACCACTTCGGGATCGAGGAGGCCCGCCTCCACCAGCTCGGCTGGGGCTGAGGCCGCATCTGCGCCGCTTCATTCGCAACAGCCGGGTAAATACGAGCCCCGAAGGGTGTGGCTCCTCGTATTCGCGAGGTTAAGCTGAGCGTGTGACGACGTTTCGCATCGGGGAGGCCGCCGAGCTGCTCGGGGTCTCCGCCGACACGGTCAGACGCTGGATCGACTCCGGGCGCCTCGCCGCCTCCCGCGACGAGCAGGGCCAGGGGCAGCGCTCGATCTCGGGCGCGGACCTCGCCGCGTTCGCGCGCGAGCGGGCCATGGCCCCTGACGCGGGGGCGGGGTCGTCCTCGGCCCGGAACCGCCTGCGCGGCATCGTCACCGCGATCACCAAGGACCGGGTGATGGCGCAGGTCGACCTGCAGGTCGGGCCGTTCCGGGTGGTCTCGCTGATGAGCCGCGAGGCCGTTGACGAGCTCGGGCTCGAAGTCGGCTCGCTGGGGACCGCCGTCGTCAAGTCCACGAACGTGGTCGTCGAACGCGCGGACCGTTGACCCTTCCCGATCGGAGTTTCATGCGCGCCAAAGGCATCCTCGCCGCAGCCGCCGCGTTCGTCTCGCTCGCCGCGTGCGGCACCGGCGGGGCGGAGGCGGGATCGGACGGCACCGTGACCGTGTTGGCGGCCGCGTCGCTCACCGAGGCGTTCACCGAGATCGGTTCGCAGTTCGAGACCGAGCACGAGGGCGTGACCGTGGAGTTCAACTTCGCCGCGTCCTCCGATCTGGCCGCCCAGATCACCGAGGGCGCGCCGGCGGACGTGTTCGCCTCCGCCGATGAGTCCAACATGGACAAAGTGGTCGCGGCCGGGGCCGCCGCCGCACCGGACACGTTCGCCCGCAACCAGCTCGTGATCGCCGTCCCCGCAGGCAACCCCGAAGGCGTCACCGGCCTCGCGGACCTCGCCGGACTCGACTTCGCCGCCTGCGCCGAGGAAGTGCCCTGCGGTGCCGCCGCGCAGACCGCGCTCCAGGACGCCGGGCTCGCGCCGGTCACCTACGAGGCCGACGTCAAGTCCACCCTCCAGAAGCTCCTCCTCGGCGAGGTCGACGCCGCGCTCGTCTACCGCACCGACGCGATCGCCGCCGAAGGCGAGGTCGACGCCGTCGACTTCCCCGAGTCCGCCGCGACGGTGAACGCCTACCCGATCGCCGCACTCGAAGACGCCCCGAACCCGGACCTCGCCGCCGAGTTCGCCGCGTACGTCCTCGCCGACGACGCCCAGGCCATACTGCGAGCCGCAGGGTTCCAGGCACCATGAACACCCGGAACGCCATGCCCGCCAAGCGAGCCCGCCGACGCCGGGTCCCGGCCGCGCTGCTCGCCCCGGCCGTGATCGGCCTGGTGTTCCTCGTCCTCCCGCTCCTCGGCCTGCTCGCCCGCACTCCCTGGACCGAGCTGCCCGCCAGACTCGCCGAACCCGAGATGCTTGCGGCCCTGCGCCTCTCGCTGCTCACCGCGAGCATGACGACCGTGCTCTCCCTGTGTTTCGGCGTCCCGATCGCGTGGCTGCTCGCCCGCGGCGAGTTCCCCGGCCGGAGCGTCCTGCGCGCTCTGGTGACCGTCCCGCTCGTGCTCCCGCCGGTGGTCGGCGGCGTGGCGCTGCTGCTCGTGTTCGGACGGAACGGCATCATCGGATCCTGGCTCTACGAGCGCTTCGACGTGACGATCCCGTTCTCCACCACCGCGGTCGTGCTGGCCATGACGTTCGTGTCGATGCCGTTCCTCATCGTCTCGGTCGAAGGCGCGCTGCGCGGGGCCGACATCCGCTTCGAAGAGGCCGCCGCGACCCTCGGCGCGGGCCGGTGGACCGTGTTCACGCACGTGACCCTGCCGATGGTCGCGCCGGGCGTGCTCGCCGGAGCGGTCCTGTGCTGGGCGCGAGCGCTCGGCGAGTTCGGCGCGACCATCACCTTCGCCGGGAACTTCCCGGGCCGCACCCAGACGATGCCGCTCGCGGTCTACCTTGCGCTGCAGACGGATCTGGAGGCCGCGATCGTGCTCAGCCTGATCCTGCTGGCCGTGTCGGTCATCGTGCTGGCGTCCCTGCGCGACCGCTGGACGGCGGCCCCATGAGCGCCGCGGATCGCCCCGAACCGGGCGGGTCGGAGACGGCGGGCCTTGACGCGCACCTGGTCGTGGACCGCGGCGAGTTCCGGCTCGACCTGCGGCTGCACGTGGCCCCCGGCGAGACTGTGGCCCTGTTGGGGCCCAATGGTGCGGGCAAGACCACGGCCCTGCGCGCGCTCGCGGGGCTGGAGTCGCTGTCGGACGGCCATATCAACTTGAACGGTGAGATTCTGGACCGGCCGGGAACGCGGGCGGACCGAATGCGGGCAGCGCGAAGCGGGTCGCAGATCGATGGGCCCCCGGACAACAACCCTGACATAGGGGTACGACAGTCGTGGGCGGGCGATTTCGAACAAGCCCGTCAGCAGGTCGAAGCGTTCGCCGAACGCCGAAGCGGCAGCCGCTGGGTGCCGCCGGAGGAGCGGCGGATCGGGGTGGTCTTCCAGGACTACCTGCTGTTCCCGCATCTGACCGCGATCGACAACGTCGCTTTCGGACCACGCCGGCGCGGACTCGGCCGGGCCGAGTCCCGTGCGATCGCGGCCGCATGGCTCGAACGCGTCGGCTTGCAGGAGTTCGGGAAGCGCCGCCCGAAGCAGCTCTCGGGCGGTCAGGCACAGCGTGTCGCGCTGGCTCGGGCACTGGCGACCGAACCGGCGCTGCTGCTCCTCGACGAGCCGCTGGCGGCCTTGGACGCCCGCACCCGGCTCGACACCAGGGCGGAGCTTCACCGGCACCTGACGGGCCACACGGGCCCGGCGATCGTGGTGACGCACGATCCGGTAGACGCGCTCATGCTCGCCGACCGGCTCGTCGTGATCGAGGACGGCCGCGCGGTCCAGGAAGGCGACGCCGAGTCGGTCACCGCCCGCCCCCGCACGGACTACATCGCGCGCCTCGTCGGCCTGAACCTCTATCGCGGCGTGGCGGAAGGACACCAGGTGGTCCTCACCAGCAGTGCTCGTTCGGGAAGCGGTGGCGGTACTGCAACCGACGACCCACCGGCCGGGCCTTCGACCGTCGACACCGCGACCGGCCCTTCCTCGGGCGGCATCGGTTCGGGCCCTGCCGCGGCCGATCCGTCCGAGGGCCCGATGGTCCTCGTCGCCGCCGATCCGCTCAGCGGACCGGCGTTCGCGGCGTTCCCGCCGAGTGCCGTCGCGCTGTATCCGGAACGGCCCGAAGGCAGCCCGCGGAACGCCTGGCGGGCGACCGTTTCGGGAGTCCATCGCCACGGCGACAACCTGCGCGTCCAGCTCGACGGCCCGCTCAAGGCCGCCGCAGACGTGACGCCCGCAGCGGCGGCCCAACTCCGCCTCGAGCCGGGCCGACGCGTCTGGGCGACGGTGAAGGCCTCCGAGATCCGCACCTACCCCGCCTGAACCCGGCCCTTCACTCGATCGGGCGACAACATCGCCGCGGGCCCGCGGTTTTGTCGGACCCGCGAGGGAGGATCGGCCTACCTTCATCTCCCCTGGGTGGGTGGGGGTTCGGGATGGCAGTCCCCACCCACCCACCCACCCACCCACCCTTTAAGCGGCTTTCACACCAGCGGCCGCGAAACGATCGGCGTTAAGGCCGCCGCCACCGCGAGTTCGCGCTTGGCCGCCGGAGCCGGCGGCGTACCGGCCTCGTCGTCGCGGGCCGCGCGGCGGATGGCCGGCAGGCAGGCGAGCACGATCGCGATCGACACGAGTCCGACCGCCGCGAAAGCGGCCTGCACATCCATCACCACCGACATCGCCCCGCCGAGCAGGAACCCGATGAGCTGAGCGGCGCTCAAGCGGCCGTGGACCGCGGCGTTCGCGCGGCCCAGGAACGCCTCGGGCACCCTGCGCGCCACCGCGATGCCCAGCGCCGAGTTCTCCCCCGCGTTGAAGATCCCGCCGAGGAGGTTGAGCGGCACCATGAGCAGCACCGTGAACAGCGGCATCCCCTGCCCGAAGCACACCAGGCCGACCCCTGCCAGGCACGCCATGACCATCCACGCCAGCTGCACGTCCCGGTCGAGGCGGCGGATGACCGCGGCCGCGATCCACGCGCCGACGACCATCCCCGCGGTCCAGCAGGCCTTGATGAGCCCGTACATGCTCTCGCTCGCGTCGTAGACCTCGCGCACCAGGAACACGCTGAGCACGTTCACCGCGCACAGCGCCGCGATCACCGCGCTGAAGGCGATGACGACCACCGTGAGGAGCCGGTCGCCGCCCAGGCGCCAGCCCGCGCCGGCGGTCGCCCGGTGCACTTCGGCAGGGCGGCGCACCCCGCCTCGCCGCGTGCGGATGTCGCAGCACAGCAGCACGCGCGCCATCGCGCAGGCCGCCGCGAGGGCCAGGGCCGCACCGATGCCGCTGGCGCCGATGAGGAACCCGGCGACGGCGGGTCCGGCCGCGAGGCCGACGAGCGTGCCGGTCTGGACCAGGGCGACCGCTCGCGGCAGGTCCTCGCGGCTCGCCATGGACGGGACGAGCGCGCTCACGACCGGTTGCAGGACGGCCGTCCCGGCGGCGTTCACGATGACCAGGCCGTAGAGGCCGTACAGGTTGTCGGTGAACGCCATCGCGACGATCGCCGCGGTCTGGACGAGGCCGGAGACGGCCATGAGCGCGCGGCTGTCGAAGCGGTCGGCCATGCGCCCGGTGAACGGCGCGAGGAGGACCAGGGGCAGGGTCGCGCAGATGATGAGCGCGGCGATGGCGAAGCCGCCGTAGCCCTGCGTCTGGAGGTGGAGGGTGAGGGCGAAGTCGGCGGTGAACATCGCGGTTCCGGCGAGGAACGCGCAGGTCGCGGCGGTGTAGACGTCGGACCAGCGGGTCCCGTCCAGGAAGGATGTGAAAGACATATTTCGAAAATACTCCTTCACATCTGAATGCGAAAGAGGTTTTTCAGAGTTTCTGAAGTTTTTCTTTCAGATCACCGACGGACGAACCGGCGACCGCTCAGACCTTGGGGAAGAACCGCAGGAGCACGTTCCAAACCACCGTGCCGTCATCAGGGTCGACACCCTGGTCGCTGCGCTTGTTCGAGAGGTCCACGTACTCCTGCTCGAGCTCCATGTAGCGCCGCACGAACTCCGACGCCTCCTCGGTGGTGAGGCGCACATGCCCCTGCTGGGTCAGCCCGACCTCCCGCAGCTCGGGGAAGTCCGCCCGGCGGTCCAGCCAGCGCGAGAAGTTCCGCTCCTGCTGCTCCCTGAACACCTCGCCCATGGTGCGCTCGATGACCTGATGGCTCTCGGGCGCATCGGGTTCCGCGGCGATCGAGAAGCTGTGGATCTTCATGCGCCACACGCGTTCGCGCGCGTCGCCGCGGCTCGGCGCCTCTTCGATGAACCCGGCTTTGGCGAGCGTGCGCAGGTGGTAGCTCATGGCGCTGGGCGTCATGCCCGCGACCTCGGCGATCTCGGTGGCCGTGGCGCCGTCGAAGCCCTCCACTTTGCGGCCGGCGAGGAAGTCGAACACGGCCATCCGCGCCGGGTGCGCCAGCGCCTTCATGCGCTCCGGGTCGGTGATCTTCACGTACTGGCCCTTGCCCCTCGGCCGCCGCTCGGCCGGAGGCGCAGGCGGGACGGGCGGCACCGGCGGGTCCGGGGGTACCGGCGGCGCGGGCGGGACCGACACCTCGTGCCCCGGCGTCGCATCATCGGGACGCGAAGCAGATGTTTCAGACATGGCTCAAGCTAACCACGGCCGGGCGCAGGCCGCGGCGACGACCGCTCGGGAAGGTCTCAGCCGCCGGAGGTCGCGGCGGCGTTCGCACCGTCGCGGTTGCCGACCGCCTTGCGCGTGGCCGCGCCCGCCCAGTGGGCTTCGGCGAAGGCTTTGAGCTCCTTGCGGGACGGCCGGGTCTGGCGGTCGGGGAAGATCGTCTTCTCGAGCCGGATCGCGGCTACAAGCGACAGGAGCGCCTGCGTGCGTTCGTCGAAGGCGCGGCCGGTGCGAGCGGCGGAGGCGAGCCGGGTGCGGGCGTCGGCCGTCGTCCCTCGGTCGCGCGGGAAGTACCGGTTGACGGTGAAGATGCCGAGGGCCTTGCCGCGTTCGTGGCGCAGCGCCCCAGCGGCGACGAGCCCGTCACGCACCGCGGGAAGGAGGCCCTTGGCGGCCCGCTCGATCACGCTGTGGGGCGCGCGGGGCTTGTCGGCGGCGATGGCGGCGAGGCGGGAGTCGATGACCGCGTCGCCCGTTGGGGTCGGGTCGAGGACGCGGACCTTCTTGCCGTCCAAGTCGATGCGTCCGGCGAGCGCGAGCTCGTAGAGGACCGCGCCGCCGAGGCCGAGGTCGAGATACGAGCCGGACCGGCCGTTCGCGCCTTCGTGCGAGAGCAGCGCCAGCTCTTCGAGCAGTGTCGACATGCTTTCAGGGTAGGCGCGGTGCGCTCGCGTCGCGACGGCGTAGGCCGGTCGTCGCGCCTGCGGCACGACTCATGCGCCCCCGGCGCGGAGGCGGTCGAGCCAGGCGGCGGCGTCGGCGAAGTCGGCGTCGCTCAGGCCGGCGGGCGGCGGGACGGGCTTGTCGGCGTGGTCCCGCGGGTAGGAGCCGAGGTAGCGGACGTCGGCGCAGATGCGGCGCAGGCCCATGAGCGCCTCGCCCATGCGGGCGTCGGCGAGGTGGCCGGTGCAGTCGAGGAAGAACGCGTACCGGCCCAGGCCCTCGCCGGTGGGGCGGGACTCGATGCGGGTGAGGTTGATGCCGCGGATGGCGAACTCGGTGAGCACGCCGAGGAGCGCGCCGACCCGGTCGTAGTCGATGTAGACGACCAGGGAGGTGATGTCGTTCCCGCTCGGCTCGGGCGGCGCGGTGGGGCGCACGACGTGGACGAAGCGGGTCGCGGCGTTCGGGTTGTCGCCGATGTCGAAGGCCTGCACGGGGAGTCCGACGGCTTCGGCGGCGAACGGCGGGCACACGGCGGCGTCGAACTCGCCGTCGGCGGCGCGCTGGGCGGCCTGGGCGGTCGAGAGGGCCTGGTGGACGACGGCGTTCGGCAGTTCGCGGCGCAGGTACTTGCGGACCTGGGCGAGGGCGACGGGCATGGAGGCGACGGTGGTGATCTCGCCGACGGGCTTCGCGGAGGCGAGCACGAAGGTGACCGGGAGGACGACTTCGCCGACGATGACGAGCGGGTCGCCGCCTACGAGTTCGTCCACGGTGACGGTGACCGTGCCCTCCTGGGAGTTCTCGATCGGCACGAAGCCCGCGTCGACCTCGCCGCGGCGCACGGCGTCGAGGATCTCGAAGATCGAGGACATCGGTGTGGCGGTGGCGGTCTTGGCGGCGGGCAGTCGGCGGAGCGCGGCCTCGGTGAAGGTCCCGCGCGGCCCCAGATAGGCGAACTCCATGGGCCAACGCTAGCAAGACGGCCCGGGCAGGGGCCGCGAGCTGCGCTTCTGCTCCGGCGCGTCCCGAAGGCGATGAGACGGCGATCTCATCGGCGACCCGCCGTGGACGGACTTGCCGCTGTCCCGTATGCTTGTCGAGCCCAAGCGGAATTCCGCGGTGGTAAGCCCGGAGAAATCGGAATGCGACTCTTGCAGTCGTGTGCCAGGATCACTGAGCGCCCCCATCGTCTAGGGGCCTAGGACGCCGCCCTTTCAAGGCGGTAACACGGGTTCGAATCCCGTTGGGGGTACGGCCCAGACGCGACACCGGTCACACGGAACGCGCCTGGTATAAATAAAGAGGTCTTGCGACCTTGTAGGACACGAAAGTGTTCGACCAAGGTCCCGTAGAGCAGCTAGGAGTGCTCGCCACCCTGTCAAGGTGGAGGTCGCGGGTTCAAATCCCGTCGGGACCGCAGTGAGGAAAGCCCGCCGATTCGTCGGCGGGCTTTTTCGTTGCCCTGTAAACGCGGTGGCCGCATGCGCGCGCAGGTCTGATGGGGGCGATCGGCGCGGCGCCGCGGGCGCTCGGCCACCTGGTGGACACTTGGGACGGAAGGCGGTCGGCCGGTCCTGCTCGCCCAGGCCTGTCTGGGCTTCGGTTCGTGCGGAGGCGCGAAGTGATCCTCTGATCGTGAGCGGATTTCAGAGCGCGTTCACCGTAGGTTCATTTTCTTCGTTAACCTTGTGATGTATGACGAATAGTGACCCTGTTCCCCTCGTTGACACCGGTTTGCCGCCCGACCGGTATCTCGACCGGGAGGAGAGCTGGCTGCGGTTCAACGGCCGGGTGCTGCGACTGGCCCAGTCCCCTGAACTGCCCCTGCTCGAACGGGTCAGGTTCCTCTCGATCTTCTCCAACAACCTCGACGAGTTCTTCATGGTCCGCGTCTCCGGACTCATCCGCCGCCTCGCCACCGGCCTGCCCGTGCGCACCTCCTCGGGCCGCTCGCCCCACGCCGTCCTCACCCGCATCGCCGGCCTCGCCCACCAGCTGAGCATCGAGCACGCCGAGTACTTCCGCGACGAGATCGCGCCGCTCCTGGCCAAGGAGGACATCGCGATCGTGCGCTGGGCCGACCTCGAGGACACCGAGCAGGCCCGCATGCACGAGCTGTTCCGCACCCGCATCTACCCGGTGCTCACCCCGCTCGTCGTCGACCCCGCCCACCCCTTCCCGTACATCTCCGGGAAGTCCCTCAACCTCGCCGTCCAGGTGCACGACCCCCGCAACGGCACCACCCGCTTCGCGCGCGTCAAGGTCCCGCCGCTGCTCTCGCGGTTCATGGCCGTCGCGCCCGGCCGGTTCACGCCGCTCGAGGACGTCATCGCCGCGCACCTCGCGCAGCTGTTCCCCGGCATGGACGTGCTCGGGCACCACACGTTCCGCGTCACCCGCAACCAGGACCTCGAGATCGACGAGGACATCACCGAGAACCTCCTCCAGACCCTCGAGCGCGAGCTCCTGCGCCGCCGCTTCGGGCCCGTCGTGCGCCTCGAAGTGGAGGACACCATCGACGAGAAGGTCCTCGACCGGCTCATCGCCGAGCTCGGGGTCGACGAGCAGGTCGTCTACAAGCTGCCGGGCCCGCTCGACCTCGCCGGGCTCGACGCGATCGCCGACCTCGACCGGACCGAGCTCAAGTACCCGCGGTTCCGGCCCTCGGAGAAGGTGCTGCCGCCGGACGCCGACCTGTTCGCCGTCATGCGCGACCGGGACGTGCTCGTCCACCACCCCTACGACTCGTTCACCACCTCGGTCGAGCGGCTCATCGAGGAGGCCGCCGCGGACCCGAAGGTCCTGGCGATCAAGCAGACCCTGTACCGCACCAGCGGCAAGTCCCCCATCGTCGACGCGCTCATCAGCGCCGCCGACGCCGGCAAGCAGGTCGTCGTCGTCGTGGAGATCAAGGCCCGCTTCGACGAGCAGGCCAACATCGACTGGGCGCAGAAGCTCGAGCAGGCCGGCTGCCACGTCATGTACGGCATAGTGGGCCTCAAGACGCACTGCAAGCTCGCGCTGGTCGTGCGGCAGGAGGCCGACGGGACCCTCCTGCGCTACAGCCACGTCGGCACCGGGAACTACCACCCGACCACGGCCCGGCTCTACGAGGACGTCGGCATCCTCACCACCGACCCCGAGGTCGGCGAGGACGTGAACGCGGTCTTCAACCACCTCACGGGCTTCTCGCGCGACGAGGACTTCCACCGGCTGCTCGTCGCCCCGCACTCGCTGCGGCCCGGCCTGATCGAGCGGATCGACCGCGAGATCGAGAACCACCGCAAGGGCCTGCCCGCGCGGCTGCGGTTCAAGTGCAACTCGCTCACCGACGAGGGCATCATCGACGCCCTGTACCGGGCCTCGCGCGCCGGCGTCCCCGTCGACCTGTACATCCGCGGCATCTGCGCGCTGCGGCCCGGCGTGCCCGGCCTCTCGGAGACCATCCGGGTCCGGAGCGTCCTGGGGCGCTTCCTGGAACACTCCCGGGTGTACGTGTTCGAGAACGGCGGCGACCCGGAAGTATGGTTGGGCAGCGCGGACCTCATGCACCGCAATCTCGACCGCCGCGTCGAGGTGCTCATCCGGGTCGAGGGAGACGCCCACCGCGCGCAGCTGACCTCGCTGCTCGACCGCGGTATGGACGCCGACATCCGGACCTGGAGGCTCGGCCCGCTGGGGCTGTGGACCCGCCAGCGCAGCGGGGGCGACCTCCAGGAACAACTCATGCAGGAGCACCGTTGATGCAACCCGAGATCTTCGCCGCCGGCGCCGTCCTGTGGCGCCAGGGCGAAGCGGGGCCCGAGCTGGCCCTCATCCACCGGCCCAAGTACGGCGACTGGACCTTCCCGAAGGGCAAGCTGAAGCGCGGCGAGCACCTGCTCGCGGCCGCGCAGCGGGAGGTCTTCGAGGAGACGGGCCTCCGGCCGGTGCTCGGCCGCCCGCTCGCGCCCTCCTTCTACGACAAGGAGGGCAAGCTCAAGCGCGTCGACTACTGGTGCGCCACACCGGCGGCGGGCGACGCCGTCGACGAGGCGGTGGACCCGCGCGAGGTCGACGACCTCGCCTGGGTCCCGCTCGCGGAGGTGTCCGACAGGCTCACCTATGAGCGCGACCAGCCGGTGCTGGAGGACTTCACGCGCCTCGCCGCCCGCGAGACCGTGCCGCTCGTGTTCGTGCGGCACGCCATCGCGATGTCCAAAGCGGACTGGTTCGACCAGGACGAGCTGCGGCCCTTGAACCAGCGGGGCCGCGAACGCGCTCAGCAGCTGGAAGTGCTCCTGGCCGCGTACCCCACGGGCGCCGCCTACAGCTCCACGAGCGCCCGGTGCCTGGAGACGCTGCTGCCGTACTGCGCCGCGGAGGCCGTCCCGGTGACGGGCCTGCCCGAGTTCACGTTGGGCACGAGCAAACCCGCCGAGGTGGCCGCCCGCCTGGACGAGATCATCGCCGCGGGGAAGCCCGCGGTCGTCTGCGGCCACGGCGAGCACATCGACGAGATGATCACCTACGTGAGCGGCCGCCTGGGCTCGCCGACCCTGTTGGACCCCTTGGAGAAGGGCGCGTTCGTGGTCTTCCATACCGCCGACGGCCAGCTGGTGGCAACCGAGCACCACAACTGAGTTACTCGAACAATCTGTCGGTTTTCCGACACAGGCGCGTCTCCGGGGGTAGCGCACTCGTTTCACGGGAGTACCACGAAACGAAGGGAATCCCCCCGATGCCGGGAGATGCACACGAACTCATCATTAAGGCCATTGAGGATGAACCCCTCACCGCGGCCTGGCTTCTGGATACCGTCGGCTGTCAGCAATTCGAGCGCTGCACGGCTGCCGAAACCCGGTCGACCTCATTCGGGTCGCCCGGAAGAACCGAGCGCCGTGCCGACGCCGTAGTGAAATTGTCGTTCAAGAAAGAGGACGACCGGATCATCATCATCGAAGTCCAGAACGAATGGAAGAACGAGAAGTACTACCGGCTACCGGGCTACATGGCCCGCGCGTTCGAGGATTACCAGCTACCGGTCGAGCTGGTGATCATCTGCTCGACCGACACCCTGGCCAGCAGATTCTGGGACGGCATCCAGCTCGGGCCGGAGAACAACATCAAGGTCCGCGCGCTCGGCCCCGCGTACTTCCCCCAGATGGTCAGCACCTCGGGGCTGCCAACGGCGGCTGCTGCAGTGGTGACCGCCATCATCAGCAAGCCTCCGAAAGGACGCAAGGCCGAACTGTTCATCTCGACACTCGACCGCCGCCTCGGTACCATCGAACCAGGGCGAGCCGCCGACTACATCATGCAACTGCTCACGATCTTGGAAGACGAGCCCGCCCAGATGCTGGAGGACCTCATGCGCACGAAGACCCGCCCTTACCACTCCGAGTACAGCGACCGGCTGCGCTTTGAAGGCCGCGAGGCAGGCCGCGAGGAAGGTGCTCTGCTACAGACCCGCCGCATCCTCGTCAGCATGCTCGAAGCCACCCAGACGGGCATCACGGCCGAGCAGCGCCAGCGCATCGAGGCCTCGACCGACCGACAGGAGCTCGAAGCCTGGATCACGAAGTTCATCGCTTCCGGTTCCGCCGCGGGCCTGTTCGAGGAGTAGTCGCAAAGCTTGAAGGGGGCGCCGGGCCAACAGGCCCGGCACCCCCTTCGCTCTGCCTAGCGGGTCAGGCGGATCGTGTCGATGTAGATGCCTCCTGAGCGGAAGACCAGGTAGAGGTCCTGTGTGCCTTCGGCGTTCGTGAGCGGCGCGGTGACCTCCGTGAAGGACTGGAATCCGGCCGTCTTCGGGACCTCGACCTCGGCCAGGAGGGGGCCGTCGGGGGCGGCGGCGCGGACCTCGATCACGGGGTCGGCGAGGTCGGCCCAGTCCGCCGTGGTGGTGGCGGTGCGCAGCTCAATGCCGGTGGCGCCGCTGAGCATCGCTCTTGTGAAGCCCACGTGGCTGCCGGCCCGGCGCGAGCCGGTCGAGTGGTAGCCGCCCTCGCGCTTGAGGGTGTGGAGCTTGGAGACCTCCCAGTACGTGAGGCCTTCGGCGATCGTGGCCTTCTCCCAGACGTTGGCCGTCTCGGAGAGGTCGAGCGCGGCGATGGTCTCGCCCGCGATGGCGACCTGAGCCTGCGGGCCGTCGTCGCCGATCGTGAACTGGTAGTCGCCGGACTCCACGATCCGCTTGCCGCGCACCACGTCCCACACGAACAGGGTCTGCGGGTCGACCTCGATTTCGACCCGGCGGGTCTCGCCGGGCGCGATGTCGCGGGCGCGGGTGAAGCCCGCGAGCTGCCGCTGCGGGGCCCGGTCGCCGTACGCCGAGGCCGCGATCTTCGCGAAGAGGAGCACGACCTCGTCGGAGGTCCGCTCGCCCGCGTTGGTGACGTCCACAGTGGCGGTGAACCGCTCCGCCGCGTCCGCAGTGGAGGGAACCTGGAGGTCGCCGTACTCGAAGTCGGTGTAGCTCAGGCCGTGTCCGAACCCGTAGACCGCTTCGGCCTTGGAGTAGCGGTAGGTCAGCTCCGCCGCGATCACGTCGTATTCGAGCATGTCGACGTCGCTGACCCGGTACGCCTCGGCGCGCGGGCCCGCCTTCGGGAGTGAGGACGTGTCCGGCAGCCAGGTCGAGGTGAGCCGCCCGGCCGGCGAGTAGTCGCCTGCCAGGGCCTCGGCCAGGGCGGCGCCGACGGCCTGGCCGGCGTGGGAGGTGTAGAGGATCGCGGCCACGTTGGGGTCGGCGGCGATGTCGCCGATCGCCAACGGGTAGGCCGAGACCACGACGACGACAGTGCGGCCGGGCTTGGCCGCGGCGACCTCGCGGACGAGGTCGGCCTGGCGCGGGGCGAGGTCGAGGCCGGGGCGGTCGAAGCATTCGCGGGCGTTGACCATCGGGTGGTTGCCGACGAACACGACGGCCCAGTCCGCTTCGGCCGCAACGGCTGCGGCGGCTTCGGGGCCGTTCTCGACCAGTGTTTCGGTGAGGATCGGCTCGGCCGGGCCCTTGGCCAGCGGGAGCGAGCCGTCCTCGGCGAGGCGCACATGGAACGGGCCGTCTGCTTCGGCGGGAACATGGTTGACGCCGAACAGCTCGACGGCGCCTTCGCCGGTGCGGACGTAGTGCAGGTTCTGGTGGGTGAACCAGGCGTCGCCGTCCTCCATCTCGGTCTCGAGGGCGAGGAGCAGCGGCCCGTCGCCGCCGGAGGCGCCGGCCTGGTTCTCGAACGAGGCGGGGCCGTCGTTCTGCTGCAGGAGGTTCGCCTGGACGAACTTGCCGGTGGCGTGGTGTCGGAACATGTGCTGCTCGTGCGCCCAGTCCCAGACCTCGAAGGTCTCGGTGTCGCCGAGGCCCTCGGCGCGGGCGACGAGCGCCCCGTTCTCGTGGACGTTGACGTACCGGCCGCCTGCCTGCCACGCGACGGTGTCGTTGCCGCTGTGGTGGGTCACCTGACCGAACCGCTCGCGCAGGGCCTGGAGCGGGCTGGGGCGGCGCTCGGCGGGGACGGTGGGGCTGTAGAAGTCGCGGAGGTTGAGGTCGGCGAGCGGGCCGACGACGGCGATGCTCGCGGTCTCCGGAAGCGGCAGGGCCGCATCGGTGTTCTTGAGGAGCACCAGCTGCTCCTGGGCCGCGCGGTGGGCCAGCGCGATGTGCTCGGGCCGGTCCTGCGGGTGCGGGTCGGCCGGGATCAGGTTGTACTCGCAGGCATCGCCGTCGAGTTTGCCGGTGCGGACGAGGAAGTGGAGCCAGTCTCGGACCGATCGCTCCACATGGGACATCGTGACGCCGAGGAGCCCGCGGCGCACGGCCTCGCCCGCGTTGGGCACGAACGGCAGTTCGGAGCCGTCGTGGAAGTGGGAGACGCCGGCGTGGAGCATGAGCGCCGAGGCGTAGACGCCGATCTCGTCGATGCCCTCGATCGCGTGGCCCGCTTCGGCGGCGAGGCCCTGCGGGTAGGGCACGTCGCCGCGCGGGTCGACCTGCCAGGTGTCCCACGGCTCGCCCTTGGTGGTGTGCAGGTTGACGCCGTCCCAGCCGTCGGGCAGGAAGAAGAACACGCCGTCCCCGGTCCATTCGGAGCGCAGGGTCTCCAGGAGCGGCGAGACGATCGAGGGCACGCCGTTGACGTTGTTGTACGCGGTCATCGCGCCCATCACCGCGCCCGCTTCGACGGGCATCCGGTACGGCACGACCTGGTACTCGTGGAGGGCCCGCACGCTCATCGACGAGGAGCCCTGCGCGCGGTGCCACTCGTGGCTGTAGCCGAGGAAGTGCTTCATCTGCGGGAAGGTCTTGACGTACTCGGGGTGGCGCCCGCGCAGGCCCCACGCGTACGCGGTGGTCATCGCGCCGACGTGGAGCGGGTCCTCGCCGAAGCCCTCTTCGAAGCGCCCGGCGAGCGGGTTGGAGCGGATGTCGGCCACGGGCCCGAACGAGGCGTGCACGTCGGTGTCGCGGGCGCGCACCTCGTGGGCGACGGCCGCGCCGACGGCCTCCATGAGCTCGGTGTCCCAGGTCGCGCCGAGGCCGATGGCCTGCGGGAAGAACGTCGCGTCGGGCTTCTTGCCGGAGGAGTGCAGGACCTCGTTGAACTCGTTGCGGTGGGCCGGGAGGGTGTAGCCGTCGGCGAGGACGGTCTCGGGCACGCCGTTGAGGCACGCGAGCTTCTGCTCGTCCGTCATGAGGGCGAGGATCGCCTCCACGCGTTCGGCGACAGGCCTGGTCGGGTCGAGGTACACGGGAGCGGTCATGCTCGTCCTATCGGTCGGAGTCGGTACCCACGACATTACGACGGACGACCAGACAAATTCAAGTCGGTATCCCGTTCCGTGCCCGAAACCTTGCTGGCCGATCGCCCACGCTCCCGTTCGTTACGATTCCTCTCATGAGCCCCGGCCCCCAAGGAACTTCGCTCGGCGTCGATTTCGGCACCTCGCACACCATTGCGGTCGTCCGCCGCGCCGACGGGAGCCTCCGGCCCCTGCTGTTCGACGGCGCGCCGCTGATGCCCTCGGCGGTGTGCGCCGACGCCGACGGCGGCATCCTCGTGGGCCGCGACGCCGTCCACGCGGGCCGCCGCCACCCCGAGCGGTTCGAGCCCAACCCCAAGCGCCTCATCGACCGCCCCTCGACCCTGCTGGGCGCGCGCGAGTACCCGATCGCTGCGCTCGTCGCGGCGGTCCTGGACGCCGTCGCCGCCGAGTGCCGCCGCGTGGTGGGCCAGCCCTCGGAGGTCACGCTCACCGTGCCCGCCGAGTGGGGACCGGCCCGCCGCCAGGTGATCGAGGACGCCGCCGCCCGCGCCGGCCTCGGCCAGGTGCGGCTCGTGCCCGAGCCGGTCGCCGCCGCGACCTACTACGCGGAGGCCCTCAAGCACCGCATGGCCGTCGGTGCCTCCATTGTGGTCTACGACCTCGGCGCGGGCACCTTCGACGCGAGCGTGGTGCGCCGCACCGAGCACGGTTTCGAGACCGTCGCCCTGGACGGCCGGAACGACTTGGGCGGCCTGGACATCGACGCGGCGCTCATCGAGCACCTCGGCACGACCTACGGCGACCGCGACGGCTGGAAGCGCCTCGTCAACCCCACCACTGTGGAGGAACGGCGGCACTTCCGGGAGTTCCAGGAGGAGGTGCGCGGCGCCAAGGAGCGCCTCTCGCGCCACCAGCAGTCGGACATCGCGATCCCGCTGCTCGACGTCGAGGCGCACCTGACCCGCACCGAGCTCGAGCAGATCGCCCACCCGCACCTCGAGCAGACCATCCGCGTCACCCAGGCCGTCATCCGCGCCGCCGGGCTCGACGTGGCGGCCAGCGCGGGCGTGTTCCTCGTGGGCGGGGCGAGCCGGATGCCCTTGGTGGGCACCATGCTCCACCGCTCGCTCGGCCTGGCTCCGACGGTGCTCGACCAGCCCGAGGTCGTCGTCGCCGAGGGCAGCGTCCTGTGGACGCAGGCCGACCGGCACTCGACCACGTTCCCGCTCACGCGGCCCGCGCAGCAGGATTACAGGCCCGTCCCGTTCACTCCCGCCGCCGCGAACCTCGCGCCGCCCTCACCGCAGACCGCGCCTGCCATGCAGGCGCCGCCGCAGACCGCGCCCGCGTACCAGCCCGCGCTGCAGTACACGACGTCCCCGCCCGAGGACCTGACCGCACCCGCCACCTCGGGACCGGAGCCGAGCCCGGTCCACCGCAACCTGCCGCCGCAGACGGGCTCCCCGCAGTTCACGCCGCCGGCGTCGGTCGACGGCGACGACGAGGACGAGCCGCCGCGCACCGAGGAGGAGCGCCAGCGCGCCAAGAAGATCGGCCGACGCGGGATCGTCGCGTTCATCCTGGTCGACGTCCTCATCATCGCCGGCCTCGTCTGGTTCTTCAACCCGAACCGCGGCGGGGACGACGAGCCGTTCTACGACGACGTGGGCGGCAGCGACCTGGCGCCCTGGTTCGAGCCCACGTGGGAGACCGGCTCCACCGGTGACCTGGTGGCCGAGCTCTCCGGGGCGCACGAAGGGGCGATCACGTCGCTCTCCAGCATCGGCACCGATGGCGGCGAAATGCTGTTCTCGGCAGGCGAGGACGGCGTCGTCCGCCAATGGTCGATGGAGACGGGCGGCATCGTCGCCGACTTCAGCATCCCGACCGGAGTGGCCTCGCTCTGGACGACCGCCACCTCCGACGGCGAACCCGCCGTGGTCGCGCTCGACCACGACTACGCGACCTATATGTGGACGCCGTCGAGCGGCGATTTCGTTTCGTTCGGCACGCCGGAGATCGGCCTGTCCCGGGAGGTCGAGCGGCCGCGGGTGGGCCTGGCGGCGGGTCAGCCCGTGCTCATGCTCCTGACCCGGGACGAGTTCCAGGTCTACTGGATCGAGGGCCAGTACGTCGACCCGGTCGGCGCACTCCCGGACGGCCTGGCCTTCCCGAACTTCTTCGTCGGCGCGTCGACCGGCGAGAGCGAGATCATCGCGGTCGACGCCGACCGGCAGCTCGAGATCGTCAACGCCGTCGCCGACGACATGGACGATGCAAACACGGGCACCACGCTCGAGGTGATCGACGACCAGGGGGAACTCGAGAGCGGGGAGCTCGTCGAAGCGCTCGGCATCGTCTACGACGACGGCTCGCCCTACGCGATGCTCTACTCCGACCACGGGAACCTGCACTTCTGGGACATCGAGGCCCGCAGCTCCGCGTTCGCCCCGGTCTCCTACGCCGACCTCGGGGACCTCTACCACAATGAGATCGTGTGGACCGAGTCCGGACCGTCGCTGCTGCACCTCGACCAGGGCAGGGCCGCATGGGTCGTGCATCTCGATACGCAGGAACAGTTCCAACTGGGCGACGAGGGCAGCGGGGGGATCACGAAGATGGAGAACATCATCGTCGACGGCGACCGCGAGTTCGCGGTCACCGGCGACGATCAGGGCAGCATCCGATTCTGGAGTCTGGGGAATTGATCTTCTTCATCATCGCGGCCGCGATCATCGCCGCCGCCACCGCGTACAGCCTGTGGGCGCTGGGCCAGGAGCACCGGATCGAGACCACGGTGCACCTCGACGCGCGCGCGAACCAGGTGTGGGCGGTCCTGACCGACTTCCCGGCGTACGGCGAGTGGAACCCGTTCATCACCGAGATCTCCGGGGTCCTCGCCGAGGACGACCGCCTCCAGGTGACCCTCCAGCAGCAGCACGGCAAGGCCAACCGGTTCCGGCCGCGCGTCCTGCGCGTCTCGCCGGCCCGGCAGATCCGCTGGCTCGGCAAGCTCGGCCCCGGCGGGCTCTTCGACGGCGAGCACTACTTCGTGCTCGAACCGCAGACCGACGGCACCACGCGCCTCACCCACGGCGAGCGCTTCACCGGCGTGCTCGTGCCGCTCATGAAATCGCTCCTGGCCGACACCGAGCAGGGCTTCAACGCGATGAACACCGCGCTCGAAGCGCGCCTCAAGGCGCTCGACGCCTGAACGGCGGCCCGCTTGACGCGGACCGCCGTTCATGATCGATGTCTTCAGCGTGCCCGCGCCGTCATGGAGCGGGCCGCTCGTCGTGCTTTAGAGAACGCCGGCACCGGCGAGCTCGGAGACGCCGGCGACCGTGTCCGCAACACCTTCGGAGGTGGTGTTGCCGACCAGGCCGCCGACCACGGGGAGACCGCCGGTCGCGCCGCTCACCGCGTCGAGACCGGGGACAGCCGGGAGGGCCTCTTCGTTGAGGTCCACGTTGGAGGACTCGGTGGTCGAGAGCTCCTTGTGGCTGTTGTGGTGGTCGTGCCCGCCGGGGATCTCGGCGTCAGAGCCGCCCTCGCACGAGGCGGAGGCGTGGCCGAGGATCGCGATGGCGTTGCCGCACACGTTGATCGGGGCCTGGATCGGGGCGAACAGCTGGTTGCCGTTGCCGAGGCCCACGTTGTCCTGGGTGGTCAGGTTGCCCGCGCCGGAGTAGTCGGCGTCGGCGCCGCCCTCGCAGCCGGCGTCGGACGCACCGCCGACGGCGACGGCGTTGCCGCAGGCGTTGATCGGCGCCTGGATCGGCGCGAGCAGCTGGTTGCCGGACAGGGCGCCGTAGTTGCCCTGGGTCAGCGTGTCGGACTCGGCCTTGCCGGACTCGGCGGTGCCGGATTCGACGTCGGCGTGCGAGCCGCCGGTGGACCAGCCGCCGGCGACACCGCCGACGGCGGCGGCGATGCCGCTGATGTCGGTGGGGGCCTGCACCGGGGCGAACGCCTGGTTGCCGTTGCCGAGGCCGGTGTTGTTCTGCGTGGTCAGGTCGCCCGCACCGTCGTAGTCGGCGGTGGCGCCGCCTTCGCAGCCCGCCGAAGCGGTGCCGAGGACGGCCGCGGCGACGCCGCAGATGTTGATGGGCGCCTGGATCGGCGCGACGACCTGGTTGCCCGACACGGCGCCGACCTGGTCCTGCGTGGTGACGTCAGGGCCCGAGGCCTGGGCGGTGCCGACGCCGGCGACGAGGACGACCCCCGTTGCGACGAGGCCGGTCTGCGCGGTCTTGCGTGCCCATGAGTTGTTCACGAAGTCTCACCTTTCAGGGAAATGGTTCTTGCTGTTCCATCACGTATCCCCCGTGAAGCTCCGTGGTCTCGAGAGCTTGTTCGCGTCCGGCAGGCTGGGTCCTGCGGTGGGGCGCGGTGCTCGGAGACCGGGAGAGTTGTCGTCTTGCTACTGGTTTTGAGTGGTACTGCTCTTCGTGGTGCTGCCTTGCTCGGCCGGTAGGGCCGCCCGGGCCGGTCGGCACGTGACGTGCCGCGCGGACCGCTCGCGAGCCGCGGCTGTGCACCGCCGCGGGACTCGCCGAACCGTTCGCTTCCGGACCCGGGCGGGCCCTTCGACCGTGTCTTTTCAACCGTGGTCCGCAGCGCACCTGGCGAAAGCGCGCGCCGCGGGTGTTCGGTGTGCTCGACCCTTACGGGAAGGGCAGCGGGACCGGAAGGCCGCCGCCGAGGTTGGAGAGCAGGTCGCTGACCGGGTTGCCCGCGGGCTCGTCCTGGTCGGTCTTGTCCTTGTCGGTCTTGTCCTTCACCTGGTCTTTGACCTGGTCGGCGATGTCGCCGCCCTTGGCTTCCGCGTCGGGACCGGAAGGCAGCAGGGCGTTGACGCCGGGGATCGAGTCCACCGCGCCCAGGCCCGGGACCTTGTCGGTGACATTGCTGGTGACACCGCCGGCCAGGCCGGTCACGGCGTCGGGAGACACCGGGAGCCCCCCGAGGGCTTCCGGAGTCGCGGTGACGAGGTCGCCGGTCGATTCCGGAACCTCGGTGTCGGCGGCCTGCGCCGCCGTTCCGGCGAGCAGCAGAGCCCCCGTAGCGAGTCCTCCGACGAGGCCCGCCGTACGCACAGTGCGCATTTTCATCTGCTTCGTTGCCTTTCTCCGTACCGCACGGACACTGGTCGTCGGCTGGGGAAGCAGCGCGAATCGACCGCCGCGCGATGCAAGATCGCTGAATTGTCAGTGGTTGACCAGCGGCTCGAGGCAGTGCGGTCGCCGTGGAGGCGTCGCTGCTGCCGATTGCGGACCTCAGCCGCGACCAGGCCGGCTGGTTCGCCGGCGGGTCGAGGACCGCGCTCGCTGTCATTGGGCCGGTGACACTGCGGCCCGGCCGCTGTGACGCGGCCACACTGACTAACTGGAGAGGCTCGGGTGCGGTTACGCCCAGACGCGAAGAAATTCGAAAACATTGCGCCAGTTGCGCACCGCGAATGCGTGCATGACTCATATGTCTGCCTCGGCACGCGAACGGCCCTCCACCGAAGGCATTGCCAAAGGTGAAGGGCCGCAACCCGAAAGCGTGAAGACCGACTACTGCACGCGGCGCAGGATCATCGTGTCCGAGTGCCCCGCGTTCCCGTTCTCGCCGTCCCCGCTGCGCTTCCTGCGGATGAGTTTGATGACCCGGGCCACCACGAACCACAGGAACAGCAGCCCGATGACGCCCAGCACGATCTTGCTGAGCAGACCCGAGTACTCCTCGATGATCGGCTGGATCGTCGGACCGAACGCGAACCCCAGCCCGATCCAGATCGAGTTCCAGATCACCGAGCCCACGAGCGTGTAGCCCGTGAACTTCCAGAACGGCATCTTCTCGATCCCCGCCGGCACCGAGATCGCACTGCGCACCAGCGGCAGGCACCGCCCCGCCAGGACCGCGATGCCGCCCCACCGCGCGAACACCTTCTCCGAGCGCTCGAAGTCCTTGAGCTCCAGCAGCGGGAACTTCTCGAAGATCCACCGCGTGCGCTCGCGCCCGAACGCGTACCCGACGTAGTAGAGGATGTACGCGCCGAGCATCGAACCGATCGCGGCGCAGAGCATCACCAGCCAGAAGTTCAGCTTGCCGTCGAACGCGAGGTACCCCGCCACCGGCAGGATCAGCTCGGACGGGATCGGAGGGAACACCGACTCGATCGCGAGGGCCAGGCCCACCCCGACCTCGCCGAGGTCGGTCATGAGGCCGAGCACCCACTTGATGAAGTCCCCCTGCCCTTCGGCTGAGGGGATCTCGCTGGAAGCGGTGGCCATCGCCAGGCCCTGGCTGAGGAAGTTGGTCACGCCGCCAGCGTAACCGGCTCACTTTCGGCCCCGCCTCGGTCGTCTGACCGAGATTCCCCGCGCCGGACGGCCGTTCGGCGGACTCCGCGCGGCCAGGTGTCGCGGGGCGTGCGGAGCCGGGCCATACTTAGTGGTAATTCCGCGCTTCTTACGGCTCGCACGCCCGGTGACGGCCCGTTCAGCGCACGCGGATCGCAGTTGAGGGGGGCGTCGATGAGTCGCACGGTCGGGCCGTACACCGATGTCACGACCGCGCGCGTCGAAGGCGCCTACGAGCTCTGCGAAGGCCTCGACGAGAACGCGCGGCCCGTGCAGATCCTCACCCTCGGCGCCACCTCCTCCAAGGACCCCGCCCGCCGCGGCCTCCTCTCCGACACCGTCGCCTGGGCCTACGCCACCGCCGGACCCGAAGACGCCCCGATCCTCGTCGCCGACCTGGAAGCCGAGCAGCCGTACGTGGTCGTCCTGCGCGACGCCCGCCTGCGCGGCGCCGACCGCATCATGGACCGGCTCCTGGCCCTCGGCCCCGCCACCGGCCCACTGCCCGTGGGCCCCGCCGCCGCGGCCCAGCGCGCCGCCCACCAGATGGCCGCCGCCCAGCGCTCGGCCGCCCCCGCCTCGCCCGCAGGAGTCTCGGGGCCGCCGTCCTCGCCGCCCCCGGCCAACGCCCGCGGAGCGGAGAACGCCGTCTGGTCGCCGCCCGTCGTCATGATCGCCGCCCCCAAGAAGCCCTCGCAGGTCAAACCGATCCTCATCGGCATCGGCTCCGTGGTGGTCGTCCTGGCACTCGTCATCGGCGTCTGGGCCGTCCTCTCCGGCCCCGGCGACGACGGCGCCGACGGCACCGCCGAAGCCCCCACGACCGCCGCCGTCGACGGCGTCTCCCAGGCCCCCGCCGCCGAACCCACCGAAGGCAGCGCCGGCAACGAAGTGCCCCAATGGGACCCGGAGGCCCCCGCCGAACGCGTGGGCGGCAGTGCCTACGCCGAGGACGCCGACACCGCCACGTTCGCCGCCGCGAACTGGCCCTTCGCCTTCAAACTCCCCGCCGACTTCAGCTGCACCGAGGACGGCCCCTCCGCCGTCTGCACCGACGCCGCGGGCGAGTCGGAGATCACCGTCGGCTGGCTCCCCTGCGAAGGCGAGTGCCCGCGGGCGGCACGCACGATGATGCGCGACGCCCTGCCCTACCAGCCGCTCGAGGAGATGGCCGGCGAGATCGCCTTCGCCGAGCGCGACGAGGTCTACGGGCGCTGGCGCGGCTCGCTGAGCGTCTTCGTGACCGGCGCCAACGGCACCTTCCAGGCCTGGGCCACGGCCGACATCGCCGCCGAGCGCGAAGAGGAGGGCTGGCACGTCTTCAACGACGTCCTCAGCCAGGCACTGTCGAAGACCGCCGAGTAGCGGGAGCGGTCAAGCGCCCTCGCGCTCGTCCCAGCTGCGCAGCGCCGCCGCGACGACCTCCGTCGTCGACGGCGCGGACTGCGAGACCGCCGGACCGAGCGCGTGCTCGACCAGCACCTGGCCGTACGACTCGCTCTTGTAGGAGCGCAGCAGGTTCTGCGCGGCCTCGCGCTCGTCCTCGCCCAGGTCGGTGCGGGCCAGCATCGGGTACTCGTACTGCCCGACCTGCGCCGCGCCCGCAGGGGGCTGCAGCTCCAGGTCGCCGAGAGCCATGACTTCGGGCGCGGACATCACGGCCGCGCCGTCACCGCCTTCGCGGGTGTGCTCGTCGACCCCGAACAGGATGATCCACATGAGACTCGCGGCGTGCTCGCGCGGATCCTGGAGCGCGACGTCGGCCTCGTCGGCGAGCACCCCGTCGGTGCTCTCGCCCGCGGGCAGGGCCAGGCCGACGGCGGCGCTGGCGGTCGACTCCTGGAGGACCTCCCACTGCCCGGTGAGGTCTGCTCCCTCAGGGTCGGGGAGGTGGCGCCAGAGCGCGGTCTCGGGGATCCACACGTCGGCATCGGTCCCGCCGACGGCGTTGCCGGTGACGGCCTCGACGGTGATGCGGGCGCACACGTCCGAGCCGCGGGACGGGGCCCCGCCGCCGGCGGCGACGAAGTCCTCGAGCGCGGCGGCCATCTCGGGGGCGGCGGCCACGTGCAGGTCCACTTCCGTCCCGCAGGACTGGACGTGGGCGATGGCGGCGTTGAGGGTGTACGCGGTGACCGGGGCGAAGACGGCGAGGAGCGCGAGGCCGCCCAGGAGGCGGCGGCCCTCCTTGGAGAGGCGCCCGCGTCTGCGATGCACACCGGTCATGTGACGAGTGTATGGCCTGACGCGAACGCAGTCGAGCTCGCGTTTTTCGGTTATTCCCTGTCGACTGTCAATGCCGCGCACGCGCATTGCGCGCGGGCGGCGCCTCGAGCCTCAGGTCGGGCGCTCGCGGCCGACCCGGTCCGCCGGCGGTCGGTGCCGGCGGCGGGCCGGCCGTGCCCGCCCATGCCCCTCAGCGGCGCCGCGGACGGCGCTTCGGCGGGGTCAGCAGATCGGCGACGATCCGCATCGTCTCGGGGACGAGGCGGAAGTACGCCCACACCCCGCGCTTGTCGCGCTCCACGACCCCGGCCTCGGCCAGGATGCGCAGGTGGTGGCTGACCGTGGGCTGAGAGAGCCCGAGGGGCTCGGTCAGCTCGGCCACGCAGGCCTCTTGCTCGGGAGCGGCCTGGATCAGGCTGATGAGCTGGAGCCGGTTCGGATCGGCAAGTGCTTTGAGGACACCAGCGATTCGTTCGGCGTCGGATTTGGAAAGCGTTTCGCCGCTAACCGGCGAGACGGGCGTCTCAGCCTCGACGGTGACTCGCACCATGATCGTGTTCCTTCCGGATTGGTCCCAGTCGGTACCGGATACAGCCGCACTGCCATTAATCCAGTTCCAACCCTAAATATGCCCTTGCGGTGTGGCCGGGCGGTAACGACGACGCTTCCGGCTCGCAAAGGGTTTCGGTTCCTTCGGATCTCGTTCGGGCCGCACCAAGTCCCTGACCGGATCCACCGCCGAGATTACGCCTGCCTCGCCAGCGGATCTACCGCTGACACAAGATCAGTTTGCAGGCCACAGCGACGGTTATTCAGTTAATGTCGCACTACCTGGAGTTATATCTAAATCTACCAATATTTAAGCGGTTGCCGTCTCGTGATTGAGATCCGGTTCACGCGATTCTTTCAGATCGACGTCCCAACATATAGAACATCTTGATTCCGAGCGTAGCGCGACGCCGCCACTCGCGCAGGCCGCTTATGTTTCAGGCCCGTTACATGGACTTGAGAAAGCGCACATCTGTGCGCAAAGCGAAGGGCGGGGCCGATCGGCCCCGCCCTGCATTCGCGTTCGCTCCGATGCCTCAGGGGCGCGGCCGGGCCGTCGAGTCGCGCTCGATGAGCTCGGCGGCGACCGAGAACTCGTCGGGGTAGTCGGCGTCCTCGACCAGGGCCGCTTCCAGGGCCTTCACGCCCATGTCGTGCAGCGGGAGCGCCACCGTCGTGAGCGAGGGGGTGAGGTCGCGCACGATCGGGATGTCGTCGAACCCGGCCACCGAGACCTGGTCGGGGATGCTCACGCCGCCCTCGCGCAGCGCCGTGCACAGGCCCGTGGCCTGCACATCGCTCGTCACGAACACGGCTGTGGGCAGCGGGGCGCCGTCCAGGAGCTCGCGCCCGGCCTGGTAGCCGCCGTCGCGGCTGAACGCGGCGGAGACGTGCACGACCTCGGCGTCCTCGGGCAGCGCCGAGAGGAACCCTTCGCGGCGCTCGCGCACGACCTGCAGCTGCTCGGGGCCGGCGACCACCGCGAAGCGGCGGTGGCCCTGCTCGGAGAGGTACCGCGCCAGGGACGCCGCGCCCTCGCGGTTCGCCGGGCGCACCACGCGCCCGGGCAGGCCCGGCTGGCCCACGCTGACCACGGTGGCGCCCAGTTCCAAGAGGTCCGACAGGTGCTCGGCGAGGCGCTGCTCCGCGGCCTTGTCGGTGGTCCGCGAACCGGCGACGATCACCGCGCGCGGGCGGTAGCCCCGCAGCGAGTCGAGGTGCTGCACCTCGGAGTCGGGGTCGATGCCGGTGTCGGCGATGAGCACGCGCACGTTCCGGCGGGCGGCCTCGGCGAGCACGCCGCCGGCGATCTGCCCGAAGTACGGGTCGGTCACGTCGTGCAGGAGCAGGGCCACGGTCTGCGAGGTCGCGCGGGCGAGGACCTGCGCGCCGACGTTGGGGGCGTATCGCAACCGGCGTGCCGCCTCGCGCACCCGCTCGCTCAGCTGATCGCTCACCCGGTGGGGCGAGCCGTTGAGCACGCGAGAGGCGGTGGCCACCGAGACGCCGGCGGCTCGGGCGACATCGGCCAGTCGGGCCGGTTGTTTGCGTTCCATCTCGCTGAGGCTACCCATCTGCGGAAAGCGCTGCTCAAGCGGTCCTCGAACGCCGTTCTCTCCACACTCGCCAGACCACATACGCAACAGCCGCAACGCCGACGCCGACGGCCGCGGCCTTGAGCGGATCCGGCCCCGACAGGGGCTGGCGCAGGGCCACGGGGCGGCGGAACGTCAGCTGCGGCCAGCCCTCCTCCTGGGCGAGGCGGCGCAGGCCGCGGTCGGGGTTGACCGCGCGCGGGAAGCCGACGGTGCGCAGCATCGGCTCGTCGGTGATCGAGTCGGAGTAGGCGAAGGACGCGTCGAGGTCGACCCCGCGCGCGGAGGCGAACTCCTTGACGGCCTCGGCCTTCGCAGGCCCGGCGGCGTAGAAGTCGATCTCGCCGGTGTACCGGCCGTCATCACCGATCTTCATGCGGGACGCGATGACATCGGTGGCACCGAGCATCCGTCCAATCGGGGCGACCATCTCCTCGCCGGACGCGCTCACGAGGACCACGGCGCGGCCCGCGGACCGGTGCGCTTCGATGAGCGCGGCCGCCTCGGCGTACACGGAGGGGGCGATGAGCTCTTCGAGGGTCTCGTTCACGATCGACCGGACCTCCTCGGCGGGCCAGCCGCGCGAGAGCGCCGCGATCTGGTCGCGGGTGCGCGCCATCTGCACTTCGTCGGCCGAGCCGCCGAGCCGGAAGAGGAGGTGCGAGTACGCGACCTTGAGGACGTCCCGGCGGGCGAGGAGCCCGCCCTGGTAGAGCGGCCGTGAGAAGGCGAGGCTGCTCGCCTTGGCGATCACCGTCTTGTCGAGGTCGAAGAAGGCCGCGCCGGGGCGCGTGCGGCCCGGTGCCGCGACCGGTTCGAGCGAGAGTGCCGGTGAGCCGTTGCTCGGCTCCGCTTCGTTCATGCCGCAAGTCTAAACAGCCGTACAACCCGGTTTCGATCACTTGTCCCCCTGCCCTGCGAGTGTCGCGGCCCCGGGCCGACCGCCGGACCGGGTGCTCAGGGCGGGCGGCATGTTCGAACAGGGCCGTGTCAGCACCGGAACGTAGGCTGGCGCCATGTCGAAGAGCCAGCGAATCGCCTACGCGTGCGGCGCGTGCGGAGTCCGCGTCCCGAAATGGGTCGGGCAGTGCCCCGACTGCGGCGAATGGGGCTCGATGGAGGAGACCGCGGCCCCGCCCCGCCAGAGCCTCGGCACCGGCTCCTCGACCCTGCCGGCCGCGCGCCGGCCCGCCAAGCCCGCGATGCGCATCGGCGCCGTCTCGGCCGCGCAGGCCGCGAGCCTGCCCACCGGCATCGGCGAGTTCGACCGCGTCATGGGCGGCGGCCTCGTCCCCGGCGGCGTCACCCTCATCTCCGGCGAGCCCGGCGTCGGCAAGTCCACACTGCTCCTCGAGGTCGCCCACCGCTTCGGTGAGGCCGGGTACGGCAAGGCGCTCGTCGCCACCGGCGAGGAGTCGACCGCGCAGGTCCGCCGCCGCGCCGACCGCACCGGCTGCCTCTCCGAAGAGCTCTACCTCGCCGCCGAGACCGACCTAAGCGCCGTCCTCGGCCACGTCGAGGACGTCAAGCCCTCGCTGCTCATCCTCGACTCGGTCCAGACCGTCATCGCCCCCGACACGGACGGCGTCCCCGGCGGCGTCACCCAGGTCAAGGCCGTCGCCACCGCCGTCACCGCGGAGGCCAAGTCCCGCAACATGGCCGTGATCCTCGTCGGGCACGTCACGAAGGACGGCGGCATCGCCGGCCCGCGCGCGCTCGAGCACCTGGTCGACACGGTCGTCCACTTCGAGGGCGACAAGCACTCGATGCTGCGGCTGCTGCGCGGCGTCAAGAACCGCTTCGGCCCCGCCGACGAGGTCGGCTGCTTCGAGATGACCGAGGACGGCATCGTCTCGCTCGCCGACCCCTCGGGCCTGTTCCTCGACGACGCGCCGACCGAGCCCACGCCCGGCACCTGCGTGACCGTGACGATGGAAGGCCGCCGCGCGGTCCCGGTCGAAGTGCAGGCGCTGCTGGGCAAATCGGTGAAGGACGGGGCGGTCCCGCGGCACACGGTGTCGGGGCTCGACCAGGCCCGGTTGAACATGGTGCTGGCGGTGCTCACCCGCCGCGGCGGGATGCGGCTGCTCGACCGCGAGGTGTACGCGACGACGATCGGCGGCATCCGGGTACGCGAGCCGGCGTCGGACCTCGCGCTGGCGCTGGCGCTGGTGAGCGCCGAGCAGGAGATCGCGGTGAGCGCGGACCTCGTGGCGATCGGCGAGGTGAGCCTCACGGGGCAAGTGCGGCGCACGGTGAACGCGGACCGGCGCATCGGCGAGGCGGCGCGGCTCGGCTTCAAGACGGCGATCGTCCCGAAGGGATCGGTCGCCGAGCGGCACCGCGGGATCGAGGTCGTGGAGGTCGAGACGATCAACGACGCGAAGCAGGCGGCGGCGCGCACGTGGGCCCGCCGCGGCTGACCGTCACTGAGCGGATCGGATCGTCCGAGGCAGGCGGCGGGCCGGCCTCGGCGCGTGGCACGGCGGCGTGAAACGGGTCGCACTCGCCTGTCGCCCTTGCACATCGGCGTCATCAGAGTGCCGTCGGCCGCGCGCAACGGACTTGCCCGTCGCGACACGCCCGGCCTACGGTGGGGCCTGTGACAGCATCTTCTGATTCCGCTGCGGCCGTGCCCGAGCTGCGAACCGAGCGTCTGCTCCTGCGGACGTGGACGGCCGCCGAGGCGGCGACCGTGACCGAAGGCGGGCGTCTGGACGACTGGGCCGAGGGGTTCCCCGACGAGGGCGACAAGGTGATCGCGCCGCTGATCGCGGCCGAACCGCAGTGGCTGGGGCCGTTCGGGCACCGGTTGATCGTCGAACGCGAGAGCGGCCTGGTCGTCGGCTCGCTCGGCCTGTTCTGGCCGCCGTCGGACGGCGCGGTGGAGCTCGGTTACGGCGTCGCGTCATCGCGGGGCGGTCGCGGCTACGCCACCGAAGCGGTCCGGGCCCTCACCGCGCACGCCTTCACCTCGCCTGCGGTGCAAGCGGTCTTCGCGCACGTGGAGCCGTTGAACCTCGCTTCGGTCCGGGTGCTGGAGAAATCCGGCTTCACCCCGTCCGGTCCGGGCGCCGAAGAGGGAACCGTCCGCTACGACGCCCCGGCTCCCACCTAAGAGGACTGACTCCCCTGGTTGGTCCGACGCTCGCACTTCACCTTATGCGCTTTCAGAGGCCCAGGCGGGACAGGTCGTTGCGGGACGCCACGCCGAGCTTCGGGTAGGCCTTGTACAGGTGGTATCCGGCCGTGCGCGGGCTGAGGAAGAGCTGCTCGCCGATCTCGCGGTTGCTGAGTCCGGCGGCGGCGAGGCGGACTACTTGCAGCTCTTGGGGAGTGAGCTTGGTGGCGAGGTCGGGGGCGGCCTCGATCGGGCCCGCGTCCCCGGCGGCGCGCAGTTCGCGGCGCACGCGCTCGCTCCACGGCTCCGCGCCGAGGCGCTCGAACACCGCTGCGGCGGTGCGCAACCGGGTCTTCGCCTCGTTGACGCGCCGGGCCCGGCGCAGCCACTCGCCGAGGATGAGGTCGGTGCGGGCGTTCTCGAACGGGAACGCGTCGTCCATTTTGTGCAGTTCGGCGGCGCGCTCGTAGTGCACGCCGGCCTCCGATTCTCCTGCGAGGAGACCTAGGCACCGTTCGACCTGCGCCATCAGGTGCGGTTGCCCGCTCGCCTCGGCCCACTGCGTGAACCAGTCGAACGCGCCCGCCACCCGCTCCGGCTCGCCAGTGCGCACCGCCGCCTCGACGGCGACCGGGACGAGCGCGAGCACCTCCCCCGGGGCGTTCCCGTCGAGGTGGCCCATGAGTCGGTCGAGGGCTTCCTCGTTGCGGCCCAAGGAGAAGTCGAGCAGCGCGAGCGCGTTGTCGATGGCGACGACCGTGTCGCCCGGGGAGCCGGCGTACGCGGCCTCCACGAGGTCGCGCACCCGCTCCTCGTCGCCGCGCAGTGCCGCGATCGGGGCGAGCACGTGCGCGCGGGCCTTGACGGGCCCGATCCGCTGGCCGAGCTCGACCGAGAGCTCGACCCCGTTCCAAGCGAGGGCTTCGGCGTCCTTCCAACGGCCCCTGTGGAACTCGGTGAGGGCGTTGAGCGTGAGCGCCCGCGGCAGGGCCCCGGCCGCGCCCGAGGTGCGGGCGGCGCTGACGGTGCCGGAAGCGGTCTGCTCGGCGGCGTCGATGTCGCCGATGAGCGTCTGCCACCAGGCGACCATCCCCCGGTTCTCGGGGGTGACGGCCTCGCCGAAGCTCGTGTGGACGTCGATGAGGTGCCGCAGCGAGGCGACCGCTTCGGCGACGGTGACCTCGCAGGAGCGGTTCAGCCCGGCCGAGGCGTTCGCGAGGTCGCGCACCCACGGCGCGTGGTCGATGCCGAGGCGCTCGGCGTACTCCGCCGCGACCTCGGCGCGCGAGAAGTCCCCTGACTGCCAGGCGAGTTCGACCGCTCGGAACAGCGGGTACCCGGTCGAGGTGATGTCGGCGGCCACGTAGTGGTCGGCGGCCTCCATGTACAGCCGGTAGGACTCGCGGATGTCGTTGTCCCAGGCAGCGACCATCGCGGCCATCAGGGTGGCGCGGGCAAGGATCTTGCGGTCCTCAGTGAACCGTCCGATCTGTCCGGACAGGGTACGGGCCTTGGGGCCGTTGCCGGCCGCGACGGCGGCCTCGGCCGCGCGCAGGAGCCTGCGGCCGCGCGTGTGCGGGTCGGGGGTGAACGCGGCGGCGCGCTCGAACACCGTGTACTCGAAGCCGTGGCCGCCGCACGAGGAGCCGCACTCCGCGGAGGCCTCGAGGGCCGCGGCGATCTCCTCGTCCGGGCCGGTCGCCGCGGCGGCCAGGTGGAACACGCGGCGCAGGTCGTCGGGATCCATGACCTCGGCGTAGACGTTGTGGACCTCGATGCGGCGGAACAGCGGCGCGCCCTGGTAGGCGGCGGAGCGGATGAGCGGGTGGCCGAAGGTGAAGCGGTCGCCGTGGAAGTGCACGAGTTCGTCCGCTTCGGCCGGTTCGAGGTCGGTGAGCTGGGCGCCGAGCTTCCCGGCGACGTCGAAGACGAGCCCGGTGTCGGCCGAGTCGTCGGCGGCGATCACCAGCAGCAGCGTGCGGGTGGGCTCGGGAAGGCGGTCGATGCGGTCGCCGAACACCTGCTTGAGGCGGCTCGTGGTGGAGCGGCGGCCGGTCCAGTCCGCGGCGAGCCGCGCGTCGGACTCGACCAGCGGCAGCTCCAGGAGGGCCAGCGGGTTCCCTTCGGCCTCATGCAGGAGCCGGCCGCGGTCAGCGGAGGCGTGGGCGCCTATGCGGTCGGTGAGCAGCGCCGCGGCGGCGTCGTCGTCGAGCGGGCCGAGGCGCAGCTCGTCGAGGCCGGGCGCGGGGAAGTCGGGGGCGTAGCCCTCCCGGACGGTGACGATCATCAGCGCCGCTTCGGCCGCGAGGCGCTTGGCGATGAACAGCAGGACGTCCGCGGAGTCGGGGTCGAGCCAGTGGGCGTCCTCGACGATGCACAGCACGGGCCGCTGCCCGGACGCCTCGGTGAGGAGGCTCAGGGCGGCGAGGCCGACGGTGAACCGCAGGTCGCCGGGCGGGGCCTCCTTCTCAGGTTCGGCCGCGAGGCCGAGGACGCGCGCGAGGACGCACGCGTGGTGCTCGGGGATCGCCTCGAGATGCCCGGTCAGGGGCAGCAGGAGCGCCTGGAGTCCCGCGAAGGACCAGGCGTGCTCGGATTCGACGCCGGTGCAGCGCAGCACGGTCAGGTCGGCGGCGCTCTCGGCGAGCGCGGCCACCAGGCTCGACTTGCCGATGCCCGCTTCGCCGCGCACCACCAGCGCCGAACCGCGGCCCTCGCGGGCGGCGGCGAGGCGGTCGGCGAGGGCGGCGGTCTCAGCATCGCGTCCGTACAGCACGTCAGCAACGGTACCTGCGCCTCCGCGCCCCGTCAGGACCCCGGACCGGGTCTTAGGACGAAACGCCCAGACCCGGTCCGGCTGGGGCTAATAGGGGTTGGGCAGCGGGGTCGCCTTGCGCGCGTTGGCGAGTGCCAGCGCCCACCAGTGCAGCTCGTCCAGGAGGGTCTTGGCCGCCGCCTCGGTCTCGCCGAACTTGGTGAACTCGCCGCGGTCGTCGAAGTGCTGGTAGAAGCGCGGGAACGCGATGGTGTTGCGGATGGTCATGGTGCGCAGCTCGGGGAAGATCTGGCGCAGGTGCTGGGCGGCGTTCTGGCCGCCGGTGATCTTGCCGCCGTAGGTGACCATGCCGACGGGCTTGGCGGCCCACTCGTTCATGTAGTAGTCGATCGCGTGCTTGAGGGACGCGGGGATCGACATGTTGTACTCGCCGGAGACGACGACGAACGCGTCCGCGCGGTGGAGCCGCTCCGAGAGGGCCGCCACGGGCGCGGACGGGTCGGCCTCGGTGGACCACATGTCGTCCTCGACCAGGTGCTGGGGCAGGTCGGCGTCGAGCAGGTCGATGAGGTCGACGTCGAAGCCGCCGTGCTGCTCGGCGACGCCGGCGATCCACTTGGCGGGGGCGGGGGCCCAGCGACCCTCGCGGGTCGAGCCGATGATGACGCCGAGGTGCAGTCTGTCGCTCATGGTGTTCCGCTCCTTCGTAGCTCTGGGCTGTGGAGACGAAGCTACGGACGGACCGACCGGGGGCACATCCGTCGACCGACTGGGCGGCGACTGGAACGGCCGGGCACGTCGCCGCCGGCGGGGTGCGGCGACCCGCGGCACAGTGACCGGTCGAGGATGCCCGTCGAGCGACGGATGCGGGGCAGGTCGGCCGCCGCTTAGCGTGGCCGCCATGACCACTACGGCAAACGTCGCGGCCCCGGAGGCCGCCACCACCCGATGGGGAGCGATCCTCGCCGTCGGATTCGCGCAGCTCGTCGTCGCCGGCGGCATGTCCACCCTCGCGGTGGCGCTCCCGGCGATCCGCACCGACTTCACCGTGACCGAGGCCGCGACCGCCTGGGTCCTGCTCTCCTACGCCCTCCCGGTGGGCGCGGTCGCGATCGCCGCCGGCCGGCTCGCCGACCGCGCCGACCTGCGGGCGGTCGCCGTGTTCGCCATGGCGGCGTTGACGATCGGGTCGGTCGCCGCGGCGCTCGCGCCCTCGTTCGGGCTGCTCTTGGCGGCCCGCGCGTTCGCCGGCCTGCTCGGCGGGCTCCTGTTCGGGATGACCGGGCGCATCATCGTCACCTCGGCGGCGCCGTCGCAGCGGGGTCGGGCCATGTCGGCGATCGCGCTGCTGATGACCGTGGGCGGGATGGGCATGGTCGGTGTGGGCGGGTTCCTCATGGCCGCGTTCGACTGGCGGGGGCTGTTCTGGGTGCTCGCGGTCATGTCGGCGGTCGCGCTGGTGGCGATGGCGGTGACGGTGCCGAGCAACGGGACCGGTCTGCCGCGGCCGGACCGGGCGCTCCTGGTCGACGTGGCGACCTCGGGCTCGGCGATCGCGGCGTTCCTGCTCGCGTTCGAGTACGTCGACTCCGACCCGTTGATCGCGTCGGGGGCGTTGGTGTCGAGCGTGGTGCTGGGCGCGGTGTGGGTGCGGCAGAAGACTTCGGCACCTACCGTGGTCCTGCTGCGGTCGCCCCTGCTGAGCGGGGCGCTGTTGAGCCTCACCCTGATGTCGGCGGTGACGGGCCTGCTGAACTTCAGCCTGCCGTACCTGCTCACTGACGTGCAGGGGGCCAGGCCGGAGCTGGTGTCGATGGTGCTGCTGGCGTTCATCGGCGGGGTCGCGGTGATGACCCCGGTGGCGGGCTGGCTGGCGGACCGGTTCGGATCCGGGCGGGTCTCGCTGGCCGGTGCGGGCCTGGTGATCGTTGCCGTGGTGCCGCTGCTGTTCGTGGACGCCGCGACCGGGCTGGTGGCGCTGGGGGTGCGGATCGGGTTGCTGGGCGTGGCGTTCGGGGTGTTCAACAGCCCGATGAACACCTATCTGCTGGCTTCGGCGCCGGCGGAGCAGTCGGGTACGGCGGGCGCGTTCATCGCGACGACGCGGACGATCGGGTCTTCGCTGGGGCCGGTGCTGGCGGCGCTGGCGTGGGGGCTCGGTGCGACGGCCGTGGACGGCTACCGGCTGTCGGCGTGGACGATCGCGGCGCTCCTGCTGCTGGGGGCGGCACTGCAGGTGACGACGAAGCCTTGGCGGACGCCGGTCCCGGCGGCGGCGTAGACCGCGGCGGGGGATGCGGGCTGTTCCAGACGGAGGACTATGCGCGTGCGGTGATCGAATCGCACGTCCCTGTCCATGCCGACGACGAGGTGGAGCGCCTGGTTTCCGGCAGGCTCGAACGGCAGGGGCTACTCACCCGTGTGGATCGGCCGTCTCTGCATTTCGTCGTCGAGCAGTGTGCCCTGGAGCGCCCGATCGGGGGCCGGAAAGTCCACCGTGAGCAGCTGGTAAGGGTCTTGGAGCGGCTACAGCTGCGCAATGTGTCCCTTCAGGTAATGCCGACGAACATCGAGGAGCATCCGTGCCTCGACGGTGCACTGGTCTTGCTGGAGATGCCCGACCTGCGCACGCTGGGCTACGTGGAGGGTCACGCCAGGAGTCAGCTCGTCTCCGACCGAAAGAAGGTCGGTGAGCTGGTCAAGCGCTATGAAATGATCCGCTCGCAGGCCCTGTCCACCAGGGAATCCATGCAATTCATCGAGGAGTTGGCGGGGTAGCTATGAACAGCGAACTGGTCTGGCGCAAGTCGAGCTACAGCGGCTCCGCCGGCGGCGAATGTGTCGAGGCTGCCACCAGCCCGGCCACCGCTCATGTCCTCATACGCGACTCCAAAGACAAGCCCGGCCCCCGCCTCACCCTCACCCCATCCGCCTGGGCCGCCTTCGTGCGTTACGCCGCATCGGCGCCCGTGCGGCCGTAACGCGGGGTGCTCGCGCTTCGCGTATGCGGGGGCGCGGCATGGCAAGAAATCATGCATGCGTGCTTGATTGTTTCTCGGCGCGCTGCCACCCTCGGTTCTCGCATCACCGCAGCTGTCAACATGCCCTGTCCGTAAGGGACATGGGCGTCCGGCGTGGATGAGGAGAGCGCGCGATGGCCAATCCGCGGGAGGTTCGGGAGGTCCTGGCGGACCTACGGGCCGAGGGTGAGGAAGTCGACGGACTGGTGGCGGGGCTGCCGGAAGCGGAGTGGGGGCGGGCGACCCCGGCCGCCGGATGGAGCATCGCGCACCAGATCGCACACCTGCTGTGGACGGACGAGCGGGCCGTGCAGTCCGCGGTCGATCCCGAGGGGTTCGGGCGGGAGGTGGCGGCGGCGCTCGCCTCGCCGGAGACGTTCGTGGACGAGGGGGCCGAGCGCGGGGCCCGGCTGGCCCCCGCCGAGCTGCTGGCGCGGTGGCGGGCGAGCCGGGCGGAGCTGCTGGAGGTGCTGGCGGCGCAGCCCCCGG
>NZ_JBFADC010000016.1:0-67747 GCF_040641195.1 Glycomyces sp. NPDC021274 | reverse complement strand
TACCAACCAAACCAGCCGACACCTTGTGCCGAACCAATCCAGTCAGCCCGCACGCTGACCATCCAAACACCCTGTTGAGTTCTCAAACAACACGCACTGATCAGATCTGAAACTTCTTGGAAGTTCCTCTCCGACCGGAGCGGCTCCAGTAACTTACCAGACCGGTTTTCGGGCCGTTTTGGCCCCCCGATCGATTCGTTCGGAGTTTTACCCTTTTGGTTCTGGGCCAGGGCCTTTCGGCTTTCCTGTCCGTTTCCCCCTCGGGCAAAGACAAATTTACGGTACCGGGAAGCGGGGTTCGCAAGGGGGGTGCGTGCTCGGCGCCACACCCTTGCGAACCGCACGTTTCCGCAGGTCAATCCGCAATCAGGGTTAACGCTTGCGGCGTTTGCCCCTGGCTTCCTCTTCTTTCGCGACCCTTTCGAGCACCTCGGCGCGGCGTTCCCTGCGCTCGGCGAGACGTTCGTCGGCGCCCTTGCGGTCGCTGATCTCGAAGCGGGCGTCGGTACCGCGGGGCGCGACGGTCGCGACGATGTTCGGGTCGGTCGGCTGCCACTCGAATTCGTGGTCGGCGATGCGGACGAACGAGCCGGGCACAGCGCCTTCCTTGACGAGCGCGTCTTCGACGCCGATGGCCGCGAGCCGGTCGGCGAGATAGCCCACCGCCTCCTCGTTCTCGAAGTTGGTCTGGCCGATCCAGCGTTCCGGCTTGCTGCCGGTGACGACGAACTCGACGTCGCCCTCGAAGGCCGGCTTCACCCGCTTCACCTTGAAGCCGGAGTCGTCGACGGCGGCCGGTCGGATCACGGTGCGGGCCGACTCGATCGCCGGCTGCGCTTCGCGGTACTCGACGACTTCCTTGGCGAAGGCGAAGTTAAGCTCCTTCAGCCCTTCGCGGCTGACGGCGCTGACGGCGTAGACGGGCCACCCGTACTTCTCGAGATCGCCGCGCACGTAGTCGGCGAGTTCGCGCCCGTCCGGGATGTCGATCTTGTTGAGGACGATGATGCGCGGCCGGTCGGCGAGGCCGCCGTACTCGGCGAGCTCGTGCTCCAGGGCGTCGATGTCGGAGACCGGGTCGCGGTCGGACTCGAGGCTGGCGCAGTCGACGACGTGCGCGAGCACCGCGCAGCGCTCGATGTGCCGCAGGAACTGGAGGCCCAGCCCCTTGCCGGCCGCGGCGCCCGGGATGAGGCCCGGGACATCCGCGATCGTGTAGGTGGTCTCCCCCGCCGACACGACGCCGAGGTTCGGGGTCAGCGTCGTGAAGGGGTAGTCGGCGATCTTCGGCCGGGCGGCCGACATCGCGGCGATGAGCGAGGACTTGCCCGCGGAGGGGAAGCCGACGAGGCCGACATCGGCCACGCTCTTGAGTTCGAGGACGACCGAGAGCTCGTCGCCGGGCTCGCCGAGTTCGGCGAAGCCGGGGACCTTGCGCTTGGAGCTGACGAGGGCGCGGTTGCCGCGGCCGCCGCGGCCGCCGCGGGCCACGGTCACCTCGGCGCCGACCCCGGTGAGGTCGGCGAGGATCTCGCCCTCGGAGTAGATGACGGTGCCGTTGGGCACGGACACCCGGATGGACTCGCCGTTGGCGCCGTCTCGGTTGGACCCGGCGCCCTGCTTGCCGTTGCCGCCCTGGAGGCGGGTCTGGAAGTGGAAGTCGAGGAGGGTGTGCACGTTCGGGTCCACGGCGAACACCACATCACCCCCGTGGCCGCCGTTGCCGCCGTCGGGTCCGCCGAGCGGCTTGAACTTCTCACGGTGGACCGACACACAGCCGTTGCCACCCTTACCGGCAACGACCTGGAGATTCACGCGGTCTACAAAACTTGTCACCGTCCAAGCGTAGCCACCTCGGGGACCCCGGGAGACGGAGCCTGCAGCACATGCTAAAGTTTCTCCTCGTGCGAGACACACCGGCGCGAAAGTGCGGTAAAAGCTCAAACATCATGCGCCGCTAGCTCAACTGGCAGAGCAGCTGACTCTTAATCAGCGGGTTCGGGGTTCGAGTCCCTGGCGGCGCACCACACAAGAGGTCCTGGTCACAGGGCCTCTTTTTGGTTCCCCGGATAGTACGCGAAACAGGGCCCGGCGGCCGTTCGGCCGCCGGGCCCTGCTGCTTACGTGTAGTCGGCGAACAGCTCGCTGCACTGGGCGACGATGTCCTCCAGGGTGGCCTTGGCCGCGGCCTCGTCGATGTTCTCGCTCTCCCACAGGGACGTGTAGATGCTGACGTCGAGGCTGCCGAAGGCGATGTGGAGGTTGAGCTGCTTGTAGCCCTCGCCCGCCATCGTGTAGTACGAGCCGGCATCGCCCATTTCGGTGTACTCGACGAGCTCGTAACCGCTCTCCGTGGTGTAGTACTCGGCGTCGTACTCCACCATGTCGATGACGTCCGATGCGTTCTCGTAATCGGTGATGCTCAGGTTGACCCCGGTCACCTCCGCGTTGTAGAACGAGCAGTCCACCGAGGGCATGCCCCCGTAGTTGCTCTCGGACCGGGAGGACTGGTCAGGGTCGACCGGTCCGTACGTCTCCTCGAACTTCGTGAAGTCGAAGGCGTCGCATGCGTCCGACGTCAGCTCGGTGGCCGCGGCGTCGCCGCCCCCATCGTCACCGCCGTCGTCGCCGCCGCCGTCGGTGCCTTCGCTCGAGTCGGTGCCGTTGCCGCCACTGCCCTCGTTGTCGCCCGAACTCTGCGTGCGCTGCACCACGAGCAGGATCACGGTCATGATGATGATGAGGACCGTCAGTACCGCCCCGCCGATCAGCCACAGGTTGTTCTGCTGTTGCGGCTGGGGGGACTGGCCGCCGTACTGCGGCGTCGGATAGCCCGGCTGCGAGGGGTAGGTCATCTGGTCGGCTCCATAGGGATCGTTCGTGCGTCGACCTCACTCTAACGCCGCTCGTCCAAGCCTGTTCGCCCGGAGTTTGCCAGCGGGGGCGGCCTGCGGCCGGGCTCCGCTGCCTAGACTGGGCGCATATCCGACCCTTGCAACCTCGATTGGTCCATTATGGCGAATGTCTTCCACGTACATCTCAACGAGCTCAACGAGCTTCTGGTCGAGATGGCCCGCAGGGTCGCCGACGCGGTCGAGAAGGCCGGCGCGGCACTGCTCGAGACCGACGTCGCCGCGGCCGAGGCCGTGGTGGCCGCGGATGATCAGGTCAACGCTCTGCAGTTCCAGGTCGACGACCGGATCGTGGAGCTGATGACGCAGTACGACCCGGTGGCGACGGACCTGCGGTTCGTGCTGGGGGCCGTGCGGATCTCGGTGGACCTGGAGCGGATGGGCGACCTGGCCAAGCACGTGGCGAAGTCGGTACTGCTGCGCGCGCCGGTGCCGGTGATCCCCGATTCGCTGCGGGCGGACTTCGCGGCGATGGGCTCGGCGGCGGTGCACCTCTCGCAGAAGCTGGTGACGGTGCTCGAGGAGCGCGACCACCTGCAGGCCTCGCAGATGGGGCTCGACGACGACGAGCTCGACGCGATCCAGCAGCGCATCCACGACCAGTTGCCGAGCCTGGGGTACGGGCCGCAGACGGCGGTGGACGTGGCGCTTCTGGCGCGGTTCTTCGAGCGGTTCGGCGACCATGCGGTGCGCATCTCGCATCAGGTGGTGTACCTCGTGACAGGGGATGTTCACCTGGACCGTTCATAACGGTCCGATCACAACCGGGGCGATACCCGGTAAAACCGCCTGGTCAGGGACGTGTCACGGGCGAGTCCTACTCCACTGTTGCGAATCGCGCTCAGTCGTTCACCTTGAGTTCAACTCCAAGTCAGCGGGTGAACACCGGGTCTGGCTTTGATGGTTGCGGACAGTGAAGCAGTAGCCCGGCCGAGCGCTGGGAGACGGAGTAGAGACCAGCATGAAACTGAACCGCAGAGCCATCTTCGGCGGCATCACCGCCGGCACCCTCGCGCTTGGCCTCGCGGCCTGCGGCGGCGGTGGCAACGACGAAGAGGGCGGGTCCGGCGACCTGGCTTCGGGCGAGATCAACGCCTCCGGCGCCAGCTTCCCCGACGCCTACTACGCGGCGGCCATCGAGGCCTACGCCGAGGTCAACCCCGACCTCTCGGTGACCTACAACTCGACCGGCTCCGGCACCGGCAAGTCCGAGTTCGGCGAAGGCCTGAACGACTTCGCCGGCACCGACTCGCTGGTCGGCGACGACGACGGCGTCGAGGCCGGGAGCTTCCAGTACATCCCGACCGTGGCCGCGCCGATCACGGTCTCCTACAACCTGCCCGGCGTCGACGCGCTGCAGCTCCCCCAGGACGTCCTGGCCGGGATCTTCGCGGGCACCATCACCACCTGGAACGACGCGACCATCGCCGCGGCGAACCCCGACGCGACCCTGCCGGCCACCGCGATCTCGCTCGCGGTCCGCTCGGACGGTTCGGGCACCACCACGAACTTCTCGAAGTTCCTGGAAGCCGCTGCTCCCGAGGTCTGGACCCTCGGTTCGGGCGACACCATCGAGTGGCCGGGCAACGCCATCGCCGGTGAGAAGAACACCGGTGTCGCGCAGATCATCCAGGACACCGAAGGCGCGATCGGCTACGTCGACCTCGCCGACGCCACCGAGAGCAACCTCGTCACCGCGTCCATCGAGAACGCCGACGGCGCCTTCGTCGCCCCGACCCTCGAAGGCGCGACCGCCGCGCTCGCCGGAGCCCAGGTCGAAGCCGACCTCTCCTACAACCCGCTGAACGCGGCCGGCGCCGAGTCCTACCCGATCACCGCGCCGACGTACATCCTGATCCGCACCGAGTACGAGGACCCTGAGGTCGCCGCCGGTGTCAAGGAGTTCGTCAACTACCTCCTGACCGACGGCCAGGCCCTGGCCGCCGAGAACAACTTCGCGGCGCTGCCCACGAGCCTGCAGGAGCAGGCCCTCGAAGCGCTGAACTCGACGATTGCCGACTAGGAACCCCGGATCCGATCACCCCAACGGCCAGCGCGCCGCTGGGGTTTTCGGCCGTTCCGCTGACGAAACCGGAGAGAGAACCTTGACCGCAACGGCAACCCCCGAAGCCCCCGCCGAGGTCGACCTCGGCGGCGAGGCCCGCTCCCGCAGGGCCGACTGGGGCTTCCGGGCCCTGGTGACCGCGGCCGGGCTGACCGTCCTCGCCGTGCTCGGCCTGATCCTGATCACGACCTCGCTGCGCGCGTCGCCCGCGTTCCAGGACGAGGGCCTGATCGGCTTCGTGACGGGCACCCGCTGGGCGCCCAACGACGACGTGTTCGGCACGTTCCCGATGCTGTACGGGACGCTCGTCACCTCGATCATCGCGATGATCATCGCGGTGCCGGTGTCGATCGGCATCGCGCTGTTCATCACCGAGGTGGCGCACCGCCGCAGCCGCAAGTACATCGTGACCGTGATCGACCTGCTCGCCACCGTGCCTTCCGTGGTGTTCGGCCTGGTCGCGGTCCTGGTGGTGGTCCCGGCGATCACCCCGGCCTACCAGGGGTTCGCCGATCTGGTGGCGCCGGTGCCCGGCCTGAACGCGGTCTTCAACGACACGAACACGGGCCGCAACTACTTCACCGCGAGCCTGGTGCTGGCGATCATGGCGATCCCGATCATCACCTCGATCGCCCGCGAGGTGTTCGCGACGGTGCCCGAGACCGACAAGCAGGCCGCGTACGCGCTGGGTGCGACGCGCTGGGAGATGGTCAAGGGCGCGATCCTCCCCCACTCGTTCGGTGGCCTGGTGGGCGCCTCGATGCTGGGTCTGGGCCGGGCGATGGGCGAGACCATCGCGGTGGCGCTGGTCATCGGCGGGGCGACGACGATGTCCGCCAACCTGTTCGAGCCCGGCAACACGATGGCGGCGATCATCGCGCAGCAGTGGGGCGAGTCGAGCGGTCTGCACCAGGACGCGCTCATCGCGATCGGCGTGGAGCTGTTCGCCATCACCGTGCTCATCAACTTCCTTGCCCGCGTGGTCGTCCGCCGCGCCGAGATCAAGATGAAGGGGGCCCACTCATGACGAGCCTCAACACCGCCCCGGACCTGACCGGGCGCAACCTGTCGAAGCGGCGGGCCTTCGCCAACCGCACGGCGACGATCATGATCGGCCTGTGCGTCCTCATCGCGGCCCTGCCGCTGGTGCTGGTCGCCTGGGAGGTCGTGCGGCGCGGCGGCTCGGCGATCAGCCTCGAATTCTTCACTGAGGAGATCCCGCGCAACTACCGCACCGCCGGTCCGGGCATGGGCCCGGCGATCGTGGGCACGCTCGCGATCACCGGCATGGCCGCGCTGATCGCGATCCCGATCGGCGTGCTCGGCGCGGTCTACTTGAACGAGTACGGCCAGAACAAGCCGCTGGCGCGGTTCATCCGCACGATGGCCGACGTGATGACCGGCGTGCCGTCGATCGTCATGGGCCTGTTCATCTACGTGGCGTACGTGATCGTCATCGGCGAGAAGATCGGCTTCGGCGGCGCTTTGGCGCTGGCGTGCCTGATGCTGCCGATCGTGATCCGCTCCGCCGAGGAGATGCTGCGGCTGGTTCCGGAGGAGCTGCGGCAGGCCTCGGCCGGTCTAGGCGCGCGGAAGTGGCGCACGACGATGAGCGTGGTGCTGCCGTCGGCTTCTTCGGGGATCACCTCGGGGGCGCTGCTGGCGGTCGCGCGTGCGGCGGGCGAGACCGCGCCGATCATCGTGACGGTGGGTCTGACGTACATCTACAAGCCGGACCTGTTCTACGGCGAGAACACGACGCTGGCGGCGCAGATCTACCGCAACGCCACGCAGCCGTTCGCGGCCTCCCAGGACCGTGCCTGGGGTGCGGCGTTGACGTTGATCGTGATCGTCTTCCTGTTCACGATCGTGTCGCGGATCATCGCGTCGCGGTTCGCGATCGACAAGCGCTGATCCGAAAGCTGGTCTCTCGGCCCCCGCACCGTTTGGTGCGGGGGCCGCTTTGCACGAAAAAGCCCGTCCCACCTGGGACGGGCCCGGGCCACATGGGCCCGTTGAGTGGAAATCTGACAAGGATCGTGAGGAGCTAGTACGAATGCGGAGCGCAGCGGAGCGGTACTTGCGACGAGGGATCCGCCGCTCAGATTTTCTCTCGGCGGGCCCTGCTGCACCACGACGGCGCGTAAGCCCTTAGCCGAAGCGGCCGGTGACGTAGTTCTCTGTGCGCTCGTCGGAGGGGGTGGTGAAGATGCGCTGGGTGTCGTCGAACTCGACGAGGACGCCGGTGCGGGTGTCGCTCAGCTCGTTCACCTCGGTGGAGAAGAACGCGGTCTTGTCGGAGACGCGCGCGGCCTGCTGCATGTTGTGGGTGACGATCACGATCGTGAACTGCTTGGCCAGGTCGACCATGAGCTCCTCGATGCGGGCCGTGGCGATCGGGTCGAGGGCCGAGCACGGCTCGTCCATGAGGACGACCTCGGGCGCCAGCGCGATGGTGCGGGCGATGCACAGGCGCTGCTGCTGGCCGCCGGAGAGGACGAGGGCGCTCTGCTTGAGCTTGTCCTTGACCTCGTCCCAGAGGGCGGCCTTCTTGAGGGACTCTTCGACGATGCCCTCGCGGTCGGCGCGGGGGACGCCGTGGATCTTGGGGCCGTAGGCGACGTTGTCGAAGATGGACTTGGGGAAGGGGTTGGCCTTCTGGAAGACCATGCCGATGCGGCGGCGGACCTCGACGGGGTCGACGCCGGCGCCGTACACGTCCTTGCCGTGGTAGGCGACCGTGCCTTCGACGCGGGCGCCGGGGATGAGGTCGTTCATGCGGTTGAGGGAGCGCAGGAGGGTCGACTTGCCACAGCCCGAGGGGCCGATGAGCGCGGTGATCTCGTTCTTGGCGACGGTGAAGTTGACGTCCTTGACGGCGTTGTAGGCGCCGTAGAAGACGTTGACGTTGCGGATGTCGAAGACGGTGGGGGCGCCCTGGCCGATGGGCGCATGCGGCACGCCCGGTTCGGTGTTCGCGCCGATGCGGCGGGGGTCGACGGTGCGTCCGAGCGCCGAGTACGACGGGTCGCTCATGGTTTCTCCTTCTGCGCCGGGCAGGTGTGGAAGCTAAGCGGGGCTGCCGCGACTGTAGGCCCGGCGGGTGGCCTCGGGTTCGATCCCGGGTGAACCCGGGGTGAATCCGCGGGCCCGTATCGGTCTCGCCCGTGCCGGTTGGTTTCCGCTCGTCGCTGCTTCCTCCCTTCTCGGCGGAAACTGGACGTGCGGGGTCGCGGGCGGCGATACTGGCCGGATGAGATTCCTGGTGCGCTTGGTCCTGACGGCGCTGGCGCTGTGGCTGGCCACGGCGATCGTGGACGGCATCCACCTGTACGGCGACTCGGTGCTGGAGCGGTTCTTCTCGCTGGTGCTGGTGGCGGTGGTGTTCACGTTGGTGAACACGTTCGTGAAGCCGCTGATCATGGCGATCGGGTGCGCGCTGTACGTGTTGACACTGGGCCTGTTCGGCCTCGTGGTGAACGCGTTGATGTTCTGGCTGACCGGCTGGGTCTCCGAGAAGCTCTCGCTGGGGTTCTACGTGGACGGTTTCTGGCCGGCGTTCTGGGGCGCGATCATCGTGTCGGTGACGATGTGGGTGATGGACCTCCTGGCGCCGCGCAAGCCGGTCGAGCAGTAGCGGGCATGAAGCAACGGGGGCGGCCTGAGGCCGCTCCCGTTCTCGTGTCCTTGCAGGTCGGCGCCCGCTAGAAGGGCAGTCCTGTGGACGGTCCTGTGGGGACGTCGCTGATGTTGTCGTCGCGCTTGGCCGCTTTGGTGGAGCCCGCGGCGTTGAAGGGCATGGGGCCCTGCGGTCCGGGGGCTTTGCCGAGGCGGCGGCGCATGATGTTGAGGTTGTGCAGGCCGGCGAGCGCGTAGGTGCGGATGCGCGCGAACTGCTTGACCTTCTTGGCGGTCTTGAGTCGCTCGACCGCTTTGTAGTGGAGTTTCCTGGCGCGGTCGAGGGCCGCGGCGGCTTCGGTGTCGCCGACGGAGACCGGGGCGATCTTCAGCTGGTTGCCGAGGAGCTCGGTCCAGGCTTCGGCGTCGGTCCTGGCCCTGATTTTTCGGCGGCGCCTGGTGTCGATGACCGATCGCAGGCCGAGGACGGCTGCGAAGATGAGGACGATCGCGGCGATTGCGAAGAACGCGAACGTAGAGGTTTCAATGGCGTCTTTCATCGTCACCCCCCGTGACCAGTGCTGATGATGTTGGTACGAATATTATTCCATTGCCGCCCCGCATTTGTGAAAGTCCCCCTGGTTCGGGCGTTTTCATGTGGGCCGCACAGAAAAGCCGCGGATCGGGCACACCGCGTAAGCGGATTTCCGGTTGAAGGTACCCGCTGGCGAAGGAGTCGAATCGACCCCGTCGCCATATATGCAATAGTGCGCATGTTAGCATCGGAAGGCGGAGGGGACCCCACCGCCGAGGCACCGAGACGAAGGAGGCCGCCCTCCATGGGCCACGACCACGCGCACCCAGGAGCCGCTTCACTCGGCGCACGCCACAGCGGCCGGCTCTGGCTCGCACTCGGCCTCGCCCTCGCGGTGATGGCCGTCGAGGCGGTCGCCTCCTGGTACACCCACTCCCTCGCCCTGCTCTCGGACGCCGGGCACGTCGCCGGTGACGCCCTGGGCATCGCCATGGCGCTGGCCGCGATCATCGCCGTGCGCCGCGCGGGAGGGCGGCCGCGCCGCACCTACGGGATGTACCGGCTCGAAGTCCTCGCCGCCCTGGCGAACACGCTGCTGCTGTTCGCCGTCGCCGGATTCGTCATCGTGCAGGCCGTGCGCCGCCTCGGCGAGCAGCCCGAGGTGCAGTCCGGCCCGATGCTCGCCGTCGCCCTCTTCGGCCTCGCCGCGAACGTCGCCTCCCTGCTCCTGCTGCGTTCGGCCGCCGCCGAGTCGCTCAACGTGCGCGGCGCCTACACCGAGGTCCTCGGCGACGCGATCGCCTCGCTCGGCGTCATCGCCGCCGCCACGGTCATCGCGTTCACCGGCTGGTACGCGGTCGACAGCCTCATCGCGGTCGGCGTGGGCCTGTTCATCCTGCCGCGCGCGTACCGGCTGGGGCGCGACGCGCTCCGCATCCTCCTCCAGCACGCCCCCGTCGGCGTCGACCCGAAAGGGGTCGAACACGCGCTCGCCGCACTCGATGGGGTGAAAGAAGTGCACGATCTCCATCTGTGGACTTTGACGTCGGGTATGGAGGTCGCGACCGTCCATCTCGCCGTCGATTCGGGCGCCGATCCCGCGGGCGTCCTGGGCGACGCGCAGCGGACGCTGGCAGAACAATTCGACATCGCGCACGCGACGGTCCAGATCGAGCCCGGCAGCGCGGAGGCGTCCTGCGGCACACCGCATTGGTGAAGCGCGGCAGTGGCTTCTGTCCGGTACCTGATATTGACGGATAGTCGACGTTCGCCTTGCCACGCAATGGTTAAGCTCGACACCGTCCTGGGGACTCGAATGCTCCTTGGAAGGAGGAGATCCATGTTGACCCACGCATGGAGGAAGAGCAGCAGGTCAGGCCCCAACGGGGCCTGTGTCGAAGCCAGGCTCGCGGAAGCGGCCGTGGAGATCAGGGACACCAAGCTGACGGTGAGCCCGATCCTGCGCGCCAGCCGAGCCGACTGGCGTTCGCTGCTGCGGACATCCGGCAGGTAGTTGAGTAAGGACGGGTAAGGGGGCGGACTCGGCGTCAGCGCCGTGTCCGCCCCCTTGCGTCGGTCAGGGTCTCAGAGTGTCTTGAGGTGCTGGGCCTGCTGCTCGATGAACTCCAGGCTCCGGCCCGGGTCCAGCGCGGCCGAGCGCAGGTAGCTGAAGATCTCGTGGAAGGGCTGCACGTCGGCGCCCTCCTCGTAGACGTCGCCGTTGTGGCCCTCGATGTAGACCACGTCGGGGTGGCGGTAGCCGGGGTCGACCTCGCCCTCGAGCGGGCCGAAGCCGAGGATCGTGAACGAGGACAGCATCCCGGGGTAGGCCCCGCCCTCGAAGGGCAGCACCTGGAGGTGCACGTTCGGGAGCGAGCCGAGCTCGAGCAGGTTCTGCAGCTGGTCGATCATGACCTTCGGCCCGCCGAGGACGCGGCGGATGGCCGCCTCGTCGATGACGTTCCAGATCTTCAGGTCCCCGCGCAGGCGCTGCTGGCGCTCCATGCGCAGGTCGATCCGCTCCTTCATGAACCGCTGCGACAGCTCCGGGACCATCCCGAAGGTGGCCGTGGCGTACTCGCGGGTCTGCAAGAGCCCGTTGATGATCAAGCCGTCGTACACGTTCAGGCTGGAGGCGTCCTGCTCCAGGCCGATGTACGTGGCGTACGGCGGGGAGATGGTGTCGGAGTACCGCGCCCACCAGCCGCGCTTGCGGCCGTCGCGTGCCAGGCGCACGAGCTCGTCGACGAGGTCGGAGTCCTCGACCCCGTAGACCTCCACCAGGGCCTGGACGTCGCGGGGTTTGATCCCGACCCGGCCGAGCTCCATCCGGTAGATCGTGGAACTGGTGACCTCCAGGGCCGCGGCGGCGTCATTGGCGTCCTTGCCGGACTTCTCGCGCAGGTCCCGGAGGATCTTCCCGGCGCGGCGGCGGCGGACGGTGGGGCTGCCGGTCGAAGGCATCGCCTTGCCTCCCAACTTCTTCGGCAGATCGCTCTCAGCGTTGTCGTTCGATGTACCCATTTGACACCCTGATCTCTCCGGATTCGGTGAGGACGCACCGCGTGGTGGAGGACTTCTGGGCCGCTCACCCGGTAACGTCAGCTGTTCTCAAGTGCGGCCCGCCGGCGTCGCCGAGACCGATCGTCCGGGTCTCGCCTGCGCGGCCGCGGGGCGGGAGGAATCGCCACCCGATCCGGTTATACCTCTTGCATCCAAATTCTGCATGTGCAATTCTACTGTACGGAGGGGCTATCCGCCTCCCCTCGACTGTACCGATTCGACACCGCGACTCGGCATCGACCAGGTCATACCGGAGTCTGACGCCCCGAAACCTAAGGGCCACAATCGATTCCAGCCCATCGAAAGACCGGAAAGGCAGCCCGCGTTGCGCAGTCCGTACACACTCGACAACCCTCCGCCAGACGAGCCGCCCAGCGAAGTGCTGGTGCCGAGCCTCTGGCGCGTGCAGGCGCGCTGGTGGAAACGCCACACACCCGCCCTCGACCAGCGCAGCGCCAAGCATCCCGTGTGCGGACACTGCAGCCAGTCCTGGCCGTGCCACTCGTGGGCGTGCTGGGACGGCCAGCTCGGCCAGGCCGTCGGCGGCCGGGCCGCCCCCCGCTCGCTCCCCGGACCCGCGACCCCGGTCCGCGCCATCGGCGCCGTCGTCGCCGCGGCGAAGTCCTAGCGGCCGGCGCCGCGAGCGGACGCGGCGCCGAAATCCTTCGATCGAGCCGAAGTTCGGCCCATCCAGCGCGTAGCCTCAGCCCCCGCCGTTCGTTAGACCCTCAGAACTGGTCCGACACCGGGCAGAGATGATGGCTCGCAAGCTTCGCCGGAGCTGCGGAACCACAGCTCGCGAGCTTCGCCAAGGCTGCGAATTCGCGGCTTGCGAGCTTCGCCGAGAAGGGGAAAGCCGCCGGATGCTGAGCACTCGCAACCTCAAGGCAGGCGTGGTCCTGGACGGGCGGTACCGGCTCGAACGCCGCATCGGCGGGGGCGGCATGGGCGACGTCTGGGAGGGCGTCGACACCATCCTCTGGCGCACCGTCGCCATCAAGGTCCTCCTCGCCGACCTCGTCGACGACCGCGGGTTCCGCGAGCGCTTCCGCCGCGAGGCCCGCGCCATCGCCGTCATGCAGGGGCCCGGCGTCGTCGAGGTGTACGACTACGGCGAGATCGAGGACGAGGACGCCCAGCTCGCGTACCTGATCATGGAGTACGTGGACGGCAAGCCGCTCTCGCGGCTGCTCGGCCTGTGGGGCAAGCTCAGTCCCGCCGACTCGCTGCGCGTCATCGGCGGCGTCGCCGAGGCGCTGCACGTGGCCCACTCCGCCGGGATCGTCCACCGCGACATCAAGCCCGGGAACATCCTCGTGCGCTCCGACGGCTCAGTGGTCCTGGTGGACTTCGGGATCGCCCGCGTCAGCCACAACCTGACCCTCACGACCACCGGGGTCGTGCTCGGCACCGTCACCTACATGTCCCCCGAGCAGGCGGCCGGCGAGAACCTCACGGCCGCTTCGGACCTCTACTCGCTCGGCGTCGTCGCCCATCAATGCCTGGCCGGGTCGCCGCCGTTCAAGGCCGACACCCCGCTCGGGGTGCTCTCGGCCCACCTGCGCAACGCCCCGCCGCCGCTGCCCACCGAGATCCCGTACGAAGTCGCCGAGATCGTGCGGCGCTCGCTCCAGAAGGACCCCGCGGCGCGCTGGACCGACGCCGCTGAACTGGCCGACGCCTGCAACGAGACGCGCGCCGCGATGCTCGCAGGCCGCGCACCAGCCATGGCCCGCACGCGGGTGCAGCCCGCGCGGGCGGCGATCGGCATGGGCTCGATCGGCACCGGTGCCGGCGCGGTCGGCCCGCCTTCGGGCGCGCACCGGCGGCCGTCGCCGGAGGGCGACACGGGGCTCGGCGCAGGGCAGCTCTCGACGTACCAGACCGGGCCGCAACCGGTCTCGCGTGCAGTGCCGCAGTCGCCGCAGCGCGAGCCGCATCCGTCCTCGCCCCCCTCGCCGCACACCGACGGGCACACGCTGCCGCCGTTCACCGGCGCGCACACCGGATCACACGCGGCGGCCCCGCCCGCCGGTCCGACCGGCCCGGCCCCGGTGCCCGCTGACGAGAGCCCCCGCGACCGCTCGCGGCGGCGCGGCCTGTGGCTGTCGCTCGCCGCCACGCTCACGGCCGTGGCCGCCATCAGCGCCATCGCGATCACGCTGCCGTGGAACGAGGAGGAGCGCGGCGGCACCCTGCCGACGGGCGAGACCGGGCTCGACGGGGCCGAGGTCCAGGGTCAGGACGGCGACGGCGGCGTCTGGCATGAGGGCGACGACGACGGAGGCGACTCGCCTTCGGCCGATCCGAGCGAGACCGCTTCGGACGCAGGGCAATCGGAGCCCGAAGCGGGCACGGCCTCGGCCGGGCCCTCCTTGACGCCGAGCGGCACGCCGAGTGCCTCCGAGAGCTCGTCACCGCCGCCGCCCGCAAAGACCGCGGTGCCGAACGTGGTCACGCAGTCCGAGTCCGACGCCCGCGCGCGAATCGAGGAGTCGGGGCTCACCCCTGCCGTGGACTACGAGGGCGAAGGCGAGGCCCGCTGCGGCGTGGTGCGCCAGTCGCCCAGCGCCGGAAGCGAAGTCGATCCGGGCTCCACGGTGCAGTTGACCGTGCGACGCGCGGTCGATGCCGAGGGCTGCAAGCCGGAGACGGGCGAGACCGAAGCTCCCGAAGAGGAGCAGTAGTGCTGTACGCGCCGCGATGACCGGTCGGGCCGGCGGGCGGTCAAGCCCGCTGCGGTCCACAGTGCCTTGCCGACCGCATGGAACAGTGCAGCAGCGCTCGCCGGCACTACCGCGACGGCCCGCATTGACGTTCTGCAAGGAGACGGTCGAGCCCGCGGCCGCCTCCCACGCCTCGCGATCGCATCCACGCCACGAACACGAAAGCGCCCGGCGACCAGATGGTCGCCGGGCGCTTCACTTCAATTGCGGGGCAAGGCCCTTACTGGCCCGCCGCCTGCCTTGCGGCCTCGAGCTCGTCGAGCGCTGCGAGCAGTGCGTCGAGGGCCGCGCCCTCCTGCTCGTTCGAGCCGGAGGCCTGCGCCTCCTCGTAGGCCGCCTGTGCGTCGAGGACCTTCGTGATGGCCGCCTCCACTTCCGGCGGGTCGGCTGGGGCCGGAGCCTCGGCCGAAGGCGTCTCGCTCGGCGTCTCCGACGGGGTCTCGGTCGGCTCCTCGCCTTCCTCGCCCTCGTTCTGCTCGGCCTCGCTCGGCGCGCCGGACACGTACTTGTCGACCACCATCGCCACGGCCTCTTCGAAGCTGGGCGCGAAGCCGACGTAGCCGCCGTAGCTGATCGCGACGTTCGTGAGCCGCGGCAGGTCCTCGCCCTGGCCGCCCGCCTGCCGTCGCAGGTACATCGGTTCGAGGTACAGGATGCCGTCGCCCACCGGCAGCGCGAGCAGGTTGCCCCACTCCACCGTGGTGCCGGCCTGCGTGGCGTCGCGGAGCGTCGTCACCACCTCCGATGTGGACGTGATGATCTGGTGTATCTGCCGCACCGACTGGTCGTCGCCGCCCACCACGTCGTAGATCTGGAGTTTCGGATCGCCGTTCTCGTCGTAGTAGCCCGACATGAGGCTCGCCAGCGCGTTCTCGCGGTTTCTCGGCGTGAAGGTGCTGGTGAGCTGGAAGTACGGCTGCGTCTGCTCGGGGTAGGTCGCGTACACGTAGTAGGCCGGCTGGATGACCGGCGACTGCTGCGACGGGTCCTCGGGGGTCGCCCAGGCCTCGCTGCCCTCGATGAAGGTGCGCGACTCGTCGACGTGGTAGCGCTGGAGCAGGCTGCGCTGGATCTTGAACAGGTCCTGCGGGTAGCGGAAGTGCGCCTCGAGGGACTCGGGGGTCTCCTCCTTCGGCGTGATGAGGTCGCCGCCGTAGATCGCGTTCCAGGCCTTGAGGATCGGGTCCTCGTCGTCGAACTCGTAGAGCTCAACGGAGCCGTCGTAGGCGTTCACCACTGCCTTGACCGAGGAGCGGATGTAGTTGATCTCCTCGGACGGCTGGTTCGCCACGCCCTGACCGGAGTAGGTGTCGTTCGTCGCGTCGGCGAGGTTGACCCGGTCGGAGTAGGGGAAGTCGTTCGTGGTGGTGTAGCCGTCGACGATCCAGACGATCTCGCCGTCGACGACGGCCGGGTACGGGTCGGCCTCGACGGTGAGGAACGGGGCGACCTTCTGGACGCGTTCGCGCACGTTGCGGTTGTAGAGCAGCTGCGACTCGTCGTTGATCTGGTCGGAGAGCAGGAAGCGGGGCTCCTGGAACTCCCAGGCGTAGAGGAGCCGGCGGCCGACGGAGCCGATGTCGATGCCGCCGTCGCCTTCGAAGGTGGTGTACCGGTCGGCGCCGATCTCCTCGGCGTCCTCCTCGGTCGAGTCCTCGTCGGCGACCGCGACGTCGATCGGCCGGTCGTACTCGCGCGGGGTGTCGCCGTTGGGGATGCCGACGATCGCGTACTCGTTGTTCAAGAGCCCGTAGTAGATCTGGGGCTTGTCGACATCGATGATGTCGTTGCCGATCTGGCAGTTGCCGGGGTCGTCGGAGAGGACGCCCGAGGTGAAGCAGGGCGCGCCCGAGTCGCTCTCGGTGGTCGAGGCGGAGACGAAGCCCCAGCCGTGCGTGTAGACGGTGTGGGCGACGGTCCAGTCCTGCTGCTCGTCGGCGAGCTGGCTGGGGTTGAGTTCGCGCAGGCCGACGACGAAGTCCTGTGTGACCTCTTGGCCGTTCTCGTCGGTGTAGGTGTAGCGGTCGATGTCGAGCTTCTCGTTGAAGTCGTAGAAGCTGCGCGGCTGCTGCGCCTGGGTGAAGGCGTCCGAGACGACGAACGGGTCGATGAGGCGCACGAACGGGACCGTGGACTGGTCGGCGGCCATGGTCTCGGCGTTGGGCTGGGAGGCGACCGGGTAGGTGGTGGTCTCCAGGTCCTCCATGCCGTACGCGTACCGCGTGCCGTCGATGGTGTGCTGGGCGTAGGGGCCTTCGCGCTGGGGGCGGTTGGGCTCGACCTGGAAGTTGCGGACGACGGCGGGGTAGATGCCGCCGGCGGCGATCGCGGTGACCACGACGAGGCCGAGTGCGGCCGCGGGGAGCGCGAGGGAGCGGGTGAAGCCCCAGGAGAAGACGAGGATGACGACGGCCGCGATGAGGGAGACCCAGATGAGCGCGTTCTTGGCGTTCATGAGGGCGGTCATCTCGGTGTAGCCGCCGCCGACGATGCCGGTGACCTGGTTGTCCTGGGTGGTGAAGTCGAAGCGGTCGAAGTAGTACGCGACGGCCTTGAGCCCCAGGAAGAGCGCCACGAGCACCGAGAGGTGGATGCGGGCGACGTTGGTCATGCGGTCGCCGGTGCCGGAGAACCGCAGTGCGCCGTAGAGGTAGTAGGCGCTGAGGGAGGCGAGGATGCCGACGACGACCGCGGCGAAGCCGAAGCCGATGAGGAACTGCCAGAACGGCAGTTCGAAGACGTAGAACCCGGCGTCCATGTGGAGGACCGGGTCGCTCTCGCCGAACTCGCCGCCCTGGCGGAACAGCAGCCAGGTCTCCCAGCGGCCCTGGGCGGACATGCCGGCGAAGATGCCGACGATGACGGCGACGCCGCCGATCCACCATCCGGCCTTGGGCGAGATGAGCTCGCGGTAGCGCTCCAGGCCCTCCTGCTCGCTGGTGGCGGGCCAGGTGTCGGGCCGGAACCGGTAGGCGAGGTAGAGGTTGAGGCCGCACCAGGCGGCCATCGCCAGGGTGAAGACCCCGAAGAGCCCCAGGCGGGTCCACATCATGGTCGAGAACACCGCGGTGTAGCCGACCGAGTCGTACCAGAGGTAGTCGGTGCGCAGGCCGACGAGCCAGCCCAGTACCGACAAGAGGACTATCGCCCCCACCAGGAGTATCAGGACGTAGCGTCCTCGTCGGCTCATCCGTGGGGGGGTGGGCGTCCGGTTCGCCACTGCAGCAACTCCTTCACGTCTTGCGGTGCGGGCTCGGCTTTCGCTCTCTTACGGTTCGCAGGCTTCGCCGAGGCCGCTCGGTGTCGGCTCGCAAGTGTCGCCGAGGCTGCGTACGAGCCGTAACTTCAGCGGGGTCAGCAGGTCGTGACTTCCCCGCCGGCCGCTAGGGACTCGAGCGCCGAGACCGCGTCTGCGAGCGTCTCGACTCTGACAATAGTCATGTCGTCGGGCGCGACGGTGACGGCGTCCGAACAGTTCGAAGCCGGGGCGAGGAAGACTTCGGCCCCGAGGTCCGCCGATGCGGTGATCTTCTGCTGGATGCCGCCGATGCCGCCGACGTTGCCTTCGGCGTCGATCTCGCCGGTGCCGGCGATGACCTTCCCGTCGGTCAGATCGCCCTCGGTGACCCGGTCGACGATGCCGAGCGCGAAGATGAGGCCGGCCGAGGGGCCGCCGATGTCGAGGGCCTCGGTGTCGATCTCGATGCCGTACGGATCGTCGTGCGTGGACTGCAGATCGGCCTCGCCGAGCGTCACTGCGGGGACGTCGACGCTCGCTCCGGCGCGGGTGACGGTGACCGTGGTTTCGCTCTCGGCGTAATCGGCGAGGTCCTGGAGCGAGGTGACGGCGGTGCCGTCGACCGCGGTGATGACGTCGCCGGCGACGAGGCCGCCCGAGTCGGCCACGACCTCGATGACGGCGGGCTCGCCGAGGTAGGCCAGGGCGGCCTGCTCGGCGTTCGACTGGGATTCGGCCCAGTCGGCCTCCTGCTCCTCGGCGATCTCCTCCTCGGACTCGCCGGGCGGGTAGACGAGGTCGCGCGGCACGATGGCGTACTCATTGGACGTCCAGTACTTCAGTGCCTGGACGAGGGTGACCGACTGCTTGACGCGCACGGTGGTGAGGTGCAGCTGCCCTTCGGAGTCGTACTCCGTTTCGGCGCTGATGATCTGGTGCTCGACGCCTTCGACCGCTTCGGCGCCGAGGACGTCCTCGGTGGGGCCGGGGCTGAAGACCACGTAGGCGACGTCCATCGTGAGGGCCTGCCAGGTCAGCAGCGCCACCAGGGCCGCACCCAACAGGACTGTGATTCCTCGCCTTCGCATGCGCGGAAGCCTACATGCCCTAGCCCACAGGCGCGTTCGGCCCGCAGCGAACAGGGCGTTTCAGTTCGGCGGGCCGTGGCCCGGGACCCCTACTCTGACGTACGGTTGGCCCATGGGCTCCGACATTCCTTTCGGCTTCGGCAACCTGGGCGGCGACCTGCCCGACCCGAACGATCCGCGGGTGCAGCAGATGATGCAGCAGCTGCAGCAGATGATGGCGCAGTCGCTGTCGTCCGGTCCGGTCAACTGGCAGCTGGCCAAGCAGCTCGCCGAGTCCGAACTGAAGGCCGAGAACACCGTCGGCCCCGCCGAGCAGTCGCAGGTCGCCGAGGCCGTGCGCCTCGCCGACCTCTGGCTCGACTCCGCCGTGAACTGGCCTTCGGGCGTCACGGCCACTGACGCGTGGACCCGCAAGCAGTGGATCGCGCAGACCGAGAACTCCTGGAAGCAGCTCGCCGAGCCGCTCGCCGCCCAGATGGGCGAGGCGATGCAGACGCTCGTGCCCGAGGAGATGGCCGGGATGCTCGGCCCCATGGCCGACGTCATGAAAGGCGTCGGCTCGGCCCTGTTCGGGGCGCAGATGGGGCAGGCGCTCGCGAAGCTCGCCGGGGAGGTGCTCTCCTCCTCCGAGGTCGGCCTGCCGCTCGGCAAGACGGGCGTGGCCGCGCTGCTGCCGGGCAACCTCGCCGCCTACGCCGAGGGCCTGGAGCTGCCGGTCGAGGAGGTGCGCCTGTACGTGGCGCTGCGCGAGGCCGCGACCCACCGCCTGTTCACGCACGCGCCGTGGCTGCGCGCGCACCTCTTGGGCGCGCTGGAGGCGTACGCGCGGGAGATCCGCATCGACGAGTCCGCGATCGAGGAGGCCATGTCGGGCATGGACCCGATGGACCCCGAGGCCGCGGCGACCCTCGACCTGAGCGAGGTCTTCAAGACCGAGGACACCGAGCAGCAGAAGGCGGCGCTGTCACGCCTGGGCACGATGCTGGCGCTCATCGCCGGCTGGGTGAACACGGTCGTGGCCGAGGCCGTGGGCGACCGGCTGCCGACGATCGACCGGCTCATGGAGGCCGCACGGCGGCGCCGGGCCACCGGCGGGCCCGCCGAGCAGACGTTCGAGGCGCTGGTCGGGCTCGAGCTCGACCCGGCGAAGGTGCGCGCGGCCACGCGGCTGTGGCACTCCCTCACCGAGGCGCGGGGCATCGAGGGCCGCGAGGCGGTCTGGGCGCACCCGGACCTCATGCCGAGCGCCGGCGACCTGGACCACCCCGAGGGGTTCGCCACGGTCTCCGAGGCGCTCGAGGACCTCGACATGTCGATGTTCGACCAGCTCGCGGTCAACGACCCGAAGGACGAGGACGACGAGGAGCCCGGGGAGAAGTAGGCCCCGGGATTCGAGGATCGGCGGCTACTGCCGCTCGCTCGCCTCGGCGTCCGCGATGCCTTCGAGGTACCCGCGGGCCCGCTCGGCCTTGGAGTAGCGGGCGACCATGTCCCAGAACGGGCGCGAGTGGTCGGGGTGCACCAGGTGCGCGAGTTCGTGGAGCAGGACGTAGTCGATCACCCATGAGGGCATCATCATGATCCGGCGGGAGATGCGGATCGTGCCGTCCGAAGGCGTGCACGAACCCCACCTGCGCTGCTGGTTGTCGACCCATCGAACGCTCCTGGGGGCGGCGCATTCGGGGTGTTCGGGGTAGTACCGGCGGGCGAGCCTGACGGCTCGGTCACGCAGGGCCGTGTCGGACGCGCGGCCGTCGCGGGCCTCGCGCTTCTGCAGCCTTGCGAGCATGTGGTCGATCCACTCCCGCTCCTCGGTCTCCGAGAAGGCGTCAGGGATCATGACCACCACGCGGCCTCGTTCTTCATAGGCCGCTACGGTTGCCCGGCGTCGGGGAGAGCGCCGCACTTCAACGGGGGGATGCACTTTGCGCGCCATGAACGCACACTAAACCCGGGGGGTGACAATCGCATAACGCGGATGTCGCGATTGCGGTGAGAGCAGTGGAATGCCAAGAAAATCCCCTCGCCGATTTCCCGCAGAATGGGATCAGACGAGGGGGTGGGGCCGTCCGGCCCCGAGGTCACGATTCCTTGCCGAGAATCCGGTTCATCTTGGTGCCGCACTTCGGGCACGTGCCCTTCGCCATCCGGCGGCCCGAGTCCGAGACGACCACGGTGCCCTCGAAGTCACGCTTCTCGCGGCACTTGACGCAGTATCCGGTGTAGGTCTTCGTCGCTTGAGCCACTGGTTTCCCCCTGTTGTGCGCGAGCCTGTGATGAGGCCCTGTTGCAACGATCACTCTGTGCGACCGTTCGGCCTCAGAATGCCACAGATTTCACGCCTGTAAGCCCCGCCTCGCCGCATCACCCGGAGGGGTGACATGGGCACAGCACTCGGGTGGGTGACATGAGCGGGCTTCCAGGCGGGGGAGGCGTAAGGGACGGCCGGGTCGTTACGAGGACGCCGGGTCGGAGCCGAGACGGGCCGACATGGCGTACCCGTGCCGTCGCCAACTGCCGCTTCGCCGTGAGAGCATTGGGAACGTGAGCGACAGGCATGGACCGGGCCATTCGGGTGACGACCTCCCCCGGCGGGCGATCGTTCGAGGTATGAAACTCGCCTCGCTGCCCTTGGGGCTGGCGGGCCGGGCGACCGTGGGGCTGGGCAAGCGGGTGACCGGGCTGGCCGACGAGATCCTGAGCGAGCAGGCGCAGCGGCGCACGGCCGAGCACGTGTTCAGCGTGCTGGGGCAGCTCAAGGGCGGTGCGATGAAGCTCGGCCAGGCCCTCTCGATCTTCGAGGCGGCCCTGCCCGAGCACCTCGCCGCGCCCTACCGCCAGGCGCTCACGAAACTCCAGAACGCCGCTCCCCCGCTGCCGGTTGCCAGCGTCCACGGGGTGCTCGAGCGGCAGATGGGCGCCGACTGGCGCGAGCGGTTCGCTGAGTTCGACGACGCGCCGGCCGCGGCCGCGAGCATCGGGCAGGTCCACCGGGCGGTGTGGCACGACGGCCGGCAGGTCGCCGTCAAGATCCAGTACCCGGGCGCGGGCGACGCGCTCCGCTCCGACCTGCGCCACCTCTCGCGCATGGCCCCGATGTTCAAAGTGCTGCAACCGAACTTCGACGTCAAGAAGATCACCGTGGAGCTGCGCGAGCGGCTCCTCGAAGAGCTCGACTACGAGCTGGAGGCGGCCACCCAGCAGCAGTTCGCCGAGGCCTTCCTGGACGACCCGCTCATCGTGGTGCCCCAGGTGGTGCACGCGAGCGGCGAAGTGCTCGTGACCGAGTGGATCGCCGGACGCCCGCTGTCGGAGGTCATCACCGAGGGCACGCAGGAGGAGCGCGACGCGGCCGGCCTCCGGCTGGCGACGCTGCACTTCTCGGCGCCGAAGCGCGCCGGACTCCTGCACGCCGACCCGCACCCGGGGAACTTCGCGATCGGCGAGGACGGGCGGCTCGTGGTGTACGACTTCGGCGCGGCCGCGCGCATGCCCGGCGGGATGCCGGTGCAGGTCGGCCGGTTGACGCGGCTCACGCTCGACGGGAAGGCCGACGACGTCGTCGCGGGACTGCGCGGCGAGGGCTTCGTCCCGCCGGGCCTGAAGATCGACGCGAAGGCGATGCTCGATCTGCTCCAGCCGATGCTCGAGCCGATCGCGGGCGACGAGTTCCAGTTCTCGCGCGAATGGCTGCGCAAGGAGAGCACCCGGCTGACCGGGCAGGGCTCCGAGGCCGCGAAGCTGAACAAGCAGATGAGCTTCCCGCCCGCGTACCTGCTCATCCATCGCGTGACCATGGGTTCCATCGGCGTCCTGTGCCAGCTCGGCGCGACCGCGAAGTGGCGCTCGATCCTCGAGGAGTGGCTCCCCGGGTTCGCCGACCCCGAAGGCACCGACCCGAACCGCTGAGCGCCGCTCGCGTAAGCGCACGTTGCCGAGTACGACGCCGGGCTGCATAACAAAAGGGGCCCATCCCCTCTCAGGGATGGACCCCTTCAGCCAACGCGGTTAGTGCGTCGTCAAAGTCGGCCCCGGCGGCGGTGCCGTCCGGTGTGTCGCGGCGTCCGGGCGTAGCCGGCTTCCTTCCACAGGCTCCGCATCCGGAGTCGTCCGACCCCGCTGAACAGCGAGCCCGTCTCATGCAGCGGCCGGACCGCTTCGATCTCCTCGCCGAGGAGCACTTCGAGATCCGGGGCGCCGACATCCTTCTTGAGATGGCGGCTCAGGTAGTCGACCGTCATGACACCGTCACCCCCGCGAGCGCGAGTTCCCGGGTCCGCTCGGCGAGCTCCGCCTGGGCGGCCTGCTCGATGAGCGCGGCGTCCTTACGGGGCCGGCCGCGGGGCCGCTTGCGGGCCACGACGTTGCCCTTCTCGAAGATCTCGCCGCCCCACACGCCCCAGGGCTCGTGGCGCTCGAGCGCTCCGGCCAGGCAGGCCAGGCGCACCGGGCAGTCGGTGCACAGGGACTTGGCGAACTCCAGTTCGGTGGGCTGCTCCGAGAACCACAGGTCCGCGTCGTACTCGCGGCAGGCCAGGTCGCCGCCGGTCTCGCGGGCCTGGTCTCGCAGCTCGGGCCCGATGAGGGTGTCGGTCATGAACTCGGTCTCCTCTCTCATCTCGATGGTCTTCTCGACGTTCGGTCGCATCAGTGCTGGCTGAGGACTCAATTGCTTCGCAATCTGTCTCGTCTGTCTTCAACTGGTGTGGGCCGCGACCTTGCCGATTTCTGACTCGCCGTCGAGGTGACGGGCGTTTCAGCCATACAAAAAGGCCGCGATCCCTGGGGCGGGATTCGCGGCCTCGAGAGTTCCGAGCGGGCTTAGCTGTAAGCCCTTTCGATGATCTCGAGGCGGTCTCCCGCGGGTGGCGCCGTGACGCTTCTCGGAGCCGTTGACCGGCTGCCAACCGAGGCCCGCGAATGCACGGCCACGTCCGAGGGCGACATTGGTGCCCATATCGGTGCTGTCAATGGTCTTCACGGTGCTCAGCGTCGTGATCTGGACGGCGCCGGGCAGAGTGGTGCCACGAACCGGGGCGGAGACGGGCGCGATGTGCCGATAGACGTCGGCTGCGAACGCCACGCCGAGCGGCGTCGTGCTCTGGGTTTCGTTGAGCAGCTTCATCGTCTGTCCCCTCCCTTCGGGTTTCGTGGTCAACATGGTGTCTTCATCTCCTAGTCGCCGGGCGCAGGTTCGGCTCGCAAGCTTCACCGTATTCCGCCTTGAGGCACACACCTCACCCCGGCTTGAGCAACGCTACGCCCGTCTCGCTTGGGAGCGCAACGTCTTTTTCTGCGAGTCTCGCGAGAAAGTTTTTGCCATGAGATTTACCGGTCAAGTGCCGGTCAGGACTCGCTGTTGCACATCGCGATGGCCTCCGTCACCTCTCCGCCGTTGACCAGGTGCAACACCGCCGGGCCATATTTGTCGAGTTTGGACTTGCCGATGCCGTGCAGGGAGGCGAGCTCACTGTCGGATCCCGGACAGCGCTCGGCGATAGCGATCAAGGTCACATCAGTGAAGACCGTGAAGGCCGGCTTACCGTCCTGCTTGGCCACGCTGACGCGCCACTCGCGCAGCCGCTCGAACAGACCCTCGTCCATAGTGGCGGGACAATCTTCGCAATGCCCCAGCTTGCGGTCGCGCGCGTCGGTGAGCGGCTTGCCGCAGCCCGAGCAGTCGAGGACCTTCGCCTTCTTGCGCTCGCGCGGCTTCGGCGCCGCCGCACCGGGGTCGGACGGGCGCGGGAAGCCGCCGAGGCCGAGCGGCGCGAGGAAGCGGCAGAGCCGCCGCTCGCGCCCGCCCGCGTTGCGGGCGAGCCCGTAGGAGAGCTGCAGGCGCTCGCGGGCGCGGGTGATGCCGACGTACAGCAGGCGGCGCTCCTCTTCCAGCGCGGTCTCGGTGCGGGCGAACGTGGTCGGCAGCGTGCCGTCGGCGAGGCCGACCAGGAACACCGCGTCCCACTCGAGGCCCTTGGCCGCGTGGAGGCTCGCGAGGGTGACCCCTTCGACGGCCGGCGCGTGCTGCTCGGCGGCCCGCCGGGAGAGCTCGGCGCAGAACGCCTCGAGGTCGGGGTCCGGGCCGTCCTCGTCGGGGTTCGCCCGGTGGTGCTCCAAGAACTGTTCTGACAACGCCGCGATCGCGGCGACCGCTTCGTACGCTTCGCGCTGCGCCCCACCGGAAGGCGCGGCGTCAGGGCGCCAGCCGACCGCTTCGAGCGCGGCGGGCACCGCCTCGGCCAGTGGCATCGCGCCGATCTCGGTCTTGGCGGCCGAGCGCAGGGCGACCACGGCCTGGCGCACCTCGGGCCGGTCGAAGAAGCGCGCCGCGCCGGTGATCACCGTGGGCACGCCGTAGGAGGCCAGCGCCTCTTCATAGGCCTGCGACTGGGCGTTCGTGCGGTAGAGGACCGCGATCTCCGAAGGGCTGAGGCCGTCGGCGATGAGCTTGGAGCAGCGGCGGGCGATCATGTCCGCCTCCTCGGCCTCGTCGGCGAAGACCTCGGCCGTGACGGCGGGGCCGTCGGGCCGCTGGCCGACGAGTTCGAGGCGCATCTTCGCTTCGCGCCCTTTGGACTCGCCGATGATCTGGTTGGCGAGGCCGACCACCTGGGGGGTGGAGCGGTAGTCGCGCACGAGGCGCACGAGCGCGGCGTTGCGGTGGCGGCGGGTGAAGTCGAGCAGGTTCCGGGAGGTGGCGCCGGTGAAGGAGTAGATGGTCTGGCTGGCGTCGCCCACCACGGTGATGTCGTCGCGGTCGCCGAGCCAGGCGTCGAGCAGGCGCTGCTGGAGCGGGGTGACGTCCTGGTACTCGTCGACGACGAAGAACCGGTACTGGCTGCGGATCTGGTCGGCGGTGGCGGCGTGGTCGCTGATGAGGTCGGCGGTGTACGCGAGCACGTCGGCGAAGTCCATGACGCCGGCGCGGCGCTTGGCCTCGATGTAGGCGGCGTAGACCTTGGCGACGTCCTCGGGGGCGGCGGGGGCGTCGCGGCCGAGGGCGGCGATGGCGCTCACGTAGTCGTCGGGGCCGATGAGCGATGAGGCGGCCCATTCGATCTCGGTGGTGAGGTCGAAGTTCTTGGCGCGGGAGGTCTGGAGTCCGGCGCGGGCGGCGGCGATGGCCGTGAACTTGAGGGTGGAGTCGACGAGTTCGGGGAGCTGGCCGCCGAAGCGGCGGGTGCCGAAGTAGCGGAGCTGGCGCAGTGCCGCGGAGTGGAAGGTGCGGGCGTTGACGCCGGCGACGCCGAGGCCGCGGAGGCGGTCGCGCATCTCCCCCGCCGCGCGGGCGGTGAAGGTGACGGCGGTGACGTGCTGGCCGCGCATGTCGCCGCGCAGCACGCGCCAGGCGATGCGGTGGGTGACCGCGCGCGTCTTGCCGGTGCCGGCGCCGGCCAGGATGCAGACCGGTCCCGGCGGGGCGGTCACCGCCTCGCGCTGTTCAGGGTCGAGTCCGGAGAGGAGTTGTTCGATGGCCTGATCGCGTGCGGTCATCCGACCAGTGTCCCAGAGGCCTCCGACAAGAACTGGTGGGCCGCGGGGCGGTGACGGGCGGGCGGGGCTCGCGGGCGTCGCCGGACGTGAGCACTGCCACGATGATCTGCGTCCGGAAGGAATGCCCCTGTGCGGTATCGCGTTACTGTCGATGATGAAGGAGGTTCGATGATCACCATGTACAGCACCACCTGGTGCGGTTACTGCAAGCGGCTGAAGTCGGCGTTCGACCGGGAGGGCGTGCTCTTCAAAGAGGTCAACATCGAGGAGGACCCCGAGGCCGCTGCGTTCGTCATGGGGGTCAACGGCGGCAACATGACCGTCCCGACGGTGCTCTTCGAGGACGGCAGCGCGCTGACGAATCCCTCTCTGGCGCAGGTGAAAGCGAAGATCAACGCTTGACCTGTGCCACATGCCGAGACTATGGTCACGTTTAGGACACAAAGCCGGTACGATGCCCTATAGTTGACTCGTCAAGCTTGCTTAGCGACTTCGAGGGGTGGTCGCTAAGCATTCAAGGCCCGGGATGGATCCGTCCCGGGCCTTTTTTCATGTGCACTGTTCGTGAGCAATGGAGCCTGTATGTCGTCACCCCGCGCCGCCCTCGGCGTCACCCTCGTTCTGGCAGCGTCGCTGTTCTTCGGCGTCTGCGGCCCCTTCGGCAAGGTCGTGATCCAGGCCGGACTCACCCCCATCCAGGTCACATGGCTGCGCATCTGCGGTGTCGGACTCATCGCGGTCGCCGCCGCCATCGTGCCGCTGCTGCGGCTGCGCGGCAGTGACGAGCGCCTGCCGTGGCGCGCGCTGGTCCTCTTCGGCCTCACCGCGATCGCCGCGGTGCAGGCCTTCTACTTCATCGCGGTCGAGCGCCTGCCCGTCGGCATCGCGCTCCTGCTGGAGTTCATGGGGCCCATCGTGGTCGTCGCCTGGGTGCGCTTCGTACGGCGCACGGTGCTGCCGCGCGCCGCGGTGATCGGCACGCTGCTGAGTATCGCGGGCCTGTGCATCGTCGTCGAGGTCTGGTCGGGCCTGCGGCTCGACGCCGTGGGCCTCGTGGCCGGTTCGGCCGCGGCCGCCTGCCAGGCCACGTACTTCCTCTCGGGCGAACGGCTCACCGCGAAAGTGGACGTGCGGGTGCTGCTCGCGGTCGGCTTCGCCGTCGGCGCGGTCGCCTTGGCGCCCTTCGCCGCGCCGTGGGCGCTCGACTGGGCGACGCTGTCGTCGGAGGTCGCGCTCGGCGGCGTCGAGACCACCGGGCTGGTCAGCGTGCTCCTGCTCATCGGCTGCACCGCGCTCGCGTACGGCCTGGGCCTGAGCGGGCTCCGCTTCATCACGGCGCCCGTCGCCGGCGGCATCGGGTACGCCGAGGTCGTGGTCGCCTCGCTCTCCGCCTGGGCGCTGCTCGGCGAGGCGCTGACGGTGCCGCAGGTCATCGGCGGGTTCGTGGTGATCGCCGGGGTGTTCACCGCGCAGCGCGCCGTGTCCGCCAAGGCGGGGATTCCCGACGAGACCGCCGAAGCGGCCGTCACGAAAGTCTTATGCTTCGGCGAGCCAGCCGTCGATCAGGAAGCGCGCGATGGAGATCCGTACGGCGCTCGGCGTCGAGTCCTCGGTGTCGACCCACATCTGCCGCACCTCGTCGCGGGTGAACCAGCGCGCGTCCGTGATCTCCTCCGCCTGGAGGAGCAGCTGCTGCGCGGGGTCCGCGGTGGCCCGGTAGCCGAGCATGAGCGAGCGCGGGTAGGGCCACGGCTGGCTCGAGACGTACACGAGGCGGTCGATCTTGATGCCGATCTCCTCGCCCACTTCGCGGTGCACGGCGGCCTCCGCCGACTCGCCCGGCTCGACGAATCCCGCGATGCAGGCGTACCGGTTGCTGCGGACGGCCGCCGGACCGGTCTTCGGGGTGCCGGAGTAGCGGCGGTGCTGCGCGAGCAGGACGCGGTCGGCGCCGTCGTCGATGAGGACGATCACGGCCGGGTCGGTGCGCGGGAACACCGGGCGGCCCGAGACGGCCTCGAGTTCCCAGCCCGCCTGGCGGGCGCTCAGCGGCTCGCCGGTGGTCGGGTGGAACCGGTAGGTCGCGTGCCAGTGGCCGATCGCGATGGCCTGCACGGCGATCGCGAGGTCGCGGCGGTCCCAGTCCGGCTTGATCCAGCGGCCGGGCAGGCCGTCGGGCAGGTCGGCGAGGACGGTGAACACGGGCGGGCTGTCGCCGCCGAGGTAGATCCGCTGGCCTTCGGGCGCGGTCGCGGCGTCGAAGTAGTGCAGGCCGTCCTCGTCCGCGGCGATGCGCTCGTTCACCGGGTCGCAGACGACGATCTGCGCCTGTTCCCAAGCGGCCGTGAGCCATTCGTCGTCGCCGCGGTACTCGCCGAACCGGTCGAGCACGTCGATCGCCAAGGGCGGGTGGCTCATGCGGCTTCGATCTCCCCGAACGCGTTGAGCGCTTCGCGGATCTCGCCCCCGTCGCCGAGGACCACGGTCACGGCGCGGTCGGGGTCGAGCCGCTCGGCCGCGACGCGCTGGATGTCGGCGGGCGTGACCTCGCGGATCCGCTCGGAGTGCTCGGCGAGCCAGGCCAGCGGCAGGCCCGCGGCGGCGAGCACGGAGATGTAGTTGGCGATGCCCGCCTGGGTCGCGGTGGCGAGCTTGACCGAGCCGAGCGCGTAGCGGCGGGCCAGGTCGAGTTCCTCAGCAGCGGGCGGGCGCTCGGCCATGCCGCGCAGTTCCGCGTGGACCTCCGCGAGCGCGGGGCCGGTCACCTCGGTGGCGACGTCGACCGCGGCGAGCTGGATCGAGCCGGCCGGCGCGTGGTCCACGCGCGAGCGCGGCGAGTAGCCGTAGCCCTTCGTCTCGCGCAGGTTCATGACCAGGCGCGAGGAGAAGTAGCCGCCGAAGATCATGTTCGCGAGGTGCTGCGCGGCGTTGTCGGGGTGGGTGCGATCGACGGCCGGGTAGGCGACGCGGATCGCGGACTGGACCGAACCGGGCCGGTCCACCAGGACGAGCGGTCCCGGGACGAGCGCGGGCAGCGGCTCCATGAGGCGCGGCACGCCCGCGCCGTTCCAGTCGCCGAGGGCCTTCTCGACGGCGGCGAAGGCCGCGTCGGTGTCGATGTCCCCCACGATGACCAGGCGCGCGCCGACCGGGTGCACACGGGCGGCGTGCAGGGCGAGGACCGCGTCGCGGTCGACGACCTCGACCTCGGCGGCGGTCGGCTGCTGGTGGCCGTACGGGTGGCCGCTCCACAGGCGCGCGTCGAGGACGCGGTTGACCTGGAAGTCCGGCTGCTGCTCGGCGACCGAGAGGCCGTCGATGATGCGGGAGCGCTCGACCGCGAGCGGGCCCTCCGGGTAGTCGGCGGCCTTGAGGAGCTCGCCGAGGACCTCCAGGAGTTCGGGCAGGCCGGTGGCGAGGCTGTTGCCGGACACGGCGATCCGGTCCGGGTCGGCCCCGGAGCCGAGCGCGCCGCCGACGCCTTGGAGGCGCTGGGCGATCTGGGTCATCGAACTGGTCTCGGTCCCGGAGAACAGGGCCGCGGAGAGCAGGTCGGCGACGGCGAGGTCGGCGTGCGCGGCCGGGATCGACAGGCGCACCTCGGCGAGCGGGACGCCGGGGCGGCGCGTGAGCAGCACCCGGAGGCCGTTCGGGAGGGTCCGCTCGACCGGGACCGGCAGGGACAGCGGGACTTCCGGCGCGAGACCGGGAATGACGTTGCTCACTGCGCTCCTCCTGGGATGACTTCGAGAACGGCGCGGCGGTTCGGCGTCAGCGCCGCCGCCGCTCGGGCGACGGCCTCGCCGGTGACCTCGCCGAGCAGGACCGGGAAGCGGGTCGACATCGCGGCGTCGCCGTGGAAGATCTCGGCGGTCGCGAAGCGGCGCGAGCGTCCCATGACCGAGTCGTCGCCGCGCAGCAGCTGGGCGGCGACGCGGGCCTTGACGCGGTCGAGCTCGGCCTCGTCGACGCCTTCGGCGATGCGCGCCAGCTCTTCCTGGATCGTGCCGAGCACGGTGTCGACGGCGTTGCCGGGCGGTAGGAACGCCTGGACGAGCATCACCGTCGGCCCGCGGGACGCGAACGGCTCGGCCATGAACGTGGTGTGCGCGGCCACGGCGGTGGCGGTGCGGTCGGTGTGGATGAGCCGCTCGACCAGGCGCGACGCGTCGCCGTCGGTGAGGAGCTCGCCGAGGACCACGTACGGCAGGAAGTCGTCGAGTTCGGTGACCGGGTCGGGGACGCGCCAGGCGACCGCGACGGCCGGGAGGGTCGCGCGCTCATCGGTGTACGAGACGCGGCGTTCAGCGCTGAGGTCCGGTTCGGCGAACGACGGGTGCGCCGGCGCAGTGCGGGCCTCCACGGTGCCGAAGTGGCGTTCGACCAGTTCACGGGCCTGCGTCAGGTCGAAGTCGCCCGCGACCGACAGGACCGCGTTCGAGGCCGGGTAGTAGGCGTTGAAGAACGACTGCGCGTCCTCCACCGTGGCGGCGTCGAGGTCGACGAACGAGCCGTAGCCGTCGTGCGAGTTCGCGAAGGTGTCGAACATGACCGGCGGGAGCTTGATCCACGGGAAGCCGCCGTAGGGGCGGTTGAGGACGTTGACCCGGATCTCCTCCTTCACCACCGAGACCTGGTTCGCGAGGTTCTCCTCGGTGATCGCCGGGCCGCGCATGCGGTCGGCCTCCAGGAACAGCGCGAGTTCGAGGCCGTTGGACGGCAGGAGGTTGAAGTAGTCGGTGTAGTCGATGTGGGTCGAGCCGTTGAAGGTGCCGCCCGCGGACTGCACGTGCCGCATGTGCTCGGCCTTGCCCACGTTGTGCGAGCCCTGGAACATCATGTGCTCGAACAGGTGGGCGAAACCGGTCCGGCCCTCGGGCTCGGAGCGCATGCCCACGTCGTACACCACCGCTACGCCGACCACGGGGGCTCCGGGGTCCGGCGCGAGGACCACCCGCAGCCCGTTGCCGAGTTTGAACCGCTCGATCGCGAACGCCGGAGCGGGAATCGTCGCAACAGTCATGGCCGAACCCTATCTCAGCTCGGTGTCCGCGCTCCGCCAAGCAATGGCCCGCAAGCCGCCTTGGGAGTTCGCGGCGTTCGTCACAAGTGCTTGGATGCGGCACGAATCCCTGCTTGACTTCTGGGCTATGAACTCGGAGCACATCGAACGCCTCAGCGACGCCCACGGCGCCGCCGCGTCGTGCTGCCGAATGTGCGCCTGCTGAGGGCTCCTGCACCGCCGCGCCCCGAAGCGGCGATCTCCCACAGCGAAAGCGATCCTCCTTCCTCATGGAACCAAGACCTGGTATCCGCCTGTCCGGTGTGACCAAGCGCTTCGGCTCTTTGGTCGCCCTCGACGGGGTCGACCTCGACGTCGCCCCCGGCGAGATCTTCGGCATCCTCGGCCGCTCCGGCGCCGGCAAGTCGACGCTCCTGCGCACCGTCAACCTCCTCACCAGGCCCGACGCGGGCACGGTCGAGGTCGACGGCGTCGAACTGACCGGCCTGCGCGGACGCGAGCTGCGGGCGTCGCGGTCCAAGACCGCGATGATCTTCCAGCACTTCAACCTCCTGTCGAACCGCAACGCGGCGTCCAATGTGGCCCTGCCCCTGCGGTTCCGGGGAGTGCCGCGCGCTGAGCGGCGCGAACGCGCGCTCGAACTGCTCGACCTCGTGGGCCTCTCCGACAAGGCGAAGGCCTACCCCGGGCAGCTCTCCGGCGGCCAGCGCCAGCGCCTGGCGATCGCCCGCGCACTGTCGACCGCCCCGGCCGTGCTGCTCTCCGACGAGGCCACGAGCGCGCTCGACACCGACACCACCGACGAGATCCTCGACCTCCTCTCGCGGCTCAACCGCGAGCTGGGGCTCACGATCCTGCTCATCACGCACGAACTCGAAGTGATCACCCGCATCTGCCACCGCGCCGCGGTGATGGAGGAGGGCCGGTTCGTCGAGATCGGCGCCGTCCCCGAACTGCTCGCCGACCCGGACTCCCGCCTCGGGGGCCAGGCCCGGCGCCTCGCGGCCCGCCTGCTCGGCGAGGAGGTCGTCCGATGACGGACCGACTCGTCGAACTGCTGACCGAAGCGTTCTGGGAGACCCTGCACATCGTCGCGGTCGCCGGCGCGTGGACGCTGCTGGGCGGACTGCTGCTCGGCACGATCCTGTACATCACGTCCAAGCCCGGCCCGAAGCCGATCGCGGTGGTGAACGCGCCGCTCGGCCTGATCGTGAACATCGGCCGGAGCGCGCCGTTCGTCCTGCTCATGGTCGCGGTCGTGCCGCTCACCCGCCTCATCACGGGCACGAGCATCGGCACCGAGGCGGCGATCGTGCCGCTCGCCGTCGCGTCCGTCCCGTTCTTCGCGCGCCTGGTCGAAGGCGCGCTCCTCGAAGTCCAGCCGGGCCTCATCGAGGCGGCCCGCTCGATGGGCGCGGGGACTCCCGCGCTCGTATGGCGGGTCGTGCTCCCTGAGGCCACGCCGGGCCTGATCCGCGGTTTCACCGTGACCCTCGTCGCGATCGTCTCGTACTCCGCGATGGCGGGGATCGTGGGCGGCGGCGGCCTGGGCGACCTCGCCTACCGGTACGGCTACCAGCGCTTCGAGACCGAGTACATGATCTGGCCGCTGGTCATCCTCGTCGTGCTCGTGCAGCTCTTCCAGATTCTCGGCGACCGGTGCGCCCGCACCCTCGACCGCCGCTGAAGTTATTTCCCTACCTTCCTTAGGAGAACACCGTGTTCAATCGTCGTGCCCTCGTGGGCGCATCCGTAGCGACCGCAGCCGCTTTGACCCTGACCGCTTGCGGCGATGGCGGCGGCTCGGAGGCCACTGAGACCAACGGCACGGTCGTCGTCGCCGCGACCTCCGTCCCGCACGCCCAGATCCTGCAGTTCGTCCAGGACGAGCTGGCCGACGAGGCGGGGCTGACCATCGAGATCGAGGAGTTCAGCGACTACCTCCAGATCAACCCGTCGACCGCCGACGGCTCGACCGATGCGAACTTCTTCCAGCACCTGCCGTACCTCGAGGAGGACAACGCGAAGAACGGCACCGACCTGGTCGAGATCGCCCCGGTCCACATCGAGCCGCTGGCCCTGTACGCCAACACCGCCGCCTCGGTCGAGGACATCACCGACGGCGCCCAGATCGCGATCCCGGCCGACCCGTCCAACGGCGGCCGCGCGCTGGCGCTGCTGCAGGACGCCGGCCTGATCACGCTCGCCGACGGGGTCGAGGTCACCACCGCCACCGAGGACGACATCGCCGAGAACCCGCGCAACCTGGAGTTCGTGGCCGTCGAGGCCGCCCAGCTCCCCCGCACTCTCGAGGACGTCGACGCCGCCGTGATCAACGGCAACTACGCCCTGGAGGCGGAACTGAGCCCGGCCGAGGACGCCATTGCAAGCGAGTCCGCCGAGAACAACCCGTACGCGAACTACCTGGTCACCACGGCTGCGAACGCTGACAACGAGGACATCAAGAAGCTCGGCGAGCTCCTGCAGTCCGACGAGGTCAAGCAGTACATCCTCGAGACCTGGACCGACGGCTCGGTCGTCCCGGCCTCCTAGCAGCGCCCGCAAAGCCTCCGCCGAGGCCCGTTGCACCCAGTCCAACCCGGTTGCACCGGCCGATCCGCAACACGTAAGATGGTTGCGGCCAGGCCGGGCAACCGGACGGGCGAAGGAGTGTGGCGCAATTGGTAGCGCATCGGTCTCCAAAACCGAGGGTTGCAGGTTCGAGTCCTGTCACTCCTGCAGATTGTTGAAGGGCCTCTCCGGCACGTCGGAGAGGCCCTTCACTTTCCCTATTCGAGTTGCCGGGCGCACATCGATCGTTGCCGAGTTGCGGTGGACCTCAATGCGTCGAAGCGGCGGTCACGGCAGGGGCGCTCCGCCCCAGAGCGCTGAGAGGGGAACGGCTGCCATGTCGGGCCCGAACGGCCGCAGCTCCTCACCCAGGTAGAGGACATAGCCTGCCCTGAACCGGTCGCCGAGTCGATCGCGGAGCCAGTGGAGGTGCTTGAACGAGTCGGCCCGCACCGTCGCTGAGGCCTTGACCTCGATGGCGACTACCGCTCCGTCTCTGCGTTCGAGCACGAAGTCGATCTCGCGGCCGTCCCTGTCGCGGTAGAAATGCAGTCCAGCCCTGACCGCACTCACGGTCAGCTGTCGGGTCAGCTCGGCGAACACGAAGGTCTCCACCAGCGGTCCCGCGAGCGGGTGCCCGGGGGCGGACACCGCTTCCAGATCCGCTCCGAGTAGCGATGCCGTCAAACCCGAGTCGGTGACGTAGGCCTTCGGAGTCTTGATGAGCTTCGAGGTCAGGTTGGTCGACCACGTCGGCAGTTTCGCTGTCAGGTAGACGATGTCGAGATAGCCGAGATAGTCACGAACCGTGGCGTGGTTGAGTTCGAGGCTCTTGGCGAGGTCGGAGAACACCAGGTTCGATCCGCTACGCGCGGCGACCAGGCGCAGGAGTTGCGGCACCAGGTTGGCATGGCGAACGTCTGCGAACTCCGCGACGTCCCGCAATACCACCGTGGACACATAGCTGTCGAACCAGTCCGCGCGAAGCGGTTCGGACCGGATTCGGATCGCCTCCGGATAGCCTCCCTCGCAGATGAGTTTGAAGTAGTCGCTCCTATCCCACTGCGATGCCGGCAATGAGTGCAACAGTCGCTCCCGATCGAACAGGAGCGCAGGCGCATCCACCTCTGACCTCGTCCGCTCGGCGGCGCTCAACGGCCAGAGGTCGACGAACACGGCTCGCCCCGCAAGCGACTCTGACAATGTCGGTACCGTCAGAAACCGCGTCGAGCCCGACAGCACGAACTGGCCGGGCGCATCGTCAAGATCCGTGAGCCGCTTGACCGCGAGCAGAAGATCATCGCCACCGCGTTGAACCTCGTCGAAGATCCGCGGCGCCGAACCATACCCAGCGAATCCCGACGGGTCAGCCCGGACCGTCTGGAGAACGGTCGGATCATCGAGTGTCGCGAAGGTACCGCCTCGTTCAGCATGCAGCTGCCGCAGCAGCGTGGTCTTTCCCGCTTGCCGAGGACCACCGACCACGACCGCTCGAAACGCGTCAACGCGCTCGTTCAGATGGGCGAGCGCTCGGCGAGGCAGAAGGTTCGACATGCGGCGATAATATCAGACGAATTTATGATCGTAATAACAGATCTGCCGATACTACAGTCATAGTTTCGCCGCACTTCTGATCGGAGTTCGACCGCGTTTAGCGCTGGTTACATCTGAAATCTCCAGCCAGACTGACCGCCATGCAGGCGCGAAGGGCGTCTACCTGCGGGGACAAGTTCCCATAAGCCTCGATGATCCCTGCAGATTGAGTAAGGCCCGGACCTCTTGGTCCGGGCCTATCTCTTTGTTCACTGTGAGCTTCGACGAGCCGCAGGCGCTCAGGGCACCATCGCGCGGATCCGGGATCAGCGCAGCGCGGTGAAGAAGTCGCGGAGGTCGGTGGCAAGCACTTCCGGGACCTGGTGGGCGGCGTAGTGACCGCCGGTCTCGTGTGTCCGCCATTGCGTGATGTTGGTGTAGTCGCGTTCGGCGAAGCGGCGAATGGACTGGAAGTCCCCGGCGAAACTGGAGTTGGCGACCGGGAAGTCCGCCGGCGTGCTGCCGATCGGGTGGTGCTTGTTCTCGAAGTAGAAGCGCATCGATGATGCGATGGTGTCGTTGAGCCAGTGCACAATGACGTTGTCGATGACGAACCGGTCGTCCAGTTCGTCCCCCAGCAGCTGGTCCATCCAGGCGAGCAGGCCCCGGGGCGAGTCGGCCAAGGCGTGGGCGAGCGTCTGCGGCTGCTGGGAGTGGAGCTGGTCGTAGGAGCTCTTGTTCTCGTAGAACCACTGCAGCACCTGCAGCGCACCCATCTCCTCCTCGGACATGCCCTCCATCTCGGACGGGTCGCCCGAGGGGAACGAGAAGATCTGGTCCACATGCACGCCGATGACGTGCTCGCCGTCGATCCTGCCCAGTTCCGGGGCGATGACTGCGCCGGCGTCGTTGCCGTGTGCGCCGTACCGCTCGTAGCCGAGGCGCGCCATGAGCGTCGCGAGCGCCTTCGCGGTGCGGGCGGCGCCCCAGCCGGTCTCCGTTGTCGGGCCGGAGAAGCCGAACCCCGGCAGCGAGGGGATGACCAGATGGAACGAGGGGCCTTCGTCCGGCCGAGTGAGCGGCTCGATCAGGTCGACGAACTCCATGATCGTTCCGGGCCAGCCGTGGATGAGCAGCAGCGGCACCGCGGCGGGATCGGGTGACTCGATGTGGAGGAAGTGCAGGCGCTGGCCGTCGATCTCGGTGACGAACTGCGGGTATCCGTTGAGTCGCGATTCGGTCTCGCGCCAGTCGTACCTCTGGAGCCAGTAGTCGGCCAGGTCGTCGACGCGATCGACGCTCACGCCGTACTCGTCGCCGACTCCGGGGATCTCCTGGGCGCGGCGGGCTCGCGACAGGCGGTTGCGAAGGTAGTCGAGTTCGGACTGCGGGATCTCGATCGTGAAGGGCTGGATCGCCTCGTGCTGGGCCATTGCCGTCTGCCTCTCGCTCGTCCGGGAGCCGGTGCTCCTGGGCTGCCTCAAGCATATCAGAACGGAATGATCTATTCCAGTCTTGAGGCGGGCAAGTTTTTTGCGGCCCGATCCGGGGTCGTCGGCTGCCGACTCGCAAGTGGGCGTGAGCCCGGGCTGAGGCGCGAGTCTCGACCGTGTCGGCGTTTCCGGCTACAGTGGAGAGATTCGTGGCCCCGAGACGGGAGTCCCCTCATGAGAGCCGTCATCCAGGATCGGTACGGGCCCGCCGAGGTCGTGCGTGTCGGCGATGTTCCAGAGCCGGTCCTCAAGGACGACGAGGTGCTGATCCGGGTCAGGGCCGCTTCGCTCAACGGATCTGATCGGGAGAACCTCGTCGGCAGCCCCTTCTACGCGCGGTTGGGCGGACTCCGCCGCCCGCGCAATCCGGTGCCCGGGTCGGACGTCGCCGGGGTCGTGACGGCGGTCGGCAGTGGGGTCACCGAGTACGCGGCGGGCGATGCGGTGTTCGGTGAACTGGCCGGGTATCGCGGCGGGCTCGCCGAGTACGTCGCGACATCGCCGCGGCTGCTCGCCCGCAAACCGCCGGGCTTGTCCTTCTTGGAGGCGGCGGCGATACCGCAGGCGGGCTGCATCGCGTTCAAGTCGACGCGTGGGATCGAGGCGGGTGACCGGGTGCTGGTCAACGGCGCTGGTGGAGCGGGCGGCGCGCTCATCGTCGGGCTCGCCAAGGACCTCGGGGCGGTGGTGACGGGCGTCGACCGCGCGGACAAGGCCGGCCATCTGCTGCGGCTCGGAGCGGACGAGACGATCGCGTTCGAAGACGAGGACTGGGCAGGCCGGCGCGGCCGGTACGACCGGGTCGTCGATCTCGTCGGGCACCGGTCGCCGTTCCGCGTCCACCGGGCGCTGCGCCCGGGCGGGGTGTATCTCATGGTCGGCGGGCATGCTCGCGTGCTGATCGCGGTGTTCGCCGCCGGCTGGTCGATCCGGAAGGCGGGGAGGCGGGTCAAGGTGCTGGCGGTGCCGCAGTCGCGCGCCGATCTGGAGGCGGTCACCGCGTTGGTCATGGACGGGAAGGCCGCCATCGCGGTCGACCGGGTCTATCCACTGGAGGAGGCACCCGCGGCGTTCGCGAGACTCGCCGCGGGAGACAACTTGGGAAAGATCGTCGTCGAGATGCCGTGACTGGCGCACCGGACCCGATCGAGATGCATGTGACACGCGAGGAATGGCTTGCCGCATGGGGCGCAACGACATTGGTTCGTGGAATGATATTCCAGCTCAGATGGGTTTTAAACCTCGAATCACGGGTGGATATCAATCCATTTTAGTCGTACGATCGGGAAAGTCGTCGCTCGCAATGCAACTGCGAAGGCGAGCGGTGTCCCGACAGTTCCGCCCACCACATCGGAGTCATCATGGCCGTATTCCAAGCGCTGTTCTATCTCATCGCGATCGTGCTGCTCGTCGCCGCAGCACTGCCGATGCCGTCCCGCCGCACCCGCGGCGTGGGCCTCGCCCTCCTGGCCGCCGCATTCGCCTTGACGGCGTTCGCAGCCCCGACGTTCGACGCCGCATTCTGACCTGACCCGGCCGGACAGTGCTGATCGGCGCTGTCCGGCCGGCACCGGCCTCCTTCGCCCGATACGGCGTCGGCCCCGTCGCAGGAGACGGCACGTGTCGCGTCGCGGCCGACGGGTACTCCTCATCGCAAGCGATCGGAGCCGCTCGGTGGCGGGGACCGGTGGCCCGGCCCCTCCGAGGGGATGGCGGGCAGAGCCGAAGTCTCGGCCGATGCGGCGCAATTCCGCAAGGGGGAACGCGATGAAGGCCGTGGTATGGCATGGGACCGGCGACATCCGACTCGACGAGGTGCCCGATCCGAAGATTCAGGAACCGACCGACGCGATCATCCGGATCACCCGCAGCGCGATCTGCGGCACGGACCTGCACATGGTCCGCGGAACGATGCCGGACATGGTCGAGGGCACCGTTCTCGGCCACGAGGCCGTCGGCGTCGTCGAGGAGACCGGGGCGAGCGTGCGCGGTTTCAGCCCCGGTGACCGGGTCGTGGTGACCTCCTCGATCGGGTGCGGCACCTGCTCCTACTGCAGGGCCGGCTACTACGCCCAATGCGACACCGCCAACCCGAACGGACCCGCCGCGGGCACGTGCTTCTTCGGCGGGCCGAAGTCCACCGGGCCGGTGGACGGGCTGCAGGCCGAGTACGCGCGCGTGCCGTACGCGGCGACGAGCCTGGTCCGGGTCCCGGACGCGGTGAGCGACGACCAGGCGATCCTCCTCTCGGACATGTTTCCCACGGCCTGGTTCGGCGCGGAGCTCGCCGAAGTCGGGCCCGGCGACAGCGTCCTGGTCCTGGGCGCGGGCGCGGTGGGCCAGTTCGCCGTCGCCGCGGCCAAGCGGCAGGGCGCCGGACGCGTGCTGGTCGTCGACGGCATCGATTCGAGGCTGGACAAGGCACGCGGACAGAACGCCGAGACGATCGACTTCAACCGCGAGGACCCTGTCGCCGTGGCCAAGGACCTCACCGGTGGGATCGGCGTCGACCGCGTCATCGAAGCGGTCGGTGTCGACGCCGAGCGCCCGAAGGCCGGCCCGGCCGCCAAGGCGACTGAACAGGACGCCGAACGCTTCGAGAGCGAAAGAGCCGCAGCCGCACCGCAGGGCGATCCCAGTGGCGACCAGTGGGTGCCCGGCGACGCGCCGAGCCTCGCACTGCAGTGGGCGGTCGACGCCGCGGCCAAGGCCGGCAGCATCGGCATCATCGGGGTGTACCCGCCGGGCTTCCGCAGCTTCCCGATCGGCGCGGCGATGAACAAGAACCTCACCGTCAAGATGGGCAACTGCAACCACCGCCGGTACCTGCCGGGCCTGCTCGACCTCGTGGTCGAGGGCACGGTCGACCCCACCGCGTTCATCACGCGTCACGAGCCGCCCGTCGACGCCATCGAGGCGTACGAGACGTTCGACCGCCGTGAGGACGGCTGGCTGAAGACGGTCCTCGACGTCACCTGAACGCCTCCGCGCTGGACGGTCCAGGGCGGCGAGGCGTTGATCAACGGCGGTCTGCCCGAGACCTTGAGCGGTCGAGATTCATGGACCGCCAGTGGTCGAGCACGTCCTGCCGCAACAGGCCGCCGTAGCCGGCCGCGTCGATGCGTGCGACCAGGGCCGGGGGTACGAGGCCCATGCTCGCGGCCGCGGCTTCGAGGTTCCAGTCGTGGTCCGACAGCGTTCGCAGGAGCCGTCCCCGACGCGATTGGGTCTCGGAGAGGCGGAACGTGCGCAGGTACGCGAGTCGGCCTTCGTCGTCGGTGATGGCCTCGCCCACATGGGTCTCGCTGCCGGGCACGAAGTGCGGCCGGAACCTGCGGAGCATGAACCGCTCCATCTGGTAGTCCTCGGTGAAGACGTACTCGGCGTCGAGGAGCCCGGCGGCCATGACGTCCCGGTGGAAGTCGGCCCACTCCTGCTGTGCGGCCGCGATCGCCGCGCGCAGGTCTGCGACGGTGTCGGTTGCGCTCTCATCAAGGCGCGGAACGAAGTCCGGGCTTTCGTCGTACAAGTGCGCGTACCGCCAGATGAGCTCGCCGAACCCGTCTTCGATGAGGCTCGGGTGCAGGGCCCGGTAGTCGTCCGGGTGCGGGGTGACGACGGCCGAGGCGAGCGCGTCGGCGACGTACACCAGCACGCCGCACTGCCCGGGGTGGATCTCGAAGACGCGCAGGGCGTCAGCGAGTCCTTCGACGTCGTAGCCGCTGTACTGCGGTTCGACCGAGTGCGGCAGGCCGCGGCGGAACACGCGGGTCGACCATTCCCGCCAGGCGATCGAGGGGCGCCGGAACGTGAGCGGCAGGAAGGCCTCGAGCGCGGTCTGGTGCGGGACGAAGTGCACGCGGGTGCGGCGTTCGAGCCTGGTCGCCGGACGCCGTGACTTGCGCATCGTCCTGGCCGGCATGCGGAGTGCGGTGCCGAGTGCGGGTACGGCGGTGCCGTCCTCGGTCCACTCGGCGGTCAGGCCGTGCGGCACGTAGCAGCAGTGCGGCGCGTAGTCGCCGAACGGATCGTCGTCGGCGGGGAACCCGCTGGGGTGCAGGCGCAGCGACACGATCGGCTCGTCGCGGACGAGCGGCACGAGGCGAATGCCGCCCCATACCTGGCCGGGGCGGGCCTGGAGTCCGTCGAACGTCAAGCGGTGCACGGTGTCTCCTCAGCGAGCCGGCGTTCCACCCGCGCCTCGATGTGGGCCCGCAGTTCGGCGATCCCGGTGCGGCCACTGGCGAAGCGGGCGAACTCGACGAGTTCGGGCAGGTCCTCGGCGTCGCGGATGCCCACTGTCGGGGTGGTCGGCGAGAGGCGGCGCACTTCGAGACCTGCGGCGTCGAAGACCGGGTTCAGGTGGGCCACAGCGGTCTTCCGCTCGGGGTCGAGCCGCTCCTCCCAGACGCGCAGTACTTCGGCGGCCATGCCGACCGGGGCGTTGTCCCAGCCGTCCGAGACCACGACCAGCAGATCCGGACGCGTTTCGAGCCCGTCGAGGAGGCGTTCCCCGAGGGCGGTGACGCCGCGGGCGCGCGCCATGAGCGGGTCGTCGTCGCCTGACAACCACAAAGGACGGTATTCGGCGGCGAGTTCCCGCATGAGGAAGTGCGCGGCGAGGGCGACGACGAGCGGTCGCCGCCGCTTCTCACTCGAGCCGCTCGCCGAGTAGCTGTCGTCGAGCACGGCCGAGACCCGCCCCCAGGTGCCGGCCCGCAGGCCGGCGACGCGCAGTGCGGCTGCGCGGAGCGCGTCGGTCAGTTCCAGGCGCCGCTGCTCGCGCTCGTCCACCGGCAGCGCCAGCACGTATGCGGCAAGGCGGGTCAACGGCATCCGCGACAGGTCCGCGAGGTCGGCGACCACGCCGAGCGCGCCCACCCGCGCGGCCGAGCGCTGCAGCCGAAGTCGCTCGTTGCGTGTGAGCTGCGGGGCGATCTTCTCGAGGAATGCGGCGCGGGTGATGCGGTGACCGGCGGCGAAGCCTTCGGCCACGGTGTAAGGCAGGTCGAACACGGCCCGGCGGTCGTAGTGGGCGCGCCGCCAGGTCTCGAACAGCGGTGTGGCGAAGCGGCCCGCCGCACGCCAGTTGAACAGGAACGCGTCCAGCTCCTCGCCCGGCAGGTCCTCGATCTTCATGTGCGCGTGGCGCACCGCGCCGAGGAACGCGGACCGGTACTTGACGGCCTCGAACGCCGGATCCGGGCGCGCGGCGAGCCATTCGCGCATGATCGCGCGGGTCCGCCGGTTGTTGACCCGGGCCCTCCGCAACGCCGTGAACAGGTGGTAGACCCGGTGCGTGGGGAGTTCGGTGAGCGCCTTGGCGATCAAGCGGCCTTCGACGGCCCGCTGCGCGGGACTCGCGTCGCGTCCGGTCTGCAGGAGCCGCATGATGATCGCGGCGGCGTTGCGGTCGTTGACGCCGAGGGTGAGCGTGGCGGCGTACAGGTCGCGGTAGTTGACGAGCATGTACTCGTGCAGGAACTCCATCGACCACTGCTGCGCGTCGCCGTTGGAGTGGAACTCGCGCTGGCCGGTGGAGGCGATGGCGGCGTTGACGAACAGCAGCACGTCCTCTGCGGCGGCGCGGTCGGCGAGGAGTTCCAAGGGGTGTCCGGGGTCTCGAGGAGCGAAGGCGCCGACCGGGGAATGAGAGGCACGAAGGCGAAATAGCGCTTAACAAACGGATCCGGGAGTCGCACCCGAGTCCCGCGGTCGGCAGCGCCCACCTTACTGGCGGGGCACCATGCGCCGCCATCGGATAGCACCGCGCCATACCCACTACGTTCGCAAGGGGCGGAAGCACTCCCTGAGGTCGTCGACGAGGAGGTCCGGGGCCTCCATCGCCGCGAAGTGGCCGCCGCGGTCGAATTCGGACCAGTGCACGATCCGGTGCCGGCGTTCGAGGAGGCGGCGGATCGCCGGGTCGTTCGGGAACACGGCGACACCGGTCGGCACACCGGAGGGCCCGCCCTCGTCCGGTTCGTCGCGCACGGCCCGGTACTGGTGCGCCGAGCTCGCGCCGGTCCCGGTGAGCCAGTAGAGGGTCACATTCGTGAGCAGCTGATCGACGTCGACGGCCTGCTCCGGGAGTTCCTTGGAGGGGTCGGTCCAGTCTTTGAACTTGTCCACGATCCAGGCGAGCTGCCCCACGGGAGAGTCGTTGAGCGCGTAAGCGAGCGTCTGCGGTTTGGTCGACTGGAGGTCGGCGTAGCCGGTGCCGTGGCGGACGAGGTCCCGCACGTGCTCCAGGCGGGCGAGTTCGGTTTCGTCGAAGTCGGGGTCGTCGACCGCCGGCAGTTCGAGGCCGCCGTTGATGTGGACGCCGACGACCCGGTCGGGTGCCAGGCGGCCGATCGCCGGGGAGACTTTGGAGCCGGTGTCGCCGCCGTGCGCGCCGAAGCGGTCGTATCCGAGCCGGTCCATCAGGGTGAGCCAGGCGCGGGCGATGCGGGCGTGGTCCCAGTCGGGCGCGGAGAGCGGCGTCGAGAAGCCGAAGCCGGGCAGCGACGGGGCCACCACGTGGAAGGCGTCGGCGGAATCGCCGCCGTGCGCGCGCGGGTCGGTCAGGGGCCCGAGAATCCGCGTGAACTCGACGATCGAGCCGGGCCAGCCGTGCGTGATCACGAGCGGCAGCGCGTCGGGTTCGGGCGATCGCACATGGAGGATGTGCACGCGCTGCCCGTCGATCTCGGTGAGGCCCTGCGGAAAAGCGTTCAACGCCGCCTCGTGGACGCGCCAGTCGTAATCGTGCAGCCAGTAGTCGGTGAGGCGGCGCAGGTACAGGACCGGGACGCCGGAGGCCCAGCCCGGTTCAGGGCTCGATGCCGGCCAGCGCGTCAGGCGCAGCCGCTCGCGCAGGTCGTCAAGCGCCGCCTGCGGGACGGTGATCTGGAAGTCGGCGATCGGGTCCACGGCGGTCCTCCGGTGGTCGTTCCTGTGCTCCATGCAATCAGGGTCACCGCGGGTCGGGGTCGGTGGGCTCGCCGTCTCGGGGCGCGTTCCAGTCGCGGGCGATCTTCGCCGCATAGTCCTCGTTGAGGACCGGGTAGAAGACCGGCTGGTCCGGGAGACGCGGAGGCCATGCGGTCCATCCGGATTCGCGGACCAGCTCGAGTTCGGCCGGGCCGCCTTGTCCCCCATGGGAGCTACACGGAAGTGTCCACTTCACGGGGACGGCGACGGGTGCGCTGATCCGTAGCGTTCAGCGCAGCCGCGGCGCCCCCGCCGCGGCGTTGCGGAAGGAATCGTCATGAAACTCGTCTGGCAGCTGCTCGCCGTCGGTGTGGTCGCCTTCGCCGGCAGTCCAGCAGCGATCGCCCTCGAAGGGCGGCCGTGGATGGTGCTGATCGTCGGCCTGGCCACGAGCGTGGTCGCGGTGCTCGTCTACCGGTGGGTCGTGGGGCGCACCGAACGCCGTCCGGTCGTGGAATTGGCGGGGGCGGGCGCGGTCGGCGCGGTCGGGTTGGGGACGGTGCTCGGCGTCGCCATGTTCGGGGCCGTGATCGCGAACATCGCGTTCCTCGGGCATTACACGGTCGACGGCCTCGGGTCGCCTGGCGGCGCGATCGGGTTGCTCGGCTTCATGGCCGCCGCGGCTGTGACGGAGGAACTGCTCTTCCGCGGTGTCCTGCTCCGCATCGTCGAATCGCGTTTCGGCACCTGGATGGCCTTGGCGTCCACCAGCCTCGTGTTCGGGCTGTCGCATCTGGTCAACCCGAACGCCACCTTGTGGGGCGCGATCGCCATCGCGATCGAGGCCGGCGGGATGCTGGGGGCCGCGTACATCGCGACCCGCAGCCTGTGGCTGCCGATCGGGCTCCACTTCGGATGGAACATCGCCGCCTCCGCGATCTTCAGCACCGAGGTCTCCGGCAACGGCACGCCGCAGGGCCTGCTCGACGCGGCGACCTCCGGTCCGACCGCGATCAGCGGGGGCGCGTTCGGCCCGGAAGGCAGTGTGTACGCGGTGGGCTTCGGCACGATCCTGATGATCGTGTTCCTCTGGATCGCCAAGCGGCGCGGCCGCATCGTGCCGCTGCGGCGACGCGCAGCGCGGGCCGACGCCGCGGCTACACTGCCCCGGTGATGGATCTCCGGCGGATCCGGGAGCACTGGCGGCGACTCGACGTCACGATCCGGGACCTCCCCTTGGGGCTGATGCTCGCCGCGATGTCGTTCCTGCCCCTGCTCCGCGGCCACGAGACGCAGGTCGGCGAGCTTCCCGGCCGACCGCTGGACGCGTTCGGGCTCGGCGTCCTCGTGCTCGAATGCCTCCCGCTCGCGGTGCGGCGGCGCTGGCCGGGCGTGTGCCTCGCGCTGGTGTCGCTCGGGTTCGTCCTCGCCTCGCTCGGCCGCTACCACCTGGTCGCGAGCACGGCCGTGGCGTTCGCCCTGCTCAGCGCCGGAGCCCACCTGGAGCGGCACCGGAGGACGGCCATGGTCGTCCTCTCGATCGCCTACGGCGGGTTGGCGATCGGGCTCGTCCAGCTCGGGTCGGCCGAAGGGGTGGGCGGTTTCGCGACGTTTTACCTGCTACTGGCCGCCTGCTGGGGCGCGGGGGCCTGGCTGCGGGCCACGCGCGCGGCCGAGGCCGAGAAGCGCCGCCGCGTCGCCGAGACGACCCGTGCCGCGGAGCGGACCCACATCGCCCGCGAGCTGCACGATGTCGTCGCCCACCATGTGACGGCGATGGTCGTGCAGGCCGAGGCGGCCCGGTACCTGACCGGCGCACCCGACCGCCTCGACCAGGCGCTGCAAGCCGTCGGCGACACCGGTCGGCGCGCCACCACCGATCTGCGGCACCTGCTCGATCTCCTGAACCCCGACCACGGCAATGAATCCAGGACGCCGGCGGTCGGGCGGCTGCTCACCCTGGTGGAGCAGACCCGGCTGGCCGGACAGCCCGTGGAATTCACCGAGGAGGGCGCGCCCGCGAGCGACACCGGCAGCGCCGACCTGGTGGCCTACAGGGTCGTCCAGGAAGCGCTCACGAACGCCGTCAAGCACGCCCGCAGCAGCCCCACCGCCGTGCGGGTGCACCACCGCGCCGGCGACATCACCGTGGAGGTCAGCACCGAAGGGTCCGTCCCGTCGACGCTCACGGGGAGCGGACGCGGCCTCGCCGGTCTGCGCGAGCGCGTCGACCTCCTCGGCGGCGACTTCGACGCGGGACCGCAGGCGGGCGGCGGGTTCACCGTGCGGGCGCGCATCCCCGCGGGGAGCCCGGCGTGACCGCGCCGATCCGGGTCCTGGTCTGCGACGACCAGATGCTCGTCCGCACCGGCCTGGTCACGATCATCGACGCGCAGCCCGACCTCGAGGTCGCAGGCGAGTGCGGCGACGGGCAGGCCGCGGTCGACCTGGCCGGGCGGCTGCGCCCGGACGTCGTGCTCATGGACGTCCGCATGCCGGTGCTCGACGGCATCGAGGCCACCCGCCGGATCGCGGGCGCTGCGGTGAACGACCCGGTCAAGGTCCTCGTGCTGACGACGTTCAACCTCGACCGGTACGTCTACGAGGCGCTGCGGGCCGGAGCGAGCGGGTTCCTGCTCAAGGACGCGCCGCCTTCGCAGCTGCTCCAAGGGATCCGCACCGTCGCGACCGGCGCGGCGCTGCTCGATCCGGGCGTGACGCGCGCCCTCGTCGGCAGGTACGCCGCGCGCATCCGGCCCGCCGACTCCGAAACTCCCGAAACTCCGCTCACCCCACGGGAACTGGAGGTCCTGCGGCTCATCGCGGACGGCCGCTCCAACCGCGAGATCGCTGCGGCCCTGGTCATCAGCCCCGAGACGGTGAAGACGTTCGTCTCGCGGATCCTCGCCAAGCTCGGTCTGCGCGACCGCGTCCAAGCCGTCGTCTACGCCCACCGGCACGGCCTGGTCACCTGACCGCGGGGTCACTTCCCCTCTGCGGGTGAGGCATTCCCCCTCACGAGGGAGGTCGGGCGGGGACGCCGAGGAAATACTCCAGACATGAACGAACACACCGCAGTAGAGGCCCCGCGCTGGGCCGTCCGCGCGGCCTGGGCGTCGGCGCTCTCGTCGACCGTCGGATTCATTCCGATTCACGCGGTCTGGGCCGCTGGGATCCCGCTGTGGGCCGACCCGGACAAGTTCAAGGACTGGTACGTCGAAGGCGGAGGCCCCTACCTCTTCGTCCTCAGCGGACTGGCGACACTGGCCGGAATCCTGGCGCTGAGCCTGATCAGACCCTGGGGACAGATCTTCCCCCGCTGGGTCCCGCTGCTGGCCGGCCGGAAGGTGCCCCGGCGGACCCTGTCCGGCACCGCCTTCGCCGTGTCGGTCTTCCTCCTGGGTTACACCGGCTGGGCCGCCTGGCTGACCGCGGCGGACTTCACCGACGAGGGCATCTTCAGTCCGTGGATCGTCGTCTACGGCATCCCGCAGTTCCTGGTCTGGGGCATCGGGCTGTTCATGGCCGCGTGGTCCTACCGGGCACGCACCGCCCCGCGTCCGGCACCGCGGACCTGACACTGCAAAGCCCAAGGAACCGAAGGTCCGCAACGCCGCCGGAGCTCGAAGCGACCGAGGCGGAATAGCGAGGTGCGGCAAGGGCGTTGCCTCACACATGTGGAACAGCGAGGACCTCGACCTTGACGCGTATCTCGGCTTCCTGGGCTACGAAGGCGACCGCGCGCCGACTCTGGAGACGCTCCGGGTGCTGCAACGCGCGCATGTGCTCACGGTGCGGTGGGACACGCTCGACAGCTTCCTGTACCAGAAGGTGCGGCTCGACCTCCCTTCATTGCAGGACAAGCTGATCCGTCGCGGGCGAGGCGGATACTGCTATGAGCACGTCACGCTGTTCGCGGCGGCGCTGGAGCGGCTCGGGTTCCGCTTCACCGCCGTGTCGGGCCGGGTGCAGCTCGGCGCGGGCGCGCAGAAGCCGCGTCCGGCGACGCACGCGATGCTGATCGTGGAGCTGGACGGCACGCGCTGGCTGAGCGACGTCGGTTTCGGCGCCAGCCCTTTGGAACCGATCGAGCTGGTCGACGGCGCGATGAGCGAGGCGGGACCGTGGCCGTACCTGCTGCGGTGGCAGGAGATCACCCACGGGTCGCCCGGTTGGGCCGTGCACCAGCTCGGGGACGGACCCCACGCACGGGACGGCTGGGAGATTCGGCAGGTCTTCACCGAGAACCCGCAGTACCCGGTCGATTTCGCGGTCGGGAACCACTTCGTGGCCTCGAACGAGCGCTCCCCGTTCGTCATCCGCCCGTTCGTCCAGCGGACGCGCACCGACCGGTACGACACGCTCGACGCGCTCACCTGGACGACCGAGCGGCCTGGCGGTGTCACGAGCAAGGAGACCGTCCAGCCGCATGAGGTGCCGAAACTCCTCGACGACGTCTTCGGGATCCGCACGGACCCCGAAGAGGCCGATCTGCTGGTGCGTCGACTGAGCGACCTGCCCGAACGGCATTGAGCCGCGGTGCGGCGAAGCCGTGCCTCGCCGCACCAGGGCTTCCGCCAGGGTCAGAGCGTGCCGGGCGGGTCGATGTCGCCGCGCCAGCCGCCGGTCTCGGCGCCGCGTTCTTCGATGAACTCCTTGAAGCGGCGCATGTCGCCCTTGACCTTGCGGTCGATGATGCCGAGCTTGTCGGCCGCCTCCTCGGCGAACCCCTCGGGGTCGATGTCCATTTGGGCGGTGACCCGCGTGTTGGCGTCGTCGAGGCGGTGGAACGTGACCACGCCGGCGTGCGTGGGCCCGTTGATGGAACGCCAGGCCACCCGTTCGTCCGGGTGCTGCTCGGTGATGGTCGCGTCGAACTCGCGGGTGGCGCCGCCGACCTTCGTCACCCAGTGCGTGTGGGTGTCGTCGAGCTGGCGGACGTTCTCGACCCCCTCCATGAAGTTGGGGAACGACTCGAACTGCGTCCACTGGTTGTAGGCCCGCGAGACGGGAACGTGCACGTCGACTGATTCGGTGATGGTGCTCAAGGCGTTACTCCTTCGTCGGTCGCGGCGAGCGTCAGCGCTGCACCTGTCCACCGGCGAATACCCGTGACGGCCGGACTCGACACATGCGCGGCGCGCACGGGAGCGGCCCGGACCTGGCGGTCCGGGCCGCTTCGCGTCAGGTCAGTCGATGTGCTCGATGACGAAGGGGGCGTGGCCGTGGAGGTGGTTGTCCCAGCCTCCGGTGACCGGCGCTCCCGAGGAGAGGAGGTTGGTGGAGTCGGTGCCGACGTCGAGTTTCCAGGCGGTCCAGGAGATCCCGTTGGCGGCCATCCAGTCGATCCAGCGCTGGGCCTCGTCGAGGCAGACCCGGCCGTCGAGGCCGCCGTCGGCGGCGCTGGCGCCCCATTCGGTGACGAAGAGGGCGATACCGGCGTCGATCGCGCGGTCGGCGGTGTCCCGCAGCCAGCTGGTGTGGGTGCACGAGTAGAAGTGCAGCGTGTACATGAGGTTGGTGCCGGAGACGGGGTCGGCCGCGGCGTCGTCGACGTCCTGGGACCAGCTGGGCGTGCCGAGGACGACGATGTTGTCGGGGTCGTGCTCGCGGATCGCGGCGAGGACGGCCTCGTGGTACGGCTTGATGCTGCCGCTCCAGGAGATCTGCAGGGGCTCGTTGTAGGGCTCCCAGATGATGTTCGGCAGGTGGCCGTAGCGCTCGGCGAGGTCGCTGAAGAACGCGACGGCCTCGGACCGGTGGAGGTGCGCTTCGTGCGCGTGGAAGTCGACGATCACGTAGACGCCGGCGGTGGCCGCGTTCTCGATCACGGTCGCCACTTCGGACTTCCACCGGCTCGGGTCGTCCAGGTAGGCCCCTTCGGGTTCGACGCCCATGGCGACGCGGAAGACCTCGATGTTCCAGTTGTCGCGCATCCACTCGAGCCCTTGCAGGTTCTGCGCGTAAGGCTGGGTCTGCCAGTGCAGCCACATGCTCGAGACGCCTTGGAGCTGCACGGGGTCGTTCTGCTCGTTGCACATCTGGGTGCCGCAGACGTGGAGCTTGCCGTGCTCCTCGACCGGGGTGCCGTCGGGGGCGGGTTCGGTGGGTTCGGGCTCGGTGGGCTCTGTCGGCTCGGGTTCGGTGGTCTGCTCGCCGCCTTCGCCGCAGAGGACGCCGTTGACTTCGGCGGCTTCGATGTCGCCGGGCGAGCCGGAGGCGGTGAAGCCGAAGACCTCGCGGGTCTGGCCGGCGGCGATGGTGGCGTTCCAGCCCGCGTCGGAGGCGGTGAAGTGGGCGCCGTTCAGGGTCTGACCGGTGACGTTCCAGGCGCTGATGCCGGAGACAGCGCTGGTGAAGTCCCATTCGACGGTCCAGTCGTCGATCGGTTCGTCGGTGGTGATGCTGATGTTCGCCTGGAAGCCGGAGCCCCAACTGCTGACGATGTTGTAGTCGACGTCGCATCCTGCGGCGGCGTTCGCGCCTTGTGACGTGGCGATGGTGATCGCGCCGGCGCTGAGTGCCGCCGCGGCCGCGCCGATGATCGCGGTGAGCTTTCGCCTTCGGTGTCGTTGCATGTTCGCCTCTCCTCGGGATCGCTCCCATTCGTAATATCAAAGTTTGTCAATGTATACCCGCGGAGTCAAGCGCGCACCTTCACGGTTTGCCCGGGGCTCGCAAAGGGAACTTCTGGGACATGCTTCGGAAGACGCTGGCCACGGCATGTGGCCTGGCACTGGTCTCGGGAGCCTCGGCCTGCGGCGGTGATCAGCGGGATTCCGGGGCTTCCGCCGCTGCTGCGGCGTTCTCGGACGCGATCGCGCGCGGCGACGCGGCGGCGGCGTGCGCGGCGCTCGCCCCCGAGACCGTGGAGGCGATCGCCGCCTCGCAGGGCGAGTCCTGCGAGGCGTCGCTGGGCGCGCAGGAGCTGCCGAGCGGCGCGGTGGGGGAAGTGGACGTGTGGGGCGATCGCGCCCAGGTCCGCACCGACGCTGACGTGCTGTTCCTCGTCGAGCTCGAGGAGGGCTGGAAGGTGGTCGCCGCCGGCTGCGAGCCGCAGGGCGAGCTCCCGTACGTGTGCGAGGTGGGCGGCTGATGGACCGGCGCTGCATGTTCTTCGGGTATCTGATCGTGGTCTTCGGCGGGCTCGCGTATTTCATCGCAGTGGGCCTGCTGCGCCTGTGAAGGAGGGGAAATGAAGCGGTTCCTGCGGGACAACGGCCTCAGCCTGGCCTTCGGCGTCATGTTCCTCGCCACCCTGGTCGGCCAGGCGTTCGCCGGGCGGTCCGACTTCAACGACCGGCAGCTCTCGCAGGGCGGCCGGGAGCTCTCGCTGCTGGAGTACGTGACGTCCAGCGACTTCGCCGTGAACGTCTCGGAGAACTGGCAGTCGGAGTACCTGCAGTTCTTCCTGTTCGTGTTCGCGACCGTCTGGCTCGTCCAGAAGGGCTCTCCGGAGTCGAAGCCGATTGACCAGGTCGGCTTGGAATCGGACGAGCAGCAGGAACTCGGGCGCTACACGAGCGAGGACTCCCCCGAGTGGGCGAAGGCGGGAGGGTGGCGCACCGCAGTGTTCTCGCGCTCGCTCGGCATCGTGATGGGCGTGATCTTCCTGATCTCGTGGTTCGCGCAGTCCGTGAGCGGCCTCAGCGTCTACAACGCGGACCAGCTCGCCGAACTGCAGGATCCCTTGACCTGGGGCGCCTATGTCGGCTCCGGCGAGTTCTGGAACCGGACGCTGCAGAACTGGCAGTCCGAGCTCCTCGCGGTCGGCTCACTCGCCGTGCTCAGCGTCTACCTGCGCCAGCGCGGTTCACCCGAGTCGAAGCCCGTGGGCTCCTCGCACGAGACGACCGAGACCTCCGGTTAGGCGCGTTCGAGGGCGGCGTCGGTGCGGGCGCGGATGTCGTTGCAGGCTTCGCAGATCGAGTCGGGGATGAGGCCGGCGCGGGTGAGCAGGGCGAAGATCTTGCAGCCCAGGCAGAATGCGAAGAACGCCTCGAGGGCGGCGGCGATGGTGAGGGCGCCGAGGACGATCCAGCCGGCGGTATCGAGGTCGAAGGCGAGGAGCAGCAGCGCCGACGTGATCGAGAAGGCCGCGCCGATGCCTTGCGCGAAGCGCTTGGGCGGGCCGGGGACTGGCTTCGGGGCGGCGGGCAGCATTGGGGTGACGACCCGGGTCACGAACTGGCCGAGGACGCTCAAGGTCGGGCCGGTGGCGACGCGGGCGATGAAGCCGAGTGCGATGACCGCGACCAGCCATTCGAGCTGGAAGGCGAGCGCGGCGGCACTCATGGCGACCACGCCTCCGGCGACGAGGCGGGCCGAGACCTCGTTCACGGGATTGGGGAAGCTGAACAGGCGTCGCATGCGGTGGGTCCTTCGACGAGCTTGAAATCGGGGCAAGGCGGCCAATGCTAGCGCCGTCAAGCGAGGGCGGCCATGTTGACGGAGGCGCTGCCTGCGGCGGCGCGATACCATCGGTGCCCGATCGATTACGGGGGCGTGTGTGGGGGAAGCGACGGAGATGGTCGTGCTGCTCGGCGACGACGGCATACCGACGGGGACTGAACGCAAGGACCGGGTGCACGGCGCGGAGACGCCGCTGCATCTTGCGTTCTCCTGCTACGGGTTCGACGCCGAGGGGCGGCTGCTGGCGACCCGCCGCGCCGACGCGAAGCGGGCGTTCCCGGGCGTGTGGACGAACACGTGCTGCGGGCATCCGGGGCCGGGCGAGTTCATGGAGGCCGCGGTCGACCGGCGGCTGCGCTCCGAATTGGGCGTCCACGTCCGTGACCTGGTGTGCGCGCTGCCCACCTTCCGGTACCGGGCCGTCTCGAACGGGGTCGTCGAGAACGAGATCTGCCCGGTCTACCTCGGCCGGATCGACGAGGACCCGGTGCCCGACGCCGACGAGGTCGCCGACTTCGAGTGGATCGATTGGCCCGCGTACGTCGCCCGGGCGCAGCGGGCCGACTCGGACCTCTCGCCCTGGTCGCGGCTGCAGGTGGCGCAGCTGGAGCGGTGGGGCTCGGTGGAGCGGCTGCTCAACGGCTGAGGGGCACCGCGCTCGCGGTGCCCCCGCTCGTCACTTCCCGCTGAAGGTCGCCTGGCGCTTCTCCTTGAACGCCCGCATGCCCTCCTTCTGGTCTTCGGTCGCGAAGAGCGCGTGGAAGACCCGGCGCTCGTAGCGGATGCCGTCGCTCAGGCCGGTCTCGAGGGCGCGGTCGACGCAGTCGCGGGCGGCCGTCACCGCCAGCTTGCCGAACCCCGCGATCCGCTCGGCGACCTCGTTCGCCTCGGTGGCGAGGCGGTCGGCGGGGACGACGCGGGAGACCAGGCCGATCCGCTCGGCCTCGGCCGCGTCGATGAGGCGGCCGGTGAGGATCATGTCCATCGCCTTGGCCTTGCCGACGAGCCGCGTGAGCCGCTGCGTGCCGCCGATGCCGGGGATGACGCCGAGGGTGATCTCCGGCTGCCCGAACTTCGCGGTGTCGGCCGCGATGATCATGTCGCACATCATCGCGAGCTCGCAGCCGCCGCCGAGCGCGTATCCGGCGACCGCGGCGACCTTCGGGGTCCGCAAGGCCGCGAAGGCCTCCCAGCCCGCGAAGTAGTCCTCCGCGAGCATGTCCGCGGCCGACTTCCCCGACATCTCGGTGATGTCGGCGCCGGCCGCGAAGGCCCGCTCGGAGCCGGTGACCACGAAGCAGCCGACGCCCGGATCGGCGTCGAGCGGCGTCAGCGCCTCGACCAGCTCGGTCATCAGCGCGGCGTCGAGGGCGTTCAGGACCTCGGGCCGGTGCAGGCGCACCCGCACCACCCGGCCGATGCGTTCGATCTTCAGTCGCATAGTCGTCTTCCTTTCTCAGGAGTCCCAGATGGCGCCGTACGCCGGGATGCCCCGGCGTTCGAGGCCGTGGACGACCTGCCAGGTGAGCTTCTTGTTGGAGATGCAGATGACCGCCTCCGCACCGAAATCGCGGTAGGCGGCGACCGCGAGGCGCACCATGTCGGGCTTGCCGCGCTGCGCCGTGTCCCAGATCCGCGCGTCCGGCTGGACGGCGAGGATCTCGTCGACCAGCTCGTCGCCGAACGTGTCGCGCGGCGCGCGGGTCGACCAGACCAGCAGCGCCGGCACCTCCTGCGCCAAGAGGTGCGGCAGGCACGGTCCGATGCCGCTGCCGGTGGCCACGTACACGACCTTCCGGAACAGCACCTCGATGTTCGCGACGCCCGCGACCGTGATGCCCTTGACCCACACGTGGCTGGGCTGATCGTCGATGAACCGGCCCGTCCAGTCGCCCGCGCGCGAGATCGTCAAGCGGAAGCCGTGCTCGTCGGGCGAGGGGATGTTCGCGAACGAATGCCACTCGCGCAGCGGCGAGCGGCTGATCGCCGTCGAGGAGCCCGCGAAGGGCTTGCGGCCGTGCGTGAACCGTGCGATCGCCACGTGCGACGACGGCCGCTTCACGTCCACCGGGACGCGGCGCAGGCGCGTCCACGGTGCCGCGATTGCGATAGTGAGCACCAGCAGCACCCAGAACTCCAGTACGGCGAATACCGGTTCGCCGCCGTGACCGATCTGGAGCATCGTCATCCACCACAGGAGGACCAGCGACAGCCAGCCGCCGAAGCGGTGGACGAGCTCGAACCGGTTGTGGCGCTTGGCCCGCAGCTTCGGAATGGTCGTCACCAGCATCGCCGCGAAGAGCCCGATGATCGCGTACGCCAGGACGAGCACGTCCCCCGGCGCTCGCTCCACTGTGGCCAGCACGACGAACGCTGCGAACCACAGCGATCCCGCGAGCGCGCCGCCCACGTGCAGGCCGCCGAAGTGGTACACCTTCGCAAGCGTCCAGCGCACCCGCAGCGGCCAGGTCACGGGCGCGGCGGTCGCCATCCGGAAGAGCAGGTTGATGAGGCGCTGGCGGCGGATGAGCACCGCCAGGGCGAGGTTGCACAGCGCTGCGCGCGAAGCGAACTCGGCCGTTATGCCCTCGGGGAGCGCCGCGATCAGGACGGCGAGGTTCACGGCGATCACGGTGGCGGCGAGCCGGTTGAAGTGCATGAGCGCCGGGTGCTTGAAGGCGCGCCGCGCGAGCGGGAGCAGCGGCGGGAGGTCGACGTCGTCGCTGACGTCGGGCTTCAGCTGCGTCATGCCGTCGCCTCCCGTCCGAGGCGGGCGAGCCGCAGGAGGCGCGCCTTGTCGATCTTGCCGCGATCGGTGAGAGGGAGCGCTTCCAGCAGGTGGATGGATGCCGGAACGCTGTAGTAGGGCAGGGCTTCGGCGACGGTCTTGCGCGCGAGCACCGGATCGACATGGGCGGGCTGCACGAACGAGGCCAGGGTCCGGTCGTCGAGCTTGACGGTGGCCGCCCGGACGCAGCCGGGAACGCCTTCGAGCACTGCGGACACGGCGTCCAGCTCGACGCGGAAGCCGCGGACCTTGACCTGGTCGTCGGTGCGCCCGAAGTGCTCGAGTTCGCCGTCGACGGTCCAGCGCCCGAGGTCGCGGGTGCGGAACATCGTGCGCCCGCCGCCGAGGAACGGGTCGGGCGCGTACCGCTCGGCATTCAGCCCGGGGTTGGCGAGGTAGCCGGCGGAGACGCCGTCGCCGCCCGCCCACATCTCCCCCACTTCGCCTATCGGGCAGGGGTTTCGGTGCTCGTCGAGGAGGTAGACGGTGTTGTTGGGCGTGGGCCGGCCGATCGTGAGCCGCGCGCCGGGGCGGTGGCGCTGCATCGTGTTCACGATGGTGGTCTCCGTCGGGCCGCAGCCGTTGTAGAAGACGCCCCGCCCGGCCCACCGGTCGGCGAGCGTGCGGGGGCACGGCTCGCCGGCGACGGCCACCGTCCGGATCTGTTCGCACGCATCGGGATCGAGTCGCGAGAGGATCGTGGGGGTCGCGATCAGCACGTTCACCCTGCGGGCGGTCGCGCCGATGTCGTCGCCGCGGATGAGCAGCGTGCCGCCGTGCGCGAGGCAGCCGAGGATCTCCCAGGCGGCCATGTCGAAGGCGATGTTGAGGATCTGCCCGACCGTGGTGCCGGGCCGGATGCCGAGGTTCCCCGGTTCGGTGAGCAGCAGGTTCGCGAGGTTCGCGTGCGTCACCGCGACCCCGTTCGGCGTGCCGGTGGTGCCCGAGGTGAACAGGACGTAGCAGGCCCGCGCGGGGTCGCGGGCGATGCGCGGGGCCGGAGCGTCGGGCGCTTCGGCGCGGGCCCGGTCGATGTCGATGCCGAGGACGCCGGGCGGGAGCTCCACGGGCGCATCGGATTGCGTGAGCACGACCGCGCAGTTCGCGGTGGCGAGGATGTGCCGGAGTGCCGGGTTCCGGATCATCTTGGCGTCTTGCGGCACGTAGGCCGCGCCGGCCTTCAAGATCGCGAGGATGCCGACGCACATCGATATCCCGCGGCGGACGACGAGCGCGACGCGGTCGCCGGGGCTCACGCCGCTCTGGATGAGGAGGGCGGCGAGCCGGTTGGCCTGCCGGTCCAGCTCGCCGTAGGTGAGGTGCTCGCCGCCGTGCTCGGCGGCCGTCGCCGCGGGCCGCACGGCCGCGTGCCGTTCGATCAGCTCGTGGATCGGTACTCGGGGGACGGCACGGGCGGGACCCCATCCGAACCGGCGGAACAGGCGCGAGTCCCGTTCGTCCAATCCGGACGGTGCGCCGCCGGGGCATGTCGTTCCACCCGTTCGCTTGACGTAGTTGATTCGTTGCGTTGAGTAGTCTATTTTTGGCATGGGTCACCCGCCAGTTCAGTGCTTTCTGCTTGAATCCCAACCCTTTCGGCTCGTGCGCGCACTCAGTGTGGTAGCGCTCACACGAGAGATAGTATAGATTTCAATCAATATCAAGTCAATGCTTCCCAAGCCGGGCACACCTGCGGCGGCGCCGATCCCGCTATCGAACCGCGAGGTCACCGTGCTGTTCAAGGGCTGCAGGAAGATCGATGGATTGCCCGCGGAGGGTGGCGTCGAGGAAGCTGATGGTGGCGTCGGCGGTGGCGCGGAGGCCTTCGGTGCGGCCGATGGTGCCGACCACCGAGGGGACGGGCGGGAAGTAGAGGGCCGCGTCGACGAAGGAGAAGTGGCCGGAGTCGGGCAGCTCGAGGCGGTAGGTCTCGTTGGCGCCCAGGGCGAGTGCTGCGTCGAGGGTGGGCAGGTAGTCGGGGTTCTGGTCCGCGGATATCGGGCTGGTGATCGACAGCGCCGGTTGCGTGAAGGGTCCGGGCAGGAGGGTCGGTTCGAGGCCGCCGTCGATGTGCACGGCGGCGTCGAAGCGGGGGTCGGCGGCCAGCGCCGCGAGGGCCGCGGCGGCGCCGCGTGAGTGTCCGGCGACGGCCGCGCGGCCGGTGTCGATGCGTTGGGCGAGGTCGGCCGGGAGGCTTTCGAGCCGGGTGAGGACGAAGCTGAGGTCGGCGCTGCGGGTCTCGATGTTGGTGCGGTTGATCACGGCGATCTCGGCTTCATCGGTGGTGTCGAGGACGTTGCGAGAATGCACCGGTTCGCTGTCCACATAGGTCATGGCGGCGTCATAGGGGTGGTCGAGGGTGGCGACGATGTAGCCGTGGCCGGCCCACTCCTCGGCGAGGACGGTGTTGGCGGTGCGGGTCGCGCTCAGGGCCGGGGAGAACACGATGACCGGGTAGCGCTCCGATCCGGCGGCCACCGGCGCGTCGAAGACGGCGTGCGAGGGGGCCGCGGCGGCGTCGGCGAGGAGGAACCCGGGGATGCCGAAGAGCTCGGCGGAGGCTTGCGTGATCGCCTGCGACTCTTCGAGTGTGGGCCTGCCGCCGATGGCGCGTTCGGCGTCCTCCGCGGCGTCGGCGGGGTACCAGAGCTGGACGACGACCGTGCGGTGGTCGTCCGGGTCCTCGGTGAACGGCTCGGCGCGGGACTCGTCGGTCCACTCGAAGACGGCAGTGCCGACCGCGTGCTCGCCGGTGGGCTCGGGGTAGACCGGGACCGGCAGCGCCCAGGTCGCCACCGGTGTGGCGGCGAGGACGAGCAGGCAGACGGCCGTACCCGGTACCGCGAACCGCCGGCGCATCCGGCCGCGCCGCCGCCGTGCGACGGCGACGGCCAGGACGAGCGCGGTGACCGCGAGGACCGAGACCAGCTGCCAGCGCAGTCCCACCACCGCGAGGACGACGCCGGCGACCGCGACCGCCGCCGCACCCGAGTACAGGACCGGCCTGCGGGCGCGGGGCGGCAGCCAGCGGGCGATCACGACCGCGATCGCGCCGAGCACGGCCAGGATCTCCAAGGGGGACATGCTCAGTCCCGGGACCGGTTCGGTCATCGGCTCGCCGCTGTGGTGTTCACCAGGGAATGCTGGCACCGGGCCCGTCCCGGCGGCTTCGGCCGTTCGGTCCGTATCCGGCCTCGCCCCTCGGTCTTTCGGCCGATCCGGGCAGGGCGACGGCGAGGCTCAGGGGCGGGTCGGACACCGGCTAGGGCAGGGGGTCGCCGGGTCGGACCAGGCCTGCCTGGTAGGCGATGACGACGAGTTGGGCGCGGTCGCGGGCGCCGAGTTTGGTCATGGCGCGGTTGACGTGGGTCTTGGCGGTGAGGGGCGAGAGGTAGAGCTTCGCGGCGATGTCGTCGTTGGAGAGGCCGTGGGCGGCGAGGGCGAGGACTTCGCGTTCGCGTTCGGTCAGGGCCGCAAGGGGTTCGGGGCTCGGGAGGGGGCCCGGTTCGTTCTGGCTGAGGAAGCGGCCGATCATGCTGCGGGTCGCCTTGGGCGAGAGGAGGGCCTCGCCGCCGGCGACGACCCGGATGGCGCGCACGAGGTCGGCCGGTTCGACGCCTTTGCCGAGGAAGCCGCTCGCGCCGGCGCGGAGGGCGAGGACCACGTTGTCGTCGTTCTCGAAGGTGGTGAGGACGAGGATGCGCACGCCCGCGAGGTCCTCGTCGGCGGCGATCCGCTTCGTGGCCTCGATGCCGTCGACCTCGGGCATGCGGATGTCCATGAGGACGACGTCGGCGCGTTCGGAGCGGGCCAGTTCGACCGCCTCGCGGCCGTTGCGGGCCTCCCCCACGACCTCCAGGTCGGGCTCGGAGCCGATGATGAGGGCGAAGCCCGCGCGGATGAGCGCCTGGTCGTCGGCCAGCAGGACTCGGATGGTCACGGCGTCTCCTTCGCGGTGGCGGGCAGTTCGGCGTGGACGGCGAAGCGGTCGCCTTCGGCCCCGGCGGTGACCGTGCCGCCAGTGGCGGCGGCCCGTTCGCGCATCCCGACGAGACCGTACCCGGAGCCGTTCGGCTCGGCGTCCTTGGCGATCGCATTGTCCACATCGATCTGGACCGCGTCCGGCGCGTACGTGATCGCCAGGCGCGCCCGGCCGGTGCCGTACTTGTGGGCGTTCGTCAGCGACTCCTGCACGATCCGGTACGCGGCCAGGTCGACCACCGCGGGCAGGTCGCGCACGGTGCCGCTCTGGCGGTGCTCGACCTGCAGGCCCGCGGCGGCGAAGGAGTCGAGCAGTTCGGCGAGGCGGGCCAGGCCGCGGGTCGGCTCGGTGGACTCGTCGAGCCCGCCGCCGTCGTCGCCGCGGAGGACGCCGACGACCGAGCCGAGCTCCTGCATCACCGTGTCCGCCGCGCGCCGGATGTGCGCCAGCGCGGGCCCGACCGCCTCCGGGCGGGTCTGGAGCACGTGCGCGGCGGCCCCGGCCTGCACGTTGATCACCGCGATGTGGTGGGCCACAACGTCATGGAGTTCCCGGGCGATCCGCAGCCGCTCCTCGGCGACGCGGCGGCGGGCCTCCTCTTCGCGCGTCGCCTCGGCGCGGCGGGCGCGCTCCTCGACCTCGTCGATGTAGGCGCGGCGGCTGCGTGCGGCGTCCGCGATTGCCACCATCGCGATCGCCCACGCGGTGAAACCGAAGTTGTCCGGTGCGACCCAGCCGCTGCCGCCGAACGCGCCGGCGGCGAGGAACATGGCCGCGATGCAGGCGCCCGCGACGAGCCACGCCCGGCGCCGCGGGGTGCGCCGCGCGAACGTGTAGGCCACGATCAGCCAGGTCACGATCAGCAGCGGGTGGCGGTACCCGGTGGCGACCATGATGCCGACCGAGACCGCCGTGTCGAAGACGAGCAGCCGCGCGGGCCAGCGCCGGCGGGCCGCGAGCGCGAACAGGGCGGTGGCGCCGGCGACGGCATGCGCGGGGCCCGAGTCGGCGATGGCGATGCCGCGCGGGCCGTGCCCGTCGCTGTCGCCGAAGAAGTAGCCCATGAAGAACAGCCCGACGAACACGACCGCGAACACCGTGTCGATGAGCGTCGCGTGCCTGCGCGTCCACGCCCGGACCGTCCCCCATGCCATGCCGAAATCGTACGCGCGAACGAGTTCCCAGGTCATCGTCCACGCGCAGTAGCGGTGCACGCCGCGGCTACTGCAACTGCGGTAGTGCACTCGCCCGCGCTCGGACGACGACGATTACCGGCGCCCGATCCGAGACTTGACGCATGATCGAAGTACACGACCTCACCAAGCGCTACGGCGACAAGACCGCCGTCGACGGCCTCAGCTTCCACGTCAAACCCGGCATCGTGACCGGCTTCCTCGGACCGAACGGCTCCGGCAAGTCGACGACGATGCGCATGATCCTCGGCCTCGACCGGCCCACCTCCGGCACGGCCACGGTGAACGGCCGCCCCTACGCCGAGCACCCCGACCCGATGTTCCAGGCCGGCGCGCTGCTCGACGCGAAGGCCGTCCACACCGGACGCACCGCCTACCACCACCTGCTCGCCCTCGCCGCCACCACCGGCGTGCCGAAGTCCCGTGTGCACGAGGTGATCGACATCGTCGGCCTGCACGAGGTGGCCCGCAAGCGGGTCGGCGGGTTCTCCCTGGGCATGGGCCAGCGGCTCGGCATCGCGTCGGCGCTGCTCGGCGACCCCGAGGTGGTCATCCTCGACGAGCCGACGAACGGCCTCGACCCCGAAGGCGTGCTGTGGATCCGCAACCTCATGCGCGGCCTCGCCGAGCAGGGGCGGACCGTGTTCGTCTCCTCGCACCTGATGAGCGAGATGGCGCTGACCGCCGAGCACCTCATCGTGATCGGCAAGGGCCGCCTGATCGCCGACGTCTCGGTGAGCGGGTTCATCGAGAGCGCGTCGAACGAGAGCGTCCGGGTGCGCTCACCGCACGCGAACGCCCTGCACGACCTCCTCGCCGGGCCCGGGACGACGGTGCTCAGCATCGACCGCGGCCTGTTCGAGGTCACGGGCCTGTCCGCCGAGGAGATCGGCGACCGGGCCGCGGGCGCCGGCATCCCCGTCCACGAGCTCACCGTCATCCGTCCGTCCCTTGAGGAGGCCTTCATGGAACTCACCAAGGACGCCGTCGAATACCAGTCCACCGAGATCGGAGCCTCCCGATGACCACCGCAATCGCCGCACTCCCCCGCAAGCGGGTCAGCCTGCCGCGCGTCGTCAAGAGCGAGTGGATCAAGTTCTGGTCGCTGCGCTCGACCTACATCACCCTGGGCATCGCCGCCCTGCTGCTCATCGGCTTCGGACTCCTCGCCTCGTCCCTCTACGGCGACGGCAGCGACCCCGGCGGGCCTCCCGGCAACGAGCCGACCGACCCGATCGGCGCGAGCTTCACCGGCACGAACTTCGCGCTGCTGGCGTTCGGGGCGCTCGGCGTCCTGTTCACCGCCGGCGAGTACAGCACCGGCATGATCCGCTCCTCGATGGCGGCCGTGCCGAAGCGCCTGCCGGTGCTGTGGGCCAAGGTCGCCGTGTTCGCCACCGTGGTCTTCGTGGTGGCGCTCGCCGCGTCGGCCGTCGTCTTCACCGCGGGACAGGCGCTCATCGGCGACGGCGGCGCCTCATGGTCCGACCCGGGCGTGGCACGCGCGGTCGTCGGCACCGCGGGCCTGCTCACCGGCTCGGGGCTCCTCGGGCTCGGGCTCGGCGCGCTCCTGCGCTCCACGCCCGGCGCGATCACCACGCTGTTCGGCGTCATGTTCCTGCTGGCCATGGTCGCCGCACTGCTGGTGCCGGAGAGCTGGAGCGACGTCGTGCAGTACCTGCCCTCCGAGGCGGGCGACGCGTTCACCGCGGTGACGCAGGCGGACGACTCGCTCTCGCCGATGGCCGGACTGGCCGTGTTCGGCGGTTACATCGCCGCCACCCTCGGCGCGGCGGCCTGGCGCATCAAACGCTCCGACGTCTGACCTCACACCATGGGAACCCCCGCCCCGGGCCTCTTGGCCCGGGGCGGACCCGTGTCAGCATGGGCGGCATGGAGACCGTCGAAGTCCGCCCCGCCCGCCCCGAAGAGTTCGCCGCCGTCGCCGGGCTGCGCTGGCGCTGGGAGGTGGAGGCCGGTGAGACGCCCCAGACCACGGAATCGGCGTTCGTGGAGGGCTTCGCGGCATGGGCCCGCCAGCACGTGGACACGCACCGGTGCATTGTGGCGACCCGTGACGGGTCCGTGGTCGGCATGGCCTGGCTGGCGGTCGTCACGCGGACGCCGACCCCGGACGCGATGGTCCGCGCGACCGGCGACCTGCAGTCGGTGTACCTGATCCCCGAAGCCCGCGACGGAGGCCTGGGCGGACGCCTCGTGGCGGCGGCCCTCGCCGAGGCCCGCGCTCTCGGCCTCTACAAGGTCACGGTCCAGTCCACGACCCGAGCGGTACCCGTGTACGCCCGCAACGGATTCGCGGCCTCGCCGAAGCTCCTCCAAATCGAGCTCCCGCGTCCTTGAGCGGCAGCTGCCGCAGACCGGACGCCCCCGCCTCCAGCTGAGAGCGGGGGCGACCAGTCCTCGTTCAGGCCGTGGCGGGGAACGCCGCGACGCCGCCGCTCGCCTCGTCGGCCGCGATCCCGATGTACTCGTTCACCAGGTAGGGGGCGGCACCGGGGGCGATCTCCAGGTCCGCGCCGGTGCGCGCGTCGAGCACGACCGGCCCGTTCTCGGTGAGGCCGTAGACGGCTCCGTGCCAGACGGTGGTCACCATCGGCGCGATCCTGGAGCCCGCCTCGTCCGGCAGCGACCACAGCCACTCGCTCGTGTTCGCGTCGAACGCCCCGGCCCAGTCCTCGCCACGGCGGAAGCAAATCGTCGTGTCGGCGCCGTCGTACTGGCAGTCGATGAGGGCGTAGTCGCCGAGGCCGGAGTCCACGACCGCTCCGGTCGCGGCGTCGACGATGTTGAAGGCGTCCTCGGTGCTGCTCAAGGTCTCGTCCTTGATGGTCACGAAGTACTTCGGGCCGGCCGGCTTGAGGCCGTGGCCGTCATAGTCCATGTTGCCCTGCCATTTCGGCTCGCCGTCCTTGACGGAAAGACCCGCGATGCCCGTCTCGAGGCCCGTGCTGCCCTGAGTCGGCCAGCCGATGAGCGTGTCGCCGGCGACGACCTCGACGCCGAAGTCCCTGGTCCACACCTGCTCGCGCGTGGCGAGGTCGATGCCGATGGTCTGGTGTCCCCCTCCTGAGACCTCGACCACCACGACGCCCTCGGAGTGCGCCAGAGCCACGGCGTTGACCGAGTTGTAGGAGTCGTCGGCCCAGTCGGCCAGGTCGACCGTGGCGGTGAGCACGGGCTCGAACGTGGCGGCGTCGACGCCGATCAGCTCCAGCGCCCGGCCCGGCGCTTCCGTCCCGGCCGCCTCCCGGTCGACGATGAACGGCACGAGCACCACTGCGGCGCCGTCGACCTCGGCGAGCAGGGGCGCCTCGGTCGGGTTGGATCCGACGAAGACGCCGATGCCCGGCTGGTTGGCGGCTGCGAGGGCGGGTTCGACCGTGGTGAGGACCTCGCCGGTGATCGCGTCGACCACCTGCAGCCGGTTCACCGACGCGACGAACGCGGTGGTCCCGCTCAGTGCCACGGGCAGCGGCAGGATGTTCGTGCCGCCGATGCTCACCTTGCTGTCGCTGGCCTCGGGGGGCATGGCGACGAGCGCCGCGGCATCGAACTTGGTGGGCGGGTCGAAGGCGGGCAGCTCCGGCGCGGGTGCCGCCTCAGTCGGTTCCTCCGAGCTGACCTCGTCGATCACACCGTCGTCGCCGGGGTTCGCCTCGCCGCACGCACTGATGAGGAGCAGCGCGGCGGCCATGACGGCCCCGAGTCCTGCACGTACTTGAATTCCCATGTCACGCCTTATAGTTGGCCGGCTCTGCATCCGTGCCGGGTAATCGCGCGTCAGTGTAGGCGCAGACCGCCACCGGAGGCGCGGTCGGCGCCTCCGGTGGCGACCCGGTCAAGGGCCGCAAGGTCACACGGTGGGCAGGAAGACCCGCATCGCGGTGCTGCCGCGCTGGGCCCAGCGGTGGTACGGGATGAGGCCGAGTTCCAACGTCGCCGCGGCGTCGAAGCGTCTCGGGTTGGGGCCGTACGGCAGTGCGCCGGGTGTGCTCGTCGCCGCGGCCATGGTCGCTTCCACGATCGCGCCCTCCCCTGCAGTGCGCGGGGGGATCGACGGGTCCACCCGGAACGTCTCGATGACCTCCTCGCCGGGGAGGTCGATCGATTCGGCGCACAGGACCAGCGGGCCGCGTTCGACGGCGACGCAGCCCCGCACCGCGTCGATGCGCTCGTCAGGCCAGGTGAAACGGGGTTCCACCGGGAGTCGCAGGACGATGACCGTGCCCGGTCGCAGCGCGTGCTGCGGGCTCGCCCAGCCCGGCTCCACGGCTTGCGCTCCCGTGTCGGTCGCCAGCCTCGCGCCGTCCGCCCAGTGCGGGACCCGCAGTCGCAGCGATATCGGGCGATCGGGGGCCTCCAGCACTTCGATGCGGATCGTCCCCTCGTACGGGTACTCGGTCGTCACCCGCAGGGCCAGTTCCTCGCCGTCGCCGAGGGCGATGCGCATGTCGCCGCTCGCGTACTGGAGCAGCGAGACCTGGTCGCCCTCGACGGAGGCGGCGTAGGCCTGCCAGCTCGCCAGGGTCCGAGCGAGGTTGGTGGGGCAGCACGAGACGTCGAACCAGGGGGCGCGCACGCCGCCTTCGGCGCGCGGGTTGACCTCGTCGGGGCGCACTTGCGCTGCGGCGCTGCGCTGGTGGAGCGGGTTGGCGTAGAAGAAGGCCCGCCCGTCCTCGGCCGGGGAGGCGGCGATGACGTTGTAGAAGGTGCGTTCCATCAGGTCGGCGTACTTGACGTCGCCGGTCGCCAGGTACAGCCGCCATGACACCATGTTCGAGGCGATCCCCGCGCACGTCTCGCAGTAGGCGCGGTCCGGCGGGAGCTCCCAGTCCTCGCCGAAGCCCTCGTCCTGGTGGCGCGAGCCCATGCCGCCTGTGAGGTACATGCGGCGCTCGACGGATCGGACCCATTGGCGCTCAATGGCTTCCAGCAGCTCAGTGTCCTCAGTGTCCACCGCGACGTCGACCGCTCCGGCGGCCAGGTACAGCGCCCGCACCGCGTGGCCGCGCCAGGCGTCGGCGTCGCGGACGGGGAGGTCGTCCTGGAAGTAGGCGGCGTCGAGCAGGGTCACGGGCTTGAGGGTGCCGCGGCCGCGGCGTTCGATGAAGAGCCGGGCCTGCTCGGTGTAGCGCGGCTCCTGCAGCGCCCGGCCCAGTTCGGCAAGGCCCACTTCGATCTCGGGGTGGCCGCAGATGCCGTCCCGCCCGTCGGCGCCGAACGTGCGGCACACTTCGTCGGCGGCCTGTCTGGCGATCTCGACGAGCTTGTCCTCGCCGACGGTGCGCAGGCGCGCGACCGCGGCCTGCAGCAGGTGGCCGGTGCAGTACAGCTCGTGCCCGGTGGAGAGGTCGGCGTACCGGTCCGCTTGGCCCGCATGGCCGTAGCAGGTGTTGAGGTAGCCGTCCTCGTCCTGGGCGGCGGCGACGCGCTCGGTCAGGGCCGTCAGCGTCTCCTCGGCCCAGGCCGAGCCGGTGCGGCCGTACTCCCAGGCCAGGGCCTCCATGAGCTTGTAGATCTCGGAGTCGGAGAACTGCCAGCCGGGCCGCTCCCCGCCCGTGTCCCCTTGGGCGACGCGGTCGAAGTTCGCGATCCAGCCGAGGCGTTCCATCCACTCCAGGCAGTGCTGGAGGGTCGCTGCGGTGTTGGCGGCCTGGAGGCCGCCCCAGAAGCCTCCGGCGAGGTGGAACTCGCCGACGCCGAGGCCGCGCGAGCGGCCCGGGGCGTCGACCGGCACGGTGTGGTCTCGCACTGGTTCAGTCCTTCACGGCCCCGGCGGTCACGCCGGCGGCCACATATCGTTGGGCGACGACCAGGAGGATCGCCGCGGGGAGCGACGCGACGACGGCGGTGGCCATGATCGCGTTCCACTGCGTGGTGTTGTTGCCGATGTACTGGTAGATCCCGAGGGTGATCGGCACGTACTCGCTCGCGCGGTTGAGGGTCGAGGCGAAGATGAAGTCCGACCAGGCCCACAGGAACGCGAAGAGCGCGACGGTGAGCGTGGAGTTGCGGCTCACCGGGAGCACGATCTTCGTGAACGTGCCCCAGGCGCCGGCGCCGTCGACGCGGGCGGCCTGGATGAGCTCCTTGGGGATGCCCGCCATGAACGTCGTGTACAGCAGCACGCCGAAGGGGACGGCGATCGTGGAGTCGGCGATGATGAGGCCCCACACCGTGTTCAGCATGCCCAGGCGCACGTAGATCGCATAGAACCCCATGGCCATGACGACCGCCGGGACCATCTGCGCCACGAGCAGCAGGAAGTTGAGCGCCCGCCCGCCGCGCAGGTTGAGGATCGCGAGCGCGTAGCCCGCGGGCGCGGCGATGACCACGGTGAGCAGGACGCAGCCGGCGCCGATGGCGAGGCTGGTGCCGAGCGCCGGGAGCTGCTGGGCCAGTGCGGACTCGAATCCTTCGAAGGTGGGGTGCACGGGGAACCAGTTGGTCTGGCGCAGTTCGTTGGTGGGGGTGAGGGAGACGTTCACCATCCAGTAGACGGGGAACAGCATGACGGCGGTGAAGACGAGGCCGAGGCCGGTCTTCCACCAGGATCGGGTGGTGGTCATCGCTGGGCTCCGTTCCGCTGGATGCGCAGGTGCACGAAGCCGAAGACCAGCGCGATGACGATGAGCAGGTTGCCGATCGCGGCGGCGGGCGAGAAGTCGGGCTGCCCGGTGCCGAAGGCTTCGCGGTAGGACCAGACCGCGAGGGTGAGCGAGGCGTCGCCGGGCCCGCCGGTGGTCATGATCCAGATGACGTCGACGACTTTGAGCGTGTAGATGAAGCCGAGGAGCAGGGTGATCGCGGAGACGGGGCGCAGGAGCGGCAGCGTGATGTGCCAGAACTGCTCGCGGGCGTTCGCGCCGTCCAGGGACGCGGCCTCGTAGGTCTCCGGCGGGATCTGCTGGAGTCCTGAGTAGAGGATCACCAGGTTGAAGGGGATGCCCAGCCAGATGTTGGCGATGATCACGGCCGTGAGCGCGGTGTCGGGCGAGGTGAGCCAGTTGACCTGCTCGCCGCCGAACGCCTCGATCACGGAGTTGACGATGCCGTTCTCGCTGTTGAGCATCCACGCCCAGGTGGAGGACGAGACGATGAGCGGCAGCAGCCACGGCACGAGGAACAGGGCCCGCAGCACGCCCGAGAGCCGGAAGTTGTTGCGGAAGAACACCGCCAGCGCCAGGCCGATCGCGTACTGGAAGGCGATCGAGACGACGGTGAACAGTGCGGTGTTGAGCACGGCGGTGCCGAAGGAGCCCGAGCCGAAGACCTCCGCGTACTTGGCGAAGCCCACGAACTCGGGGTCGCCCTGCACGAAGGCGCGCACCGTGTAGTCGTGGAGGCTCAGCTCCACGTTGCGCCACAGCGGGTACGCGTAGAAGACGAGCAGGTAGGCGAGGAGCGGCGCGGCGAAGCCGAGGGCGGTCCAGCGCGAGGCGCCGCTGAGGTGCTTGCGGCGGGCGCCCGGGCCGGGTGCGGCGGGGGGGGGGGCCGCCCCCCCCGGGGGCGCCCGCCGCCCCGGCGGGGGGGCCCCGGGCGGGGTGGTTGGCACACCCGCGTACGCGGTGGCGGGAG